>NZ_CP015423.1:1820000-2420000 GCF_001719045.1 Paenibacillus polymyxa
AGGGAGTAACGCAGTTCACGATTTTGCCCACGATCCCTAAAATCCCCGGCAGCTGTTTCTCTAATAAGTGAACGATATACCAGTTTACGGAGCACGACGGTAAGATCCAATTGAAGATTCTTTAGTTCTGGATGGTTAATAAGTTCATTTATAGACCAGGGTTCCCGTCTGCTGCCTAATATACGGAATAGCGGAGATGAGCACTCCTCCATTTTTGACATCACTGAAAATTCACAAGCAAGCAATACTAGTTCAACCCGTTGTTCCAAGGTTTCCGTACTTAATGTGAGTTCGTTATACAGTTTGTCAATCGTTCGATCCAGAGGCTGTACCTGAACCCATAAGTGAATCTTTGGATAAATCCCCCGTTCAATGAGTTCAATAGATGCCCAATGATCCAATGCTTTCAGAACACTTTGATAAGCGTCAATGATCCGCCCTTCTCGCACCGCTCTTTTACCATGAACGTAATTGACCAGAAAGCGGGAGAACTCATGAAATCGCTTCTGCTCCCGTAGTGGATCGTTAAAATCAACAATTTCCTGTCTTAAAAGACGGACCCTCTCATCCCGTTCCCAGACAATACGACCTTCTAGCACATAATCTATAATGTTGGCTTGTTCACCAGCGATAATCCATTCCTTCAGACAACTGAGCGTTGCGTACAACACTTGGCATCTTAAGCCATTCATAAATAAGTGTTGAATAGAACGAACCGGCTTGGTGCCTTCTCCAATAATTAGAATGAGTTCATCAAAGTCATACAACATCGAACCGTGAAAATACTCTCCCGGCTTTCTGTACGAAATAATACCTATTGAATCTTCCTGCAACAATTCATCATACATTAGGTTTAATTTGGTTAGCTGCACTTCTCCCTCCATACCTGCAAGGCGGCTATGACCGCAAATTGGATATTTGGATACATGTGATCATTTCTACATAAATAAGAAACTTCCTTCTTCAATTGTATAAATTTTTATCTTATTCACTTATTTTTTTCAGTGTTACCCAAGCGTTTTCATCTGCAAAGGTTCGATTCCACGCCCCAATTCCTCCGAGCTTCAGCGATTTGGCAAGTTCTACTCTTGCCTTCAAAGATACCTGATCCTCTAGCCAAATCTTTTTGACCACGCCGTCTTCTGTATACTCGACATAATTCTGGCCTTCGGCAGCTCTAAACTTGGGCTTCAAGTTAAATTCGGCTATGATACCGGCTGCTGACTTCATACCAAGTGATTTGGAGGTGACCTTAATCTTCCCTTCTTTGGGAGTCTCGGACCACACGCGAGTATATAACGGAATACCTAAAATCACTTTTTGAGGCGGCACTTCATCTTCCTGAATAATTCGCTTAATTGACGCTTCCGTCCATGGTAGCGAGGCGACAGAACCAGCCTTTGGACTAGCCGCCCAATGCTCATCATACGCCATTACCATAAGGTAATCTGTGATGGTGCCCAATGATTTTCGATCCAAAAAAGCTGACCACATCTCACTTTGAGATTTAGGCGTAACATCAATGGACAGTATCAAATCATGTTCCCTAGCCATCGGTTTAAGTTCCCGCAAAAATTGGGTGACATTGGGGCCATCCTTTGTATGAACATTTTCAAAGTCAATATTAATACCATCCAGATCATTTTCTAGGGCAAGTGAAATCATCTGATCAACAATCGCCTTTCGACGTTCAAAGGTAGACAATGCTTCAGTTGTTAATTCGGGATTAAAGCTGTTGCTCAACAAGCCCCAAACCTCCATCCCCTTGCGATGTGCCCAGCTGACATAGGCAGGATCTGCCTTGCTTTCTACAGTGCCCTCAGGATCGACGACACTGAACCACGTAGGACTCACCACATTTACTCCAGGCATAGGATCAAACTTGGAAGGATCGGGCTTGCGATTATAGACGGCTTCCCAAGCGAGGTTTACTGGCCTACCCTCCCAATGTTTTTCCGAGATGGACAAATCGTCTTTAGCCGAAGGGATCACAAGCTCTTCTCCTTCAGCGATATGGTCTGACTTAATGTATCCCGCATAGCCATTGTCTAATTGAACAAAATACCAATCTCCTTGTTTGGACCAAATACGTACCTTCGTCCGCTGAGATATATCTGTCAAAATGAAAGATAGGCTGGAGGCTTCTTTACGCAAGGCAATTCTAGCATCCTGTGGGCCATCCTTCTTTTCTACACTCCCCAGCCTGACCTTCTCTCCAGCTTTCATTAGGATGACAGCACCAGTTACAGGGTCTTCGTGTATAGAAACGCCGTATACTTCACGTACAGCCTCTATCGGGATATATACCTCTCCACTGATCACCTGAGGGGCTACGCTAAGCGCATATGTCTTACCATTCAGTTCCCCTTGTGCCTTCGAAACCTTCATATAGAGCAGGCTTTGTCTCGTCGCCATAATGACGGTTTGGCTATCATCCTCATAGCGAACCGTAGGATCAATTTGACTTTGCACCAATTTAAGCGGCATCAGCATGTTCTTGCCCGAGCTTTGAGCTTCATACCCAGTCAACTTGCCCTGCATAAAAATAGGACGGACACTGCCCTGCCAATCGGGTTTCTCGTGAAGGGGATTACCAAACCATACGACAGTAATTGCGCATATAATCGCTGCAAATAATAGCAGGCTTGCCGCTCCTTTGAATCGTGAACGTTTACGGCGGCGTCTGGAATGATTTCTGGCCAATATTGAACCTCCATTGTATGAACTTTGAATTCGTATTTTGTAACCACAACAGATTACTTAAAACAAAAATACAGTGATTTAAATAAAAAAACGCGGTAAATCCCCACTTATGGGGAATTCCTCACGTTTCCAATCCATTACAATATATACATACCGCACAAAAAACTTCTATTCCTTGTTTCGTTACGTTTGTTTGTTACTACAAGCTTTGCATACTCCGTGTAACTCCATACGATGTCCATGCACCTCGAAGCCTGTTTCCAACGCGGCATGGCGTTCCACATCAGCCAAATAGGGATAACTGAAATCTTCAATCTTTCCGCATTTTTCGCAAATGATGTGATAGTGCTCCGAAATATTGGCATCATAACGACTGGCGTTATCTCCATAGGTCAACTCATGTACCATACCCGCTTCTATAAACATCTTTAAGTTATTATAAACCGTAGCCACACTCATACTTGGAAACTTGGACTCAAGCGCTCGATATATTTCATCTGCAGTCGGATGCCCCATGGTTTCCATCAAATAGTTTAATATGGCATGACGCTGGGGTGTTATGCGTACACCTGTCTTCTTCAGAAGTTCCAAAGCATGCTGGACGCGTGCCGCCATATATGTCCACCGCCTTATCCCTTACTTACGATCCTATCAATTACCACGCATCTATTTACAACTTACTTCTAAACCTACTCACATTGTACGGTCTACTCAAGTTTCTTGTCAACGCGCCGTATTGTCGCCGGATGTTCCTATAGAGGTATCTGACTCAGGAGCTCCGGGTTCAGCCGGAGAGCTATCAGATGTATCGGGCGCAGTCGTACCCCCGGAATCCTCCAAGTCGGGTAACGACGGCATCAGTAACTTTTTAATCGTTAAATTGCTGTTACCCTCTACGTTGATCGCATACTTACCTGTCCCATTCTGGCCTGAAATACTTTTACTATCTATTTTAAATGGAAAATCGGATTGAAGATTACCATAACTGCTTGAACCCTCTAACTGAAAATCTCCATTCGACGGAAGATCCAATACGATATCACCGACAGCACTGTATATTTTCCAATCTCCGCCCACCTGCTCGCTATGCACTTTGATAGAGCCATTAAGCGAATTTGCATTCAGCTTGGCTGTAGAATTCAGCACATTCATGTCACCATTCTGAGTATCTACGGTGATGTCCCCTTCCGAGCGAGCGAGTTGAATATCACCTACCATGGTGTGTAGTGTCACAGCTCCTTCAATATCTCCTGCCTGCATATCGCCACGGTTCGTGCGCACATCTACATCTCCAGAAATCCGATGCAATTTAACCTGACCGTTCAACGTGCCTCCCTTGACATTGCCGATAGCGTCATTAACAGTGAGATTTCCATTACCGCTCTCGAGCCGAATGCTGTCAATAGCATCAACTCCATTCAAGGAAATATTCCCGTTGGAGGTTCTAATCTGCACATTGAACCGCCGGTCCTCCGGCACGGTGATCAGCATATTCACACGGGGCTGACGTTTGCTTGATGCTCCGTACGACTTTGCCTCTGGACGAATCATGATAGTCTTGCCGTCGGTAGAAGTCAGTGAAGAAGCTTGAGCAATCTTGTCCGCTTCGGCAGCAGGCGCTTGATCCACCCATAGAGTCCCTCGTACCTCTATATTGGACACAGGCCGTCTGATTAGTGTTACATCACCATTAACCGAATCAACTACTAAATCGGACGTCTGCATAGTTACAGGTACCAGTACACCACCCATATCATACCGATTCTCTTTAGCCTGGCTAAAATCCATAGAGGCTGACGTCAGATTGAGACTGACCCGGTTCCACAGATACATATAATGATTTTGCTGGGTCACGATAAAAACCGAGGCTGCCACTACCAAAGCGGACAGAATCCCCTTTAGGTCAGGCCTGAATCGCCTTCCGTTGTCAGACTTGCCTTCTTTCCGATAGTACACAGCAAAAAAAATCAGATATTCCAGTCCCCAAAGCACGAAGATTACGGGCCACCAAACGAGGAGCTGAAGCATATATTCAGTATTTTGAAACACATCTACAATAAGCAAAATGCCTACAGCCATCAACAGAAGCGAAGAGGTGTAGCGACCGACTCTTATTTTACGGTGCACGCCAGCTTCACCCTCTTTCTTTCAACTTTTTACGCTTAAAGGACAGAAAGGCTTCCCTTAGAAAAAGGGATAAACCGATCATCATTAATAAAATGGCCAGCGTCAGGAATCCATAATCCTCAAAGAAATTGCTCAACCAGCGAGGTTTCATGCGAAACAAAATCATAAGCCCACCGCCTGCCACCATCAGCACAGCAAAAGCAAAGCCTCTCTCCCATGCATAAAAAGGACTACTTTGCTGACCTTTAGCATCCATTCGTGCATAACGATCTGGCTTACGCCGATAACGAACCATGTAATCTGCTGACTGTAAGACATCATATACATTATAAAAATATAAAACGGGTATGAACAATCCAAGCAAAATAAGTAATGGGATGTTAATCCTCAAGCCATCAGAAGAAACATACAGCATCGCAAAAATATCTAGCAGGAGCAACACAATAAAACTAAGCCCCCTAATAAACAGCCCTAAAAAAAGATGTCCCAGTCCGGGTAACAATGCGGCCATGATAATGGCAATCACTTTGCGAAATTTAGCGTATTTTAGACGCTTCCCCTGTCTGGGTTGTTCCCGCTGTTCCGGCGCTTGTAGCTGCCCAGCCTCTCCAGACGGTAACGGTTGTTCCGAGTTCATGCCATCCTCCCCTTTGAATCCCATGCGTGGCTCCGCTGAAAAATACTTCAATGCTTACATAGTACCCCAATCGGATTTAAGAGTAACTGTTAAAAAAAGGTATACTATTACTCAACAGAGACTGCAGCTATATCTTCCCATTGTCGTAAATCAGCTGCAATACGTACGGGATTAAAATCATGACGGGACAGCACCTCTAGGGAAACCTCCATACTCTGCCGATCTGGATGTAATTCGTGAAATGGGACATTTTCATGTTCTTTAATCATTATTTTACGTATTTCCACTTTTTCTTGCTCTAAATAAGTCGAAATCTGCTCCAGCAATCCGTGAGACGACAATCCGTACAATGTAATAAGATGACGCTTGCGTCCACGCATATATCGGAGTTCGACTTTGTTAAATACCCATAAATTTAAAAACACGAGCACCGTTGCCGCAATAGACGGGAAATAAAAGCCTGCTCCGACCCCAAGACCAATGGCAGCCACGACCCAAATGGAAGCCGCAGTCGTTAGTCCGGTAATCGATTTACCTGTGAACATAATCGTCCCTGCACCCAAAAAGCCTACGCCAGTGATTACAGCCGTAGCCAAACGAGCGGGATCTATGCGTACATTAGCTTCTTTAATAAAATCGGCAAAGCCGTAAATGGAGAGTAGCATAATCAGCGTCGAACCAAGACTGACCATAATATGAGTCCTCAAACCAGCTGCGTGATTGGAACGTTCGCGTTCAAAGCCAATGAATCCACCGAGAAGCATGGACAGCAAAAGCCGTAAAATGATATGTGAATCGTCTATAATCCACGGATTATTCATTCAAGTCACTCCTCCCGGTTATGTCGTACTTCCCACTCCGGGTGCGCGGTTTGTGGGCTTATGTGCATTTTTAATGCCAATTTAATGATATTTCAATGCTATTCCAACTTATGCAGATGGTAGGTGGTTAATTCCACGCCTGGGGCGACCTCCGCCGCAGATACGGGGCGAAAGCCATGTTTTCGATACAATGTCACCGCAGGAGTATTTAAAGTTCCTGTAGAGACGATAAACAACGGGATATTTTGATATTCATTCAAAACATGCTTCATTAAAGAGTCTGCAATACCTTTTCGAAAATGATCTGGGTGAACCATCATACGTGTAAGGGTAAGCGAATCGGGCGACTCAGACTGCACAGCCAGTGCCCCTAGCAATTCACCTTCCTCCAGCCACCCATAAAAAGACTCTCCACAGCTTCTCAGCGTATCCAATGTATCCATCAGTGGAGGAATCTCATCAAACCCAATCAGCTCAGCTTCCAGCCTATAGGCAACGTGCTGTAGACGCCATATCTGACTGACGATATCATCATCTTCCAATGAACATAGGGTAACCATGCTGTTTTCCCTCCTAAGGAAACTCATAAAATGCCATCAGGATTCTAAAGTTTGTTCGTGCCAATCGTTCTCAGCGTCTATGCAAAAGGGGCCTGTCCCTAAAAGACAAGCCCCCTGTCAAATCTATGCCATTAGCGGTTCAGCACTTCCGTCAGTAACTTATTAGCAAGGCCAGGGTTTGCCTTTCCCTTGCTCTCCTTCATCACCTGACCGACTAGGAAGCCGATGGCCTTTTGCTTGCCGGCTTTGTAATCTTCGACCGATTGCGGGTTAGCTGCTACAACTTGTTCGACAATGGTCAAGATTGCACCCTCATCACTGATCTGTACAAGCCCTTTTTCTTCAACAATTTGCTGTGGCAGTTTATCACTTTCCAGCATTTCCTTGAAGACCGTTTTGGCGATTTTGCTATTGATCGTTCCCTTCTCCAGCAGTCCGATCATTTCGCCCAAGCCCCGACCGGTCAATTTAACTTGCGACAGCTCTACACCGGCACTGTTCAAATAGCCGAGTAGATCCCCCATAATCCAGTTGGATACTGCTTTGGCATCCTTGGTGAATTGAAGGCTATCCTCGAACAAATCGGCCAATGGCTTGGAGGACGTAATCACCTGAGCATCATACTCAGGTAATCCATATTCCGAAGTGTAGCGTGCTTTACGCTGGTCAGGCAATTCAGGAATCGAAGCACGGATGCGTTCTTTCCATTCCTCATCTATATGCAGTGTAACCAGATCCGGGTCTGGGAAATAACGATAGTCATGGGCCTGTTCCTTACCACGCATAGACAAGGTTTTACCTTGTGCCTCATCCCAACGACGTGTCTCCTGTACAATCGTTCCGCCTTCGTCCAGCGTCTGCTCCTGTCGGAACTGCTCATATTCCAGTCCGCGCTGTACGCCACGGAAGGAGTTCATGTTTTTCAGTTCCGCTTTAGTTCCCAGCTCTTTTTGTCCATGCGGACGAAGACTGATATTCGCGTCGCAGCGAAGTGATCCTTCCTCCATCTTCACATCGGATACATCACAATACTGCATAATGGCACGTATTTTTTCCAGATAGGCCTTGGCTTCTTCCGGCGAAGATATTTCCGGCTCCGAAACGATCTCGACCAATGGTGTGCCGACCCGATTAAAGTCGACCAAAGATGCGTAGCCACCATCAACATGTGTTAATTTCCCTGCGTCCTCTTCCAGATGCAGTCGAGTAATACCGATACGCTTTGTCTCACCATTCACTTCAATATCAATCCAGCCATTTTCGCCAATGGGTTGATCGTATTGTGAGATTTGGTAAGCCTTAGGTGAATCGGGGTAAAAATAGTTCTTACGGTCAAACTTGCTCACATCAGCAATGGTGCAATTCAGCGCCATTGCTGCTTTCATTGCATAATCAACGGCCTGACGGTTCAATACCGGCAATACCCCTGGATGACCGAGACAGACCGGACATGTATGAGAGTTGGGTGGTGCTCCGAAGGATGTCGAGCATCCACAAAATATTTTAGACTTCGTATGCAATTCCACGTGCACTTCAAGTCCGATGACCGTCTCATATTTGGATGTAGTTGTAGACATGAATAGGTTCCCTCCTTTTTAGCAAATTACAGCTGCGGACGCTGCTTGTGAAATTCGGTATTTTGTTCAAAAGCATGAGCTACGCGTAGCACGGAAGACTCGTCAAAGGCCTTTCCGATAATTTGTAGTCCGACTGGCATTCCATCCGCAAGACCACACGGAATGCTGATGGCTGGCACACCAGCCAAGCTCACCGGAATCGTCAAAATGTCGTTCAAATACATCGTCAATGGATCATCCACTTGTGAGCCGATTTTGAAAGCAGTTGTCGGTGCAGTAGGTCCGATAATTACATCATATTGTTCAAATACACGATCAAAATCCTGTTTAATCAGTGTGCGCACTTTTTGAGCTTTCAAATAATAAGCATCGTAGTACCCGGAGCTGAGTGCATAGGTACCCAGCATAATCCGACGCTTCACCTCGGGACCAAAACCCTGCGTACGGGACTGATGGTAAAGATCAAGCAGGTTGTCCGGATTGTCAGAACGCACACCATAGCGTACGCCGTCAAAGCGGGCCAGATTGGACGACGCTTCGGATGAAGCCAACAGGTAGTAAGTCGCTACCGCATATTCCGTGTGCGGAAGAGATACCTCTTCCCATACCGCGCCCAATCCTTCCAGCGTTTTCAGTGCGTCGAGCACCTTTTCCTTGACCTGTGGATCTACGCCTTCACCAAGATACTCTTTAGGCACAGCGATACGAAGTCCTTTTACATCCCCGGTTAAAGCGTTCAAATAATCAGGAATGTCTACCTTTGCAGAAGTGGAGTCCTTCTGGTCATAACCTGCAATAGCTTGTAGGACATAGGCCGAATCCTGAACATTTTTAGTAATAGGTCCAATTTGGTCTAAAGAGGAGGCAAAAGCCACCAGTCCAAAACGGGATACTAGACCATAGGTTGGTTTCAGGCCAACTACACCGCAGTAAGAAGCGGGCTGGCGAATGGAACCACCTGTATCCGAACCGAGCGTGAAATAAGCCTCACCCGCTGCAACAGCCGCAGCCGAGCCGCCACTGGAACCGCCGGGAACACGTTCTAAATCCCAAGGGTTACGTGCAGGGAAAAAGCTGGAGTTCTCGTTAGAGCCGCCCATGGCGAATTCGTCCATGTTCATTTTACCGAGTGTCACAGTTTGCGCTGCGCGCAACTTGCTAACAACTGTGGCATCGTAAACAGGATCAAAATTTTTCAAAAACTGACTGCCACATGTTGTACGTAGCCCTTCTGTCACAATATTATCCTTAATACCAACCGGCAGACCAAACAATAATCCTCTTTCCTCTCCGGAAATCAGCTGATCATCCAGCTCACGTGCGGATGCACGGGCCTGTTCCTCGTCAACGGTAATATAAGCTCTGATCTTGTCTTCCCGCGCACCAATTGTCTCCAGAGCGTGTCCCACCAGATCACTCACGGAAATTTCCTTTTGATGCAGCTTGTTATGTATCTCGGGCAATGTGTTATTGAACAAGCTCAATTTGCATCCTCCTTTCAAATATGAGATCTATTCCAGAACAGCAGGAACCTTAAACTGTCCGTCTTCTTCTTCAGGTGCATTGCGCATCACTTGCTCATGTGTCAAACTTTCACGAACTTCGTCGTCTCGCATGACATTGCTGACGTGCAGCACATGAGTGGTCGGTTTTACCTGCTCCGTATCCAGCTCATTCAGCTTCTCCGCATAATGGAGAATGGCGTTTAATTGTCCTGTCATCGTTTCTTCTTCAGCCGCGGTCAGATTCAACCTAGACAGCTTGGCTACGTGACGGACATCTTCCGTGGAAATGTTCATACAAAACCCTCCTCATGTATATGAGGATTTTGCAAAAAGTCCAATAAGCGACTGGAATCGAATTTTGCAAAATCCTGATATTAAAAAATGCTGCACCGAACTTTGAAATAACGTTTTTAATTATAGGATAGAACCCTTTACAATTCAATCTTTGACGCGGTACAGAAGCAAACTGTACACCAATGAGGGAAATGTTGCTAAAAGAATATAAAAAAAGCACCTCTCGGTGCTCTTTCGAGATAACTATAAGAGCTGAGATTGTGCCCATTATATATTTTTAAAAAGAGTCGGCAGTAGCCGACCCCTATATCCAAGCACGCAAATTGACTTGTCTGATAAAATCAGCCTGTGACAACAACTCTGCCGCGGTTTCTTCTTCTTCAGTCTCTACCGAATCAAGACCACCGTTCATTACATGCTTGAACAGTTGCTCATTATGAGTAGCAAGGGCATAATCTATCAGCGCTTCACGCTCAATCCGCTCGGCTTCTAGCTTGAGAATACTCTCCTCCAGCTCGATGTCCCCGGATGGTACAAAAAAATTGCGGTTCACCTTCGGTACGCGAATGACATAGTCAAAAGCATTGTCCGCATTACGGTCGTAAGCAATGATATAACCATGTTCGCCCACAGGAAGATTCTGCTCAAAAGCATCCGCGACGATCATAATTCTAGCTCCTAAATGATGCATCGTTAGCCCCCCCGTTTGTCTGAACTTATCTGCTAAGTCTACTAAAAAAAAAGTAGCTTGTCTATATCATCTATGTATCTTCATAATCGACCGTCTCCACGTCCCAACCTGTGTTCATTCAATCTCACATGCCAGTTTTGTGAAGGGATTCCGCCCCGTCGTTTCACCTTTTTCCAAGTTATGATCTTCGGTTCGGAACCTACCACAGAATCTTCAATATCTATTATATTGGGAACACGGAAACTACCTCCAATCTCACGTTGTACCCCATATATATGTTTTCTTTTCATTCTTGCTCCCCCTTGTGATCTGACGGCCTCATGCCTCTTTATCCTCTTAATGGGCAAAAAAAAGAACGCAAACCGGGATTCATCCACAGCTTGCGTGCTTCGCGAGTTTAGTATGTAACTTTAATAAATTTATGTTAACAAAAATAAAAACCTTTGTCTATACATAATTTATAATTTGTTGTCGAATTGGGGCAAAACTTGTCACACCTTTAATTTTGCCCCTCCTGAAAGGTTCATCACATTTACCGGATATACGGATTGTTAGCTTTCTCATAACCGATGGACGTTTTGGGACCGTGACCGGAATAGACTGTAACGTCATCTCCGAGCGGAAACAATTTGTTTTGAATAGAATCGTATAAATCCCGTTCCCGGCCACCCGTCAGATCCGTGCGTCCAACGCCCTGACGGAATAGCACATCCCCGGAAAAAAGATCTTTGCCACACAGAAAGCTGACACTTCCGGGTGAATGGCCCGGTGTATGGAACACCTTGAACGTGTGCCCGATCAGGTTCAATTGCTGACCTTCCGCCAAATCATATTCGGCAGGACCGGTTGAGATTGGTGGAGATGCCTCTGGCCACATCAAGGAGCCATTCAGCTTAGGAGATGTGAGCCAGTCTTGCTCCAAGGCGTGCAAATACACCGGGCATCCTTTAGCATTGCGAATCTCCTCCACCCCACCAATATGGTCAAAATGGGCATGGGTCAGCAGGATAGCTTCAATAGTCAGAGACTCAATCGCCCTCAGCAAAGGACCCGGATTCATTCCTGGATCAATAATAATGGCGCGCTGTGGATCATCCCCTTGAAGCAAATAAGCGTTCGTCTGAAGTGGACCGAGATTAAAGCTGCGAATAGATAGCACCATAAGTTAAAATCCCGAGATCAGCTCACGTAATTCCTGAACAATCACAGGATGGACCTCGGTTCCCTCCCCATATTTTTCAGCCATTTCTTTACGAGCAACTGCGATTTTTTCTTGATAATCATCGGCTTCCCGATCTGGATTTTCACGTTTGAATTCGATCATAATTTGTTGGACATGTGCAGGGCGTGGTCCCCAGTGGCCAAGTACGTGACCTCCTGTATCCGCAAAAATCACAATCGGTACAGCACGTCCGCCCATTGTCAGGAAGTCATCCATCAGCGCCTGATGGTTTTCCAAGATTAATACTTCGGTCGGAATCCCGCTATTTTCCAGTGCACGGAACACAACTGGCACATTACGTACCACATCCCCACACCAGTCGGCAGCCAAAATAAGCACGCGCAGATCATCCCGATGGTTCAGGCTTTCAAAATACTCTCGATCCTCTTCGCGATTCCACACAAACTGATCGTACCCAGAGCGGAAGGCTTCTTTGTTCTTTTCCATGCCCTCCATAAACTGTTCAGGGCTTAAGCCCTTTCCGAAGTATTGCGATACATTAGTACGGCTCATGTTATACACTTCCTTTTTTGTTTTTGGACAAAATCCATTTGATAACAAAATAAATGATCAAGAGCGCAAGGGCAACCAGCAAAATCGGTTTGATGTAAGGTGCTGCCACTTCGTCAATTTGCTCCCACTTGTCTCCTAGCAGCATACCTAAATATATAAACAAAACAGACCAAGGTATAATCGCTAGCGTTGTCAAAATAATAAAGCGCCATACGTTCATTCGAGCCAACCCGGCAGGGATTGAGATGGCATGACGCACAACAGGAATAAAGCGAGCTGTGAAAATGACCCCTGTGCCGTATTTGTTAAACCAGGCTTCAGCATGGTCGACATGACTTTTTTTGATAAGTATGTATTTCCCGTACTTATCTAATACCGGTCTGCCGCCATAGCGTCCAATCCAGTAAATGAACAACTGGGCCAGAACCCCGCCAATCGTTCCAAAAACGACTGCGCCAAAAAAATTAATATGACCCGAGGATACTAAAAAGCCACCATAAGCGAGGACAATTTCGCTTGGAATGACCTCAACCATCAAGCCTAGCATAATACCAAAATACCCAAGACTACGAATGATCTCAAACAAATAATTAATGATACTAGATATTTGGTCCAATTCTCTTCCCACTCCCTGCCTGTTTCTCTATTTTCATTAGTGTATCACAGCGGCAGAACAAGTCGCCACTTCGACCAAATAGGGAGGTCAGTGACCCCGGCTCCTCTGCCCGCATAAGTTGGGAGAGAGAGGAGGGGGTACAATATGCCTCCCGGCAAATTCCCCAAACATGACAATTCACAATCCCGTTTACCCACGGCTCGTGGTATCCGCCGCGCATGTACCAAAGAGTTGTATCGAACCTGCAAACGTCTGCCTGTTCACATTGCTCCTGATCTGGTCAAGCAGGGCGAGGAGCTATACTGCCGCAAGGTCGTCGGACACCTTATCTGGATTGCGGAAAACCATAGTAATCGCAAACTACTATGCGACTGGTGGGACGAAGATGTCAGCGAGGAGCTCGCGGCATTGTGGAAGGTGGATCGCGATGTCTTGTGCACCGCTTTTAGAAGCGCCTATGGCGGATAGATATTGGCGTACTGCAACCATGAACTGTGAACTACAAAAAAGTGGAGCCACCCCGCAGTGGCTCCACTTTTACTATATTCCTAGCTATGTGTCTGCTTCTTCCCCGCTCCTTCGGGAAGCAAATCCGCACAAGCGCGTTCCAAATAAGGATCAGCATGAATAAAATCCCGAAATGCTGTGTATTCACGCCACAAAACGGATTGTTCTCCCGCCTGCCCTTTGACGGCACGAATCAGAATATTTTTAGGTGTATGCTCCATGTCGATAAATTCCAATAGCTGTGTCCGATATCCCATCATATCCAGCAGTTTGGCCCGGATTCCATCCGTTGCCAGTGCAGAAAAACGCTCCTTTAAAATACCGTGGGAAAGCAAAGGCTCCAATACTGGATTTTCTAGTTGGCTGAACAGCTCATGCTGGCAACACGGAACCGACAAAATAACGGATGCTCCCCAGCGGACGGCCTTTTCCAGCGCCGCATCTGTTGCTGTATCACAAGCGTGCAAGGTAACGACCATATCCACCTGTTCCAGTTCGTTATAGTCTGCGATATCACCGACCAAAAACTCCAACTGTCGATATTGCAGCTTTTGAGCCAGAACATTACAGGTTTCAATGACATCTGCCTTCAAGTCCAAACCAACGATCTGCAATGGTCGCTTTTGCTGTACAGCCAAATAGTGATACAGAGCAAAGGTCAAATACGATTTGCCACAACCAAAATCCACAATCGTCAATGGGCGGCCTACCGGAAGGCTAGGCAATACATCCTGCACCATTTCGAGAAAACGGTTAATTTGACGAAACTTATCATACTTGCGGGCCAGTACCTTACCATCCTCATTCATAATCCCCAGCTCAATCAGGAAAGGAATTCGCTCTCCTTCTTCGAGTACATATTGCTTTTTGCGATTATGAGACAGGTCGGCTTTACTTTTGCTCGGTGACTTTGTCAGAATGGATACTTTATATTTTTTACTGATCAGCACTTGGTAGTCTGCATCTTTGGCGCATAGAAGTCCTTGGCGGAACGTGTCCTCAAACAAGGCAGTCATACGCTCATTAGCTTCGTCAGGGGTCAGATTTTCATGAATGACTTTGTTGCTATAATGAAAAGCAAACTGGTAATGCAGCTTATTTTTCAATTCTACAGGTTTGATTTGCACTTTAGTAAAAGAAGCATCCTCCCGTTTGCGAAGCTGACTCAGCGTCGCTGTTATGAGGGATCCTCCCGTGGTCAATTGGTATATAAGTTCGCGCAGTGAATCCAAAAGGTACATCTCACTTTCTTTCATGTAATTGGGTGATCTCGGTCAAACCCTCGGTGACTTCCTGGCGTGAAATTCCACCCAGCTCCAGCTCTGCATTGGTCTTATCCAGTAATTGACTGTAAAACGCCTCCGCTTCGGATAGAAGCTCTGGCTGCTCCCATGCCAATCCAAACCAGACATCGGCGGCTTCGTCCAGCCTGTTTTCTCGCTCGTAATGAACAGCCAACAGTTTGCTGGTTTCAGGGGGAAGCTCATATTCACGCACCAGTTTCACGATACACGCTATTCGTTCAGGCAAGACCTGCAGATCACGAGTCGCGCCATTCGTATCGCTGTACAAATATAAATGAAGAGATTTCATCAAGATTCGTATGCCCTCGTCTGTTCTGCTGGTTTCCAGGTAAATCACGGCTTCTTCTTCCAAAATGCGAGCCACCTGCTGAAGCTTATCCGCTTCAATTCCAGGGCCCAATCGGAAAAGCTCAATAATTTGTTCCGGCGGCAATCGTCTGAGCAGATCTGAACGAAGACGAAACTGCTTGTTGAGCAGGTCATCTAGCTGTTTTAGCGCTTCGACATGTTTATTTTCACGCCTTAGACCGAGCACCGATGCTACTGCGGATGTCAATTCTTCCATCATACTGAGCAAATAATCTTTTCTAAGCAAGCCGTTCCCTTCCTTTCATCCCGATGCCTAGACAACCAGAAACTCTGTCTTCTGATTGTATGACATCCTTGTCTAAAAGCCAAATGCCCTACCATGCAGAAATACCACTTATAACCTTCACCCTCAGTTAATAACATCAATGATCAGGAAGTCAGAATGCTCACGTATGGCAGTGAATTCCTACGATACAGTACTTTATAGCTGATCATGTGACTAGCGAATGACGGTTTTTTTTAAATCAATATTGCTTCTTCGTTAGTGTTGTGATATTTTTGTTTCATACGAAACAAAAAATAATCAGTATATTTAAACATCCCACAAAATAATTCATAGTAATTATTTTCTTTAGAAACAAAATTTATATGAATATTTTTGTGAGAAAGGATGATGGAGTTTGGGTAAACAATTTAGCTCGATATTACCGGAACATCAAGAGTTTATACAGCGGCAGCACATTTTCTTTGTAGGATCAGCACCGCTATCCAAGACAGGGCACGTTAACCTTTCCCCCAAGGGATATGATTCCTTTCGTATTCTATCGGACCAAAGGGTAGCCTATCTCGACTTGGCGGGAAGCGGCAACGAGACAAGCGCCCACATTATCGAGAACGGACGGGTAACAATCATGTTTTGTGCATTTGAGGGCGCTCCCAGTGTACTAAAGCTCTATGGTACTGGTACCGTCGCGCTGCCCGATACTAAGCAATGGAATGAACTGTACCCTCTCTTCAAACCGCTTCCCGGTGCAAGACAAATCATTGTTGTGGACGTTCACATGGTGCAGAATTCATGTGGTTTTGCGGTTCCCTTTATGACATACACGAGCGAACGGGAAAAGCTGAAGGAAGTCTCGATTCAGATGGGAGAAGAAGCACTTAAAAAATATGCCTATGAGAAAAATCTGGAGAGTATTGACGTTTTGCCGACAGCGTTTGCCTTTAACAAAAGCAATATAAATTAGACACCTTACACACCTAAAAATAATTGACTACTCAAAAACCGGAACCTTCTGTTTATCACATCAGAAGGTTCCGGTTTTTGGGCTTACCTTAGTCTACCTTTTCAAGTTTTGCTCTAAAAATGTCAAGATGGTGTTCGCTAATAACTCCGGTGCCTCGAACAGGCTCATGTGACCTGTTTCCGGTAGGGTAACCTGAGTTACTCCGGCCCGATCTGTTGTAAACGTCCGCGCTGGAGGAACCGCCTGATCCTGCTCACCCGCTACTAAAAGGGCTGGCAATGCAGAAGCCGACAACACATCCCGCCGATCAGTACGCTCGCGCATAGCCAGTGATGCTCCGACGGCTCCTTGTGGTGGTGTTTTGTAGCCAATTTCTTTGACTTTAAGTAATTGGCTGGACATTGACTTCACATGATCAAGAGCAAACAGTCCCGGTACGAGTCCATCTACAAAGGTCGTAATCCCCTCCGTTTGGATGGTGGATACAGCCTTATTCCGCTTTTCTTTACCTTCATCCGTATCTGCATATGCTGTGGAATGAATCAGTCCAAAGGCTGTCAGGCGTTCTGCATGTCTCTGCACTGCCGAAAGGGCAAGATAGCCTCCTAGGGAGTGACCAAACCAGGCAGCCTGAGGAATGTCCAATTGTTCTTGAAGTTTAAGCACATCATCTGCCATTTGATCAATAGTATAGGCTCCTAGTGGAGCATCGCTGCGTCCGTGTCCACGCAAGTCTGGAACAATACAACGATAGCTTTGGGATAGCAAGGGAACAACCTCATCCCAGTAGGAAGAGCTTCCGCAAAATCCGTGCAATAGAATGATCGGATCTCCTTTTCCCTGTTCGGCATAGCAGATCGTCGTTCCTTCGCATAATACCTTTTCCATGTGGAACCCTTCCTTCTCTGTATATAATCTATTGGATCTGAATATATTAGTGAGTAGAACATGCTGATGTATATTATTAAGCAGACCATCAATATCTGAAACGGTAACCCTCTGGAAAATCTTGCAAATCTGTTTTTAAACCAAATTCATAAGCCGCCGCATTAGCAATATGCGCAGCCATGGTCATGACCAAGTGAAGCGACGTCATTTGGAGTGTCCAATAGGGTTTGGGACTGCGCTCATTCACAATCGCTGCAACACTATAATGACCAACAGACGGCAGAGACAGCCCCACCGATCGCGCAGGAGTTAGCGGTTCACGCGCAATAAGAAACATTCCCGTTGAGCCGTGCTGTCCAAGACAAGCATCTATGGCGATCACATGATGATCTTGGGGAATGCACTCCAAGTATGAAACCAGATGATCTGCATCACAGGGCTCCGTCATTGTGCCAATCACGTGCGGAAAACCTTGCTCCTTGAGCATGGTGCCTACCAGTGGCCCGAGTGAATCACCCGATGAGCGATCTGTACCGATGCAAACAAAAGTCAACTTATCTATAGCATGCTGATGATGAATTTCTCGGAAAAACGGCGCGAGTCCATCTCGATCTGTTTTCTTTACATTATGTTCTAAGGACGAGCGACCGGGTGCGGAAGCTCGATTATACAAAGACAACTTTGTCCATCCTCCTTGATTCGGTTGTATATCAGTAATCTGGCTTTCAGTACATTCTACAACAAAAACATGATACAATACAGGCAACTTCCCCTGTTATGAAAGGATGGAAAATTAACGATGGATTTGTCTGTACCGTCTCATGCCAACATTGAGTATATGATTGAGGGTATTAAAACCAAGCTCCGTATGGCGAGTGGTGCTGCTATGCAGGCATCCGCTTTCTCGCTGGAGCAATACGAGGACATCCATGATGTCTATGATATGGTGATAAGCAAGCCTAACCTGAGCATTTCAGAGGTTGAAGCTATTGTTTCTGAACTGGGTAGATTGCGTAAGTCCTCCTGAATTAGCTTATAGGAATACAGCTCAGCTGTATTACAACCTATCATCATGAACAACAGCCTTCATGATAGTGGCCCTGTCAGCGTAAATAAAGCTCGTATCTCCGCTCGTCTCAACAGACGTGCACCGGGATACGAGCTTTATTTTTTCGAATGCATATGCGCATTTTCATACACTTCTTCACTCACTCAAGGATACTTCAAGGCAAATCCGCTAACACCAGTTCAGATATATCCTCATTGCCTGTAGCTCGTATCTTTAAGTTACAGCTTTTTTGAATTCGCGCGGCATCGCCAGGCCCTAACTGAAAATCCCCATCCTGGCACGTAACTTCCACATGACCGTTAACTACATAGATGTGGGTGCGGCGCTCCTCTTGCTGCGGATATTCAAGCTGCTGTCCTTTTTCCAATCTGCTCAGATACAGATTTATATCCTGCGCGATGGATAACGCCCCCTCCACTTCTGAACCAGACACAACAGGCTGAAGCCGATTTAGACGTTCACTGTGCTTGAATCTTTGCACCTGATAAGAAGGCTGAATGCCAGGACTCTCGGGTAAAAACCACATTTGCAAAAAACGAACCGGTCTTTCATCCCCAGTATTTCGCTCTTCATGTTCAATTCCGGTGCCTGCACTCAGAACCTGGATCGAGCCGCTTTTCAAATCCTGCTCATGTCCTAAGCTGTCGCTATGATGCAATTGGCCTTCAATCACGTAGGTGACGATTTCCAAATCGTGATGCGGATGTCTTTTGAAGCCTTGCTGCGGTTCAAGCTCGTTATCATTATGGGCTAGCATACAGCCAAAATGGGCATTGCTCGGATCTTCATAATCGGCAAACGAAAAGCTAAACTCACTATGAATCCACCCTTTATTTGAGGTATGTCTTTCTGCCGATGTCACTATTTTAATCATCCTTAACACCTCCATGGATTACAGTTCCGTAAAGCAGCTTTGCTTCGTGATGACTATTCCACTTCCGGCCCTGGCATTACAAACGCTGTGATACGATCCCTTTACCCCGGGCTTATATGCCTCAATCAGCCTGTCGTCTCCGTCGGGTTTTGCTCTTAAGTTCATTATTAGTTAAGTTAATAGTACGAAAAATTGAATCTATCATAGCCATAAGGAGGAGATTTATTACATATGCTATCTCATGAACCCCAACCATCCCGGTTCCTACCAAGCTATTTGCGCCGTAGTCTGTGTGCATCTATTATCATGATCGCTGTGTTGCTTCTCATCGCCTACTCTGTGAAGTGGATTGGCACAGCTCCTTTTCTATATTGGGATGAACGCATACAGGATGCCGTTTTTCCAGACACAGCAGCTGCTCGTTACCAACTGCTAACCATCGCTATATTCATTACATCTTTAGGTTCACTCCGCATGTCGTTGATCATCGCCCTCGGTGCTGCTACCTTGTGTTGGGTCAGCCTTCGTTCAAAAGCTTATTCCTTTGCGATCCTAAGCAGCTTTACGGCGATGTGGGTGCTAAATACGCTCATTAAGGAAATTTTGCAACGGGAACGTCCGTCACTTCAACATTTGGTTGAAGCCGGGGGTTATAGTTTTCCCAGCGGTCATGCGATGATTTCTATGGGATTTTTCGGAACGATATTTGCCATTTGGACCATAGAACGAAAGATTCGTGGGCGTTCGCTCTTTCTTCCGTGCGCTCTGGGTGCACTACTGATTCTCTTGATTGGATTAAGCCGCGTATATCTAGGCGTTCACTTTCCTACAGATATCGTGGGTGGCTATATTGCGGGTATAATTTGGCTGGTGTTTACCGTTCCTGTGATCTATTGGCGAGCGCGCATGCAGCTTCCTTCCACTCCCCACCGGTAAATGTCTGAGTCGGCTTTTTGTTTCACTCCGGGTCACGACGTTTATATACGAAGTAAGCAAGGCTCAGCAATATCGAAGCTCAGCATTCATCAAAAACGTTATGGTTTTGTGAACTTAGGATAAGGGAGGCGATCCTTGTGTGGGGAATTGTACTAAGTATTGTAATGGCTATTATTATCGGATTGATTGGCGATGCACTGGCTGGTCATGAAATGCCTGGCGGCATTGCCGGCTCTATGATTGCTGGATTTGTAGGAGCTTGGCTAGGTGTCATGCTATTGGGAGACTGGGGCCCGGTCATCGGAGATTTTGCAGTCATTCCAGCCATACTCGGAACCGCATTGTTCGTGTTCTTGCTCGGACTGGCGTCCAGGCTATTAAGAAGGGCTACCTAAAATTTTATATATATTTTTTATTCTTTAATTCTATAAGAGGAGTGATATAACATGAGTAACATTGACAATCAAAATATGGCAAGTACTTCAGGTTTTGCAAAAGGTTTATTTATTGGAGGTTTGATTGGTGCTGCCGCAGCCCTGCTATTCGCGCCGAAGCCGGGTCGTGATTTGCGTAGTGATCTGTCTGATAAAATTACAGTTGTCTCCGATAAAACAAAGGACGTGGCATCTGTAGTGAGCAGCAAAGCGACAGATTTGGCCAAAACCGTTTCCACCAAAACAGCAGATGTAGCCAAAACGGTATCCGAGAGCAAAGACAACATCGTATCCAGCGTAACCAAGGCTTCTGCAGATGTCGCTAATGAAGCAGCCAAAGCGGATAAAGAAGTTATGGATGCAACGGCTCAAGCGGCCAAGGATACGCAAAAACAATTGAATGCAAATTCCTAACAGCTACACATTCTGATGGCAAAAAATAAGCCCTACACTGAACAGCCAGCATGCAAGAAGCTGGCTGTTTTTAAATGATAGAAAGGCTGGGATGACAATGAACAAGCCAAATTCCTATGGAGATGATCTTACCGCGAAGAACAAAAGAACCTTTCATCCCCTACAGGCTCAAGATCAGCCAGATGAAGTTTCATCCAAGCAGACTTCTTCTACTCATAATCATGTTAAAACACATGATCAGGAGAGGGACTTTGATGTAAATGAGCATCCTTTTGAGCTGCGCCATGAGGTCAAGCGGCTTAACAAACGCTTAGATCAAATAGCAGATACGCTCGAAAGAGCAGAATTCAAAGATATTCTGGAGAACTACTCCAGCACTAAAAGAAGAATTATGAGCAATCTGACCGCAGGCATTGCACGTGGTCTCGGTCTTACGCTGGGCACAGTGGTTATACTCGCCTTGCTCGCTTGGTTGCTCAGTTTCCTGGTACAGTTAAATCTTCCGGTCATCGGAGATTTCATCGCCGAATTATTAGGATATATCAAAATGAGCCAAGGTACTAAGTAATCGTCCTTATCTCATTTAAAAACGATCCATCGTAACCGATAATAGACTCCTCAAAGAGCCTCCAGTTACGATGGATCGTTTTTTATTTGTACATTGTAACAGCTGTAATCAACCGCTACAATTTGTTGCGCTTGTTAGCCTTCAATAAATCTCCTGTCCACCCCTTCATCATCAGCCAGCCGTACATTCCCGCCATACTTAGCAATGTGGCAATAATCACGGTGGTAAAACCCCAGCCTGTTTTAATCCAAGGCAGATTTTCAAAGTTCATGCCCCATATAGCGCCCACTACGGTTGCTGGTGTAAATACGGCGGTGACAATGGTGAGCGTCTTCGTAATCTCATTCCCCCTAAATGCGGAAATGGCGTCGTCAATGGAGATCAATGTGTCGATTTCCTTTTCATAATGCAGGAAAAGTCCTTCCATCCGAGTAACACGGTAAAGTAACTGCTTAAAAAAACGATTCTCCTCCAGTTGATCCAGATATGCCTCCCGAGAAGCCGTCACCAGCTCTGAAAAAGGAATGAACATATTGCTCCAATACAACAGCTCGAAACGTGCATTCAATATAGAATCCATCAGCGTACGGGCATTCCTTTTCTCCATCTCCTCTTCCAGTCTTCTCAGGTTGATCTCGAACTTATCCATACCTGTATGAAAATAATGAAGCACGGCTCTCGCCAATACAAACATGCCGTCAGCTGCATCCTCACACTGTTCCAGCATTTTTTGGCGTTCCGCGGTGTGCATGATTTCACGGGTATTTTGATCCAGATTTAACGTCACTAACTTCTGGTTTAGAACCAAAAAATAAAACTTGTTGCAATTACGCTGACTGTCGATCTCCTCCTGAACGGAGTAGATCAGCGACCCGTACATTAAGGGCTGATTGCCATCTGGAAAGCGCACAGATATAAAGCTGGATGGAATGTCCTCTACCTTGTCCAGCCATTCCGCGGCTTCTGGGAGCTTCTCCTTCAAGTGCTGTATGACCGAATCTTGCCAATTCCCAGCACTGATGTCCCACCATTCCCATCCTCCACGAAAGGAAGAAATCTGTTCAAATGCTGTCATGGATTCCAACCTTCCTCCCAACTTTTTTCGCTTTATAAAAAGGACACGCTTCCCATATCGGAATAACGTGTCCTTACGATGTGACGCCAAATATGTTAAGCCAAGAATTCCGCGGTCTTCTCATGAAATAGAGGAATTAGACATAATCTGCTTCAGCTTTTCCGTTGCCCGCTTCTGAATACGTGAAACGCTCATCTGCGATACGCCCAACGTCTGTGCAATCGCACGTTGAGATTGACCGTCCTGAAATGCCAGAAGAAGCACCTTTTGTTCCTGCTCCTTCAGTTGGCTTAAAGCCTGCTGCAAATCCATTCGTTTTTCCACAGTGTCATAATCGTTAGCATCCGAGCTAATGAGCTCGCCTAACGTAGCTGCACTCTCTTCCTGAGATAAAGGAGAGTCTAGTGAAACATAGTGATAGCACTCACGACCAGCAAGCACCTCGATCGTTTCTTCTACGGTAAGATCCAAATAGGTCGCAATCTCGTCTACATTGGGTGAGCGTTCCAATTTAACGGTCAGTTCATCAATAGCATGTTGAACAAGCGCACCCTTTTCCTTAATGCGGCGAGGAACCTGGATGTACCAGGATTTGTCGCGCAAATAATTTTTCATATGTCCCAGCATACTTTTCATAGCATACGGTTCAAATGGGATACCCAAGCTGATATCGTATTGCTGAAGCAGACGTATCAAAGCCATCTGACCGGTCTGATATAAATCCTCGTATAAGTCCGGACGGTTACGGGAGATCTTCCCGGCAGCCATCTTGACCATTGGCTCATACTTGCGGATCAGCACGGTAGCAATCTCGTTATCTTTTGTTTGCTGGTACTCCCAGATTAGACCAACGGCTTCATCCATCGACTCCGGGGGAGTTACCTTTTCATTCATACTCTTTCCTCACTTCTGGTTAGGCGCTTTACCAGCACCACTTCGGTGCCTTTTCCTGTCTCATTCAAGATATGGACATCGTCCATAAGCGCCTGCATGAGATAAAAGCCTAATCCGCCTATCTGCGCATCATTCAACTCCTTGTCATGCAAGGATGCGATACGGGACGGGTCCTCCACACGTTCAAAGCTCTCCCCTTCATCTTTGACACGAATGGACAACGAAGCTTCATCAAATTCAAATGTCACTTCCACGACTCCCCCCTCATGACCATATGCATAAAGGACAGAGTTATTACAGGCTTCCGATACAGCCACTTTCATGTCTTCAATATCCTCATAAGAGAATCCCATTTTCGCGGCAATACCGTATAAATTTAATCTTACAATATCAACAAAGTCAGCAGTTGCCGGCAAATTAAGAACTACTTTTTGAATTTGAGCATTCATTTCTTTTTCTTTCCTTTCCTATTGGGAATTCTCCTGGGGGACAAAGAATTTGGCAATACCGGTCATATCAAACAGCTTTTGAATTTGAGGCGGTACCTCTTGAACAGCAAAGCGAGACTCCATCCCATGCCTTGCTTTTAAAATGGATAACAAGATACCAATACCCGTGCTGTCAATGTATTTAAGGTCTCTCAAGTTAATAATCAAATCTTGGCTGGACTCCCCCACCAAAGGCTCCATCACCAGACGAAAATCAGGTGCTACCGAAAGATCCAACTCTCCACTCAGATAAACGGTATTTACGCCATCGGTTGTTTCTGTAATTGCATTAAATTTCTCATTTTTATTTGTATTCATAGGCCTACTCTCCCGAAAAAAGATTTCCCTACATACTAACCCATTATACGAGCGTTTGAATCACGGTATAACTTTTTAAACACTACCAAATGCCACCATCTAGGCTTCATTGATTTGATCTTTACCCGGCTGCATTGGAAAATGGTCCGGAGAATGCCGTAGCAACGCCTGTTTTACACTGCTGATTTTAACGGGCTTACTAATATAATCGTTCATCCCAGCTTCAATACATCGAGGCTGAATACCCTCCATGACGTTAGCCGTCATGGCGATAATGGCAGGTTGGGATCTTCCCGCCAATTGTTTACGCATTCTACCCGTACATTCCAGACCGTCCATCACGGGCATCTGCAAGTCCATAAAGATATAGTCATAGTCCTGATTCGCCATGACCATATCAAGCGCCTGTTGCCCATCTGCTGCCACATCTGAAGCTAAACCAAGCTTATCCAGTATATTAACCATTAGCTTCTGGTTGATCGGATGGTCATCCACCACCAGTACAGGTTTACGACTTGGAGACTCCTGATGTGGAATTTCCCAATCGTGGCTGGACTCCCCCTTCAGTTCATTTTCCTCAGCAAAGCCAAGCTTCATTGTAAAATGAAACGTCACGCCTTGTTCTCCACTCGTATCTACACGAATATCTCCGCCCATCATATTCACCAAGGTTTTACAAATGGCA
The DNA here is from genome assembly GCF_001719045.1 of Paenibacillus polymyxa. Taxonomy (NCBI): domain Bacteria; kingdom Bacillati; phylum Bacillota; class Bacilli; order Caryophanales; family Paenibacillaceae; genus Paenibacillus; species Paenibacillus polymyxa. The sequence continues at coordinate 1,845,277 of NZ_CP015423.1, forward strand.
AGTCCTAACCCGGTACCACCATATTTACGCGTCATTGAAGAATCCAGTTGGGAAAAGGGCTGAAATAGCCTTCCGACCTTAGCCGAATCAATGCCAATGCCTGTATCCTTCACAGAAAACTCAACGGTAAGTCCATTGTCACTGTGCTCTTTGACAGATGCGAAGACATATACCCCGCCTCGGTCTGTAAATTTGACGGCATTGGATACCAGGTTAATCAATACTTGTCGCAATCGCCCCATATCTCCATATAACACCGGTGGCATCTGTTCATCGAGAAAATAAACCAGCTCCAAATTCTTTCGGTTGACTTCTACTGTAAACAGGCTGAAAACTTCCTTGATACAGGAAACCAGATCAAAAGGATATTCCTCTACCTCCATTTTGCCTGACTCCAGCTTGGTAAAGTCCAGAATATCATTAATGACCGCTACCAGCGCGTCTGCGCTACGACGGATGATATCAGCATATTCCTGCTGATCGGTCTGCAGCTCTGTCTCCATCAGCAGATCAATCATGCCAATAACACCGTTCATAGGTGTACGGATCTCATGGCTCATCATTGCCAGAAATTCCGTTTTGGCATTGGCAGCAATCTCTGCTGCCTCCTTGGCGGCAATCAGTTCGCTGTTCATCTTCTCAAGCTCCTGCGTCTTGTGGTGAAGCAGCATGGATTGTGTCTTCAAGCGTTTGTTTGTCAGATACATTTGCACGAAGCCTTCAATTTTGGACTTGAGAATTTGAGGGATGAACGGCTTCACCATATAATCAATACCACCGGCCGAATATCCCGCAAACAAATGCTCAGCTTCCTTGCTGTTAGCTGAAATAAAGATGATCGGAATATCCTTTGTTTTCTCTCTGGCCTTGATTAACTTTGCAGTCTCAATTCCATCCATACCCGGCATCTGCACATCAAGGACTACAAGTGCGAATTCATCTTTTAATAGACATCGCAGCGCTTCTTCCCCGGATGTGGCTTTTACCAGATTATATTGTTCACTCTCCAGCACCGCCTCAAGAGCGAGCAGGTTCTCAGGTCTGTCATCTACCAGCAATATATGAATCGGTTCATGAAGCCCCATGGAATCCTCCTAAGCATCTCTATTTAATCTTCCGGTATATTTTTTCTATCCGGTCCAGCGGCTCGTAGGAATCACTATAATCGGTAAAATGTATGGATTCCTTGGCCCCAAGCACCAACACACCAAAATGACTTAAGCTATCATAAAACAACCCATGTACATGGTTGCGAAGTTCGTCGTTAAAATAGATCATGACATTCCGGCAAAAAATCACATTGAACTCGTTAAAGGACCGGTCTGTCGCTAAGTTGTGCTCCGCAAAAATAATATTCTTCCGTAAAAAAGGATGAAACATCACTGAATCATACTTGGCTGTATAATATTCAGAGAACGATTGTGTGCCCCCGGACTCCAAATAATTTTTGGTATACAGCTTCATTCGGTCGATCCCGTATACGCCTTCCTTCGCCTGCTGTAAAGACAGGTTATTCATATCCGTCGCATAAATGCGAGCCTTATCATATAAGCCTTCTTCATGCAGCAAGATCGCCATAGAATATACTTCCTCACCAGTGGAACAACCTGCATGCCAGATTCGAATGTACGGATACGTTCGCAAAATAGGAATGATTTTCTGCCTGAAATTTAGAAACAGCTCCGGGTCACGGAACATCTCGGTCACCGGAATGGAAAGGCTTTGTACCAGTCTATCGAAGGCGCTGCGATCATGCAGCACCTTCTCCTGAAGTCCTGATATCGTGCTTACGTTCTCGGACTGCGCATGATAATAAACACGCCGCTTAATCGAAGGCAGAGCATAGTTACGAAAATCGTAGCCGTACAGCCGATGTATACCTTCCAGCAACAGCTCAATCTCAATCAATTCCCGCTCAGTATCATTCGATTTCACTTCATTAGCAGCATTATCCGCCATATCCTTAGATGTCATAATCTCTCTCCAATTCCTAAATAGGTTTTGCCTATGCCGCTCCAATCATGTGTCGATTTATATTACCCATTTTTTTGGGTTACGAATACAACCAAACCCGCATTAATGATAAAAGCTGTTCGGTTTGAATCGGTTTTTTCACATAATCGGAAGCGCCTGCCTCAATACACTTGGAACGATCATCCTTCATGGCCTTGGCTGTCAGGGCAATAATAGGCATCTTCTCGAATTGTGGCATTAGCCGGATACGTCGCATCGCTTCATATCCATCCATTTCCGGCATCATCATATCCATCAGCACCAGATCAAAATCAGGTGTCTGTTCCAGCAGTTCCAGTGCTTCTCTTCCATTTTCCGCAAAGGTAACCTCCATACGATAGCTTTCCAGCACACTAGACAGAGCAAATACATTGCGAATATCATCGTCTACCAACAATATTTTTTTTCCTTCAAACAGTTCTTCCTTGTTGTATAGCTTCTGCAAAATTTTGCGTTTGTCCTCAGGAAGGTTCGCCTCTACACGATGCAAGAACAACGTTGTTTCGTCCAAAAGCCGTTCCGGCGATTTAACATCCTTAATAATAATAGACTCTGCATATTTACGAAGTTGCGTTTCTTCTTTGCTATCCAGATCTTTGCCTGTATAAATAATGATCGGCAGATCAGTTAGCTGCTCATTCTCTCGAATACGATCCAGCAGTTCAAAACCAGTCATATCGCTCAGCATCAGATCCAGTACCATGCAGTCATACCGCTGGGTAGCCAGCTCATTTAGTGCTTCCTGACCTGTCGATACCGCCGTAATGGCAACATCATCATGATCGATCAGCTCAATAATGGATTTACGCTGATTATCATCATCTTCAACCACAAGGAGACGTTTGACCATCTGGTCCGTATACGATTTGATATGTGAAAATGCTTTATCCAGACTTTCCTTCGAAGATGGCTTTTTGAGATAGGCAATCGCACCCATCATCAAGCCCTGCTTCACATCATCTATGACCGAAATAACATGCACTGGAATATGACGTGTCGATGAATTTCCTTTTAGCTCGCCCAAAATGGACCAGCCATCCATCACAGGTAATTGAATATCTAATATAATAGCGTCCGGCAAATAAGACTGAGCCATGTTGAGCCCATCGTCTCCTTGGAGAGCGATCAGGGCCTTAAAGCCCCGACTACGGGCCATATCGTACAAAATATTAGCAAAATTAATATCATCCTCAATAATCAGCAGCACTTTATCCTGTGAGGTAATCTCGTTTCGGTCGTCCCCCGGATGTATAATGTCCGCTGCTTTGTTTTTCGAAGGCATCTGATATAATGGCAAACGTTTAGCAGGCATAATCATGGGAAGATCCGTTTCTGCCGAGGCTACGACATTCTCAAAATCCGAATTCACAACCGTACCGTTAAATTCCTCTCTCGAATGAGAATCCATATCCTCAGCCGTTGGCGTTTGTTCCGGCAAATACAGTGTGAAGCAACTGCCCTGTCCCTGCTCGGATTCCACCGTAATAACGCCGCCCAACAATCTGGAAAGCTCGCGGCTGATCGACAGACCTAGTCCTGTCCCTCCGTACTTCCGGCTGGTTGTACCGTCTACCTGCTGGAAGGCTTCGAAGATCAGATCCGTTTTATCGGAAGCAATCCCAATGCCCGTATCACGCACAGATAGAGCCAGATAGGCTCTTCTTGGATTTAGCAGACCAGGAAGCTGCTCTCCGTTTGCCCGGGATACATTGAAACGAATAGAACCTTCCGTGGTGAACTTGAACGCATTGGACAGCAAATTACGTAAAATTTGTTTGAGACGATAACCGTCACTGATAATGGCATCTGGCAGGTTCTCTTCAATCTCGGTATGCAGTTGAAGCTCACGTTGGGCTGCGACCGGAGCAAAATTCTGCTCCACAAACAGTTCCAGTTCCTTCAAGTGGACCGCTTCATGGTTAATATCCATTTTTCCAGCGTCCACTTTGGATAAATCCAGAATTTCATCAATCATTTTCAACAAATCGGCGCCTGACATATAAATGGTTTGTGCATATTCCACTTGCTTTGGCTTGAGATTGCCTTCCTTGTTCTCAGACAAGAGCTGAGAAAGAATAAGCAAGCTATTTAGCGGAGTACGCAGCTCATGAGACATATTGGCCAAAAACTCGGATTTGTATTTGCTTGTGATTCCTAGCTGCATTGCTTGTTGCTCCAACTGAGCTCGTGCATGTTCAATCTCGTCGTTCTTTTCTTCCACTTCTCGAACTTGTTCTTCTAGCGCTCTCGTTTTGGCAATCAGTTCAGTATTAAAATGCTCCAATTCTTCTTGTTGACGTTGTAACAATTCCTCTGAACGCTTGAGTTCTTCTGTTTGCTCCTCCAAATTTTCGTTGGAGCGCTTGAGTTCCTCTTGCTGAGTTTGTAGTTCTTCGGATTGGCATTGCAATTCCTCAGTAAGTGCCTGAGATTCGCGCAGCAATTGCTCTACACGCATCCGTCCCTTGATATTGTTCAGAATGATCCCCAAGCTCTCTACTAATTGAGCAAACAGCTTGGTTTCCAGATCACTGAAGCGATCCAGTGACGCTATTTCTACAGCACCAATACACTCATCCTCGAACAAAATAGGGAAAATCATAATTCCCACGGGCTTACTTTCTCCTAAGGCAGAGCCTATGGACAAATATCCGTCAGGAGCCTCTGTAATCAAGATCGGCTTACGATCCAGAACACATTGTCCGAGCAATCCTTCGCCCACATGGATAATGTCCCTAATCGAATTTTCGCCAGTCACCTTTGCATAGGAACCGTATAACTTAAAACGGTTGTCTTCTACATCTTTCCCTTGCAAATAGATGGCTCCATAGCTGCCTCCCAAGATGGGCGTAAACTCACTAATGAACATCTGAGCAACCTGCTCCAGTGAATTTACGCCACGGAACAACTCAGTCACCCGAGCAGTATTGGCATTAAGCCAAGTTTGGTCCTTCTGCGTTTGAAGGACGGAATGTTCAAATTTCCGCTTTTCTTCCAAGTCTCCGGCCATTTGTTGAAATACACGAGCGACCTCACCAATTTCATCTTTGGAGGCAACACTTATTCGGCTGATGGCCCTGTACTTTCCCTTGCCAAAACCATTAATCATGAGATTCACGACATTTAGACCTTTGGCAATGCTTGGGAGCACCCACAAAATAACCAGTAAGCCCATGATCAGGCCGGCGGCCATCAGAATTGTGGTAATCTGCACAGATTCTTCATACGCCAAATTGGCCTGCTTCATGTCGCTATCAATTTCCCGATCCTGAAAAACGGCAAGGGCATTAATACTATCCATCGCCTCTTCTTGGGCAGGCAAACCAGTACTATTGCGGAAAGCGTTAGCCTCATCAATACGATCTTGCCCCAACAAAGAAACCAGTCTTTGTTCGTAACTTAAAAATTCATTCCACGCGACGGCTACCCGATCAACCTGCTGTTGCTCTTCACTGGTGCCGGAATTCGTTTGCAGACTAGTCAGCACTTTCGTTCCAGTAGCCGAAATATCGTCCAGCTCGCGTTTGGCCTCACTAACGGAGGAACCTGGATTCAAGATCAGATTGGCCATCACTTTGGCCATATCATTCACCTGCCCGCGAATAGCTGTTGTTTTCCGGACCTTCATATATCGATCCTGATAAACCTGGTTTAGCTGTTCATTCAGGCTCCCCATCCGGTCATAGCTGATTAGCGTCAGCACAAGGAGGATCGCCATAAGCGATCCAAAGCCGATCAGCAGTTTATTTCTGATTTTCATGCAAGCTCTCTCCCTCTTTCAATGAAATCCAGATCAGGCACTTATCATCATCGCGATCCTGTGGCGTCTCATTACGAAAAAATGCATCCAGCATCGCTTCTTCGTTCCATTCCTCATACTTACGTAGACACTCAGTCAGATACTCCAACTGCTCCTCATATTCACCTTCCACCGCTTCCAGCAAGCCATCCGTATACAAAGCGATATGTCCAGTTCCTTCATAATGAATCGTGTGCATTTCTGCATCAATCTTATCAAACAAACCAACCGGGCTACATGCACGGTCAAATTTGGTAATGCTGCCATCCTGGTTGAACAGCAAACCGGGAGGATGTCCCGCATTTACATAGTCAATTCGCCGTGAACGGGTATCAATCACCATATAAATCGCCGTAAAATAATACTGTACCAGCTGCTTGCCCAGATCCAGTTGATTAAAACGACGATTCAGCTCTTGTATGACTTTCTCAGGCTCCACATATGTGGTCACCGTATCCTTAAGTACAGACGCAATGAACATGCAGAACAACGAGGAAGAAATGCCATGCCCCATCATATCAAGCAAAATGATGGCATATCGCCCCTCCCCTAACGGATACCATGAATATAAATCCCCTGCCAGTTCAAAGGAAGGCTGATAGAGCGCATTCACTTGCAGCACTTGGTCATGGATGGCAGGACTAAGCACCGCCTGCTGCACCATCGCGGCCAGCTTCAACTCATCCTGAATTCGCTGATCCCGATCCTTATGCCAATCCTTCTCCTGTTTGAGACGCAAGGCAGACCGGATTCGCGCCATGAGCTCTACCTTGTTGATCGGCTTCGTGACGTAATCGACGGCTCCCACATCTAGAGCTTCGGCCAATTTTTTGGAATCTCCTACCGCCGTTACCATAATAATCGGGATATCTTTTAAATGCTCATATTCCTGCACAATACTGCAAGCTTCAATGCCGTCCATTTCAGGCATCATCATATCCAGCAGCACCAGATCAATATCGGAAGGACGGGGCCGAAGACTAATGGTACGGTCGCCGATTCCCAGATGCTCCAACATTTCTGCGGCCGAGCTAGCAGAGATCACATCCCGATAATTTTCTTTTTTCAGTATTTCACGAATAATAATGACATTCGTCGGGTTATCGTCAACAATTAGAATTCTCATTGGCCTCTCCTTATCTGTAACTCATGTATTATACTATACCTGCTTAAACGGCAACACCCTTGTTGATTGGAAGTAGTGTTTCCGTAAGAAGGCATTCCAAAAACATAGATAAGGAATGAGGCTAAAACCCCATTCCTTATCTATGTTTTTGGAGGACCCGCGAAACACTTGTGCTGCGGTCAACATCCTCTTTTTCGAATCTAATGTCACTCTGCTTTTATGTTGAACAGCAATATCACGCTTTTTTAGCAATGACCAGCACTTTACCCTGATCCAGTTCTTTTTCATAAAAGTCAGCTTCGGTATCTGTAAATCCCAAAGAAGTAATTTTAGCGCGAAGCTCATCGCCACGGGAACGGAACAAGTTGGCTAATGAATCGAAAACGCCCTCTTCCTTAATCCCGATTTCCTTGGCATCCACCGTATCGGCAATACGATCTGTCCGATCCTGATCATGAGCGAGCACGAACACATCCTCATAACGATAGCCCGTGTTACGCAACTCATTTACTGCTTCAACGGCTTGTACACCGTTATCTACCACTTTGGCATAAGATTTATGATTGGTCTGATTCATGTTTCTCACGCTCCTTTAAGGATTGACTTCTCTGACTATTACACTTCACATATCCATTTGAAACTTCCATGTTATGTCACGCCTCGTAAAAATCGATTACCACTCCGTTTCATCAAAAAACTCAACATACTTAGGTTTATCAGACGTCTCATCCATAAACACTTTGATTGCACGTTGTCCGCGTACATAGACCTCTCCGTCTTCCGCCGTGAATTGCGAGCCACCCAGCGCCTGATCCAGCGTTTTCCGTTGCAGCGGCAGCCACTTATCATTTACCTTGATTCGACCAGCAGCAGGATCTACATGCACATAAGAAACGACGTCCTCACGCATACCTACGACAACATCTGGATATTGGTATTCTGTAGAAAGCAGCAGCGTATCTTTTTTGACTCGTATTGGCTTACCCAGTTTTTTTAATACATCCGCACGGGTATCATCCAGAGATATGCCATTTAAGGTATGAAAATCTGCTGGTACAGCATGTGGAGTGGGTATCGTCTGCACAGTCCTAACCATATGCCCCGCTGTTTGCGGGGAAACGGTTTGCTGAACCGTATCCTGTCCGGAAAAGGGAGTGAGCAAACCAGCAGCTAGTAATAACGTCTTCATCATAAATCTCACCCTTTCAATGAATTTCCTGTAGTTTACGGTTCAGCCACTATGCTACTGACGCATTTTCTGCCACACCCCAGCAGCGATGTCTACATAACCCAACCAGTTTTTACCCGGTTTGGCCGCAGGTTCCTCATACGTCGCATTGTAGCTCTGAACCGTCCGCTCCGTTGCGGTCAAAGGTCTATTCGGTGTCGTTGCCTTGATCGCGTGATCCGTTCTGGAGGTATTACTCGCAGCGCTATGCGATTTCTGAAACCGTGTCATTAACGCTGTTGAAGCCTGCTTGGCAGCCAGCGTCACTTCGCTGAGTACCTCTCCCAAGTTTCTAACCGATTCCATCACTGGCTCCACTTGCTTCAATTTATGATCAACGTCTGCGGTGATGTCATTCGCATGTCGAACCGTTTGTTTTACTTCATAACTCAGTTCATCTATCGTTTTTTGTACATCCTGCAAGGTTTGAGTCACCTTATCCAGAGAGCCTTGTGCTGCTTTTAACGTTTTGATGAGGAAAATAACGAGAACTGCAAATGCGATAGCAATAATAAAAATGCTGACCTGTGTTAACATAGCGTAACCTCTCTTTCGTCTTTCACGATGATGTTTATGATTACTGCATAGTTACCCTTTAGATTCAGACACGAAACAACGTCCAGGCTGGCTTCTTCTCCGCTCCAAACGTTATGATTCACGGACTCTCGCACCGTTTAAAACACCATATAACGATGGCACAGCCACGAATAATCTATAGAAGTCATTGTCATCTGCAACCACGCTCTATCGGAGCGTGAGTATGCCACATTATATACAATTAAAGGAGGATACAGAACATGCTAAAATGGTCCGCTTTATTCTTAATTTTTGCTGTGATCGCCGGGATCTTAGGTTTTTTTGGTATCGTCGTGTCCATAGCTGCTACAATCGCTAAAATATTATTTGTGATATTTCTGGTGTTGTTCGTCATTTCACTCTTTACCGGAAGAAAACGGGTTTCATAGTTATCGGATGCTAGCTGCACAAGAGCAATATTCTAAATGTTTATAAAAAAAGGATGTTCCCACCCTGGTTAACAGGGCTGTGGAACATCCTTTTTTGATGTAGCTTTTTAACAGTTAGCAGCGCTTTATTGAATCACGCTGCCCCCAAACAGGAAACGATCCTGCCAAGGCTTACTGAAATCCGTAACTTTTACACCGCCACCCGCTACAGAAAACGTATGGAGAAGCTTGTTGTCTCCCAAATATACAGCTACGTGTGTAATCGTTTGGGAGGAATTATCCAAGGACGTGTACGCCCCGGAAGATGCATTATAATTTGTAAAGAAGAGCAAATCGCCACGCTTCAGTGTAGTCATGTCCGTATTCGGCTGACTGTTTTGCTTGATCCACTCACCCTGTGAACGAGAATCTGCCGGAAGCTGGATACCTACAGCCTGACGGAAAATTTGACGGGTAAATGCCGAGCAATCAAAAGTAGCCGTACTGTTACGATCTGAACCATATTCATATGGTGTTCCGAGATAAGTCATCCCCGTGTTAATAACCTGCTCTATTGCAGCCGCTGCATCACCGGAAAACATGTTCATAGTTGACGCAGGAGAGGCTGTCACAGGTATTGCGGTAGTATCAGGAGTGGTTGTCACCGGAGCAGACACAGGTTGCTGCACAACAACGCCCTCACCAATACGAATATACTGTGGAGACGAGCTGACGTAGCCCACCGTACCATCAGCATTGGTAACCTTGAACCAATAAGCATTACTTGGGTCGGTAATCGTAACGACATCCCCTGCATTCAAATAGCCCAAAACCTCGGAAGAAGTGGATGCCTCCGCCCGCAAACGAACGGACGTTTGAATCGTGGCTTTCGTTTGACCGGCAGAACTATTCACTGAGGCGACTGCCTCTTTAGCTGAAACATTTTTAACTGACTCTGTGGCTTCCGATTTACGAGTGGTAGACGGGGTGACAGCAGCAGCGACGCTGGTAGCGCCAATTTTTATGTACTTGTCGGAGCTGCTAGTGTATCCGGTTACTCCATCAGAAGTCTTGATCTTATACCAATAGCTGTTCGTTTTCTCCAATACCGTTACGGCCTCTCCCTGCTTCATAAAGCTGACTACATCCCCTGTAGTCGAAGGACCGGATCTAAGCTTTACAGCCGCCTGAATAACCGCCTTCTGTCCTGTGGATGCTGTTGATGCCGCTGCGTCAACCTGACCCGGCGCCACATGAATTGCTGCCAACAGCGCGGCTGACGTCATGAGCATTCCCATCACGCGTCTTCTCAATGTTGCACCTCCTGGCTGTTTTTACGAATTTGAAGAGCATATCCAATTCCGACGAATATAGCCGGACATGCCTTCATTATAGTAAAAGCAGCAGGAAGAGAGATATAATCCAAACGTCACAAAAGGAAGCGTATACGCCTTTTACATATAGGTCTAAAGTCACTTTTAATACTAACAATTTAATAATTAATCTATAATTTGGGTTCTACATGGACATGGACATGCATCGTGTTATGAACCTCTTGCAGGCGTTCCTCAATCCGGTCGCTGATCCGATGCCCTTCAATCAGGCTGAGTTGCGGATCCACCTCAATGACCACATCCACCAGCGCATGATTGCCGTGTACACGTGCCTTAACGTCCCGAATCCCCTCTACTCCAGGTATACAGGCAATCGTACTCCGTAAGTCAGACAGTTCTTGCTCATCAAATCCATCGGTCAAGCTGTGCGTGGAATCCTTAAAAATATCCCATGCTGTTTTACATATGATGAATCCTACCGCGATCGCAGCTACAGTATCCAGCCAGGGTAGCCCGAACTGTGCGCCGATAATGCCAACTGCTGCCCCAACACTGACAAGTGCATCCGATAGATTATCCTTGGCCGCTGCCAGCAAAGCCTTATTGTTAATTTGCCGTGCCAGTCTGTTATTGTAAAGGTACACTCCCAGCATAATCACCGCACAAATCACAGCTACACCCGCTGAGGTGATATCCGGTATTTGCTTTCCGCCCTTAAAAATGCTCCCGATCCCATCAATAAGCACCTGCAAACCGACGACAGCCATAATAAAGGACGCCAGCAGCGCCGCGATCGTTTCTGCCCGAAAATGTCCATAGGCATGGTCAGAGTCCGGTGGTTTTTGGGAAATTCTCAGCCCCACCAGTACAGCAACCGACACTACAATATCGGTGACATTATTGAAGCCATCCGCCCGCAACGCGCTAGAAGCAAATATATATCCGCTAATCAGCTTAAAGGCGGACAGCAAGAGATAAGCAGCAATGCTCACCCACGCCCCACGCTCACCTTTTCGTATTTCTTCATAGACATTTACCACAACGTAGGACACTCCTTCAAATATATAGTTTCCAGCAGAACGATCTCACCGGGCCCAAAATAAAAATAGCAGCATCGCTGCCCTGAATAATAACAATTTGTCTTGGGTTAACTGTTATTTTCAGGATAGCAGACGAACTTTGTGTGGGTCTAGAGAAACAGTCTTTCCGCTCTGCATCGCTGTAGTAACAACGAAAAAGTATTGCCAGACCCCATTCCTGTAGGTTACACAAAACATTTTTTCCTTCACACAAAAAACATACGTTTTCTCTTCCACCCCACCCGAGATGTGTGTTATCATTGTTGCCCTTGTCCCTTCTTTTAAAAACGTATAAAATGAGGACACAGCCGCGTTTTTCTTCAATCCAGCATGATTGACATGAATCTGGCGGCAACAGGAGGAATTTATTCATGAGCGATGCCAATGAACCACGTAAAGTTAATCTCGCAGATGCCATTCGGGAAAAGCTGGCACAAAAAAAACAGCAGTCCGGCGCTTCACAGCAGGGCGGCTTTCAAGGCGGTTCCACCAAAACACTGAAAAGCCAAAATACGAAGAAGCCGAACAACCAACGCCGTCGTACAGGCGGATCATAATCCACCTCATAGCCTTAATAGGGTATCAAAGGTCTGGCGTACCTCACTGCCAGAACCAAGTAAGCTATGGGCATGGTACAAAAACGAAAAAGAGGAGTCTCCCTGCCATCTTAATGGCCTGAAGGAGCTCCTCTTTCGTTTATCTAGTTGCTGAAGTTAGCCGATTTCTACCGGATACATACGTTCACGCAACTTTGTGATTTCTTCATTTTCCAAGTACTCATCATAGCTCATCGTACGGTCGATTACGCCGTTTGGTGTAATTTCCACGATGCGGTTCGCGATCGTTTGAATAAACTGGTGGTCATGCGATGTGAACAATATAGTACCATCAAAATCAATCAGACCATTGTTCAGCGCTGTGATGGACTCCAGATCCAAGTGGTTGGTCGGTTCTTCCAGCAGCAACACATTGGCACCGTTCAGCATCATTTTCGCCAGCATACAGCGAACCTTTTCGCCCCCGGACAGCACACTTGCTTTCTTAAGCGCTTCTTCTCCAGAGAAAAGCATACGTCCCAAGAAGCCGCGCAGGAACGTTTCGTCCTGATCCTTGGAATATTGACGGAGCCATTCCACAAGATTCATGTCCACACCTTCAAAATAGGTGGAATTATCTTTCGGGAAATAAGCCTGGCTAGTTGTAATCCCCCAAGAAAATTCTCCGCTGTCTGCTTCAATCTCGTTCATCAACACCTGGAAGAGCGTCGTTTTAGGCAAACCGTTCGGACCCACAAACGCGATTTTATCGCCCTTGTTCACAACCAGACTGAACTCGTTCAACACTTGCTCGCCTTCAACGGTTTTACTGAGACTGTCTACGGTCAGCAGTTGTTTGCCTGCTTCACGCTCAGGCTTGAAGTTAATGAACGGATATTTACGGTTTGAAGGACGGATATCGTCCAGCGTAATTTTATCCAGTTGCTTTTTACGTGAAGTTGCCTGTTTGGACTTGGAAGCATTCGCGGAAAAGCGCTGAATAAAGGCTTGCAGTTCCTTGATCTTTTCTTCCTTCTTCTTGTTCGCATCACGAGTCAATGCAAGCGCAAGCTGGCTGGACTCGTACCAGAAGTCATAGTTGCCGACGTACATCTGGATTTTACCAAAATCGATATCCGCAATATGCGTACATACCTTGTTCAGGAAGTGACGGTCATGGGATACAACGATGACGGTGCCTTCATAGTCCATCAAGAAATTTTCCAGCCATTGAATGGATTCGAGATCCAAATGGTTGGTAGGCTCATCAAGCAGCAAATTGTTGGGACGACCAAACAACGCTTGAGCCAAGAGAACGCGTACCTTGTCGTTCCCGCTCATCTCAGACATATTTTTATCATGCAGGTCACGCGGAATACCAAGACCGATCAGCAATGCAGCTGCATCCGGCTCGGCATCCCAACCGTTCAGCTCTGCAAATTCGCCTTCCAGTTCACCGGCACGCAAACCGTCTGCTTCGGAAAACTCCGTTTTAGCGTACAGCGCATCTTTTTCCTTCATGATTTCATACAGACGCGTGTGACCCATAATAACGGTTTCCAGAACCGGGAATTCATCGTATTCATAATGGTTCTGCTTGAGGACTGCCATCCGTTCGCCCGGTGTCATGTGAACCTCACCAGAATTGGCTTCGATTTCACCGGAAAGAATTTTCAAAAAGGTGGATTTACCCGCGCCATTCGCCCCAATCAGGCCGTAGCAGTTCCCAGGAGTAAATTTGATATTTACGTCTTCAAAAAGTGGGCGTTTACCATAACGAAGCGTTACGCCGCTTGTACTGATCATATAAGCATACCATCCTTATCATTAGTAAAGTGCTAAACACAAAATTACCGACGGCAATAGTATAACACACAAAAGATCGGATTCGAACCGTAGTATAAGCATAACCGCCCTGAATCTCATCCAATATCTTATAAATAAAATAAAAAATGCTTCTGTCTCCACGATTGTCACCTGACAAACACATGGACCAGAACCATTTTCATGTTTTAAATTCGTTGAGATGCCGTGAGGACAGACGCGTTATTCAGTCGCAGCATTGATTGTTCTGTGCGTCGTAAACGTCAGGAAACCCCGACACCTATCGGAATGAGGTACATGCCCGCTTCATCATCCTGTTTGATTACGACCTCCACGTCATAGACCGCCTGGATCAGCTCAGATGTAACGACCTCTGTAGGTGGGCCGTTCGCTATAATACGCCCTTCCTTCATGGCAATCATCACATCGCTATACCGAATAGCCTGATTGATATCATGCAGCACCATCACGATGGTCAGTCCATGTTCCTGGTTTAACTGCCGAATGAGCTCTAAAATTTCAAGCTGGTAGTACATATCCAAATAGGTGGTCGGCTCATCCAAAAATAAAATTGGCGTCCGCTGTGCCAAGGCCATTGCAATCCATACACGCTGCCGTTCTCCTCCTGAGAGCTGATCCAACGTGCGAGTTCTACGTTCGTTCAGGTTAGTGCAGGCTATTGCCCACTCGATCGCCTCCTCATCCTCATCACGTCTCGCTGTGAACATGTTCTTATGCGGCAACCTTCCGAAGCTGACGAGCTTTTCTACAGTCAAGTCGGAAGGTGCCTCATTCTGCTGATGGACTACCGCCAGTTGACGGGCCAGCTCCTTGGGCTTGTAGTGGGCTATCTCCTTGCCGTCCAGAATCACCTGGCCCAAGCGGGGAACAGCATTGTTGGACATCACGCTGAGCAGCGTCGATTTGCCGCATCCATTGGGACCAATTATGGTCGTAATCCGTCCCGACTCAATAACAGCATTAATAGCGTGCAGACGATCCGTTTTCCGATCATATGTGAAGGTTATATCCTTAATGTCCATAGGTGCGATCCGCCTTTCTGATCAGGAATATCAGGAACGGCCCGCCAATGACGGCCATAATAATAGAAGCCGGGATTTCATTGGGAGCAAGCACCGTCCGCCCCAGTGTATCCGCGAGCAGCAGCAGCAAGCCGCCGCATAATGCAGAAAATGGAATCAGCCACTTATGATCCGAGCCAACTAGGTAGCGGGCACAATGCGGAACGAGCAGGCCGATAAAGGCAATTACTCCTGCGATGGCTGTAGCCGTTGCTGCAAGCAGCACTGCAATCACAGAAATCAAAAGTCGTGCGCGCGTTACATTGAATCCTAGATTTTTAGCTGTTTTATCTTGAAGGGACAAGAAATTGCACCAAGAGAACACGAGCATGGCTAAAATTAGCCCAATCCCGCCATAGGTCACAATAACCTCGACATCTACCCATTTTTTCATAGACAAGGTTGATGTAGTGACCTGGTTAATACTGGTGACCGCATAACTGCCTCGATAGTTAAACGACTGACCTAGACCGGAAAAAATGGCGTTCACAGCTACCCCGATCAGAATGAGACGAATCGGATGCAAGCCAGATTTCCACGAAAACCCATAAACCATTAGGCAGGCTAACGCACCTCCAATAAATGAAAAGAACGGCATCCAGAAATAAAGCGCCGGAAAGACCGTCACCGCAATCAGCGAGATCAATGCCGCTCCCGAAGAAATGCCGATAACCCCAGCATCCGCCAGCGGATTTTTCATGACGGCTTGCAGTAAAACACCCGCCACTGCAAGGGCTGCACCTGCCATTACGGACACGAAAATTCTCGGTAGTCTCAGGTCCTTGACCACATTCACCTGATCATCTGTACCTGTCCACAATCCGGTCACCAACTGACTCAAATCCACCTTGAGACTGCCTGTCATCGCTGAATACAGCATGACGCCAACGAGCAAGACAATTACAACAATAAGGCTCCAACCTTTTTTGGACATGTCATCAGCTTCCTTTAATTCGAAGGATACAGCATTTTCATCAGCTCATCCAGCGCCGAGTTTGCCGCTAAATTCCCTGTTGTGCCAAACAACGGTTCAGGCAGATCATAGACATGCCCATTTTTCACAGCGTTGAAATGCTTCCAGATATCGTTAGTTTTGAACTCTTCATCGAACATTTTCACTACTTCATCCGGCATCCCGTGTGCAGCGCGCAAAATGATATCGGGGTTGGATTGCTGCAAGGCTTCGGTATTGTGGGCAATGAACTCCACCTTCTCGCCCTGAACCACATTGGTTCCGCCTGCAATTTTAACCAGATCCCCAATATAGGAATGCTCGGTAGCCACCAGATAGCTTCCCGGTACTCCCAGCAAAATCAATACTTTAGGGGATTTCTTCCCTTTGATCTTTTGTTGAATCTCGGCTACTTTGGCATCCAAAGCTCCATTAATCTCTTTGGCCTTATCGGCTTTGCCAAACGTGTCTCCCAGCTTTTGAATTTCTTTTTGCATATTCGCGAGACTTTCAAAATTTAAAAATTCGGCATTGATTTTCAAATCTTTAAATTTAGGCTCCAGATCATATTTCAGTGTCGTCACCGACAGTACGTCCGTCGGCTTCAATGACATCACTTTTTCCATATCAGGACTCATCGGATTACCCACATCAGGCACATCCTTGTAACGGTCAGGCAGCACTTTCGTGCTTGTCGGCTTGCCTGCCAAATCCAGGCCTAGTGCATCCGTGATTTCCGCAATGGCTACCGTAGTCGCCACAATACGAGGAGCTTGAGCTTTACCGTCAGACGACTTTCCGGTTGCATTAGATGTTGCCGCTGATTTCGAACCATCGCTCTGGTTCTGCCCGGCCTGTGCCCCTCCCGAACATCCAGCCAGCAACAAGATCACGATGCCGATTAACATATACAAACCAAATGTTTTTCCTTGAGCCAATGCTATATACCGTTTCATGAAAATCCAGTCACCTCAATTCAAAATGTAGAAAAACAGTCAGTAGGAGCCCCAACTTTTCGGGTATGTAAATGCTGACAAGTCTTGATGCCGGGGCACCAAGACTTGCTCGCATACAAACTTTGCTGTTATTCAGACTTCATTGATTATCACAACCTGAGGCTACTTCGCTTTTAGGCTTTCTTCATCAAATTGGAACTGAACTGTATACCAGTGATCATACGGCACTCCGCCAAGGACCAAACCAGGCACAATGACGTGTGTGTAAGCACCCATTTTCTGAGACAAGTCCCCTACCTCGAATTGAACGACACGTGTATCGCCGGATGTCGAGATTACTTCCACATCTTTCAGGGTACCGTTTTGCTCTACTTGGAGAGCTGGCATCCATGAGCTATTTTTCAAAGTAATTTGAATATAGCGCTTGTCTCCCTTTTCAATCAGTGTAGCTGGCTTGTCGAGATAACCGTCCATAACGGAAGCTTCACTCGTTTTATCTTTAAATACGTTGTAATTAATCGTGTATTGCTTCTCGGAAGCCGTTTGAACCGGTTGCTCAACTACTGGTTTTGTTTCAGCCACAGATGCAGTTGTTTCTGCTGCCTTGTCCGTAGAAGCTGCTGTTGGTTCAGTTGCGGTTGCAGTTGTAGCTGCATTGACTCCCTCACCTTTAAGCGATGCACGGTCAAATTGAATCTGTCCGCCGAATTTCTCATTTAGAATGTATTTCTCAGGCAGATATACCTGTGTGTACACACTCAACTTTTTATCCAGATCAGGCACTTCAAACGCAATAGTGTGCGTGTCACCTTTTGTGTCGGAAGCCACAATCGTTGGATTGGCATAACGGCCTTCAAAATCCGTTTGGAATAGCTTCAAAGCCTGGTTGTCCGTAACGGTTACATGGGCCTGAACTTTACCATCTTTCACAATCAATTTCGCTAGATTTTGTACAAAAGGAGCCGCTAGAGAATCCTTATCCGTTCCGTTCGCAAGCACACGGAAGTTCGCAGTGTACTCTCCATCCGCTAAGTTGTTTTTCCCTTTTTCTGCTTCAGCCGACTTCTTGTCGTTGTAATAAGCTACATTACTGGTATCGAATTTAAATTCAAAATCGTATACCTTCTCTACCCGATCCTCCGTCTTAAAGACCATCGGAGTGGCACTTGCCACTTTAGGGGCTTCATAGACAACTAGTTGGCCTTTTACATTGTTTTTAAAGTCATTTACGCTAAAACGAACGTGCTTCGTATTGCTTGCTGCATCTTCCTGGGTCACTTCTGCGTCTCGGTAGTCCCCGCTTGCGTTGTCCCAAATGCGCAACGCCTTCACTTCATTACCGTTTTGCAGCTTCAGACCTACAAATTGTTTGTCGCCTTCCACGACCAATTGCGCTGGTTCATTAGTGATAAAGCGTTGAGCTGGAGAATCCACTCCTGTGGAACCATCCGACAACAGAATGCTGAATTTCAAGGCATATTTCCCATTGACAAGCTTGTCAAAATCCAATTTTACGATAGGATCTGTAGCTCCTGTAGAGGAAGGCTCGACAAAGCTGCGAATAGTAGCAGGCTCGAATTGAAATTGCACATCATATACGTGATCATATGGGATGCCGCCCAAATCCAATCCAGGTACGATCACATGCGTATTCACTGTCACTTTATCCGAGAGATTTGGCACTTCAAATTGTACTGTTCTTGTATCTGCGGAGGTCGATTGCTCAACCACCGGAGCTTCTGCACCATTTACTTTAAAGGTTTTGATCCAGCTGCTCTTGTCCATTTTGATCTGAATCACATTTTTACCGGACTGTCTTAGCAGTGTGGCTGGTTTTTGCATATAGCCATCCATCACAGATATTTCATTGCTTCCATTTTTGAGGACGGAGAAATCAATGCTGTATCTGCCGTTTTCAGTCACGGGAGTTGTGCCGCCGTCTGTTCCTTTTACTGCAATGCTGCTGCGGTCAAATTGCAGACGAAGCTTATGATCCATCTCATAAACCCCACCCGGGTAGGTCGTGCTCACGTGTACTTGTGCATTCAGAATAGCATCCAGATCCGCTACTTTGAATTTCACAACACGTGTATTAGCATTCTTGTCCTCACTTACGATATCTGCATCTGTCAACGTTCCGTTTTGTTCTGTTTTGAACTCCGTCACCGTTGCGCTGTCTTTGATGGTAAAGGAAGCTTCATACTTGCCTTTCAATGCCGTCAGTGTCGCTGGAGATAATAAATATTGCCCCATTGCCGATTTTTGATCCTTTGTTGCGTGCAATGCATCGAAATGGATTGAATACGTTCCATCAGCTAAAACCTTTCCTGGCGTCCCAGGATCAACCGGGGATGGAGTATTAGCTATGCTGCTCTTGTCAAATTGCAGACGAAGCTTATGATCCATCTCATAAACCCCACCTGGATAGGTCGTGCTCACATGTACTTGTGCATTCAAAATCGCGTCCAAATCCGCTACTTTGAATTTCACAACACGCGTATTGGCTGTCTTGTCCTCACTTACAATATCCGCATCTGTTAACGTTCTGTTTTGTTCTGTTTTGAACTCCGTTACTGTGGTGCTATCTTTAATGGTAAAGGAGACTTCTTTTTGTCCCTTCGATACCGTCAAAGTCGCTGGAGACAACAGATATTGTGCCATCGCTGACGCTTGATCTTTTGTGGCGTGCAGCGCGTTAAAGTTAATCGAGTACGTTCCATCCGCCAAATCTGATGGTGCGGGTGCAGAGGCCAGCTGAAGATCTACGTTATAAGTATTCACGTAGCCCAGCTCAGGCCAGTTGATGCTTACCCATGCGTTCAGCTTGGCAGGCAGATCTTTTACTTCAAACTCGATCATACGTGTATTCGCAGTTTGATCTTCACTTACAACAGAGGTGTCGGTTAACACTCCATTTTGCTCTACCTTGAAACCATCAATCTGCTTACTGTTCTTTAATGTAAATTGGACATATCGTTTACCACCACGCTCAATTAGAGAGCCTGGTTTCTCCGTATACCCATCCATCATTGACTTTTCATTGCTTTCATCTTTCAAAAGGGTAAAGTCCAAATCAGCGAGTTTCTCTCCTGTATTAGGAGGCGTTACCGGTGGTGTTACAGGTGGAACCGTTGGATTCTCCGTTGAGTTTTTAAGTCTCAAACTGGAAGGATCAAACTCAATCCATTCCTTCACTGAACGGTCTGGATCGGTATCTACATACCATGGAGAACTGCTATTAAATCCAAACTCCGTATTTACATTTTGATGAAAATCATAAACATCGAAGCTTACAGTCCCGGAAGTTTTCCCAGAATCCACCTCTATTTTTGCGGGAGCTGTTTCCCCGTTTTGTTCAACTAAAAATTTCGAAAGACCTTGAGATTCCGCAAACTTAAATGAAAAATGGTATTTTCCATCCTTAATGATCAAATCTCCAGGATAGGTATAGTTTGTTTTGAAGCTTGAATCCCTAGTGCTACCGCTGACTGTCTTTCTTAAAGGTTTGTAATCGATCAGGTATTCTCCATCTGCATAGGTCGCATCAGTAGTGGTCACAGCATTGGTAGGCTCAGCATATGTGCTGGGCACTTCTACCGGAATCTCATAAGTAGCATAAGTAGCACTAGTGACTGTAGTGCTTAAATCGGGCAAATTCGACGAAGTGGACTCACCCTCAGGTGTTGCTCCTACATATGGTGAAAATAAAGAAAACAACATTAGAATAGCAGCAAATGTCGTTATAAATTTGTTAAATCGGCTTTTCAAGGTGATGTATCCCCCTACTTAAAATATACTCATTTGGAGCTTTGAAACTAAGCTCCAAATGAGTATTCAATTCAAAATTATATTTTCAAAAAGAAGTCTTAGATATCGCTGTCGTCGAATTGGAATTGAACAACATAGTCGTGATCGTACGGAATACCACCAGTGTATTCTGCAGGCACACTTACATGCAGTTTAACGTTCAATTTTTGAGACGGGCTAGTTACAGGGAATTCGACTATTCTTGTATCCCCTGATGTGCTTACTACAGTCGCATTCACATACTGACCGTTTTGTTGAGTTTTGAATTCAGTAACCCAAGCACTCTTGGTAATAGCTACTCTCACTTTATATTGACCATTCGTAACAATCAGTGTGGCTGGTTTTTTCACATAACCATTTGTATCCATGTAAGATGGCTGAGTCGTTCCATCTTTATAAACGGTATAAGGCAATTGATACGTTCCATTAGGCAAAGCCGCGTTTGCTTTATTGGCAGAAAATGGAGCTAGTACCACAAAAACAAGCGCTGCCATCACTACAGTAAGCATTACTTTTTTCAAAGACCATTTTTCCATACGATTCATAATCATGTTCATGTTCTTAATCTCCTTTTACGCTTTATTTTGGATTAGATTTCGTCGAATTGCAGTTGTACATCGTACTTGCCTGTGTAGCCGATTACTGGAATTGTGATTTCAGCGTAAGCATTCACTTTTGCATTCAGATCAGCAACTTCGAATTCCACTACACGAGTGTTGTTCGCAGTATCTGTGCTTACCACAGTCGCATCTTGCAGTACGCCATTTTGCTCTACTTTGAACGTTGTAATCAGATTGCTGCTTTTCACAGTCAGACGAACGACATTTTTGCCATTAGCTACCGTAACCTGAGCAGGCTTCGTCAGGTAGCTATCCAATCGAGAAGTTTCATTGGTTTGATCCTTCAGAACGGTATAGTCTACGTTATACGTGCCGTCGGCTGCTGCCGCTTTAGCTGAGAATGGAGCAACGAGTGCAAAAACAAGCGCTGTCATGATCAATGCTACAAATACCTTCTTAAAAGAAAATTGCTCAAAGCGATTCATTACCATATTCATATCTACACACACTCCTCCATTTTTTATGCTTCAATTTGTGTTGATTTTATGAACGATAAAGATGGCTTGAATTTACTTCTTGGAAGATTTAGTTGATTTCGCTGACTGGACGGCTGCTATTTTTTTGACGCTTTTGGAATCAAAAGCGAAGCGGATCGTATAATCATGATCGTAGTTATACGCAGGGACAGTAACATGGATTTTAGAGATTAACGGGCTGTTCACACTCGTAATTGGAAATTGTACGGTGCGGGTATCGGTTTTGGCATCCTTATGGATGACCTTTGTATCGATGATTTTGCCTTTGTAATCTACTTTAAACCCAGTTGTCCATTCGCTATGATTCAGCTTAATTTGCATGGTCATTTGACCTTTTTTTACATACAACTTAGCTGGTTTTTCAAAATAATCATTAGCCATGGACACCGAATCATTTTCTGCCTTGAGGATATTGTATTTGAGCGTGTATGTACCATCCGCCAATGTTGGAGAAGCCGCAGCGGCTACTACAGATGACGAAGTTGGCCAAAAGCTCAGCACACTCACCAGCAGAAACACAGCAATAATTGCAGAATACCCCTTCTTCATTTTGACAGCAGTCCCTCCCCACGAGAATAAACTAATTGATTATCATTCTCAATTGATAATTTAAAAAAAATAGCTCTTTTCGAGCTTGTCTCCCCACCTCTCTATTCCATAATTTCGCAAAATCAAGTAAACCCATCACCAATATATCTTACACTTTTCGAAAATGTCAATATGTATTTGCATGTACATAATCCCTTGATATATGCTATTTTTTAAGAAAAATTTGTAGTTCCTTCTTCTATAATTCGAATTACTCTCTTTTATTTTTAATTCAAAATTTATTTAAAAATTTACCTTTTTCAATTGACAATCCTCAGTGATATTCATTATCATTCTCTTATACATAAATGAAAATGATTATCATTATTGTTTAACTTGAAAATTGCAGGAGGAATAACATGAAATCTTATGTGTTGTGGTCATCCGCAGCGCTTTTATTGACAGTTACCGGATGCAGTAATGGTACCTCGACCGCAGATCACAAACCAGCCAGTGCTTCCGTATCTACCGCTTCAAGCACGACAAGTGGCGCGACGATTCAAGTTACTGATTTCTCAAAACGGATGTTGGCCTTTCAAAAGGTCCCTCAACATATCGTTGCGCTCAGCAATGGCGATCTGGATATTATTTACGCATTGGGCGGGACAGCCGTGGGCAGGCCCAACTCCAATGGACCCTCCGTCGTACCTGCTGCTGAAAACGTTCAGCAAATAGGCTCCACTCACGAAGTTGATCTGGAGAAAATTACGATGCTCAAACCGGATGTCGTGCTAGGCAATTATCCTATGAATGAAAAAGACATTCCAGCCATTGAAGGAGTCGGTTCACAGCTGCTGCTGACGGGAGCCAATTCAGTTCACGATATTCAGTCGCAAATTACGCTGTTCGGACAATTACTGCAAAAGCAGGCTCAGGCCGTGAAGCTAAATCAGCAAATTGACCAACAAGTAGCTAAGCTGCAAAAGGAAACCGCTTCTGCCTCCAAACCGAAGGTGTTGCTGGTCTACGGAGCCCCGGCTACGTATATGGCGGCACTGCCAAATTCACTAAGTGGAAACATACTGGAAGCTGCGGGTGGCTCGAACATCGCCGCTGATTTTCCGGGCCTGCAAAATTTCCCGCAATATGCGCAGCTGAACACAGAACGCATCATCGAGGCTGACCCTGACTACATCTTCATCATGACCCATGGCAATACGGAAGATGTTAAAGCCGCATTTATAAAAGAAATGCAGGAAAATGCAGCTTGGAACGGAATCCGAGCAGTCAAAAACAATCAGGTCGAGGTTTTACCTTCAGATCTGTTCGGTACGAATCCGGGCACACGTGTCACTAAAGCGCTGGATTTGATGCATCAAAAGCTGTATCCGGCGAAATAGGCGATGGAGATGAACAAACTACAGCGCGCCAGAAGACGCACCATCGCCTGGATTACCCTTCCGATTCTACTGCTGGCCGTCTCTGTGTACGGTCTGGCCTACGGTTCGGTGTCGATTCCACTTCAAGAAATCTATCATGTTTTGCTACATAATGATGAATCTACCTATCGCACGATCCTGATAGATCTCCGGCTACCTAGAGTATTAGTAGGTTTACTGGTGGGAGCTTGTCTTGCAGCTTCTGGAGCACTTCTTCAAGGTGTGATGAAAAATCCATTGGCTGACCCTGGCATTATTGGTGTATCGGCTGGAGGTGGACTTGCCGCCGTCATTACGATGGTGATGCTTCCACAGCTCAGCTACCTTCTTCCGATAACCGCCTTTTTGGGAGCCTTCCTGAGCGCAATCGTCATTTATCTGCTGGCTTGGGACCGAGGGGCATCGCCTGTCAAAATTGTGCTCGCTGGCGTTGCGATCAACGCGCTGCTGGGCGCACTCACTAACGGCGTAATGGTCATGTACAGCGACCGCGTACAGGCCGTTCTTCCTTGGCTATCCGGCGGATTAAACGGAAGAAGCTGGCATCATCTAGAGTTTATGGCGCCTTACGCCATCATTGGATTAATCGCCTCTTTCTTTGCAATTAAACCTGCTAATTTACTGCTGCTGGGCGACGATTCAGCACAGCTGCTTGGTCAGCGAGTAGAGCTTCAACGTATGCTCATTATCCTGCTGTCTGCCCTGCTCGCCGGTACAGCGGTCAGTGTAGCTGGGCTAATCGGCTTTGTAGGACTGGTCGTTCCCCATGTCATACGGCTGCTAATCGGGGAAGATTATCGTTTCCTCCTCCCCCTTTCCATGGTAGGCGGTGGAACGCTGGTTGTCCTAGCAGATACGGTGGCACGATCTTGGTTTGACCCGATTGAACTGCCTGTAGGTATTTTGTTAGCCGTCATCGGGGCACCGTTCTTCTTAATCCTGCTCAAGAAACGGGGGAGTTTCGGATGACAGCCATTCAGAGTGAGCATATCTCCTTACAACGTGGGTATTTCCAGCTGGACGATGTGAATATCACCTTGCCTGCTGGTCAGCTCACCGCGATCGTCGGACCGAACGGTTCAGGCAAGTCCACGCTTTTGCGGATTATGACCCGGTTGCTCAAGCAGGATCAGGGTCAGGTTTCCGTGCTGGGCAAACCCGTGCAGGAGTACAAGCGGCGTGATTTTGCCCAGACGATTACAATGCTGCCGCAAATGAAGGATATGCTGCCGTTATTGACGGTCCGCGAGCTGGTCGCTTACGGGAGATCTCCTCATGCCAAAGGCTTGAGGGTACGCCATACCGGACAGGACCAGCAAATCGTGGACCATGTCATGAAGATCACGGGCATCCAGCCCTATGCAGATCGAATGTTCCATACTCTATCAGGAGGTGAACAACAAAAAGCGCGAATTGCAATGGCTTTGGCCCAACAAACAGGTATTCTTTTGCTCGATGAACCGACCACTTTTCTGGATATCGCCCACCAATTTGAAGTTATGGATATGCTGCGGCGTATCAATCACGAGTCCGGCTTGACGATTGTTATGGTACTGCATGATTTGCAGCAAGCTGCGGCCTATTGTCATCATATGATTGCACTTAAAAAGGGACGAATCGCCGTTGCCGGCGAACCCCGTGAGATTTTGACGTCTGCTTTTCTTCGCGACATTTATGAAATGAACGCTACCATCAAATTTGAGGATGGCTATCCGGTTATTATACCGACCATACCACATCATTCAGGAGGAATTTAATATGGTTATCGTTACAAATACATCTAAAATCACACCGGGCAATGCACATTTACTCATCGAAAGATTTAACAAAGAAGGAAAAGTTGAAAAAATGGAGGGCTTTCTCGGTCTGGAAGTACTGCTGACTGAAAACACGAAAGATTATGAGGAAGTAACCATCAGTACACGCTGGAAAGAAAAAGAGAACTTCCAAGGCTGGACGAAAAGCAAAGCATTCCGCGAATCCCATAGCCATCGTCAAATTCCGGACTATATTATTGAAAATAAAATCACGTTCTATGAAGTTAAAATCGTTCGTCATCCCATCGCCAACAGCGATTCCTCTTTGGCAAGTGATTCCGAAGCAGTTTAATCCTGCATTATAGCTAAAAACCAAAAAAAGCGGCTCGGCAGGCAAAATTAATTGTCCGCCGAGCCGCTTTTTTTATCAGGATTTTGCAAAATTTGATTCCAGTCGCTCCGAAGTACAAGATATAGACGAACTAAAACATTTCGATCTATATCTTATTCATTGGAAGTCGCTTATTGGATTTTTGCAAAATCCTCTTATATAAGGATTATGTCGAATTCCTCAGATTGTAGTTGAGCAGCGACGTCCAATTTTCAGCGTCTCTCCGTGCCCAAGAACATGAATGCGTTCCTTCGCAATACCCATACGCTCACGCTCCGCTTCGAGCCGGTCCAGCGCCTCTCTTGGCGTATCATCCGCCAGCTTGAAGGCTCCGTAGTGCATCGGAATCATCTGATCTGCGCCACAATCTACAAACCCTTGCAATGCCTCCTCCGGTGTCACGTGCTGCGAGGTCATGAACCATTCCGGTTCGTACGCGCCAATCGGCATAAAGGTCAGATCAATGGCAAAGCGCTCGCCAATCTCCTTAAACCCACGAAAATATCCGGTGTCTCCCACAAAATACAACGTTGGTGCATCCTCTGAGTCTGCACTAGAATGAGGATTGGATTCCGTGACGGACGTGGCAGAGCCAATCACCTGCTGTTCACTTTGCAGAACGTATCCACCCCAATGCGAAGTATTGGTATCAAACGGCGTGCGTCGTGTCCAATGCTGGGCTGGAACAAACGTAAATCGTACCCCTCCTACCGTAAAATGCTCCCACCATTGCAGCTCATGACAGTTACGAAAACCTTTGCGGATCATTTTCGCCTTTAACCCCGAGGGGACAAGCATCAACGTATCTGCACGATATAATTTCCGCAACGATTCTAAATGTAAATGATCATAATGGGAATGAGACAGCAGAATGATGTCCAGTGGTGGTACATCCTGAATACGAATGCCGGGCGGAGCCAACCTTTTATCAAAAGCCATACGCTCTGCCCATACCGGATCGGTGACGATATTCAGCCCAAGATACTGGATGAAAAAGGTGGAATGTCCCACCCAGGTGGCTGTCGCCATCTCCCGATTGCTATGCAGAAATTCCAGCTCCGGGGGATGGTTTGGCACAACGAACGTATAATCCTTTATTTTGCTGCGTCGCTCCTGCCGCCATTGTCTGAATTGCTTGATTGTTTTATCGGTATTTACATGATCCATATTGTTAAAACGTACTTTGGGCATGATGCAGCTCCCTCCCTGATGAACCCGTTCTCCAAAAAACACAGCGGTTCAATTTAACTATATATTGTCACTCGAGTGTGAACATAAAATGATGCAACATCCTGATATATGTAAAGTATAATTCAATCACGTCTGTAAAGGAAATTCTGCGATAATACAGCAAAAACAGACCTCCCGTATCAATCAGGAAGGCCTGTTCTACCTGTAGTTGTCAGTCCTGTGGATTTTTAAAGCGTGCCGAATAAATAAACAAAAACGCTATCGCCACGACAATAATGATAGGTGACTCGTACATAATCGTAAAATGCTCGAAAGCAGCCACTCTAACTCACCCTTTCTTCCCTTCATGTCCGCGCACATATTTTGCATCGAATAGAAACAATCTTAATATCAGAATCAGCGAAGGGATCAGCACTAGCAAACCCGCAACAAACGCCGTAATCAACGCATACGCCATCGTAGAATTTGTAAAGCTGTCGTAGACATTAATGTAGGGATACAGAACATACGGGAGATGCGAGCGGCCGTAGCCATACCAGGCAAATGCAAATTGCAGCATCACCAATATGAATGATACCCCCAGATGCCGCCGCTGCCATACCAGATAAACTGCTCCCGCAAAGCATATGAAGGATGCAACAAACATCCAGGCTATGTTCAGCATATTGGTAAAATGATCTGGATTTTGTTTGTTAATCTGAAAAAATGCGAGCAGACTCGCAACAATCGTTGGACCGCTCCAAAGCAGCGCATATCCCCGTACAATTTCAAAAGCGACCTTGTCTCCCGCCCTTTTGGCATAATAGGCCAAAAACATCGCCGAGATATACAGCACGCTCACCAGCGCCAGAATAATAACCGCCCACGTGTAGGGATTACTTAATAGCTGACCCCATTGCAGGTGTACACCTGTACTGTTTTCTATAATAATGCCGCCCTCCGAAATAGCGAGAACTGTGGACAGTGCCGCCGGAATCAGCAACCCTGTCGCACCGTACAACGCCATGTAGACGATATTATTTTTACCGGAATGCCCATACGTATTGTATGCATAATACACTCCCCGGATGGCAAGAAGCACAATCGCAATACTGCCGGGAACGAGTAACGCCGTACCATAGTAATATGCTGCATCCGGGAAGAACCCGTTTAATCCCACCACAAAAAAGATGAGAAATACGTTTGTTACCTCCCACACCGGGGATAGATACCGTTGAATGATATTGTGGATTTTGTTCTGGTGGCCTGTTAACACACTGTAAAAGCTGAAAAACCCTGCACCAAAATCAATGGATGCCACAAGCAAATATCCGAACAGGAACGTCCACAAAATGGCGATACCTACAATTTCATAGCTCACTTGCCTTCAGCCCCTTCCAGGCCCAGCTGCCTTATCTCTTCCACCGCATCCTTATTGCGGAATAGCTTGCTGAGTACCTTAATGGCCGAGAAACACAACACCAGATACAAAATAACAAACAACACCAGCATCCACCCGACACTCGTAGAAGTGGTTGCTGCTTCGGAGACCTTCATATATCCGCGTAAAATCCACGGCTGTCTACCGACCTCCGCAAACATCCATCCGAGCTCAATAGCTACCATCGCCATCGGCCCCACCAGAATGAGCGCCAACAGCAGCCATCTGGGGTACGGTTTGCGACCTGGCAAACGCTTGCGGATCAGATACAGCAGTGGGATGACGAGAATCAGCACTCCTGTGGTGATCTTGAGGTCAAACATATAATGAATAGACAGCGGCGGACGCTCCTCCACCGGATAGTCATTTAATCCCTTAACCTCCGTACTGGGCAAATTACCAGCCAACACACTAAGTGCATAAGGCACTTTCAGCGCATACTTGATTTCACCGTTCTTATCCATGTATCCGCCATATACGAAGGGCGCGTGTGTCATCGTATCAAAATGCCATTCGGCGGCGGCCAGCTTCTCCGGCTGATATTTGGCCAGAAATTTACCGGATGCGTCTCCAATCATCACGGTGCTGATGGCAAACACAATGGTACAGGTAGCAGTCAGCTTCAGCGCCTTTTTAAAATAAGGGTGATTACGCCCTCGCAGCATGCTGTAAGCAGCCAGCCCCATCAGCACACCAGCGCTCAATGTATACGAGGAAGCCAATACATGGGACACTTTGGTCGGCGTAGCCGGATTTAGCATAGCCTCGATGGGATGAATATTTGTCATGACTCCATTTTTGAGTGTAAAGCCTTGAGGTTGGTTCATGAACGAGTTCACAGTTGTAATAAAAACCGCTGAGGCAGACGAGGCAATCGCTACCGGGATGAGCAGCATCAGGTGAAAATATTTGCTTTTAAACCGATCCCAGGTATACAAGTAGATGCCCAGGAATATAGCTTCAATGAAAAAAGCAAACGTCTCCAAAAATAGAGGCAGCGCAATCGCTTGTCCAGCCACCCGCATAAAGGTGGGCCAAAGCAAGCTGAGTTGCAGACCAATGGAGGTGCCTGTAACGACACCCACGGCAACGGTAATGACAAACCCTCGCGCCCACCGTCGGGCCAGCAGTGTATAATGCGGATCACCAGTTCGCAGCCCGCGCCATTCTGCTAGTGCAATCATTAAGGGTACGCCGACGCCGATGGATGCAAATACGATATGAACAAACAGGGTAATTCCGGTCAGCATCCGGCTTAGCAATACAGGGTCCAGTGAAGACAAATGGGTTTCACTCCTTCATTTCACATTTTAAACATCGCAGATCACTCTGGATTACCAACTAAGGAGTCAAGCGAGCTATGCTTTTAATTACGGCATATAGCATGATGGCCGCAATTACTATACATACAATAATGAGCGTTCTTTCCTGCTTGCGGAACATAGGAACGCCTCCTTCACTTATCTATTGGCGCATTTTGGTAACCTATTCACAGTTTGGTTCATTCTATCGAGTTTTAACCCTGCTTCTGCATTGAATGTAGCAGTATTTCTTTTTAGTGTTTACCTGAATTAGTGTGAGATATGTCATTGTGTTTTTCCTGTATACGCGAACTTATCTTTGGAGACATTCGCAGAATGAGTTACAATACAGATAAGCTATATATGGAGAACTTTTGAACAGGAGGCTGTACTGAGCTATGAAAATAACATCTATCGAGCCTACTCCCAGTCCGAACACCATGATGCTGCATCTGGATGAGCGACTGGAAGCGGGTATCCGCAGAACATATACACGGGACAATGAGCGTTCCGCTCCCCCATTTATCCGGCGCATGCTGGGCATTGAAGGGGTCAAAAGCGTGTTTCACACGACCGACTTTGTAGCCCTTGACCGCAAAGGGAATGCAGATTGGTCTACCATTCTGGGTCAAGTCCGGGATCAGCTAGGCGAGGAAGGCGCTGACGCCAATTGGGATTTGCCAGAGGAAACCTCTGGAGAAGCATTTGGCGAAGCACAGGTCTTTGTGCAATTTTTTCGCGGCATTCCTATGCAAATTCGAGTCAAGGCGGGGCAGCAGGAGGAACGAATTTCCTTGTCCGACCGCTTCGTGCAGGCCGTTACCCGTGTAGCGAGTGCAACGCTGATCAAGGAACGCAAGCTGAGTGATTACGGCGTCCGCTATGGTGAACTGCCGGACATTGCACGCGAGGTCGAGCAGGAATTGGAGGCAGCCTTTCCGCAAGAGCGGCTGGAGCAGATTATCCAACAGGCGATTGCCCACGGCGCAAACAACAGCGAATTCGTAGAGGAACGCCGCGAGTGGAGCGATGCCGAGCTGGAGAAGGCCCTGCAGCACGAGGATTGGCGCACACGCTACGCTGCGCTGGATCGGCTGGAACCGACGCCCGAGCATTTGCCGCTTATCCGGCAAGCGCTGCATGACGACAAAATGCAGCTGCGGCGGCTGGGCGTCGTCTATCTGGGCGATATTCGCTCACCGGAGGCGATGGATCTGCTAGCCGAGGCGCTGCGCGATCCTTCAGCGGCAGTACGCCGCACCGCAGGCGACACGTTGTCGGACATCGGCGACCCGGTCGCTACCAGCGCAATGATCGGAGCCCTGTCGGATAGCAGCAAGTTGGTGCGCTGGCGGGCGGCACGTTTTTTATACGAGGTTGGAACCGAGGATGCACGTGATGCGCTGGAGAAGGCTGTCGATGATCCCGAATTCGAGGTTAGTCTGCAGGCTAAAATGGCGCTGGAACGCATCGAATCAGGCGAACAAGCCGCGGGCACAGTTTGGCAGCAGATGGCCAAGCGGAACTCTTAATTTAAGATTCTACAGGTGATTTTCAAAAAATTGTCGATTGTCAGAAGATGTACAGGTACGATATACTGTAGTTCGCTATACAATAAAATATCATGTCATACACCTCATCAACCCTGTTTTATGATGAGGTAGAGGTCGCGGATGTAATCAGTACACCGGAGGAGACGATAAGAGCCGTCTGAGATTCCAGTGGAAAGGTACACCCGCCGAAGTATGCGGAGCTGACTCTTTGTAAATACTCCGAATGCTGGGGCTGCTAACCGAAAGGAGCAGAACTGTCACACGCTGTCCTAACACAGACACGTGTGTTGAGCTATCTTGTTATGGAAGAAGGTATGGTGCGGAATGCATAGACAAAACCGCAGGCGTATTCCCTGCGGTTTTTTGATTTATATACTCCCCCTCCTTCTGGCTCTTGCCCTGACATGAAATACAATTTCATGAAGGAGTGTTTGAACGTGCAACACAAAGCAACACCTGACGCAACCTTGCGTAAAAGTCTCAAAGCCCGCCATATGACGATGATCGCCCTCGGCGGCTCTATCGGTACGGGCCTGTTCCTCGCCAGTGGAGGCGCGGTTGCCGAAGCTGGACCCGGCGGTGCGCTGCTGGCTTATGCAGCAGTTGGCCTCATGGTCTACTTCCTTATGACCAGCCTCGGTGAGTTGGCTACATTTATGCCTGAATCCGGCTCTTTTAACACCTATGCAGGTCGCTTCGTCGATCCGGCTTTTGGTTTCGCCATGGGCTGGAACTTCTGGTACAACTGGGCGGTGACGATTGCTGCCGAATTAGCAGCAGCGACCGTGCTCATCAAATATTGGTTCCCGGAAAGCCACTCTGCCTGGTGGAGTCTGTTATTCCTAGCCGTAATCTTCGCGTTGAACGCATTGACAGTCAAAGGCTACGGTGAGTCTGAATACTGGTTCGCCATGATTAAAATTGTGACCGTGGTCATCTTTTTGACCGTAGGTGTGCTGATGATCTTCGGTATTATGGGTGGCCCTGCGGTTGGCTTTGCCAACTTCACGGTAGGAGACGCCCCGTTCCATGGCGGATTCTTTGCTGTATTGGGCGTATTCATGGCAGCGGGATTTTCCTTTCAGGGAACGGAGCTGATTGGGGTAGCCGCTGGAGAGAGCGAAAATCCGCGTGAAAATGTGCCGCGCGCCATCCGTCAAATCTTTTGGCGCATCCTGTTCTTTTATATTCTCGCGATTCTCGTGATTGGGTTGATCATTCCGTACACCAATCCAAATCTGCTGCGGGGAGATATCAGTGACATCGGTGTCAGCCCGTTCACGCTCGTATTTGAAAAAGCAGGGCTTGCGATTGCTGCTTCTGTTATGAACGCCGTTATTTTGACTTCCGTATTGTCGGCAGGTAACTCGGGTATGTACGCGGCAACTCGGGTACTATACGCTTTGGCACGGGAAGGTAAAGCCCCGCGTTTCCTCGGACGTATCAATAGACGTGGCATTCCTATGAATGCACTGCTGATCACGACCGCTGTCGGTATGCTAGCCTTTCTCGCCTCCCTGTATGGAGACGGTGTAGTCTATAACTGGCTGCTGAATGCTTCTGGAATGTGCGGATTTATTACGTGGGTCGGGATTGCAGTCAGCCATTATCGTTTCCGCCGTGCCTTTACTGCACAGGGCCACAGTCTGAGTGAGCTTCCATACAAAGCCCGCTGGTTCCCGTTTGGGCCGTTGTTTGCCTTCGCTCTGTGTATCATTGTCATTATCGGGCAAGGGGCGGATGCCTTCACCGGACAGGAGATTGACTGGAAAACGATGATCGCTACGTATATGAGTGTGCCGCTGTTCCTTCTGCTGTGGCTCGGCTACAAATGGATCAAACGTACTAAAATCGTTCCGTTAAAAGAATGTGATTTGAGTCCAGATGCTTCTTCGGATAAATAATAGAAAACAGTAAAAAAAGCCCGTCTCCACATATCAGGGAAAACACGCTGGTAAGCCTGGTCCAAGACCATTTATCCGCATTTTCACCTGTATATGCCCGGAGACGGGCTTTTTCTGTTTATTTGGAGGAAGGTTCCAATGAAGCTGACAAAGACATGGATAAGGCACGACGACTAAAAACACCGTATATAACAGCAATCAGCGTCAGCACTGCAGAAAACAAGTACAAATTAACGATGCCCAGATGATCTGCAATCCAGCCCATTAACAGGAGCGAAATACAAAAGGTCAAACTTGTCAGTGTGGCCTGGGCAGACAGCACCTTGGGCAAATCATGTACAGACACACTCATCTGCATCATCGTGCGGCGGGATACGACAGACATTTCCGCAGGTAGTCCCATCAACAACACGATAAGCAGCGTCAGCGGCGGTAATGTGTTCAGTGCGTACCATGCTGTCAGCAGCCCGTAGCCTGCCATCCCCGCTAACATGGCGGGCAGCAGCCTGCGCTGCAAATGCTTGACGCAGGCGAGGACAACGATGCCGCCGCCAATCGCTCCTGCAAAATACGCTGCATTGATGTATCCCCACCATGCCTCGCTCTTGTGCAAAACCTGCTGGGCGAAAGCAAGCGTGAACGCGCCTACCCAAACCGAACCCCCTAGAAGGTCAATCATATCCATAAAAATAAGAGCTTTCAGTCTGCGACTGGCTCCGATAAGG
Source organism: Paenibacillus polymyxa (assembly GCF_001719045.1). NCBI lineage: Bacteria > Bacillati > Bacillota > Bacilli > Caryophanales > Paenibacillaceae > Paenibacillus > Paenibacillus polymyxa. The sequence continues at coordinate 1,879,262 of NZ_CP015423.1, forward strand.
CTCCAGCCTTCACGAAGTATTTCCTTTTTACGTTTGGGAGGTAGTGCAGGGCTCTCTGATTCCGGGCCATACAGTGTATCTTCCAGCTGTGAAGGGGGCAAGTCATGATGCCCTTGCCCGGGCTCAGTACCAGTTTCGGAAACCGAAACATCTCCACCTCGCACCCTTGTTCCAGGTTGCAGCAAATAATGGGCTTTGCCCTCTAGTGGATCTCGGATCAAGCTGGTGAAGATCATTGCTACCATATAGAGTCCACCAGCCACTAGCAGTGTTTTTTCCGAGCCTAGCATGGCTACGAGCACCCCACTAAGCCCCCACCCCGCTAATTGCACCGTCTGATCGCTGACCGACACCAGACTGTTTGCCCGCATGAGTCCTTCCCCAGACGCAAGGCGAGGAATCAGTGCATTACGCGCAGGCGTGGTCCATCCATCCAGAAAGGACATGGCTGTCACCAACGTAAACACAATCACCCATATCGGCTCCGTACCCGCTGACCACAAGTGGCCCAGCAGAACAGCGAAGAAAACCAGTTGTCCGAACTGAGAAACGAATAAAATAAAAGGAAGCTGGAATCGGGCCAAAATGAGCGGTGCTAAAAAGCCGCTGATCATCTGTGCTCCCATTCGCAGCAACGGAACGAGCACCGAAGAGAAGATGGAGTCCGTTTCATGAAAAACCAGAGACACAAGTGCCATAATGTAAAGAATGTCGGCCGCATTAGACATGGTCTGCGTGCCAAGCAAATAGGTAAAGGAACGCTTGTGCATATAAATAAAATACTCCTTTGTTAATGTAGCTTTTTACAGCAAGATGATTAGGTCCATTTCAGGGTTACACGAAGATTGCCGGTACTTCCTAGATCCGTAATCTGATAGGAAATGGATTTCAAACCGAGTTGATATAAGGATTGTAAATCCTCCTTGAGACTTCGCTCCGTTCCCTGATAGGCAAAGGTAAGTGTCGTCCCTCCCTTATTTACAATCTTACGTACCTGTTCCTTAATGTCGGCAGATGATTTAACCAGACCCTTGCCGTCTTGCAGCGGATATTCGAGGGTATTGTACAGTTTTTGATACACAGCAGCCTTTGATCCTCCGGCAGTTACTAGTGCTGATAAGGTTTCCCGATACAATGTATTCGCCTGAGGATACGGCTTAACCCATGAATGATCCCGCCGCATTTCGGTATCCGTCAGCAGATAATATGAAGTGCTTACCTCGTTCGCGCGATCCGGGGTTGGATCATCCCATGTCGTATCCATGTGATACCATCGACCATCTAATAAAACCAGATTCCATGCATGCAGCTGACCCCCTGCTCTTCCTTCCACAATCCGGTTCGTAATGCCTGCACGTTCCAGCATTTTATAGGCCAGCAGTGAATAACCCTGACAGACCGTGCTTCCCGTTTTCAGGCCATCATAGGCTGTGTACTTTTGCTGTGCTTCATCATACTTCAGGCGAACGACGATCCAATCATGAATGGCCTTTACCTTCTCATGATCCGTCATTCCCTTCGTCATAATATCCCCCAGCACCGCTTTAACTGTGCTATCCACATATGCTGTCTGTTCCTTCGTCTCCCGGTAGCTTAAACGAATCGTAACCTGAGCGGAGGTCGTTGTTCCTGTATAGCTGAATGCGTAGCTTTTGATCGTATAATTCACATACGGATCGCTCTCCATGGCCTGTTGGATGGCCGTCTGTAATTGCTGCTTGAGACCGTTCACTCGCCCTTGATATGTAAAGGTCAGCGTTTCACTCCGCGTAGCCATTGCCTGTAAAAGCTTGTTCTGAAGCTGCTGCGATGATACGGATGGAGCCGGCTTAACCGACGTCGCATACACATTGCTGCCCCACTCCACAGCCTGCGGCAGCAACACAGCCAGCGCTGCACCCGCAACCAGACATTTTACAAGCCTAACCCCGATTTTTCTGTTCATACAGAGCGTTCCTGCCCTTCTTAGCATAGTTGTAAACAGCTATATCTTACCATAAAAACAGTTGCCCCAAACGCTCTAGTTTTGTCGGTTGCAGACGAGTAAGGGTGCAGTTCAAGACAGGTTGTGACATCATACTCGGCTATATAACAGATCGGATAATGAGCAAACATGTCGTTCGTAGAGAGTTTTATCACAGCAATCTAGATTTCCTCATGATATGGTACTGGCATCGGAAGTAAATGATATTGATTCTCATTCTAGATCAGAAAGGCTGAGCACTATGCCAGAATGTATCTCACTCCTTCGTACGCCACTGGGTCAGACTGTGCGTTTGCAATCTCTCGCCCCTCTTCATCCCTCATTGCGCCGCCGCTTAACAGACATGGGCATTAACGAAGGTTCCATCATACGGTTAAAAAAAATCAGTTTATTGGGCGGTCCTATTGTCATTGAATGCAACGGCCAGCTGGTCGGCCTTCGCCAAAATCAGGTGAAGCAACTGGAGGTTGTTCCAACATGGACATGATCGCTCTATTCGGTAATCCCAACACAGGAAAAACCTCATTATTTAACAAGCTGACTCGTACGTATGCAGAAGTAGGAAACTGGTCCGGCGTCACAGTGGAAAAGAAAACAGGCATCCTGCGTGACAAGTCTGCCGTATTGGTGGATTTGCCGGGCGCCTACTCTTTACTCCCTCTTTCGCTGGATGAAGGTGTCGCAACTCGATATTTGCTGGAAGAACCTCCTACGGCCCTGATTAACATTGTGGATGCCTCCCAGCTCCAGCGTAATCTCTATCTAACCGTACAACTACTGGAGTATGGCCGTCCGCTTGTACTTGGCTTAAACATGACTGACGTAGCCGATGCCACGGGTCTTCGTGTAAACAAGGAATTGTTAGCCGATCAATTGAACGTTCCCATCATTCCTATGGTGGCGCGTACAGGCAGTGGAAGTAAGCAAATGCTCGCTTCTCTTCGGGAGGTAAGACGTACATCCAATGCTTTTCAATTGGACTACGGCCCTGCCGTTGAAGCTGCTATTACCGATATTTGCAACTTGCTGCCAAATGCACCTGTGCCGCAACTGCGGTGGGCCGCACTGCAATGTCTGGAAGGCAATCCTGTCGTCATGGAATGGATGACGAATGAGGTACAGCGTGAACAAGTAACTGCACGCATCCACCGTTGCGAGGAAGAACTTCTCGGTGAAGGCCATGCCATCACCCCTGCTCAGCATATTCGTTCTGTACGAACAGCATGGATTGCTGATCTGTGCACCAAGGCACTCGACACCTCCAAACTCAGACCGCACAGCCTGACGGATAGGCTGGATGCACTATTAACTCACCGGTATCTGGGGATTCCGATCTTTTTGCTGCTGATGTACGCTACCTTCAAGTTCACCTTCGATTGGGCGGGGACGATCCTTTCAGATATGCTGGATGGATTTTTTTCAGGGACACTCAGCACTTGGATTTCTGAGTTACTCGTTCACTTGAACGCGTCTGCTTTTACGCAAAGTCTAGTCGTGGACGGCATCGTGGCTGGAGTCGGGGGTGTGCTTGTATTTCTGCCTCAAATTGCTATTTTATTTCTGATAATTTCAGTGATCGAAGACTCTGGTTATATGGCACGGGTCACGATACTCATGGATCGCCTGATGCAAGCCGTTGGCTTGAACGGGAAAAGCTTCATTCCCTTCATCATCGGATTTGGCTGCAATGTCCCTGCGATTATGGCGGCACGCACCATTGAACAGCCCAGAGAACGTCTCATTACCACGTTGCTGGTGCCCTTTATGTCGTGTTCAGCCCGCCTGCCGGTATATGCGTTGTTTGCGGGTGTGTTTTTCCCAACACATGCGGCAAGCATTATCATGCTGATGTATGTGTTAGGAATCATCGTTTCACTTATACTTGCCAAAATTTTTTCCAAAGTATCCATTTTGTCGGGTGAGCCCTCCCTCTTCATCGTGGAACTTCCTCCCTATCGAGTGCCGCAGGCTCTTACACTATTCCGCAGCACATGGGAGAAGGTCAAAGGCTTCGTCCGTAAAGCCGGAACCATTATTCTTGCAGGTTCCGTTGGCATCTGGCTCTTGTCCAATTTCGGTCCGCAGGGCTTCGGGGCAGAAATGAATGACAGCCTGCTTGCCACCGTTGGGGGTTGGTTCGCTCCATTACTGGCCCCTCTCGGTTTTGGCACCTGGCAAGCAGGAGCTTCCCTGCTCACAGGCTTTATGGCCAAGGAAGTTGTCGTATCAACGATGAATATTATTTACCACGTTCCCGATATGCAGGGACTTGAACTACAAGTCAGACAGGCCTTTACACCGCTTGCCTCTTTTAGCTTTATGGTGTTCATTCTGCTGTATGTTCCGTGTCTGGCTACAGTAGCGGTCATTCGAAAAGAAACCCTTTCGTGGCGTTGGACCGCATTTTCTGTGATCTATCCTTTGACCGTCGCATATATCATCGCCGTTTTGATCTATCAATGTGGCAGATTATTAGGTTGGGGTTAAGTCAGGCCCTATAGTAAATAAAAGGAAGTGAATTCCATGATCAATATCATGATTTTATTGGCGATCCTCGGTTATAGTGCATGGGTGCTGGTACGATTTTTGCGAAAAAGCCGTCAAGGCGCCTGTGCGGGGTGTTCGTCGAGCAAGTCATGTCCTGGCTGTGCCGTAAGTTCTATGAATGAAGATCATGCGAAAATCAAGAAAAGTATTTAATTCATGCTCATCATCACATGAAAAAAGCGGTTCCGGGGGTTCTTCCACCCGAAGCCGCTTCTTATTTACACTTAAAGCTCACCGTATTCAGCGATATACTGCCAAATGCTCACTTAGCTCACGCGTGTGCAAGTAAACTTCACGGTACAGCTCGTATAGGCCTTCATACTGTGCCACACGTTCCGGGTTCGGGGAATATCTCGCTGCTTCACGCAGAAAAGCTTCAGCGCACGCTTGCAGAGATTCAAACCAGCCGCTACCATAAGCAGCCAGCATGGCCGCCCCCAAGGCAGGCCCCTGCTCGCTTTCCAGCTTGATGATATCCGCGTTAAAAATATCTGCCTGCATTTGCAGCCATGCCTCATTACGCGCACCGCCGCCGATGGAAATCACTTCATTCACCGTTTTGCCCGTTCCTCTGAGAATATCAATGGATTCCTTGAGCGAAAACGTAATTCCCTCCAGCACCGCTCGTGTAAAATGAGCAAGCTTATGCCCCGCATCCATCCCGATAAAGCTTCCTCGAATGGTTGCATCTGGATGAGGTGTACGTTCGCCGACGATATAAGGCGTGAACAGCAGCCCTTGGCTGCCCGGCTCAATAGAGTTCACATCTGCCAACAGTGCATCAAAAGAATGCTCTGGTGCAAAGGTATCCTTAAACCAGGTCAAGCTGTATCCGGCCGCGAGCGTAACCCCCATAATATAATAAGCATCCTGCTCACTATGATTAAAAAAATGCGCCCGCCCCTGCACATCAATATCCTTGCGTTCCTCATAGGAAAGTACAACCCCTGAGGTGCCGATGCTGCACAGGGTGCGGCCTTCGCTCAAAATGCCAGCGCCAATCGCGCCACATGCATTGTCCGCACCACCTGCAAAGACCTTCGTTTCAGGCGAAAGTCCGCTCTGCTCCGCAATCTCCGGTAACAGTGTACCCGTCTGATCAAAGGATTCCACCAGCGGCGGGAACAGCGACAACGGTAGGTCAAACGCGGCAGCAATCTCTTCGCTCCACTGCTTGTTCGCAATATCCAGCAGCAGCGTGCCCGCCGCATCCGAATACTCCGTCGCCAGCTCTCCTGTCAGACAGTAGCGCACATAATCCTTGGGCAGCATAAAATGTGCCGCACGGGCCAGCACATCTGGCTCATGCTCCTGCACCCACAGCAGCTTGGGTAGCGTGAAGCCTTCCAGCGCGCGATTACGTGCGATGTTCAGCAGTTCCGATCCGAGCTTTTCTTCAATACGACGGCATTGTGCTGTTGTACGCGTGTCATTCCACAGAATAGCCGGACGAAGCACTTGGCCTTCCTTGTCAGTCAGCACAAGCCCATGCATCTGTCCCGAAAAGCTAATACCGTCTACGGCATCTGTGCCGCCGATTCCGGCCTTCTCCGCAAGCTGTTTCAGTGATGCTAACGTGCCACTGACCCAGTCCTCAGGGTGCTGTTCACTATGCCCTGCCTTCGGCTGATGGAGCGGATAAGACTGAGAGGTTTCATAAGCCACCTGCCCCTTGCGGTTAACCAGCACCGTTTTGACCGCGCTGGTACCCAAATCTACGCCAATGACATAGCGTTCCTGCTCCTGATTTAGCTTCTCCTGCATTGGAGTTCCTCCTTCCTTGTCATCGTGCAGCCGTTGTTTCATATATAAGTCCTGGTATTAGTCAGCCAAAATGTATTGATTTAATGTTGCTTTCAGATATTCCTGACGACCGGATACGTTTTTACGTGGTGCTTCGTTCGCCAGAGCATATTCAGCCAGAGAAGCAAGCGTTGCTTTTCCAGATACGATGTCTGCTCCAATACCTTCCTTAAAGCTGCTGTAGCGCTTCTCAATAAAGTCTTCAAACACACGATCCTCGATCAGTTTGGCAGCTACCTTCAACCCCTTCGCATACGTATCCATACCTGCGATGTGCGCAAGGAACAAGTCTTCCGGCTCAAATGATGCTCTGCGCACCTTGGCATCAAAGTTGATACCGCCACGGCCCAAGCCTTCATTTTGCAGCACTTCATACATGGTTAGTGTGGCATCATACAGATCAACCGGGAATTCGTCCGTATCCCAGCCCAGCAGCAAATCTCCCTGATTTGCATCCAGTGATCCCAGCATGCCGTTAATCCGTGCTACACGTACTTCATGATCAAAAGTATGACCCGCCAAAGTTGCATGATTAGCTTCAAGATTAAGCTTGAAATGCTGATCCAGATCATATTTTTGCAGGAAGGCAATCGTCGTCGCCGCATCAAAATCATACTGATGCTTCGTTGGCTCCTTCGGTTTTGGCTCAATCAGGAACTGGGCGTCAAAGCCAATTTCACGCGCATAGTCTACGGCCATATGGAACATACGTCCCAAATTGTCCTGCTCCAGCTTCAAATCCGTGTTCAGCAGTGTTTCGTAGCCTTCACGCCCTCCCCAGAAAACATAGTTATCTGCGCCCAGACGTTTGCCCACTTCCAGTCCTTTTTTAATCTGAGCAGCTGCGTGTGCGTATACATCTGCATTGCAAGTCGAAGCAGCCCCATGCAAATAACGTGGATGGCTAAACATGTTTGCCGTGTTCCACAGCAGTTTTTTCCCTGTAGCTTTCATATGTTCCTCAATTAGATCCACGATGGTATCCAGATTGCTGTAAAATTCCTTCAATGACGCGCCTTCTGGTGCAATATCCACATCATGGAAAGCAAAATAAGGTAAATTCAGCTTATCTAGCAGCTCAAAGGCAGCCTCCACACGTGCCTTCGCCAAATCCAGCCCGGTAAACTTGGACCATGGACGTTCCGCTGTTTCTACACCAAAAGGATCGGAGCCGCCTGCAACCAGTGTATGCCAATAGGCCATGCTAAAACGCAAATGCTCCTCCATCGTTTTTCCCGCTACAATTTCCTGTGGATTATAAAATTTGAACGCAAAAGGATTGTCGGATTGCTTGCCCTCAAAGTTAATTTTAGAAACCTGTTCGAAATAAGCCATTATAAGTTCCTCCTTTGTAGTAAACGTTTACAAAAATGATTCTAGCACAGCCAAAAGACTTTGTCTATTGCTTAAACTAAGTTTGTTTTTATGATATAATATTAGGAATTACACCAACAGGAAGTGAATTAACCATGAATGTCACTGGCGATCAGGCGCTTGTCAAAAAGCTAAATAAATCGATTGTGCTGGAGCGTATTCGCCTTCATGCTCCGCTATCCCGGGCACAGTTATCCAGTCAAACTGGATTAAACAAGGCTACCGTTTCCAATCTGGTGGCAGAGCTCATCACCGATGGACTTGTATATGAGACGGGATTAGGGGAATCCAGCGGCGGGCGTAAGCCTTTAATGCTGCTGTTCAACAGCCGTGCAGGCTTTGTACTCGGTATTGAGGTGAGCGTACAGTACATCAAGGGCGCTCTGACCGATCTGGCAGGTACCATTGAAACTGAGCTTGCCCTTTCCCTAACTCAGCATGATCCCGCCTTTGTTATGGAACAGATTCGAAAGCTCGTTCAGGAGCTCATGCAGGCCACTCCTCCCTCCCCTCACGGTATTGTCGGCATTGGGCTGGGGGTGCCGGGTATGGTGGATGAAACCGGAACCGTTTTGTTCGCACCCAATCTGGGCTGGGAAGAGGTTCCGCTGCGGCAGCAACTTGAGGCCGAGCTAGGTCTGCCCGTCGTAGTGGATAACGAAGCTAACGTCGGCGCACAGGGCGAGTTGTACTATGGGATGGACGGCGATCACCGACAGCAGGTGCGGGATCTGGTTTACATCAGTGCAGGGTCCGGGATCGGAGCCGGGATTATCATTGATGGCAAACCGTATCAAGGAGCTTGGGGGTACGCCGGAGAAACGGGTCATATGACCATTGATTGGAACGGACGGCTCTGCTCCTGTGGTAGTCGTGGCTGCTGGGAGTTATATGCGTCGGAGAAGGCGTATTCAGCATCCACATTGAAACTTCCTGCACATAATACAGCGGAATTACTGCCATTTGCTCAGCAAGGTGAAGCTAGTACATTAAGCGTACTTGATGATATTGGGCGATATTTGGGTGTGGGTATTACCAACATTGTGAACAGCCTTAACCCCGGGATGCTTATCATCGGCGGTCCACTGGCGGAAGCCAGACCTTGGTTGGAACAAAGCATGCGTGATGTGATTGACGAACGTGCCCTGCCCTATCACCGTCGGCAACTACAGATTCGTTTCTCCACGCTTGGCAGCCGTTCGACGATGCTAGGTGCCGCCTATGCAGCGACAGCTCCTTTTCTGGGGCGAGTACGCGTGTCTTTATAAGAAAAAAAACATACGGGAACACTTAGGTTCCTGTACGCCCACTTTTCTCGGAATTTTGCAAAATCCTATAAAAAAGATTAGGGACTTATAAAAAGGCCCCCTCCGCAGTATGTAACTGCGATGGAGGCCTTATCTATACCCTATAACGATCCACAGGACCGTCGTCTGCTCTTAGGTTGGATTAAGCGTTCAATACTTTTTCAAACTTGGTTTTGTTCATACCGGAAATACGTTCTTCTCCGATCAAAGTCAATGGAACGGCACGAATGCCCATATCCCAAACCTCTTGTGCAAAAGCTTCATTGGTTTCAATGTTGCGTTCTTCGTACTCTACGCCTTTTTCACTCAAATAGCTTTTTACTTGACGGCAATGCGGGCAGTTTGTAGATGTGTATACTATTGCTTTTTCCATGAATATCACCTCATCATTTATTTTGTTACAACATATTTATTCATATTTCCAAGGATCATTACAGGGCCAGTGCGCTGTGCTCCAGGCTTTCAATGTACTTCTCGCTGTCCATAGCAGCCATGCAGCCACTACCTGCTGCGGTAATCGCTTGTCTGTAGCGAGTATCCTGTACGTCACCACAAGCGAATACGCCAGGCACGTTTGTTTCGGAAGTACCCGGATTTACGACGATATAACCGTTCGCATCCGTTGTAATTTGTCCCTCAAGGAAGCCTGTATTCGGATGATGACCAATCGCCACGAATACGCCGCTAACTGTAATGATTTCCTCTTCACCTGTTGCATTATTCAGTACTTTCAAGCCAGTGACTCCATTCTCGTCCGCAATCACTTCTACAGGAGTACGATTAAGCGCCCATTCAATTTTGTTGTTCGCACGAGCACGATCCTGCATAATTTTGGAGGCGCGCATTTCTTCACGACGATGTACCAATGTCACTTTGGAGGCAAATCGAGTCAGGAAATTGGCTTCTTCCAATGCAGAGTCTCCACCGCCGATGACAACAATTTCTTTGCCACGGAAAAAGAAGCCGTCGCATGTTGCGCAAGTGCTTACACCACGTCCGATATTATCCTGTTCACCGGGAATACCCAGATATTTGGCAGTCGCCCCTGTGGAAATAATCAGCGTATCGGTAACCAGTTCACCCAAACCCTCTACATCCAATGTAAATGGACGAGCCGTTGTGTCTACTTTGTTTACCCAGCCTGTGCGGAATTCAGCTCCAAAACGCTCCGCTTGCTTACGCATATTATCCATCAAATCGGGTCCCATGATTCCTTCAGGAAAACCTGGGAAATTTTCGACTTCCGTAGTTGTAGTTAATTGTCCGCCTGGCTGTGGTCCTTCGATCACCAGTGGGCTCATGTTAGCGCGTGCCAGATAAATTGCAGCGGTCAAACCGGCAGGGCCGGTACCTATAATAATGGACTTGTACATATCTTGGTTCCTCCTAAAATATCATAAGTATTATATAACGAGTTTTCAGCACCGGGCGCTGGGCAGCTGCATATACTCTAAAAGTAATTCCACCAGAAGCTTATCCCAAAATGTGGACACCCGGATATTGCAAAAACGAATCACTTGTTTTGTAGCTTCTTATGACTTAGACTGATTCTAAATCCTAATTTCATTATGCTGAAATAGCTGTAAACAGTCAAATGAAGTTTTCATGAAGCGAAGTATAAAGATAAATCAGGTATGGAGGGATTATCCCGATTATGAATGACGTTTTTTTAGGTAGCTTTATTTCTGCCCTGTCCACTGGACTCGGCGCCGTGCCTATACTGTTTATGCGCAATATCACGCATCGGCTTCGCGATGTTCTGTTGGCTTATGCCGCAGGAATTATGACCTCTGCATCCGTGTATAACCTCATTCCCGAAGCAATCCAGCATTCCAATTGGTTCGTGCTGACTGCGGGAATCCTGCTCGGCTGTCTCGTATTACTGGTGATGGAAATGTACATTCCCCATGCGGATTTGGAGGACCCAGACTCCAAGACCTTTCAACTGGAGTCCAAATCTTTTCTCATTATCGCAGCTATTACATTGCACAATTTGCCAGAAGGACTCTCTGTTGGGGTCAGCTATGCAAGTGAAACTCAAAATCTCGGCAATCTGATCGCCTTCTCTATCGGCCTGCAAAATGCCCCGGAAGGCTTTATCGTAGCGTTGTTCCTTGTGAATCAAAATATCGGCCGTTTCAAGGCCTTGGGCATTGCTACCCTCACCGGAGCCGTGGAAATCATTACGAGTCTGATCGGGTTTTATTTGAGCAGCTGGGTGAACGGACTGGTACCTTACGGCCTTGCTTTTGCCGCCGGAGCCATGATGTTTATTGTCTACAAGGAATTGATTCCCGAGAGTCACGGGGATGGCAACCAGCGGATCGCCACATTTTCTTTTATTCTCGGCTTAATTACGATGATTGGGCTAACCGAATGGCTATAGCCGAGCAACACAAAAAGGCTGCCGTCTGCCTGTAATCCAGACAGATAAGCAGCCTTTTTAGTATGTTCACATGGAGATACCTCATTTTTTTTGGTTCATGGAGCGCAGTGCTTCACGATACTGCTCGTCCTCACTTTTGTGAGTTTCCTTCTCTCCATTGGATATTTGGGAACGTCCATCCTTTTCTTCGTCCTTCCTGGCAAAACCACGTAAAGCCGCACGATAATCCTGATCTCCGTAAGCATCTTTGATATTCTCTCGATCCTTTTCTACCTTCTTATCCGTCTGGATATCAGGCACCTTGTGTTGTTCCTCCGCATAATGTTCTTCGAAGTCGATATCCTTATGCGGCATCTCTCGCGTAGAATCTATCCTTTCACGTGCCTCGGGTTCCACCTGTACAGGATAAGGACGTTTGCTTCTTTGCCGTGACTCCTCTTCCGTGGGGCGAGTTTTGGGAGAGGATTTGCGCGTCATCTTTGTATTAAATACCAGCAAAAAAATAAAGGCAACCGCAGCTACTACGATAAAAGCAATGGTCATCGGTAGCCTCCTATTCTCTTTCAGCGCTACGGTACCGTCCCGCTATCTCAGCGACCCGTTTGCCCAAAGAACGACCTAGTGCAAGATCATCACCCGTTGGAAGATTAGGCGGACCATTGGGGTCTGTCTCCACTGGACATGTTACCCCTACGCCGTAATAGGAGCCGTATAATGCATTTTCCGTAATATTAGCGGGCAGTCCTACAATAATCATGCCTTGATGAAGCATCGGAGTAATCAAATTCAGAAGCGTAGATTCCAATCCACCATGAACGGTAGCTGTTGTGCAAAACACAGCGCCGATTTTATCCACCAGCTTGCCCTGCGCCCACAGATACCCCAGCTTATCAATCCAGCTTTTCAGACCGCTGCTGATGGTACCAAAATGGCCCGGGCAACCCCATATAATGGCATCCACACTCACTAGCTCATTCACATCGGCCTCATTCACATGCTTTAACAACACTTCCGTATGCTCAAGGTGTGCTCCTTCTGCGATCGAGCGAGCGAGACGTTCGGTATGCCCATTTTCACTGTCATATACAATCATGATTCTGGTCGTCATTATGCGCATCATCCTTTGTCAGCAAAATCATCTTTTTCGCATGCGCTCTTAACCTTGCCCGAAACCCATCTGAATATTATGAATCATTTGACGCATACTTTGAAAATCCAAGAACTAGGGAGGCATGTAAACATGAATTCACGCGCCATATTAGTCAACCTGCTAGTTATTATCATTATTCTGGCAGGTGGTGGAGCCGCCGCCTATTACTACAATCAATCCGCCAACTACATAAAAACCGATAATGCCCAAGTGAGCGGACAAGCAGTTACCGTTGCCTCTCCAGGCGCTGGCAAACTCACTGGCTGGAATGCTGAAGTTGGTAAGACCTACACCGCTGGAAGCACGCTTGGTAGTGTAGAAGGAGGAGGAAGCCGAATTAGCGTTACGATTCCAACCGATGGTACCATCGTACAGCAATCTGCAGTCAACAACTCGACTGTTGGGGCAGGCACACCCTTAGCGAAGGCTTTTGATCTAAACAATTTATGGATTACCGCCAATATTGACGAAACGGCTGTACAAGATCTTCAAGTAGGACAGACGGTAGATGTATATATTGATGCTTACCCGGATACGTCCCTGAGCGGTAAACTCGAAAAGATCGGCCTGGCGACCGCATCAACTTTTTCACTACTGCCCACTTCTAACACCACTGCCAACTATACCAAGGTGACACAGGTCGTGCCTGTCAATATTTCCATTCAAGGTTACAAAGGGCTGGGTATTATCCCGGGAATGAGTGCGACCATCAGAGTTCACAAGTAGGAGGCTGTCATGGATCAAAAAATGTCCGTCGGACGTATTCTGTCCGTGCTGCTGCTAGGCGCCTTCATTTCGATTTTGAATCAAACGCTGCTCAACGTGGCCATTCCACATTTGATGAATGATTTTAATGTATCTGCAACAACCGTTCAATGGCTATCCACCGGATATATGCTAACCAACGGGATTCTGATTCCTATCACTGCTTTTCTGATTGAGTCATTCGGAACACGTGCGCTATTCATCTCCGCGATGGGGTTATTTACGGCCGGGTCTGTCGTCTGTGCTACCAGTACCGGCTTTGCGCCTATGCTGGTTGGACGCGTTATTCAGGCCAGCGGAGCGGGCATTATCATGCCTGTGGTCATGAACGTGTTCCTGACTGTGTTTCCCCCCGAAAAACGAGGCGCTGCTATGGGGACCATGGGGATTGCCATGATGTTTGCCCCGGCGGTTGGACCGACTTTATCCGGTTGGATTGTGGAGCACTATAGTTGGAGACTGCTATTTTTGCTGGTGATTCCGTTGGCAATCATTGATATTCTGTTTGCCATACGCTGGCTCAAAAATGTATCCAAGCTAACGAAACCGAACTTTGATCTGTTGGGAACCATCTTTTCCACACTGGGCTTTGGCTTCCTACTGTATGGCTTTAGTTCAGCTGGAGACAAGGGCTGGGACAGCAATACGGTAATACTTACACTCGCTGCCGGGGTTGTGTTTATTGTAATGTTTATCGTGCGCGAGCTGAATATGGTACAGCCGATGCTGGAGTTCCGTGTGTTTAAATATGATATTTTTACCGTATCGACCTTAGTCGGGGCTACCGTCAACATGACGATGTTTGGCGGGATGCTGCTGCTACCGATCTATTTGCAAAATATACGCGGCTTTACGCCGCTGCAATCCGGTCTGCTGCTGTTGCCGGGTGCACTGCTGATGGGTGTGATGTCACCGATATCAGGGGCAGTATTTGACCGTATAGGCGCAAGGCCATTGGCGATCATTGGACTGATTATTACAGCAGTCACAACCTGGGAATTCAGTCTGCTGACCGATGCCACCACCTACGGACATATTATGATCATCTATACGATTCGCAGCTTCGGAATGTCATTGCTGATGATGTCCGTCCAGACGGAAGGGCTAAACCAGCTACCTGCCCATCTCGGTAGCCACGGTACAGCCATGTCCAACACAGTACGGCAAATTGCCGGGTCTATCGGTACCGCTTGGCTCATTACTGTAATGAGCAGCCGAACGACAATTCATGTAGCGGATTATGCGAATGTCGCTACCACCGCCAATGTTCCTTTAACCGAAGGGGTAGCACAGTTGGGACAAACCCTCGCGCAAACGGCGGGCATTTCAACAGAAAGTGGCTCATCGTTGGCGCTACAACAGGTGTACCGAAGTGCCGTTACAGAATCAACGATCCATGGCATTAATGATGCCTTCATCATTGCTACAGGGATTGCGCTGGCGGGGCTATTGTTTTCCTTGTTCTTACGACGATCTACGCCGCGCCGAAGATAGACGTACAGCGTTTCGAGGCTGCAAAAGAAGGAGCATTCACCCCCTTGGATTTTAAGAGGTATGAATGCTCCTTCCTGTTTGTCATCTTGTGATTATTAGTCCTATGACCGCAATAAGCGCAGGCCATTCAAAATGACCAGTATTGTGCTGCCTTCATGCCCAATAACCCCAAATGGCAAGGCTATATCCTGCACAAAGTTGCTGATCACAAGCAGCAAAATGACACTTACCGCGAAGACCATATTTTGTTTGACCACCCGCTGCGCCTTGCGCGCCAGTGCTATCGTCGGAGCGATCTCCTCGATTCCATCGTTCATCAGTACCACGTCAGCGACCTCTAGCGCTGCTCCGCTGCCATGCATCCCCATGCCTAGTCCTACGGTTGCTGCTGTCAACGCAGGAGCGTCGTTCACACCGTCGCCGACCATGACGACATGCCCGTACTGCTCCCGCAGCATACGAATATGGCTGACTTTGTCCTCCGGCATTAAGCCAGCATATACAGCGTCGACTCCGGCCTGCTCCGCGATCACAGCGGCCGTTTCTGGACGGTCTCCGGTTAGCATGACAACCCGGATACCCTGCGCTTGCAGGCGTTTCACGGACTCTTGAGCCTGCGGACGCAGCTCATCACGTAGTGCCAGCATTCCGGCAATCCGATCATCCGCGAGGATGATGGATACGGTTTTGCCCTCAGCTTCCAGCCGGGCCCGACTCTCCATCCACTCTGGCTCTGCCAGAGGACTAGGTCCATCCAGCACATCTGTGCGACCGATTTTCCATTTCACCCCGCCTATGATGCCTTCCATCCCCCATCCAGTGAGTGCCTGCACTTGCTCAGTTGGGAGAAGCTCTCTCTGTCCCAATTCAGTTTCGGCTTTGGCTACAATCGCTCGCGCCAGCGGATGCAAAGAATAACTTTCAATTGTAGCGACAATGTGCAGTAGCTCATCGGCATCGTATTCTGCGGCGGTAATCCAATCCGTGACGACAGGTGACCCCATCGTTAACGTGCCTGTTTTGTCAAAAGCAACAACAGAAGTCAATGCCATATTCTCCACATGTGCGCCACCTTTGAACAGGATGCCCCGTCGGGCACGGTTGGAAATGGCCGATAGCATCACTGGCATAATGGATGACACGAGCGCACAGGGTGAGGCCACGACGAGGAAAACCATAGCCTTGTAGAACGCTGCTGCCCACGTCCAGCCTAATGCGATGGGTGCACCGGCAATGACGATCAGCGTGACAGCAACAACAATTCGGGCGTACACCGATTCGAACGTTTTAATAAACCGCTGGGAATCAGGAACTTCGGTCTGAGCCTCTTCCACCATACGAATGATTTTTGAAAATAAAGTGTCCTCTGAGGACTGACTAACCTCTACATATAGCACGCCTTCTCCATTAATGGTGCCCGCATATACTTCGTCACCTTCCACCTTATTTACCGGAACAGACTCCCCGGTAATAGATGCCTGATTCACTGCCGAAACGCCCTTGGAGATTCGGCCGTCCGCCGGAATCAGTTCGCCCGGCTTCACCAGCAGCAGGTCGCCTGGCAACAGTTGCTCAATGCCGACTGTTTCCGTCCCCTCGCGAGACAAGCGCAAAGCCGTTTCCGGCTTCAACGCCATGAGCTCAGAAATATCCTTACTACTACGCTCGGTGGTATAGCTCTCCAGCGCACCGCTGAGTGCAAAAATAAAGATCAGCATGGCTCCTTCATTCCAATAGCCAATGGCCGCAGCTCCTAGAGAGGCAGCGATCATGAGCAGATTAACATCCAGATCATGTTCTCGGATCAGTGTTTCGACCCCTTCTCTGGCTTTGGACCAGCCCCCAAGGGCATAGGACACTACATACAGAATGACCGATAGCCATTGCCACCAATGGGAGGCTCCCCATGCCATCAGCATCAGCAATCCACTACCTAGAGCAGCTTGCATCTCCTTATTTTTCAGCATGCTTTTAAGCTGAAATTGCGGCTTGCGATTCGGACCGGGTCGTCCGCTGCCACTTTTTTTTGAAAGGGTTCGGTTAGAGGGAGACAATGTATCTTGTAATCGTTGAGTAGCTTGCATCACGTCACGTTCCTTTCCATATTTTGTTCCTTGTACTAGCATTTCATTGAGAATGATATCCATTGTTAAGTGCCCTAAAATAGCACATGCTGCTTCGGGAAGCCCGAAGCAGCATGTTTGACAATGAGAATGATAATCATTTTTGCATCTATACAATTATTTTGGATTAGAGAAACTTTTGTTTTATTATATACCTTTTCTTTTCCACTTGTAAACCAGCAATGGCCTAAATAAAAAAAGATACCCGCGCAAACACCGCAGGTATCCTCCATATTTAAAGAATCCTATTCCAAGAATTCCGGTTATCTTCAGGCTAAAGGAAACTTCCACGCATGATTGTGTGCAGTTCCTGAAGTGTGCTGACGATCTGCGGGCTGTTGCAGTCCCAAACGCGCAGCCGCAAGGCGTGCAGTGGGAACCGCTGTGTCCGGGCAAATGACCCCCGTCAGCTCATTCTCCCAGATCGAAATCCTAACCAGAGAATGGTTAATTTCATCTATTGCTACCCATAAAGGAAGCTCAGGCTTTACACGTCGAACAGCTTCCATTATGCATTTTATCGTATCACTATTATTCTCATGACCATCGACACCGGATGGAATCAACTGCTCCTCAGCCCTAATGTCATCGGATAGAGTTGGTATGACTTCTAAAATGACCGTATCGGCAAAACGTGCCAGATCTGCAGCTTGAGCCACCTGCTTGATCTGCCGTGCGCTCACTTTGAACATGTTATTGGAATTGGCTGACTCCCCCGACCGTGCGGCTTGCCTGTTCCCTGTTTGGCTTACGTTAGGCACCAAAGACGGGGCAACTGTCAAAAGCACGCCTACCCGATATGGAATGCACCGAAGACGCCCGCATAAAGTCTGCTCTGCAACGCCGTCAATCCAGTCTCGCGTTGCCCGGAATTCGTCCACGTCAGCCGGATTGCGCACTATAATCTCCAGCTTGGGTTCTCCCCCCTGCCGCACGCTCCGCAACGCCGCACGCAGTAATGCCTCCAGCTGCATATCTTGCAAGCTTCCAATACCCACTGCATTGTTCTGCTCAATTAGGGCTATAGTGAGTGGTGATCCGTTCAAAGACTCGAATAAGCTTTCATATTGTGTTTCCAGCAAACTGATAATTCGACGGGACAAATGCTCACACAATCCAGGCAGGCCAGATGCCTGGTTAAAGGTTTTGTACGTGTCAGATGCACGTGAACCGGGAATAAGGATGGGATCAGGCTCCCCGTCAGGGGCATGAATCGTCTGTCCAGACTCTGCTACGTCCAGATAGGCATAGCATAGTTTCCCTACACGGCCAGATGCCAGTGACAAGGGACCATGCAGAAGACTATAACCGTCATAACTGCCTATTTCCGATGCTGTCTCTGTGCTTATACGACTCAAACTTGCAGGAGCATCGGCATAAATCCGTATGGAGGTGCGCCTGTATTCATCGCTCCATTTTAGGAGTGTGCCCATTGCTTGCCCAATATCGTTATCGTTATTCAGCATCGTTTCCCCAAGTAATTCCGGATTCGCAGCCATCAAAGCCTCTGCTCGACTGATTACGCCCTGCTCAGCTAAACCAACCAGCCAGCCCAACGGATCTTCCTCCTGTGTAGCAGATGCTTCATGGCTGCCTGCCTTTAGCGTCTCCATAGCCAACCTCTGTGCAGCAGCCTCCATACCCGGCTCTGGAACTTTGAGATCCCGGCTATTTTTGCCACCCAACAGCTCTGCGAATACATGCATCAGTTTAGCCTCCATGCTATTAATCCATCCTTTCTTCCGTCAGCAAGTTGGCACACACGAATTCGAGTACCCCTCCAAACAAAGAAAACGCTTACCCATAATGGAGCAACCGAATCTTACATGGGCCTTACTTGTAAAGCCCCTACCTTAACGTATTAGGCACGCCACACATTTATACATTTCGGCACAACTATCCTACATTCCAAAATAAATCTCTATCCTGCTGGTACAAGACCACTCGAAAAAGGAACCTATAAAATAAACACCCCCGGTCTTCACAGGATGCCTACATCCGATGTTAACCCGGGGGTATTTATTTTTTTACTCGTAAGAACGAACCTTCAATACACGCATCACATTCAATACAGCTAGCAATGTTACACCTACATCGGAAAATACAGCCTCCCACATCGTAGCAATACCGAATGCTCCCAGCGTAAGAAACACAGCTTTGACACCTAGCGCAAATATAATGTTTTGCCATACGATACGACGTGTGCGCTTGGCGATATGGATCGCCGTAACCAGCCTTGAAGGCTCGTCGTTCATGATTACGATATCTGCCGCCTCAATCGCAGCATCCGATCCCAAACCGCCCATCGCTACACCGACATCTGCCAGCGCCAGTACGGGTGTATCATTAATCCCATCGCCTACGAACAAAATTTTGTCGCTCGTTTTTTTACTTGCAGACAACTGCTCGATGGCTTCGGCTTTGTGCTGAGGTAACAGCTCTGCCCGTACTTCATCCAAACCCAACTGTCGTCCTACGGCCTCGGCAACAGTCCGATTGTCACCCGTCAGCATGATGGTTTTCACCACACCCAACTTTTTCAGTGAAGCAACCGTTTGGGCTGCGTCTTCCTTAACCTCATCTGAAATCAGAATGCACCCGGCATACGTTCCGTCTACAGCCACATGTACGACCGTTCCTTCATCCAGCGTCCCTGCTTGCTGCGCCACGTTAAAAGCCACATGCTCCCGCTCCATCAGCTTGGCGTTTCCGGCTGATACCAGACGACCATCAATTTGTGCCTGAATCCCGTGACCGGATATTTCACTATATTGCTGAACCCGTTCTGCTCTGAGTTCTTTACCGTAGGATTCACGCAGAGAAGCAGCAATAGGATGTGTGGAATGCAGCTCCGCCAAAGCGGCGGTTTCGAGCAGGGTTTCGTTTGTAAAATCTCCGGCAGGATAAATCCCTGTTACACGGAAAACACCTTTGGTGAGTGTGCCTGTTTTATCAAAAACAGCGTATTTCACATGATTCAGAGCTTCAAGATAGTTCCCGCCCTTGATCAGGACACCTGAACGGGAGGCTGCCCCAATTCCCCCAAAGAAGCCCAGTGGAATGGATACTACCAGCGCACAAGGACAAGAAATAACGAGGAAAACAAGCGCACGGTATACCCAATCTGCAAAATGTGCACCCGGCACAACAAGCGGTGGAACAACCGCCAACAACAGCGCTACAATAACCACTACTGGAGTATAGTATCTGGAAAATTTCGTGATAAACTTTTCAGTCGGCGCTTTTTTGGCACTCGCATTTTGCACTAATTCCAAAATTTTCGAGACCGCCGATTCACTAAATTCTTTGCTAACCTCTACCGTTAGAAGTCCGTTCGTATTGATAAATCCACTCAACACGTTGCTTCCCTGCTCTACGGTACGAGGCACGGATTCACCAGTCAACGCAGAGGTATCCACATGCGATTTACCATCTATAACTTTACCATCCAGCGGGATCTTCTCGCCCGGCTTAATCACAATCAAATCCCCAATGCGAACGTCTTCTGGGGACACTCTCCGTACGGACTCAGCCGTCTTCAGGTTGGCATAGTCCGGTCTAATATCCATCAGATCACTGATGGATTTACGTGAACGGTTAACTGCAATGCCTTGAAACAGTTCTCCGATTTGATAAAAGAACATGACAGCTACGCCTTCCGGGTATTCCCCAATCGCAAATGCACCAACAGTAGCCAGCGTCATCAGGAAGTATTCGTCAAAGGCCATTCCACGTACCAAACTGCGTGCAGCCTGCAAGACAACATCACCGCCAACGATGATATATGCCAGTAAAAATAGGGCCAACTTGCCTACACCTTCGACAGGTAACCACCAGGCAATAGCCGCAACGACCGCACCAATAGCCAAACGCGCAATCATGCGGCGCATACCGTCCGTACCGTGATCATGCGTATGCCCAGCGTGGCTATCATCTCCATGCGAATGTGAATGAGCGTGGGTGGCTTCACCATGTTCGTGCTCTGCATGGTGGTTGTGATGCTCGTGTGCATGATCCCCGTGGTCGTGTCCATCGTGCGTATGGGCTTGCTTGCCATGTGCTCCATGATGATGACCAGCGTGGCTGTGAGAAGCATGTTGCCCGATCTCCTGTGTATGCCCTTCACCTTCACTATGATGCTCATGACCGCATGCACAACCATCTGTGCAGTCTGGCTGTACTGCACCAGCATTGCTTCGGCTGTCTTCACGCAGGCGTCCACGAGCATTTTTTACAACCATTCGAACATGCGGCTCGAGTCTGTGAACTTTCCGTTCAGTCTGGCGAAAAACCTCTTCCTTTTGATCCGAACTTGTGGTCATCGTCAACGTTTTCGTAACAAAATTGACCGAGCAATCCATGACCCCTTCTATTTTACTGACTCCATTTTCAATCTTGAGAGCACAGTTGGCGCAATCCAAACCTTCCAAAATCCATTCATGCCGTTCCGTTCTTTTTAGAGCATCCATAGTCATTGGCCTCCAATTAACTATATATGAGCAACTGTTCATATATTATTTGTTAAGGCCATTATATTCAGGATCAGGGTCAAAAGTCAATGACTCTAGCCCTTTTTAACAAAAAAATCGAATTCAACGGACAAACGCCAAAAGAGCGCCAATCGCTTGGCGCCCTCTGTTGTTTTATCCCAAAAACTATTGATGTGATATGTGCTGATGGGTTTGCAAAAAGATCTGCTCCACATGATTATCATCCAGTGAATAAAACACCGTCTTGCCTTCTTTGCGTCGTTTGACAATACGCAGGTTGCGCAAATAACGAAGCTGGTGGGATACCGCAGATTGTCCCATGTTCAACACCTGGGTCAGATCATGAACACACAGTTCTTTTTGTGCCAGGGCATAAATCAGCTTGATTCGTGTCGGGTCACCCAGTGCTTTGAACAGCTCCGACATTTTGTATGCGATGGAATCCTCAACAAGGGAAGATTTTATGCGCTCAATTTCCTGATCTGAACCGTGACAAGCCGGCTCGCAATCCAAAGCTTCCGTTTCAGAATTCATCCTTTTCACCCCGTGTATTTCGACTTGATGCTCCTATTATAGCAAATTCGTAGAGTTTACGAATAGCTTATATTACAGCTTGCCCTGTAACAGAAAACTTCCAAGTCTCAATGCTTACCTAACACTATAGCTTTACACTACTTAGAGCTTAATAAAGCTTAATTCAACGTTTTTAATACTTCATCACTGTAAGGAATAATTTCATCTATTTGTTGATCACGTAACTTCACCGCAAACGCTGGATCAACCAGCAAAGCACGCCCAACCGCAACCAGATCAGCTTCCTCTCGTTCTACTTGCCCCACGAGTTGTTCTAATCTTGCCTCTACATTACTGGATTGATCGGTTTGACGATTATTATTTTCCAAATCACTCAAAAAGGCCTTCTCCAAACCAATCGAGCCCACAGTAATCACTGGCTTGCCTGTTATCTTTTTGGTCCAAGCTGCCAAATTTAGATCAGACCCTTCAAATTCCGGTTCCCAAAAACGGCGGCTTGAGCAATGGAATACATCCACCCCGGCCTTCACTAATGGAGTGAGAAACTGTTCAAGTTCCTGTGGTGTTTGGGCCAGCTTTTCTTCATAATGGTACATCTTCCACTGGGAGAATCGCAATACAATTGGGAAATTCGGCCCTACTGCACGACGACAAGCCTCAATGACCTCCACCGCAAACCGAGTACGCTGGACCAAGTTGCCTCCGTATTGGTCGGTGCGCTTATTGGTTTTGTCCCAAAAAAATTGATCAATTAAATAGCCATGTGCTCCATGAAGCTCAATACCGTCAAAACCCACTCGCTGGGCATCGGCAGCGGCCTGTGCATAAGCGGAGATAATATCTGCAATCTCAGCCTCCGTCAATGGCTCAACCACCTTTTCGCCGGCGGGAGAGATACCGGATGGACCGACAGGCAATGCCTCGGGATTCGGTTGATTATCTGCACCTATTTTACGGGCCGTACCCACATGCCAGAGCTGCGGTATAATCTTGCCACCTACCGCATGAACCTCCTCAACTACCTTGGCCCACCCCTTTAATCCCTCACCATAAAAATTAGGAATGCTTGTGTGCTCCACAGCTGCGGGATGATTAATAGCAGTTCCCTCTGTAATAATCAATCCTACTGCATTTTCGGCACGGCGACGATAATACGCGGCCACGTCAGGCCCTGGAATACCTTGAGGAGAAAAATTCCGTGTCATGGGCGCCATAACAATCCGATTGGGAAGAGATAAATTACCTAACTTAAAAGGTTTAAACAGTAATTCTGTGTTCATTACTTTTTCCTCCGCTCTCCACTAGTATTATCGTTTTCACTCTACTGTTATACAATTCCATTTTACACATATGTAAACTTGAGTTCAAGAAGCCACAGTTTTTATTTTAATAAGCTACACAAAAAAAGAAGAAGCGGCTCTAAGTCCGCTTCTTCTTTCCTAATTCGTTTGTACTTATTAGTGTGCTACCATGTTGTATTCCATAATCCATACAGAACCACCAACAACGGTCAACAGGATAACTACCCCGAAAATCAAAGTCATGACATTCCAGCGTGGTCCATTGCTCTCACGAATGTGCATGAAGAAGAAAAGCTGAACCAGAAATTGCAGCACTGCCGCGGCTAAAATAACAACCATGGTCGAAGTGCGGCTCAACATATGATTCATAACCACACCGAGAGGAATGATGGTCAGTACGATGGACAGAATAAACCCGATAACATAGGATTTCACTGAACCGTGAGAATCATCATGACCATGCGAACCCGCTCCTGTTTGATGCTGTGCCATCTACATCACCCCCATCAAATAGACGACTGTCAGCAAGAAGATCCAGACAGCGTCCAAAAAGTGCCAGTACAAGCTCAATGCCGAAACTTTCCCCTTCGTCTCTGGTGTAAGCCCGCGTTTTTTCAACTGGAACATGAGTCCAATCATCCAAACCAGACCTAACGAAACGTGAAGTCCGTGCGTTCCGACTAAAGTGAAGAATGCCGACAAGAACGCACTGGTTCCAAAATTGGCTCCTTCGTGTACCAACTCAACAAACTCGTAAACCTCAAAACCGATAAAGCCAAGACCCAGGATCGCCGTCACGATTAACCAGTTAATTAATCCCTTCATGCTTCCTTTGTTCATGGCCAACACAGCCAGACCACTTGTGAAGCTGCTCGTGAGCAAGAGGAACGTTTCAATAATAACGCCCGTCATGTTAAACAGCTCTGCGCCACCCGGTCCTCCGGCTGTGTTGTTCCGAAGGACGACGAAGGTTGCGAACAAGGTGCTGAACAGGATTACGTCCGTTACGAGGAAGATCCAAAAACCAAGCATCTTCAATTCTTGCGGATCGTGATGCCCGTGGTCATGATCATGGCTTTGGTGTGCTGCTGCTTGTGCCATTATACAGACCCCCTTATTGCCGCTTCCGTGCGTTTTACTTCATCCGCAGGGATATAGTAGTCGCCATCATAGGAGAAGAACGAACGGCAAATCATACAAATTGCCACACCGATCAGTCCTGGAATATAGAAGAACGACCATCCGAATACGAACCCGAAACCTGCAATGAAAAAGAATACCGACATAATGAATGGAATCGCCGAGTTCTTCGGCATATGAATCGCTTCAATTGGCGGTTGCTTTCTGAAAATACCTTTTGCACGTTTATCTTTTTCTGCCCACCAGTCATCACGTTCTTCTACTTGTGGAATGGTAGCAAAATTGTACTCCGGTGCAGGTGAAGGAATCGACCATTCCAACGTATGGCCACCCCAAGGGTCGCCTGTTGTATCCTTCAGCTTACGGTAATTCTTGATGCCCAGAAGAATTTGAAGAACCTGGAACAAGAAACCAATCCCCATCAAGAATGCCCCAACGGTCGAAACGAGGTTAAGCGGCTGCCAACCGGTATCCCAGCCGTAAGTGCTCAGACGACGCGTCATACCCATCAGACCGAGAGAATATTGTGGAATAAAACATACATAGAAACCGATGTTCCAGAACCAGAAAGCCCATTTACCAGGCGTTTCAGGCAATGTGAAACCGAACATTTTAGGCCACCAATAGTACAGACCTGCCAAGTAACCGAACACTACACCACCAATCAGAGCGGAGTGAAAGTGAGCGATCAGGAAGTAACTGTTATGGAACTGGAAGTCAGCAGGCGCTACAGACAACATGACGCCCGTCAAACCAGCAATCAAGAAGTTCGGAATAAAAGCAATTGACCACATCATAGGAGTCTTGAATGTAATCTTACCCCGATACATCGTGAACAGCCAGTTAAATACTTTAACCCCTGTCGGTATTGCGATAACCATCGTCGAAATCGCAAAGAATGCATTAACATCTGCGCCTGATCCCATCGTGAAGAAGTGATGCGCCCAGGTGAAGAAGGACAAGATCGCAATAATGAACATGGCGTAAACCATGGACTTGTATCCAAACAATTTCTTTTTGGAGAATACGCTGATAACCTCGGAATAAATACCGAAGGCAGGCAAAACTACAATGTATACCTCAGGGTGACCCCACATCCAGATCAAGTTGATATACATCATCGGGTTACCGCCGAAATCAAGCGTAAAGAAGTGTCCTCCTCCGAAGCGGTCAAGGAACAGCAATGCCAAAGTAACCGTCAGAATCGGGAATGCGAAAATGATAATAACACATGACGAAAATACGGACCACGTAAAGACAGGCATTTTCATCCAAGTCATACCAGGTGCACGCATTTTAATAATGGTCACAATAAAGTTGATCCCTGTAGCCAATGAACCTATACCCGAAATCTGAATACCCCAGATATAGAAGTTCTGACCGACGCCTGGACTAAATTGCAGTTCTGAAAGCGGTGGATAACTCAACCAACCTGCATCTGGCGAACCGCCGATAACGAAGGACAGGTTGAACAACATCGCTCCCATAAAGAAAAGCCAGAAGCTCAATGCGTTCAGGAAAGGGAACGCAACGTCGCGCGCACCAATTTGAAGTGGTACGGCAATGTTAAACAAACCAAACATCAACGGCATCGCCATAAACAGGATCATGATCGTGCCATGTGTTGTGAAAATCTGGTTGTAATGCTCAGGATGCAGTAGTGTAACATCCGGTGTAGCCAGTTGAACACGCATCAATAATGCATCCACGCCTCCGCGGAATAACATCAAGATGGCCGCAAGAATATACATAATACCGACTTTTTTATGGTCAACGGTAGTCAACCAGTTTTTCCAAAGCCAGCCCCATTTTTTGAAATAAGTGAGCACAAACACGATCCCGATCGTCGCTAATGCGATGGAGACGTCCGCTCCATAGATCATTGGGTCTCCAGTAACGAAGAAAGTGGATGCAAACTCTTTTATTTTGTCAAGCATTGGGGGCCTCCTTCCCTATAATCATTTAATTGTGTCCGCTCATATTCATATGACTCATGTCCATTGCCGCATGATCTTCTGTGCCGGACTGAGAAGAACCTTCTGTGGATGTAGCTTCACCATGTCCAGCATGTGGGTTAGAAGCGCCCTCCACTACATACTTGTTAACAATGTCTTTGAACAAGCCATCTGGAATCGAAGAATACTCATCAGGCTGGGACAAACCTGGTTTTGCAAGCGCCAAATAGCCGTCTTTCGTCAGCGGCTTAGACTGCTTTTTGATGTCAGCGACCCAGTTTTTATACTCTTCATCCGACTGGACTTCTACATCAAAACGCATTTGTCCAAAATGCTCACCGCTAAAGTTTGCACCCGAACCAAAGTAAGTTCCTTCGTGATCGGCCTGCAAATGCAGTTTCATAGCCATGCCTGACATGGTGTAGATTTGTCCGCCCAATTGCGGAATCCAGAATGAGTTCATCGGGGCGTCAGCAGTCAGTTCAAAACGGACTGGAACACCTTTAGGAATGTGAACTTGGTTAACTGTAGCTATACCTTCCTCTGGGTACATAAAGAGCCATTTCCAGTCCAGTGAAGTCACTTGAATGGTTACTGGCTTTTGCGTACTTGCCAACGGCTTGGAAGGCTCCAGCAAGTAGGTATATCTTGCAGTAATAACCGCAATAATACAGATAACGATAATTGGAATAGCCCACCATGTGGTCTCCAGCTTTTTGCTGTCATCCCAGTGGGGTTGATACTTCACCTTGTTTGTCGGTGTATCACGATACCGCCAAATGATGAAGAAAGTCAAAATCATGACCGGTACAATTATTAGCGCAGACAATGCCGTTGTAAGAATGATCAGCTCTTTTTGTGCTTGCCCAACGGGTCCTTTCGGATCGAAAACAACGTATTTTCCGCCAGCATAAAAACACGTCCAAATGAGCAATGCTACCGTGAGCACGGTCAAAACCAACGCAATAATCGCTTTTGGTTTTTTGTTCATGTTGTTCCCCTCTCCTTAAATAATAAATTACTCAAAACTTTACGAACTCCTGTAATGTTGCCCCTATATAAGATAGCAGAAAAGTGGCCACTTTTTTTATTGTTAACAGAATTGTCGATTATTTGTCCGTTTTTTGTGAAAAACATCTCTAAAAATAAAATTTCTCTTGCAAATTCAAAATTTCTTATTAATACAAAGATGACATAATAAAAACGTTATTTGTGTATCTTAAAGAAGTTATATTAAAGAAAAAAGCGGGACTCCTTACAGTTATCATCCTACACTGCTCGAAGCCCCACATTGTTGTTTTCAGCATATATTTGCTTTAAATCATTTTTAAATTGTATTAACTGCGGCCGTTTTCCTGGTCTTCCTTCTTGCGTGCAATGACAAATGATTTCCCAACTAGAAAAATAAAAATCCCGGCAACAACGCAACCAATGCCTGTCATTAAATATATATTCCGATCAGTTAAATTACCTATATCAAGCAAAATAAGGATAATACCTGCAATACAGGCGATCCAAGCGATAACAGATACCGTTCGGCTCATTTGCCCGTCAGTTGATCCTGATTTCCTAAAATTTGCAGCCATACCCTCCACTCCCTTCGGTCTAAAATAATTTTTAGCGCCCTCGTCCGGTATTTTTGTCAGTATGCACATATCTTGCTTCTTTATTCCCTTGGTCTCTACATACCTGAAACAACCCTCTGCATATCTTGACTATTATTACCCCGGAAGACCCAGTGTTCAAACAAAAGGGAGCAGAGACAGGCCTAAATCTGCCTTATTTTCAAAACATCTCTTCGTTTATCGTTTAACGTCTGGTCTCCAACCAGTTATTACTTACTACATTTCGATACCAATAGTAACTTTCCTTCGGGGTGCGGACCTGTGTGCGGAAATCGACATGAATCATGCCAAATCTCATATTATATCCCTCTGCCCACTCAAAATTGTCCATAAGTGACCATGCCATATATCCTTTGACATGAAGGCCGTCATGAATAGCCCGGTGTACCTGCACCAAATGCTGCTGCATATACGAAATACGACGGTCATCCTGAACCTTGCCATTCACGACATCATCGTTGATGCAAGCCCCATTCTCTGTGATATAAATATCGAGGTTACCGTATTTTTGCAAATAATGCAGTACCTCGTACAGCCCACGCGACTCCACTGGCCAACCGATATCCGTTACAGGTAGCCCCATATTGATTTCTTCAGATTGAAGAAACCCGGCTTCAGGATTAAAACGATTAACTGACATAGCATAGTAATTGATACCGATCATATCAATAGGCTCGCCGATAATATCCATATCTCCATCCTGAATAGGCACGGTGGCTCCCTGCTCCGCAAACCAGTCTACCAAAAACTGAGGATACGAGCCTTGATAAATAGGTTGAAGAAACCAGTCACTGTGCAGGGAAATAGTGCGCGCACAAGCGGCTTTATCTTCCTCAGATGTGCTGTAAGGAACAGCCCAGGAGACATTGGGAGCGATACCGATCTGGCCACTGGTGCCCAGCTCGCGGAAACGGCGCACAGAAAGACCATGCGCAACTAGCAAATGATGTCCTACATTAATGGCTGTCTGAAGATTTGTCAGACCCGGGGCATGAACACCCAGCATATTAGATAAAAAGGCGATGCACCATGGTTCATTGAATGTTAGCCAATGGTGTATTTTACCGTGAAACTCGCGGAACATCGTTTCTGCAAAATGGACAAACGCTTGAATCGTGCGACGATTCTCCCATCCTCCAGCATCCTGAAGCGCTTGAGGCAGATCCCAATGGTACAGTGTACAAAACGGTTCAATCCCATTTTCGTTCAACAAATCGACTACGCGATGATAATAGTCCAATCCTTCTTGATTGACTTCACCGTCACCATTGGGAAATATACGCGGCCAGGACACTGAAAAACGGTATGTACGAATGCCCAGTTCCTTCATTAGACGGATATCTTCCTCGTAGCGATGATAGCTGTCACAAGCTACATTGCCGTTATCACCGTTGAATACTTTGCCAGGTGTATGGGCAAAGGTATCCCAGATCGACAAACCTCTCCCATCCTCCTCATAAGCTCCCTCGATTTGATAGGCTGCCGTCGCGGTCCCCCACATAAAGTCCTGCGGAAATTGAAAAATGGTCATATTGTCTCTTCCTCTCCTTCAATTATAATCGTATGTTGGTTCGTTATTTCCTGCTCTTTGGTAAAAATCCATGACAAAATAAATCCTCCATGCTCAGGATCAGGCAGAGCCTGACGAGCATCTGCGCTAAACGGATGTGCGCTCCGAATCGTGCAGCTTCCTGCTGAGATGGATGTGACCAGTTCGGCACGGACAAGCCGGGAACCGGACCATTCCATGCCGACCGTCATCCCGCCATGTCCCTTCAATCCACTGACCCGTCCCTCCGACCATGCCGTTGGCAAGGCAGGCAGTAACGTCAGCTCTCCCGGACGGCTTTGTAGCAGCATTTCTGCAATCCCCGCCGTCGCACCAAAATTACCGTCGATCTGAAAAGGCGGGTGAGCATCGAATAAATTAGGATAGGTCGATCGCGACAGCAACGTGCGAACATACCGATGTGCGGCGTCGCCATCTTCCAGCCGAGCGTACAGGTTAATCAACCAGGCACAGCTCCATCCGGTATGACCACCACCGTGATCAAGCCGTCGACGCAGCGATATGCGGGCTGCCTCAGCCAGCTCCGGGGTATCACGGATGTGAATTTGTCGACCGGGATATAACCCATATAGATGCGAAACATGTCGATGCCCAGGCTCCGCTTCCTCAAAATCGATAAACCATTCCTGTAACTGGCCGTGACGTCCGATTTGATAGGGCATTAACCGTGCCCGTGTCTCCTCGCAGCGGTTGCGGAATTCATCGTCTAATTCCAGCAGGTCTGCAGCTTGAATGCAGTTATCCAACAGCTCCCGAATCAGCGTCATATCCATGGTGGAGCCCATAGAGATACTGCAATCCTCGCCGTCCGGCGTTTTAAATTTATTTTCAGGTGATGTAGATGGACATGTCACAAGCCGCCCCTCCGGGCCTTCCACGAGCCAGTCCATGCAAAAGGCTGCCGCCCCCTTCATGAGGGGATAAGCTTGTTCTGCCAGATAGGCTGTATCCAGGGTAAACAGATAGCGCTCCCATAGGTGAGCAGTGAGCCATACACCCCCAAGCGGCCAAAACGCCCAACTGGCATGGCCTCCTGAAGGCCCGGCGTATCTCCACACATCTACATTGTGATGAGCTGCCCACCCTTGAGCACCATAATGGATGGAGGCTACCCTCCGTCCCGTACGAGCCACTTCTCCAATCATGTGCAGCAATGGTTCATGGCACTCGGCAAGATTGCATACCTCTGCGGGCCAATAGTTCATCTGAGCATTGATATTGGTTGTATAATTACTGTTCCACGGCGGCTGCACCCGGTCATTCCAGATGCCCTGAAGATTGGTAGGCTGACTCCCCGGACGCGAGCTGCCCAT
This sequence comes from Paenibacillus polymyxa, assembly GCF_001719045.1. Taxonomy (NCBI): domain Bacteria; kingdom Bacillati; phylum Bacillota; class Bacilli; order Caryophanales; family Paenibacillaceae; genus Paenibacillus; species Paenibacillus polymyxa. The sequence goes on from NZ_CP015423.1 coordinate 1,910,123, forward strand.
GAGCAAATAGCGGCCATACTGAAATAACAGCACCTCCAGCCCCAGGTCGTCCTGACCTTTCTGATAACGTTCTAATCGCAGATCTGTCGGTAGAACGGAGTCGTCGGTTAGAGTATCACCTCTCAGTTCTAATACAACGCGGTCAAACAGCTTTCGGTGATCCTGTTCATGGCGTTGCCGCACCTGCTCATTTCCCAGCGAAATTGCTCCGTCTAAAATGACTTGACATGCTTCTGCTGACTCCGTTGCATCACTATTCGGCATAGCGTGAAATCCCCGAAATCCGGTAGCTGCTGCCAAATACACCGTGATTTTATCCGCGCCCGAGATGATCAGTGCTCCATCAGCACCCTTCGTCAAGGTTCCTCCCTCGGGAATAACCCTCGCCTGAACTGCAAAAGCCATCCCCAAATCATTTTCATAAACGACAGACTGTGGATGATCGCCGTGATAATTAGATTCCACATGACTGGGCGCTCGCCCAGTCAACGTAATAAAGTCCCTGATCGGCTCATCGGATGGATCGTCCTCTTTATCGCTATCCCATTTGGATGAATCAACAAAATGTATATCCTCTCCAATCTCGTCTTCACAAGGATGGAGGGAAGTGATGCGCACAGATGCATGGATCTTCCCAAGCTTATTCGCAGTCAGTGACACCATCATGATTCCATCTGGCGCACTGGCGATAACTTCACGGGTATAGCAAACTCCATCACTCTGAAAAGTGACCGCTGCCGTTCCAGTCAGCAAATCCAGTTCCCGTTCATATTGCACAATTTCCCCTAGGCCCTCCTGCGTAATCCACAAATCTCCCAAAGGCTGATAGGCTTCCGTATCGCGACCTAGCATATTCGCATTAATCAGTTGTTCCGCTTCCTTGTATTTTCCATCTGCAATCAGCTTTCTGACAGGCTGCAAATATCGCAAAGCATCATACTGAACGCCGTCTCTGGGAAACCCGGACCAGAGCGTATCCTCGTTTAATTGCAAATGCTCCTCTCTGATTCCGCCAAATACCATAGCTCCCAGTCTTCCATTGCCGACTGGCAATGCTTCCTCCCATACCTCAGCAGGCTGGCGATACCATAAACGCAGGGACTGTGGTCTTTTGCCTTTCGTCACATCAAACCCTCCCCCATCAAGATGAAACAGAGCGCTAATCCCGTATGGACCATAAGGACAAGCGCTCTGTCATTCCGGCATTCAAAATTTCGTTAAAAGCAGTCAGCTACTTAGAAGCCTTACCGCTCCATAACTCCACTCTGTCCTTTACCAGTTGCGTGTATTGCTGTTCCATTTGGACAGCTCCGGCGGCATCCAGTTCTTTAATCATGTTGTCGTATACCGTATCAAAATTGGAAGCTGGTGCTAAAATAGCTTCGGGTATACGTTTGCGGATAATGTCTGTCGTTTTTTTGAATGTAACGTTATAGTTGGATTCATTGTCTGTTGTTAGATTATAGGCTGCCCCCCAAGGCTTTACATCAAATTCTTTCTTGTCCGGGAACAGATCTTTCCACGTTTTTACGCCATACGCTTTAAGCGATTCTTTCTCTGGCTTCGAATAAGCCGCGATAATTTGTTCCGGGAATTTGGCAGTATAGTAGTTGCCTGTAGGGTCCTTCACGCCGTCACCATAGTGTCCACTGATGAGCGTGTACAAATCTATACCCGTGGATTTGTTGAAGTTGGTTGTATTGTTCGTTTTTTGCTCCAGTACATCAGCCGGAATGACGCGTTTGCCGTCTTTGATCTCATAATGCTTGCCCTCGATCCCCCAGTTCACTAGCACCTGTCCTTCATCGGAAGCTAAATAATCAAGGAATTTAATAGCCCGCACCGGGTCCTTGCAATTTTCCGTAATACCTACACCATAACCGGACGCGAAGCCCGTATCCTGAAAGGAGCTATCCTTGTATTTCTCCGAGAGTGTAACTGGAAAATGCGCGTAGCTGGAATCGGCCTTGCCTGAAGCTTTTAACGCATTTTCGGCATCCTGATACCCCCACTCCTGATCAATTAGACCGAGGACACGGCCGCTGGCAATTTTGGATTTGTATTGATCACTTTTTTGCACAAACGAATCTTTATCGAGCAGCCCTTCATTGTACATGTGGTTCAACCAACGGAAATATTCCTTTTCTTCAGGACGTTTGTAATGAAGCTTCGCTTCAAATATTTTGGGATCAATAAAATATTCACCATCATCTGGCGCTCCAGTCGTCTGGAAGGCAGGATTCGTTACGGTAATCATAATTCTCCAGTCGTCTGCATCCAGCGTGAGTGGGATCGTTTTTTTGCCATTGATCGTTGGGTGCTTGGCTGTATAGGTTTTGAGTACGTTTTCATAATCCTGTAGCGTTCTTACCTTTGGATATCCTAACTCCTTGAGCACCTTATGCTGAATTTCAAATCCGCCCGTCGCGTCAAAACTCTCCTGTCCCACACCTGCATACGTAGGAAGGACATAGATGGATTGATCTTTATTACTGTATTTCAAACGATCCATATAGGGTCCATATAGCTTTTTGAGATTGGGTGCGTGATCGTTGATCAGATCTGTCAGATCAATCATGGCCCCCGCATCCACAAGCTTGTTAATATTCGCTTTAGGAGAAACCAAGTCCGGGTATTCTCCACTTGCTGCCATCAAAGCAATTCGGTCATCTCCACCTCCGCCGCTGACATCAAATTCCGCATTCAAGGTTACACCTGTTTTCTTGGTGATTTCCTTGCCTATTTCATCCTTCATTCCATTCCATTGCGGGCTTGTATCTGCTCCGAAGAAGCTAAACGTAATCGGGTCTGTGCCGCTGGACGTGCCTTCCTTCGCTGCTTTATCGCTTCCTCCACAACCTGCGAGTGCGGTAAGAGACACCGCGAGCAAGGGAATCAGTGCAAATCTGGACCAGTGTTTGTTCATGTATAAATCCTCCTATATTCCTATGATGACTGCTCCTGCAAATAACTTCTATTTCACTACCGGTATCCCAATTTTTAAGATTTCACTGCCCCCAGCGTCATACCGCCTACAAAATATTTTTGCAAGAACGGATACACCATCAGGATGGGGAGCGTAACCGTAATCGTGATTGCCATTTTAATCGACTCTGGTGAAATTTGGGCCATTTGCTTAGCCATATCGTTACTATTCGTCATACTGGAGCCGCCTTGCTGCGTACTTTGCAGTATCTTCATCAGCTCATACTGTAGCGTCGTCCATTGCGGCGCCCCACCATTATACAAATACGTATCAAACCAAGCATTCCACTGACCTACTGCCAGAAAAAGAGCAATCGTTGCCAATACTGGTTTGCACAGCGGCAAAATAATTCTCCAGTAAATCGTAAAATCATTCGCCCCATCGAGTTTGGCTGACTCCTGCAGCGCATACGGCAAACCGTCCATAAAGGAACGAATAACAAACACATTAAATGCGCTAATTAAGCCTGGAAAAATGTACACCCAAAACGAACCCAGCAGATGCAGATCACGCATCAAAATAAACACGGGCACCATCCCGCCGGAAAAATACATCGTCAACGCCAAAAACGTAGAAATAAACTTACGAGCGCGAAACTCGACCCGACTCAATGTAAAAGCAAGCATAGACGCGCAGATCAATCCGAGTACCGTCCCGACCAAAGTACGAAGAATAGATATTTGCAGTCCCTGAAGAAGGCCATCGTACTGGAAAATCGTTTTGTAATTTTCGAGCGTAAATTGGCGGGGCCATATATAAATACCGCCGCGAACCGTGTCCGTTGAATTGTTCAGGGAAATCGCAAGTACGTTCAGAAACGGGTACAGCGTCAACACCACGATCAGAGCCATGAGGATATAGTTGAACAGATCAAACAGCTTCTCAGATCGGGTAGCATTAAATGCCTTATTCGTCATTTCGCCTCTCCCTCCCTACATAATGCTTTCTTTAGTTAGTTTTTTGAATATACCGTTCGCCGTAAACAACAGCAAAATGCTAACCAGTGAGTTGAAAATACCAATTGCCGTCCCATAAGAGAAGCGACCCAAATTAATCCCATAATTGAGCGCGTACAGATCCAACACCTCGGAATAATCCGTCACGAGACTATTGCCAAGCAAGAACTGCTTTTCAAAACCATTGCTCACCAGATGTCCAATCGCCATAATGAACAAAACCGCAATTGTCGAGCGGATACCCGGAAGTGTAATATGCCACATCTGTCTCCAGCGGCTCGCTCCATCCACGCGCGATGCTTCATACTGTTCTTGATCAATTCCGGTGATTGCAGCTAAATAAATAATCGTATTCCAGCCCGTCTCTTTCCAGATGTCGGAAGCGGTTACAATGTACCAGAACCAGCTCCCCTTTGCCATGAACTGAATCGGTTCATCCACAATATGAAGCGCTACCAATATATCGTTGACAATGCCTCCGTCAATGGACAGCATCTTGGTGACCAAACCGGCTACAACTACCCAGGATACAAAATGCGGAAGGTAGGATATTGTCTGCACAAACCGTTTGAACAGCATACCACGCAGCTCATTTAACAGAATTGCAAAGAAGATCGGTACGACAAAACCAAATATAATCCCCATCAGGCTCATCGCTAGCGTATTGCGTAATACCAGATAAAAACGTTCATCCTGAAATAGCTCAATAAAGTTATTCAGCCCTACCCATTTCTGGTCCGAAAAAGATTTGGCTGGCTTATAATTTTGAAACGCCATCGTCCAGCCCCAGAGCGGAAGATAGCTGAAAACAAACACCCATATGACGAAAGGAATAGACATAAAATAAAGATACTTTTGCTGCTTCACACTGTCCCACAAGCCTTTTCTACCACGTTCAGGCTTCGGGCCGCGAGCCTTGCGCGGTCTTCCCCGGTTGGATTCAGGAATCACAGCTCCATTACTGGAAGCGGTTTCAGTTGAAGATCCCATAACAAGCTCCTCCTCATCTCTAGATACTATTATCATACTTTGCTGGCTCGGAAGCGGGTACCCGACGAATTAGGGGAAAAATCAGTTCAAAATTAGATATATGGGATGAAAAAAATTACATTCGTGCCACTACGCATGCGGATGGTGCTTCCCTCGCTGTTGTCCCCGGATTTCTTGAATAAGCAACCAAAGGTAGAAATCCGGGGACAAAGGCGACCGCTTCGCTTGTCCAGCACCATTCCGCCTGCTCCGTTCTCATGTAAATTTTCTGAGAGAAGTCTTGTAAAAAACAAAAGATCAGCAATGTAAGCTGATCAGAGGTAAAGGATAAAGGATAATGCATATTGCACCACAGGTGGATGATGGTATATATACAGACTGTCGCAATTAACCTAATTGATTAAAGGAAAAAAAATAGCTTTCTAGCATCCATGTGCTAGAAAGCTATTTTGATTCATTTTACCGTGATCGTCCCGTAGTACATGTACATGCCACAATTATACTCATATACCCCCGGCTTCAAGTCCTTGACGGTAAAATAATTATTTTCGTGATCCAGGTAAACGTCCATTCCGATCTTCAACGACTGCACTTCATCAATGCAAGTAAAGGATGTCATTTTCTTGAAATTGATTTTGGTTGGAACGCCGGCTTTCACTTCAATATTTTCAGGATAGAAACCGTCCCCTTTTACACCCACTGTAACAATCTCATATTTGGTCTTGTCCGGCTCTTCCTGAGCTTGTTTAGGTTGAGTGGCCGGAAACGACGACACGCTCCCCTGAAAATAAAATAAGACAAACCCGCCCATGCTCAGGGCTACAAAACCAATCAGCATCAAATGCCAATGCTTAGAGATAAGTGCTGTTAATAAAAATTTTAATTACCTCATTTCACAGGCTCGGATGATCCAGCTCATACAGGTTGCGGTATCGGGGATGCTCCTGCCACAGCTGTTCATGACTGCCCCGCATGGAAATGGTGCCCTGCTCCATAAAGATCACCTCGTCCATATGCTCCATTCCCGTCAGATGATGCGTGATCCAGATGAGCGTTTTACCCTCCAGCACACGAAACATCGTCTGCATGAGCTCATGCTCTGTCAGCGGGTCAAGCCCCACTGTCGGCTCATCCAGTAAAACAATCGGGTGATTTTTCAGCAAAATCCGCGCCAGTGCAATTCGCTGTTTTTCTCCACCGGAAAAACGAAGACCTGTCTCCTGCATTCGGGTATCGTAGCCCTCCGGCAAAGAATCAATCAGGGCTCCAAGCCCTACCTGCTCTGTTACTGCACGAACCTCATCCAGCGTAGCATCGGGTCGTCCCAGCCGAATATTGTTCGCTACCGTTGTATCGAATAAATACGGCTGTTGGTTTAGCACTGCAAATAGACTGGAGTATGCTCCACCTGTATATACGGGAATGCCTGCGACAGTGACGCTACCTTCATCAGGCTGCAATGCTCCCTGAATCAGGTTCAGTAGCGTGGACTTGCCCGCACCACTGCGACCAAGCAATGCAACCTTTCCCCCCTGTGGTACGTGCAAAGAGATATCACGAACGCTCCATTCCTGCGTTGTCGCATAGCGGTAGCTTACGTTGTTCAGCAGCAGGTCTCCTCCGTGGCCCAATCGCATAGCGGTAGCCTGTTCCTCTAGAATATCTGCTGTTCCGCCTGCTCCAGGTGTAGGTGTGTCTTTCTCCGAATCCTTTAACCGTCGAACTGAATCCTGATACTCCGGCGCATGAACCACCGCTTCTCCAGCGCGAACGAAGGCATCCAGCAATGGAAAAGCCACAAGGGCAAAGGATGCCAGCCATGTGGCTTCTATACGATTCTGTGCTACCAGTCCTCCAGCCCACACAGTCATAATCACAACCCCGGCACCTACAACGCATTGTGCGATCCAATGAGAACGCCACTCGCTCCGGCGAAGTGAATTTTCCATTACGGCAGCCCTATTGTGTCGTTGTGTAAAGGTGCTCAGGAAATGCCCAGTCCGTCCGCTCAGCACCAGATCACTCATGCCGAACAGAGCATCCGTTAGCTCCTGATAGGCTTTACTCCGTTCCTGCTTGAACACTCGCCGTTTGGCGAGTGAGGTCCATAGTGAGATAGCTGGGGCAATAAAAAGCAAAAATCCACCATATAGTGCCATGAGCAAGGCAAAGGTTCCGTCCATCCGTCCAAGCGCCCAGATGCCTGCTGCATAAATCAGCAAAGCCGATAGCGCAGGCAGAACTAGCTTCAGATAGATGTTTTGAAGCTGCTCAATATCCTCTGCCAGCATTCCCAAGAGGTCCCCTGTACGGAATTTGCTGCGAATCATCAGCGCCTGCGGTTCCACTGCCCGATATAAGCGTACCCGCATACGGGACACAAGGCGCAGTGCGGCATCATGTCCTACCAAGCGCTCCAGGTACTGAATAACCGCTTTACTAAAGCCAAATGTTCGCACAAGCACAATGGGAACGTACACCATTAATATATTTTCCGGTTTTAAGGCCGAACGGGTAATCAGATGACCGGACGTAAAGAGCAACGCGCCCGCACATCCAATGGCCAATGCACCCAAAAGAGCAGCTACCAGAAAGGCCCAAAAATATTGTCTCAGATACGTCACAAACCAGCCTTGTCTGCTATTGTCCGTTACTCTCATATCGTCCGTTCCCTCCTTCCGACATCCCCGTCAGCAATCGGTAATATGCCCCCTTACGGGCAATCAATTGTTGATGGGAACCTACTTCTTCCAGACGACCTTGATTCATCATCCAGACACAGTCCATATCTGGCATCCAATGTAGCCGGTGGGTGGCAAGAAACACTCTTTTGTGTTTCAAAACCGATAAAATCGTCTGTTTTAGCTCCCACTCTGTCTCAATATCCAGATGCGCCGTAGGCTCATCCAATAAAATGACCGGACGGTTACTGAGCAATGCCCGCGCCAATGCAATCCGCTGCGCCTGCCCTCCGCTCAGTGTCCTACCTGCTTCACCAATGGGCTCATTCATTCCACCCGGAAGACCGTCTACCAGTTCACGCAGTCCAACCGCGTCAATCGCCCACTCTACCTGCTGGTTGGATGCCTCAGGTTCATAAAAGCGGATATTATCTGCCAAAGAAGCGCTAAACAGGTAAGGATGCTGTGGAATATACGCAATATGCCGTTGCCATTCAGTTTTGGCTTCCCCACCCAATCCGCATCCATTCAGGAGTAGCTCGCCTGAAGTCGGATCAGCAAAGCCGCCAAGCAGACTAAGCAGCGTCGTTTTACCTGCACCGCTAGCTCCAACGATGCCGATCATGTTCATGTGCGGTTCAACATGTGCAGACACATGTTCAAGCCGGGCAGAACCGTCTTCATTCAGGAGGCACACATCAGACAGCTCAAGAATGTCCTGTCCCGTGATGTCCAATCCTTTATCGTTAGCTGCCGGTTTATTCGGCTTGGTCGCATCATCCTCTGTACTGAGAATGGAGCGTATTGCTCCCCAAGCCTCCTTGCCATCCAGTGAAGCATGATAGTCTGATCCCAACTGGCGTATAGGCATAAAATATTCTGGCGCCAAAATAAGCACCGCCAGCGCTGCCTCCAAACCCACCGAGCCACTAATCAGGCGCAAACCCAAGCCTACCGCGACAAAAGCGACCGATAGCATACTAAAAAAATCAAGGGCAAATGAGGAAAGAAACGCTACCCGCAGCGTGCGCATCGTTGCCGTGCGGTATTGGTCGCTGACCTTCCCAACCGTTTCCCCATGCTCTTGGCTACGACCCAAAAACCTTAGTGTCTGAAGTCCACGCAGCGAATCCGTGAAATGGTGAGATAACAGACGATAGGAACGCCACTGCTTGTCTGCCTGCTTCCGCGCCGCCAAGCCGAGCAAAATAAAGAAGCCTACCAGGATTGGCATCGTAGTCGTCAAAATGACACCTGAAATGACATCCAATGTGAAAACATACACAAGCACAAGTATAGTTACAGCCATCATGTCAATCATACGAGGAATGGACAGTTCCAAATACGTGCGAAAACGATCCATGCCGTCCAGCGCTAGCGTCACCAATTTGCCACTGCCTTCCTGCGCTGCAAAACCCGGCCCCCGTTCGAACAAACGTGCAAGCAGACGCTCCCGTAAGGAAGCGCCTGAAGCTTCGGCAAAACGGCCTGCTGTCCGGCGTTGCAGCCAGATCATCGTATGCCTCATTGCAAAAGCTGCGAAAAACAACGCCAGCGACGGCCAAGCCATTACCAGCGGATTTTTATCAAATAAAATCGTAACAGCCTTTGCCAAGAAGACTGCTTGTGCAATCACTGCGGCCCCCTGGAGCAGGGAAAGGGCAGCCAGTAGCAGCATCACTGGCCGAATGCCCTTTAATTCAAACCATGCCTTATCCATTAGTATTCCAAATGATCCTTCTCACTGAGACGCTTATGGAAAACAAAATAGCTCCATGCCTGATAAGCCAACACAAAGGGTAAAAGCGTTGCTGCAACAATCGTCATGGCTTTCAGTGTGTAATGACTGGAGCTTGCATTATAAATCGTTAAATCAAAAGCACTGTTAATCGAGCTCACCATAAATCTTGGGAACAAACCGACGAATAACGAAACGAAGGTCAGTAAAATCACTGCACCTGTCATCCCGAAGGCCCATCCTTCACGGCGCTGCTTCAGGAAGTACCATGTCAGCACATAGGCGACAATTCCCACCGCAACCGCAGCATACATAAAGGGACCGCGACGTGCAAATAAATCCGTTGCAAAATAAGTCCATACCACCATGCCAGCGAGTAAAATGCCCAATACCGGGAGAAATTTGGACGCAATCACGCGAGCGCGATCCCGTACTTCTCCAATCGTCCGCAGGGAAATAAACGTCAGCCCGTGCATTAGACACATTCCGACCACTGTCAGTCCAATCCATACGGTGTATCCATTGAATACATCGGAGAATCCAGCTTTCAAATCCATGTTTTGCTGAATAGGTACACCTTTCACCAAAGCCGCAAAAGCCATACCGAACAGCATCGGCGGTAGAAAGCTGCCAATCAGAATGCAGGCATCCCACGTTCCTGTCCACCATTTCCCTTCAGCCTTGCCGCGGAACTCAAAAGAAACTCCACGCAAGATCAAACCTAGCAAAATAAAGACAAATACCAGATAATATCCGCTGAACATGGTTGCATAAAAATGCGGGAAAGCGGCAAACATCGCACCTGCTGCTGTAATCAGCCACACTTCGTTGGCATCCCAGAATGGACCAATCGTATTGATCATCAAACGTTTTTGTTGGTCATTACGCGGCACCAATCCTGTGGCCATTCCTACGCCAAAATCAAAGCCTTCCAGAAAAAAGAAGCCAGTAAACAGCACAGCAATCAATAGGAACCATAAATCATTTAGCGACAATGGTGTCACCCCCTTGAGCAAAAGGATCATGAATTACCGTTTGTTGATGCGGCTCAATATCTGGACCTTTGCGAGCCGTACGGTAAAACAGAAACGCCAGCACACCTGTTAAAATTAAATACAATGTGGTAAATGAGATGAACGAGAACAACACTTCTCCAGCCACAACAGTAGGCGAAACAGAATCTTTCGTTTGAAGTAAACCAAATACAGTCCACGGTTGGCGACCTATTTCAGTCATGATCCAACCTGAAGTGTTCCCAATGAATGGAAGGGATATCCCCCATATCATAAGACGGAAGAACCAGCGATGTGAACCTTCCAACTTTTTACGGAACGTCAGGTAAGCTCCGTATAAAGCGAGTGCAATCATGCCACATCCCGCCGCAATCATAATGCGGAAGCTCCAGAACGTGGTTCTTACTGGCGGGATATAATCTCCCGGACCATAGGTTTTCTCATATTCTGCCTGAAGCTCATTCATACCAGGCACAGAGCCGGTAAATTTACTATAGGATAGAAAACTCAAAGCAAAAGGAACTTTAATCTCAAAGGTATTTTCCTTTTTTCCAGGATCAATCCATGCGATAACTGTCCAAGGAGCGGGGTCACCGCTGTTCTCCCATAAGCCCTCACTGGCAGCCATCTTCATCGGTTGTGTTTTCACTAAATATTGAGCCTGACCATGACCAAACAAAGGAATAGCTATGGCGCTGATTAAGGCAACAATAATGCTCAATTTGAAAGAAGGTTTAAAAAAGTCCATATTCTTTTTTTGCATCAGCTTCCATGCACTGATACCCGCGATCAGAAATGCTCCTGTCGCAAAAGCAGCAAACAGCGTATGCGGAAATTCCCATAGCAGTTGTTCGTTCGTTAGCAGAGCGGCAAAATCTTTCATTTCTGCACGTCCATTTTGAATCTCATATCCTACGGGACGCTGCATGAATGAATTAGCAGCTAGAATCCACAATGCCGATAACATCGTACCGATAGATACCAACCACATACAGATTAAATGGACCGTTTTGGACAATCTTTCCCAACCGAATACCCATAATCCGATAAACGTCGATTCTAGAAAAAATGCAAGCAATGCTTCAATCGCCAGCGGCGTACCGAATACATCACCGACAAAACGGGAAAAGTCCGACCAGTTCATCCCGAACTGGAATTCTTGCAAAATCCCGGTGACTACGCCCAGTGCAAAGTTAATCAGCAGAAACGTTCCCCAGAATTGAGCCATTTTTTTGTACAAGTCATTTTTCTTGATAACATACATCGTCTCCATAATTGCCACCAATAACGACAATCCAATAGAGATCGGCACATAAACAAAGTGAAGAATCGTTGTAGTTGCAAACTGCAACCGTGCCAAATCCAATACGTCCATGATGTTGCTCCTCCCCCTGCACTTCTCTTAACAATGATTTATAGTATTATAATCTGAAGTCTTCTCCATTTGTGATAGTATTCACATTCTTACATATGCAGCGGTCACTTTTTAGAAAATGACTCACTCCGTACCTTCACCATGGCTGTCATGATCCGGCTTCAGATTTATCCCCATTATATAGAATAAATTTAAATGAAATAGAATCGAAAATGTGAACATCGTGTCAAAGCTGTGTCATAATGGTGGCGATTTGATGAAAACGCCCTAAACTCCATAACAAATGTGACATTTTCGATTGATCTATCCATTTTTTCATCATAAAAAAAGAGCCTCTCTTCGTTCGAAGGTTATACCTCCGACATCTGCAAGAGAGACTTCATAGCGTTAAACCTAGGAATCTATCAACAGCCATCTGTTCCTCCGTTCTTTTGAACCCGATTACGGTAGGAGGAAGGTGACATTCCAGCATACTTTTTAAATTTACTATGAAAATAATCTGCATTCGCATATCCCACGCGTTCCGCCACCTGGTGTACCTTAATTCCTTGTGCAAGCAATTCCCTTGCTCGCTCAATCCTCACCTTATCCAGGTAGGCATTAAAGGCCTCGCCAGTATGACTTTTGAACAGTTTGCCCAAATAGCCACTATTGTAATTGAACATATCTGCCAGTAACTCCAGTCGCAAATTTTCATCATAATGACTATGTATAAAGTCAATCATTTGTTTCATGATGATGCCCTTGCCACCAGATTCAGTCTGGCCAATCCATTGCAACACATGCTCCAGCGAGTGATCCACCAGCTCGCCCAATGTGGAATAAGCATATACATCGGTTATAAAGCTGGAGTGCTCCTCCAGCACGGTTCTGCTGTGATCCTGTCCGGCTACATACTTGTTTAACGCCAGTGTGAATGTTTGGGCGAACGCCGCCTTGATTGCAGATTCTGTGCGATAAATCCGTGGAAATTGGTCTTCCATTTCCTTAATGACACGGGTTGCAGCTTCACTATTAGCCATATCTAGCGCATAGTACAGCTTTTCTGCATAACGTAGGGGATCATTTGTAGCACGATCAGACGCTCCACTCATTTCAGCCTCAACTGTCTCCAATTCGTGTAGGTCTCCGGAAAGCATGACTCTTTCTGCCCGGAACAAAAACGTACGTTCTAACAATCGTAGTGCCTGTTCAAAAGATCTGGGAATGTCGTTAAGAATGGATACAGGATCACCGGCAGCCACATAAATTTCCGTTGCCCACGGCTTTAGCTCCTGTCGCCAAGCAGCCAGTAACTGAACAGCATCTTTCTCCGTTTTTAACGTGGCGGGAAGCAAAAGACCCATATATATTCCAGCCTCAAACATGATACCTCTGCCCTGCTCATGGCACAATTCCGTTAGCCGCTGCTTTGCTGCCGACTGCCGAGCTTGCCGATCCCAGTCAGGAATACGTAAATCCAGCAGAATAACCTGATAGCTACTCCAGTCCAACGCTGGTAACGCGGGCTGTTGTCCATGTTTTCCGTTACCGCTTTGATGTTCAGCTTGCTCGGATGCTTTGTGCAGAGAATCGCTGCCTTCTACGGCATTACGAGCATGCTCTCGATGAACCGGAAACAATAATGCTTCGATCCAATTACGCTCATGGGAAGGCGTACTTCCCCATTTACCGTCTTCTTTCTCGTCCTCAATGTTTTGCCATACCCGTTTCAACTCTGTCGTCATTTCTTCCTCATCAACTGGCTTCAGTAGATAGCCATCTACCCCGAAGCCCAAGGCTTGCCGTGCATAATCAAAGTCTGCATATCCGCTTAATATGAGAAAATGAAACGGCTCTCCGTTCTTTTCACGTATGCTTCGTATGACCTCCAGTCCACTCATCCCGGGCATACGAATATCTACAATGACCAACTCCGGCCGATGCTCTCCGAACTTATCCAGAGCCTCGCGTCCGTTCCCTGCCGTATCGACAATACGGAAGCCACAATTCCCCCAGTCAATAATAGAGGACAATCCTTCACGAATCGCAGGCTCATCATCTACAATCATTGCTTTATACATTTGACTCTTCCTCCCTTGGTATGGAAAAGTATACGGTTGTTCCTACTTGTAATGCGCTTTCAATATGCAGTCCATAACGTTCGCCGTACATCAATGTCAGACGTTGATGTACATTACGCAGGCCAATACTGCTCCCTTCCGGCTCATCCGCCCCCCTGATCCGATCTAGCAGACGGGTCAGTTGCCCAGCTTCCATGCCGATCCCGTCATCTTCTACTTTAATTTTCAACTCTCTTTGTTCTATTGTAATATCTACCTTCACGGTAACTGGCTCTTCCTTATTTTCCAGGCCATGAATGACTGCATTTTCCACCAGCGGTTGTATGATTAAGGGAGGAATCGACATGTCCGTCGCGCTTTCTTCCAAATTCACTTCATAGATCAAACGATTTCCAAATCTGAACTGCTGAATTTGCAAATAGGATCGCACCATATCCAGCTCCTGTAGTACCTTCGTTTTACCACTGCCAATCTCCAGATTCCGACGCATCAGCCTGCCAAGCAAACGCACCGTCGTTGCAATTTCCGCTTCCCCATTCAGATGTGCTTTCATTCGAATGGACTCTAACGCATTAAACAGAAAGTGCGGATTAATTTGGCTGGCCATCATTTTTAGCTTGATATCCTTTTGTGCCAATTCCAGCCTGTTGTTGTGCTCACTCGTCTCATAGACCTGCGCCATGAGTTGGCGAAAACTACTCACCATATAGTTGAAACGGCGGGATAAATCCCCGATCTCATCTCTTCCCTCCACACTCGATACCACATGAAAATCGCCCGCGGCTACCTTACCCAGCTCATAGCTCAACCGCTGTAGTCGTTTGGTAATCAGCCAGGAAATGATGGTGATCAGAATCAGTGCCATAACCAGCACTGCAAGAACACATAAAGCACCAATCAGGCTGATTCGGTTGGCTCCCTGTACAATATGCTCCGTCGAAAACACTGAAATAATCGTAAATCCGCTCACACTGGAGGCGGGCAGCAGCTCATCCACGATGATGTTGGAGGGCACTCCGTTGATTTTCGCTTCATATATCCCCTTACCCGCACGCTGGACGTCAAAGCCCAAATGTAAATCGCTCAACGTTTGGCCCACCGACTGTGGATGAGTAGCTGCGACCACAATCCCGTTACGATCTGTAATCAATGTTTCAAAAGGCTCCTTGCTCAGCATATGATTCAACTCGGTCTGGCTCAGCGATATCATCAGAACTCCCTTGGTACTGTATTCGGGAAATGGAATTTGCCGTACCAGGCTCAGGCGATTAACCGGGTTATCTTCCTTATCCTGAATGTAAAACCAGTTAATCGCCGTCCCCTTCAAAGCCGTCTGGAACCACGGCTGCCGCTCAATGTTAGAGTCCACTGGAATAAACTCCAGATTATTGACAAGCGTCGGATTGTACGAATAGAACCGGATGGTAGCAACTTCTCTATATTGCTGAGTATACTCATTAAAATCCTTGTATTGATGATACGCATTCATCAGCTCTACCATACCCGGATACCGTCGGTTCGCCATCTCCCTCAGCCTTTTATCGAACATGAGCCCATTTGAAATATCCGTTGGCACACGCAGTAAATTTGCCGTCTGGCTCTTGATCTTTTCCACATTGTTTACCGTCTGGGCAATTGCACTATTCAATGCCTGCTCTCGCAAATAAAAAGTAACGCAACCGCCGACCACCAGCACCGGGATCATGACAATCAGTACGTAGGAGAACAGCAGCTTATTCCGCATACGCATATTATTCATCAAAAGCCGTACTCCACGATTCATGCCATCCCTCCCATAAGATAAGCGCTTACATTTTTATGTATTTTCACATTCTCTATCACAATCTACACGTTTCCAGTTTAAAGCTTCGTAACCTCTATATCTATATTTTTGTAAAATTTAAAAATGTGGCGAACGGAGTCACCACACTTTACGATTCCTAAACTATTTACGTACAAAAGGTTCGATATGCACTCCCTGCGGCAGCTTATGCGGATCTTCCGGGTTGATACGGTCATAGAACATAATGCCGTCCAAATGGTCCATTTCATGCTGCACTACAACCGCTGCATAACCTTTGAAAGTCAATAGCTCCTGTGTTCCGTCTGGTAAAGTGGCCTTAATACGAATTTTTTCGTAACGCGGTACATATCCGGCTACGTACCGATCTACAGACAAGCACCCCTCACCCTGTTCCAAATAAATCATGGACGTGGAGTGACTGACCAGCTTCGGATTAAACAATGCATACTCTACCGTTTTGTCCCCATCTTTATAATAAATAGCGCACATTCTTTTGTTCAGACCTACCTGATTCGCAGATAACCCCACACCCGGGCGCAGCTCATAACGGGTAGCCAGCTCTTCATTTTGGCTATTTTTCAGATAATCCAGCATCCATTGCATCTGTTGCAGGTCCTCTTCAGACAGCGGCAGGCATACCGGCTCAACCTTTGTGCGCAAAATCGGTTCCCCTTCACGCACGATATCCTTCGTGAGAAGCATGTCCATCGATTGATTACTCATTCGTCAGCCTCGATTCATTTAAATAAATATACTTTCATGTTATTCTTCAAAAGTTAGGGAGTTCCCAATATTCCTACAAGTTTTATCCCATAAATTATATCTATTCATGAAATGAATTGTCAAAATGAAGCGGTATTTAAGCCATTAAATATTCATTGCCTTAATGGTTTATCTAATTAACAATTATACTGATGCTCTATATATCCTTAAACGAAAAACCCCCTTAACCAATGAAGTGGTCAGGAGATTTTTTGCCGTTATCATACCTTTGAAATTAATCTACGTATCTTTTCTTACTATTAAGATGGCTGCTCCAACGCACTTGGAGCTTCACTAAACAGCTGCGCCTTTGGATTCGGCTGTGTCCAGGTATTATAATATTGCGAGTTCTTGCCGTAGGAGTTGTCAATGACAACGTGCGGCATATCAAGCAGACAGGCCAGAATGTGACCATGCAGCCGTGAAGTGCGAACCTCTCGATAAGAGCTGAACAGCGTAACCGCTTTGTTCATGAGATGGTCTGTATACTTGTACCAGAATGTACGCGTAGGCAACGGGCCACCAATTTTCTTATCCAGTCGATAAAACTTCTGGAAATAGACAATTCCCTTCACTTCCAGCGGAGTGAACAAAGTATCCCAGTCCAGCCGGTGAGCGGCATCTGCCTCGTCATCGAACTTCTTTTGTCCACCCACCGTTTCAATATCAGTCCGCAGGAAATACAATACATCCTTCACGGTTTCCGTAGTCGGCTTCAATGGCCAGAGCTGGTGTGCCATATCAGGACATAGTGTGATACTGCACTGGTTCAGCTTGTCCTTAGCCCACTGATAAGAGCGAGTATCCCGCACAAACATATGTAGATCCGGATGAGCATTGAACAAGGCAGCGACTTCATTAGCCTTCTGTTCAGATTGAAAGTGGATCGTCTGCGGCATAATCACAATTCGGTGGTTAGGGAAATCGCGAACGATGCGTTCTCGCAAATTTTGGTGATTTGAATAGAGATCGCCGAAGTTGCCGCCGCCGTGGCACACGATAATCCAGTCACCCGGAATTTGGAGCCGATCGGGAATATCCATAGCGCTATAACGGGCACGGACACGTATGCCATTATCCTTGAAGAACGCTTCAGTGCCTTTCATGATGAGTACATCCCCACCGTTATTATAGACGGGATAATCGACATAAATGATATTCGAACCTTGGGGGACTACGTCGAGAATGACGCTCAGCTTATTTTTCAGTTTAGCCATGGGATGCAAATTCGGCATCTTTCAGTTCTCCCTTCCTGCGCTTCTTTTGTATAGTCTGAATGACAAATGTAATATCATTTTTATCAAAAATGATCCGTGATAGCGGAACATTGAAAAACATCGGGAATGAGAACAGTGAGAACGCCAATCGTACACAAGCGCCCACAAGCAAAGCAATCGCAATGCCGTCCAGACCGAAGATCGGTGTACAAATAAAAAATAGACCGACGGTGATCGCATAGGCTACAATTTGCCGGAACAATACCAGTCCCGGACGTCCCAGCGCGTTAAAGGCCGAAGCCAGAATCCATGAGCCGCCACCAATGATACATTCCAGTGACAGCAGATAGAACGTTAGCGATGCTTCCAGGAAAGCGGGGCCGTACAGCAAACCCAGCATGTATCGTCCAATGAAGAGAGCAGGCACAATGACGATTAGCATCGCAGCCATAGAGATGCGAAAAGCACGTCCTACCGTTTCGACAATCTTGCTATGCTCCATCCCCGTCACTTTTGGAAAGGTAACGTTAGTGACGGCATTTTGCACCACATTGAACACACGAGACAAGGCGTAGACGACAGAGTACAGGCCGAACGCTTTGGGTGATAGCAGCGCCACTATAACGATTTTGTCCGTTTGTGTGGACAGCGTCCCCATCAGCTCCATCCCGTAAACCCTCGCTCCATAGCTATAATAAGGACGAAGCACTTGGCGGCTGGTAAATGGACGGAAAGCACGCACATTCATATACTTGCGCAAACGGAGGAACGCCCACACTAGTGCAAGGAAACTCGCGGCAAAATTCACTGCCCCAGCCAGCTGCACATTGAGCAAGCCCATCAGCCACAGTGTCACCAGACCGATGAAATTCAGTAACGGGTAGTAAAACAACAGACCATTATATACGCTAAACCGATCCAGTCCTTGCGACAATGCTGTCGTCAGCGCTGTAAGCACTGCCAGTGGTATGGCTGCCGCACAATAAAGCTGGGACAGTTGGATGATGTCCGCACCATAACCATTCAGCCACAGCGGCATGCATATCCAGGCCACAGCCCCTGCCAACAAGCTGGCAGGCAACTGAATCCAGAGCGACAACG
Organism: Paenibacillus polymyxa; assembly: GCF_001719045.1. Taxonomy (NCBI): domain Bacteria; kingdom Bacillati; phylum Bacillota; class Bacilli; order Caryophanales; family Paenibacillaceae; genus Paenibacillus; species Paenibacillus polymyxa. Next base: position 1,928,809 of record NZ_CP015423.1, read on the forward strand.
CCAGCAGTTCTTCCGTCGTGCCTGTTTTCTTCTTGATGTTGTAAATTAACGACGTTGGTAATCCGAAGCTCAACACACTGCCGATCAGCGTAGGCCAGAACAGAACTGCCGCCAGTTCTCCTTTCCCCTCTACTCCGAGCATACGTGCGGTCAGGATGGAAGTCAGGGTCGTGACGATTAGCACAAAAAAATTGTTAAAGCTCGTGCGCATGATCGTTTTAGCGAGACTGTCACCCGTGAATACTTTCCTTGCTGCTGTCCATGTGCTCATGTTACGTCCAACTCCTGTTCCTTATTAAGCCTCTCGTCTCTATGCTCAATCGCGTCTTATGACGCACCTCCATCAGCCTACCGTTTTTTTGGAATTACGTTCAGGCAACTGTCCCCCGCCAACAGGCTCCTTCGGACTTGAAAAGATCGCTTTCAGCGCTCTTCTATAGCCTTGAATGGCAGTATGATTTTTCTTGGGCTTTTCTCTCAAAATCTGATACAACGTCGTCCAGTATAGTGCTGCATAACCGATCGGCCCAGATCCCTCTTCACGCAGGAGATGAATATGATTCATCACCCGCATATAAGTAACCTGCTCCATATTGTCGCGTGAGGACGGCGATTCGTGATGAAGCAGCGTAAGCGCCGGGTTAATGTACAATGGGCCGCTTTTCATCGCGATGCGCGAAAGTAACAAATCCTCGCCTACGCTATAGCTTTGCAACCAAGATACCGGCTCCAGACCGCGAATCGCTTCACGACGAAATGACATATTACAGCCATGGAAAAACTGGGTTCTAAACGTCTTCTTGGCCTTATGCCAGTTATACATCGAGCCGGACTGACCGCTGAGGGATAGCCTTCCTTTGGACAAAGACTGCTGGAATGACAGCAAGCATCGAATTGTTCCCATGAAGCTGTTACTCATTCCCTGTGCGATACCGCCGACACCAGCGGCCTGCGGGTAAGCCTCATAGGTACGCATCAACTCATTCAAGTAGTTGCTCGGCAGCTCAACGTCATCGTCAAGGAACAAAATGATGTCACCCTGCGCAAGTTCAGCTGTCTTTACACGAGATAACCATAATCCCGGCTGCTCCTTGCGATGATATCGGTAGGTAATTCCCGCTCTGCCTAACTGACGCTCATAACGTTCCAGCACATGCTTTGGCAGTTCTCCGTCGTCAATAATCCATAGCTCGGTTTCACATGCCTCCGGTGCTCCCCCGATGGCAATTGAATTGATGCATCGGGTCAGATCATCAACCCGATTTCGGGTGCACAGAGCAATGGACAAGCTTAACATCATACTCCCCCTTTATCCTGTCAATGTGTATAAAACGGATTACTGAACCGCCGGGCCTAAATATTCGTTATATTTTTGCTTGCGCGGGTTCAGAATGAACAACACCCCCTGCTTGTATCCATCTGCGGCATTAAAATTACGACGCAGCGTTTCTTTGAGCATCAAGTAGGATAAGGTCCATAAAAGGGCTCCATACTGAATCACTCCAGCCTTTTTCAAGGCAAGAAAATAATAGTGGTTAATCGCTGTTGCCTTGGCTACTTTGCCCGCCTTATCGCGCGAGCTTGGAGATTCATGATGAATGATGGTTAAGTCAGGATTGATAACTAATTTGCCGTAACGGCTCGCCAACTGGCACATGTACAAATCGTCAGCCACGGCATAACTGGTCATCCACGGATACGGCTTCATGTCCCGAAGCGCATCCCTCCGAAATGACATATTGCAGCCATGGAAAAATTCTGTATCGAAAACCTCCGTTGCTTCGCCCCAACGCAGCAAAGAACCTGCCAGACTACTAGGCGAGAGCTTGCCGAGGGATGAAGACATCTGAAATGTCAAAACGCCCAGCAGCTTTCCTGCCCGGCTCGAATGTAATCCCTTTGCAATCCCTCCAACACCCACAATCGTTTCATCCTGATCATAGGTATCGAGCAAGCGCCGGATATAGAGTTTATCGTCCAGTTCTGCATCATCGTCAAAATACAGCACAATATCATACCGCACAAGGGACAAGGCCTCATAGCGGGATAACCAAACGCCGGGACGACTTTTTTTATAATATTTCAAAACGCTTTGAGGCAATCCGGATACCATGTGACGGTACTGCTCGATCTGTTGGTCGGAAATATCGCCGTCATCAACAATCAGCAGTTCTACAGCCGTATGCTCCAATTGCTGCTGTACTGCAATAGATTGTATACAGCGTGTCAGGTCTTCGATCCGGTTGCGGGTACAAATGATGATGGAGACATCGGACATGCCATTACCTCCTGTGTGTGTATCCAGATGCTTTGGAAGAGATATTCAAAGTTTTTCCAATTGCTGGATTATATATGTTTATTGTATCTTTGACAGCGTTTTAGTGTATATACCTCTTTTGTATACTTTTTCAGTCTCCAAAAGGGTAGACAATCCTCTAAAAAGAGAAAAAAAATAGGATTGGCTTCTAGTGCCAATCCTGATTTACCCTTGGAAGTCCAGAAACAACGTCGCATTCACATACCTACGTGCCATGGACAAAAAATAACTATTTTGCACCGCTACTGCTGCCACCAGCAAAGTATTACGCACCGCTTCACACTGGTTAGGGGTCAAATGCTGTAAACGACTGGTGTATTGATCAGCCGCCTGAACCAGCAGCTCCTCTGTCGCACCTTCTTGACGCTGCTGTCCTGTAATGGAATTTCCGTTGTCCTTTGCATAGCCTGCTCCAGCAACATCGAGCATTTGGTCTCCATTCGCATCCAGCTCCTCAAACAAAGTTGAATAGGCAGCGTACAAATCGACCGGCTGAATCAGATCGTCCGTATCATCTTCGGGTTGTTGGAACAGGATATGAAATAGCTGACGGATGGATTCAAAATCAAGACATGATTTTAAATCTTCCACAATGAGCAATATAGCTGCCTGGTTGACCGAGTATTTTTTGCCGATCTTCGGAGCGCCGAGAAATTCCTTGAAGTCACGTTTGACCCAATTTTGCATAGAGGCCAGTGAGACATGGCTGTATTCGACCAGTTGACCCAGGGAAACGATCTCCTGTAGCGAAAAGGCTGCGCTGTGCTTACCCTTTATAATTTTATCTAGCACAGGTGTCACGTCGGTGTATAAAAATGTCGGCATCGTGCTCCCGGAGCGGGCAAGATGGCTATGAGTGCGCCTCCAGGCGTCCTGAAGAACGGCAAAAGGCTGCAATTCGCGGCGACCTTCCATGGCCAGCAGCAAATGGGCCATATCACGACGAGTAAGGGTAAAAGACTCCATCTGCTTTCCTCCCTTTCTTACATTTCAAGTTCATTTGAACTCATCATACGCCCTCAAACTAGGCTTGTAAAGCGAAGCAATGAGCCGTGCGGGTTCTATTATGCCTTATTTTTCGTGTAAATTGGAGGTAGGTGACCTGCTACGATTCCATATGAACCTTGTATATTTCCTTTTAAGTTCTTAAAATAAGTTCAAGTGAACTTAAAATGGAGTTCCTTAAAAAATTGAACGAAAAAGGGATGAGTGAAAATTATATGGGTATAGGTGTCAGTCTATTTTTGTTTGCGGTGTTGATTTTATTTAGTGCTTTCTTCGTGGCTACCGAGTTTGCGATTATTAAAATCCGTTCCAGCCGGGTCGATCAGCTGGTCGTGGAGAACCGTAAAAACGCACTGGCGCTACAAAAAGTCGTCAATAATCTGGACGGCTACCTGTCCGCCTGTCAGCTTGGTATTACGATTACAGCGTTGGGACTCGGCTGGCTCGGTGAACCGACCGTAGTCAAATTGCTGGAGCCTATCTTTCAACAGCTCAACATCAATGGGGATTTTTCACATATCCTGGCCTTTATTATTTCATTCGTCATTGTAACTTACCTGCACGTGGTGATCGGTGAACTGGCTCCCAAAACATTGGCGATCCGCAAAGCGGAAGCTGTCAGTCTGTTAACCTCTCCAGTCATCGTGTGGTTTAACCGGATTATGTATCCGTTTATTTGGCTCCTTAACGGATCGGCCAATCGTCTGGTTCGTCTGTTTGGTCTTCAACCGGCTAGTGAGCATGAAGAAGCACACTCTCAGGAAGAAATTCAGATCATTTTGTCCGAAAGCGTGGAAAGTGGTAAGATCAATAACACCGAATATGGCTACGTAAATCGTATCTTTGCTTTTGACGAGACCGTTGCCAAAGAAATTATGGTGCCACGTACAGATATGGTATGCTTGTTTACGAATCGCTCGCTACAAGAAAACATGCTGACTATTCACGAAGAGCAGTATACCCGTTTTCCGGTGGCGACAGATAGCAAGGATCAGATCATTGGTATGATTAATACCAAACAGCTATTCCTTGAGTATGATCGCAATCCCGAGCTTGTTTTCGACAGCCTGATTCAACCGATCTTGACCGTTCCGGAAGTTATCCCCGTCAACACGCTGCTGAAACGTATGCAGAAGGAGCAGGTTCATATTGCTCTCCTGGTCGATGAATACGGTGGAACCTCCGGCCTCATTACCATTGAGGACATTTTGGAGGAGATTGTTGGCGAAATTCGGGACGAATTCGATAAGGATGAACGGAAGGAAATCGAGAAACTGACGGAGAACAGTTATTTGATGGATGGTAAAGTGATGCTTTCCGATCTGAGTGATCTGACTGGCTTGACATTGGACAATGAAGACGTGGATACTGTCGGAGGGTGGGTGTATAGCCGGGTTCCGGAACCTAGACAGGGCAAGGAATTCATAGAAGATGATGTGAAATTTATCATTCGTGAAATGGGTAAAAATCGTATTCGTCGGGTGGAGATTATTTTACACCACACATCCCCCGCATCTGAATTGGAAGCAGAATCGGACACTTCTTCCCGGGAGTGAACCGTGTGACCTGAGCGTTTATCTTTGCACTTGTGACACTTGCGTTCACTCCTACTGAAATGACATATTCCCAGGGCAAACGACTTAGGTCGTTTGCCCTGCACGCGTGTAAGGAGGAGCTAGTAAAGTGGATATTTTATCTTCTATTATTATGGGAATTATTGAAGGACTGACAGAGTTTTTGCCGGTCTCTTCGACGGGTCACATGATCCTCACGGCTAATCTTCTAGGATTAAACACAGAGAATGATACGGTCAAAACGTTTGAGGTTATCGTGCAATTAGGTGCTGTGCTGGCGGTCGTCGTATTATACTGGCGCAGATTCCTGAGTCTGTTTGATTTCAGACGCAAAATCTCGAGTCAGCCACGTCTAAACCTGTTACATATTATTTTAGCCATGATCCCTGCGGGCCTGATTGGCGTACTGTTCCGTGATGTAATTAAGCAATACCTGTTTGGTCCTGAAACGGTTTTATACAGTTTGGTGATCGGGGGCCTGCTCATGATCGCAGCTGAAAAATTTCATCCGCCTATTAGATCATATACGCTGGATGAGATCACGTACAAACAAGCATTTACCATCGGTGTGTTCCAAGTCCTAGCTCTGTGGCCAGGCTTCTCCCGTTCAGGCTCAACCATGTCTGGGGGCCTATTCGCACGTGTAAGCCATACGGCAGCCGCGGAATTTACATTCCTCGTATCTGTTCCGATCATGCTGGGTGCATCGGGTATTGATATGATCAAAAGTATGGATCATCTGTCTATGAGTGATTTTCCAGTGTTCGCGGCCGGCTTTATTACGGCCTTTATCGTCGGGATGCTGGCGATCAAAACATTCCTTGGTCTGCTCAAACGCTTGAGCCTGACTACGTTCGCCATTTACCGCTTCGTGCTGGCGGCTGTGTTCTTTTTCATTATTTTATAAGCCATTGTTTGGTGCCAATAACCAATAACCAATAACTAAAAAGGGATATCCATAGGGTCTGAATGATCAGCCTTGGATATCCCTTTTACTATTTTGCGGAAAGGATAGATCGTACTGAACTATCCCTATCATGCGTTCTGATTATTGTTTGGATTCCAGCGTAGTCAAATATTCCGAAATTTGAGCTGGCGTTTTAGCGTATTTGCTGTGCAAATGAGCAATTTTTTCGCCATTACGGAACACGAGCAGACTCGGAATGCCGCGCACTTGATTTTCGTCGGCAATCGGCTGAAATTTCTCTGCATCAAGCGCAAAGAAGCGCTTATCCGCGTTTTCCTCAATAATGCCGTCCATAAATTTATCCAGTGTCTTGCAATCCGGACACCAGGTTGTATCAAATTTCACGACGGTCAGACCGTCACCGTTAATTAAATCCTGATATTGCTGCTGAGATTCGATGCGTTCCATTCGTTGGTCCCTCCTAGAGTGTATTTATAACGTCTCCATATTCACATATGAATTATAAACCGAGGCTTATTCCTATATTGTAATGGTTCTTTTATAAATTGCAACTTGGATAGGTACATGTTCAAGCGTGTACTTCGGTTATAGACTGAAATGTAGCGTTTATAGTTAGGAGCAACAGATGAACACACTTTTGTACCATCATTGCCCTTATCAGCGGTATTGCGCATCATAACGATTGGCTCGGCTGATTTGCTGTAGTGTCTGCCGCTCTTGTTGAGTTAGCGGTGCAATATCCGCAGCAGAAATATTATGCTCCAATTGTCCCAAAGAGCTTGCACCCGGGATCACAGCAGCAACCGTCGGATGTGACAAGCTATAACGAATAGCTGTCTGACCCATACTACGGTCCGACCCTGCAAATGCCTTTAATTGCTTACGCACATCCAGCAGCTCTGCTTCATTGTAGTCCAGATATCCCTTGGCTATCTTCCCTTCCCCTTCGTCAGCCAATACACCACTGGCCACAGGCCCACGTGCAATCACGCTAATTCCCCGCTCCTGAAGCAAAGACAGTACCTCTTCCTCTGCACGCCGATCCAGTAAACTATACTGATTCATAACACTAACGATATTCGAACGTTCAACATATTCACGGATGACATGAGGGCGAATGGAGGAAATACCATAGTAACGAATAACGCCCTCCCGCTGTAGTTGCTCAAAAGCCTCTATGGTTTCGTCCATCGGATCGTCAATCGTCCCTCCGTGCAGCTGATACAGGTCGATGTAGTCCGTTCCAAGGCGACGCAGGCTCTCTTTAACAGCAGACAGAATATATTTCTTGGATGGGTCCCATCCCCAGCCCTCCTGCCCCGGTAGACGCCGATTGCCGACCTTGGTCGCCAGGATGACCTCCTGCCGCCGTCCACGGATCGCTGCACCCACGATTTCTTCATTGCGTCCGTGCTGGTACAAATCTGCCGTATCCAACAGGTTTACGCCCCCGTCTAGCGCTTCATGAATCAAGTAAACACCTTGCTGCTCCTCCGTACCGACCGACATACATCCCAAACCAATTTCACCTACCAGCAAATCCGATGATCCCAGGCGGTTTTTTTTCATTTATGCTCCCCTCACTTCCAACAACGTATAACTTTAAATTTTTAATATTTCTCTATTATACGAAAAAAATATACAAAAAAAACAACCCCAAAGACATAGAGACTCCACGCTCTCCAATCCTTTGAGGTTGTTGTATGAGATTCGTATTCCATTCATGCTATCCGAACAGCCATTGGACGGCCTTAGGAAATTGACGCTGAAAACAATCCACACGATGTACCGCATCCTGATCCAGCTCAAGAAGCACATCTTTTGCACCCAGTCCCTGTGTCCGCAGCACCTCGTGTGCCTGGAGGGTCAGCGGAACCATATCTTTTTGTACATTCGTCTTCCCTTCACCTTCACGGGTCCCGACAGATATATACAAGCGATGTGTCCCATCCCTCACAGTTGCACAAGATGCAGATTGCATATAATCAATCATACCCGGATACCAATACGAGCCTGAGATGGAACCGACGCGTCCGAATACGTCCTTATACTTGAATACGGCATACATGGAAATTAATCCGCCCAATGAGGCGCCAATGATCCCCGTATGCTCCGATCCAGTGCGCACTGGATATCTTGCCTCGACGTACGGCATTACTTTTGTAACCACAAACGCCAAATAGGCATCTCCGCCACCGCCAAAAGCAGGTCTTCCTTCTACTAAAGCCGCTGCCTTCCAAGGCGTGTAATCATCCAGTCGATTTACGGGCTCAATACCTACCAGCACCACACGGGGCAGCTCTTCCGTAGAAAAACCTCTTTCCAACTCATCCAACCCGCTTAGAAATAAAGAGCTGCCATCCTGCACATACAGCACAGGATACAGCTCATTATGATTCACGGAGACGGGAGGTGTATAGATGTGTACAAGGTACCCATCTAATAGAATTTCATCTATATGACCTTTCATCCTACACAGTCCTCCATGATGTGAATGTATTCATTACAGTGCAGCATCCATTTCCTTGATCATTTCAGACACAGATTCTAGACCATTACCTGACAGGTACCAGTAGTTAGGATCAAGGTATACAATATGACCGTTTTTAAATGCATTGGTTTTCTTCACCAGTTCATTCTCCATGGTTTGTTTGCCTGTAACCTGTTCCTTGCCTTCTTCGACCACCACAGCCCCACGGTCAACGACAAAAATATAATCCGGATTTTTTTGCTGTACATATTCAAAAGAAACCTTTTGACCATGCGTGGATACTTTAATGCCAGGATCTACAGGGGTTACGCCAAAAGCATCATGAATGATACCGAAGCGAGATTGTGAGCCATATGCGCTCAGGCTTCCTTCATTCGTCAGCACGATCAGTCCTTTAGCTTTGCTCGCTACAGCCTTGTCATGTACGGCCTTGATGGAGCTATCAATCGCAGCCAGTTCCTGCTTGGCAGCATCTTCTTTGTCGAAGATTTGACCTAGTGTTTCAACGTTTTTCTTAAAGGAATTGATATAATCCTTGGTGTCTACAGCCATCGAAATGGTCGGTGCAATTTTACTCAACTCTTTATATGCATCAGCTTGTCTGCCACCGATGATGATCAGCTCAGGAGACAGATCACTGATTTTCTCGTAATCCGGTTCAAACAGCGTACCCGCACTTGCATATTTGGAATCTTTAAATTTGCTCAAATACGTAGGAAGATCCTGCTGCGCTACTGCCGCAACGTCAACGCCCAGCTTATCCAGCGTATCCAATGAACCGAAATCAAAGACAACGACATTTTTTGGATTAACTTTGACTTGTACCGGGTTTTCATCCAGTGCGTGTTTGACCGAGATGGTTTTGGATTCCGTTGTTGCAGTAGAAGAGCCGTTGCCAGTCGCTTCCGGTGTTGCCGGAGCTGCTGTGCCACAGGCCGACACAATCAGTACCAATGCAAGCATTAGCGTTAAAAACATCATATTTTTCTTCATTTAACATTCCCCCTAAGTGAAATAAACGCAAATTTTATGGTCACCAATCTGTTGAATCGGAATATCCATATCGTACAAATCCTTTAATACCTGACTATCAATCATCTCGTCAGCCGTTCCTTGTTTTAGCAACCTGCCATCCTTCATCCCTACAATATAGTCTGAATAGCAGGAGGCAAAATTAATGTCATGCAACACGACCAGAATCGTTTTGCCGAGATCATCCACCAAACCGCGCAGCGTCTTCATAATCTGAACCGAATGCTTCATATCCAGATTGTTCAGCGGCTCATCCAGCAGGATGTATTCTGTGTCCTGAGCCAGAATCATGGCAATAAAAGCCCGCTGTCGCTGTCCCCCACTAAGCAAATCAATATGCTTATCTTTCATATCCTCCAGTCCCATGTAGGCCATAGACTGCTCCACCATTTTGCGATCCTCGCTGTTCAATCTGCCTTTGGAATACGGAAAACGGCCGAAGCTGACCAGCTCCTTCACGGTTAAGCGAATATTGACATCATTGGTCTGTTTTAAAATAGATATCTTCCGGGCTAGCTCCTCGCTTTTCGTCAGGCTCACGGCCTGCCCGTCAATGAGGATTTCTCCCTCATCACTGTCAGTCAGGCGACTAATCATCGACAACAAAGTGCTTTTTCCAGCGCCGTTAGGTCCAATAAAGGAGGTAATCGTGCCTTTAGGTACAGTGACGGATACCTGATCCACCACATTTTTATTCCCGTAGCGTTTGGATACGTTTCTGACTTCTACCATGACTTATTCTCCCGCAGCAAAAGATACAGGAAGTACACCCCCCCGATAAAGTTAATAATGACACTGACCGTTGTCGATAAGTCAAATACTCTTTCTGCCAGCAGTTGGCACCCTGCCAATGCAATGACGCTAACACAGATGGAGGCCGGAATAATATAACGATGCTGATAGGTTTTCATCACCTGATAAGCCACATTGGCCACAATTAATCCGAGAAACGTAATCGGCCCGACAAGCGCTGTAGAAATGGAAATGAGAATCGCTACAATTACCAGCAGCCTTTTAATGATAAAACCATAAGGAAGACCCAGGTTAATCGCATGCTCCCGTCCCAGCGACAGCACGTCCAGATACTTGATGAATCTCCAAGCATAAGCGAATACGAGCACAAGAATGAATACAGAAAGCCACAGCAGCTCGGTGTTTACATTACTGAAGCTGGCAAAGCTCTTGTCCTGGATTTTCGCAAATTCGTTCGGATCAATCAGTACCTCCATAAAGGTAGATAAACTGTTAAACAGCGTGCCGAACACCAAACCAATCAGCAAAAGTACATAAATCCCGCGTCCATCTTTGCGGAAAATTAATTTGTATAGCAGTCCTGCGAACAGCACCATCAGCCCCACCGATAGCAAAAAGTTCAATTCTTTGCTGGTCGAAATGAAGGGTACGGAACCAAATGCAAAAATAATCGTCGTCTGAATCAGCATATACAGTGAATCCAGCCCGATAATACCGGGAGTCAAAATTTTATTATTCGTAACCGTCTGGAAAATAACGGTTGCAAAAGCAATGGAGCCACCTGTCAGAATGAAGGCTGCGATCTTTTTCAATCGTCGTGGCAGCGCGTAATGCCAGGTGTGCGGAAGATCTATAAACACGAAAGCAGCAATCAACACAAGCGCGGCAGCGGCTAATATTCCGATTTTTAATTTAGGATTCATAAGCCCTTCTCCTCAGCAGCAAATACAAGAACACCGCGCTCCCGATCACACCAACCGTAAGCCCTACAGAAATTTCATACGGATAAATGATCACCCGTCCCAAAATATCGCAAAACAACACAAAGACGGCGCCCAAGATCGCTGTATGGGCCAGGCTTTTTTTCAGATTATCCCCCATATACATGCTGACCAGATTGGGTACAACCAGCCCCAAAAAGGGAATCGTCCCGACGGTTAAGATGACAACAGAGGATACCAAAGCCACGATCACCAAACCGACATTGACAGTGCGCTTGTAATGTACACCCAAGTTGGCCGCAAAATCCTCACCCATGCCTGCAATTGTGAAACGATTCGCATATATGTACGCCAGCGCAACCAAAGGAACACTAAGATATAGCATCTCGTAGCGACCACTCATGATTAGAGAAAAATCCCCTTGCATCCACGAAGAAATGCCCTGAATCAGATTATATTTGTAGGCAAAAAAAGTCGTTACCGAATTTAAGATGCCTCCAAACATCAAACCGACCAGCGGGATAAATACCGGGTCCTTGAAACGGATTTTATCCAGTATTTTCATAAAAATCAGTGTTCCCCCTAGAGCAAATCCAAAAGCCGTCAGCATCTTCGTCCAAAATCCTGCCGCTCCAAACACCATAATAGCCATCAGCACACCCAATCGTGCCGCATCCATCGTCCCTGCGGTGGTGGGCGATACGAATCGGTTCCGGGTAAGCTGCTGCATGATCAATCCACAGATACTCATACTCGCCCCTGCGATAATGATACTGATCAATCGTGGGAATCTGCTAATTAGGAGTACCTGCGCCTGATCGTTGGTTAAGTGGAACAAATCAAGTGGAGTTACATCATGAACACCAATAAACACCGAGGCGAAGGCCAGTACCAGAAAAGCCAGTATTAAATAACGTAATTTCATCTCTAACTAAGGGAGCCTGTCCAATAACCTGTACCAAGCTTCGGCCCTGTCCTCCCCTCAATAATGATAATCATTATCAAAAATCAACTAGCATAAATTATATCAGTCATCTCTTATCTGTCAAATTTTTTGCAATGAATAAACCATGTCAAAAAAGGTGTTAGCAAAACCTGAATAGTCTAAAGAGCGAATGAGCAAATAAGAGCAATATCCTGTAAAATAGAGGTGGAAGATTTTGGGGCTCTCTTTTCCATTTTTACTGTAAGCAGTTCTTGAAATTCGGGATTCATTAACTTGATGAATAAAAAAACAGGAGGAAAATGATGAATCACATACTAATCGTCGAGGACGATATCGCCTTGAGTAACGGTATTGTTCTTGCCCTTAAAGAACCTAACAACGTATTTACACAAACGTATGACATTGCTGCTGCAAAAGAACAATTAAACGTTACTACCTTTGACCTAGTCATTCTTGATATTAATTTACCAGATGGAAACGGGCTTGATCTTTTAACAGATATACGAAAAAAAACAACTATACCCGTCATCGTTCTGACTGCGAATGATATGGAAACAGATGTCGTCACTGGTTTTGAACTGGGTGCTGACGACTATATCACCAAACCCTTCAGTCTTATGGTACTGAGAGCAAGAGTTGGCGTTCAGCTAAAGAAATCCAGATACTCGCTTGCAGACTCCACTCAGCTAGACAATTTTTCTTTTTCATTCGAGAGAATGGAATTTATTAAGAATGGTACACCTATTGAACTAAGTAAAACGGAGCAAAAATTGTTGCGCATCCTAATCAATAATCGAGGAAATACCGTTTCGCGTGATCATTTGATAGACAGCATCTGGACTGACGGGGCTGAATATGTAGGTGAAAATGCCTTGTCAGTTACGATAAAAAGGCTACGTGACAAGCTCGAGGATCATCCTTCCTCCCCACAATATATTAAAACGGTTTATGGGCTGGGCTACACATGGGCGTTGAAATGACAACACTCCACTATATATGTATTGGAATTGCCGTTGTTGCTGTATGCACCGCTGTGGGTGCTATTATGCTGTATCGCAGGAGCATCCATAAAACAATGAAAACCATTGAGAACATGCTGGATGCCGCGATAAATGGCAGCTTCTCAGAGGATGTCTTTGATGAATCCGTTCTCTCTGCAATAGAAGCTAAATTTGCGAAATTTCTTTCCATTTGTTCCGTGTCCTCCAAAAATCTGCTTGCCGAAAAGAATAAAATAAATGAGCTGATTTCCGATATTTCACACCAAACGAAAACACCATTGGCCAACATCCTGCTTTATTCCCAACTACTTAGCGAATACGAACTATCACAGGATACCTCCACTTGTGTGAAAGCTCTATCTGCACAGGCCGAAAAGCTTAACTTCCTGATCCATGCATTAGTGAAAACTTCGCGGCTTGAAACGGGGATTATCACGGTATCGCCAAGGCGGGAATCTGTTCAAAAGCTCCTTGATGCTGCACTGGAGCAAATGATGCCAAAAGCAGACGCCAAAGGGATTTCTGTTGTTATGGAGGACACCGTTATTCATGCTTATTTTGACCTAAAGTGGACGAGTGAAGCTGTCTATAACATTATGGATAACGCCATAAAATATACAGAGACAGGCGGAAGCATGATTATAAAAGTGATGGCATACGATTTGTTTTGTCGAATTGATATTACCGATAGCGGCATAGGCATTGCAGAAGGAGAACAAGGTAAAATCTTTACCCGCTTCTATCGCTCCCCCACTGTTAACTCGCAAGAGGGTGTAGGTATTGGACTGTTTTTAGCTAGAGAAATTATCGCTGCGGAGGGTGGTTACATCAAGGTAAGGTCATGCTACGGCAGTGGCTCCACCTTCTCGATTTTTCTTTCTATGGATACTTAATTCTTTCAACACTGTTAGATTTCAGAAAGATTGTGGAAAGATTAGTGTGTTAATGTCTGTACTGTAGATGATTACGATCCAGACATTTTTTTGTGAAGGAGAACGTATATGGCTCTATTAAAAACTCAAGCACTAAAGAAGCATTATGGTAATGGAGATACTGCTGTTCATGCCTTAGATGGTGTGAATCTGGAGGTGGAAAGCGGCGAATTTGTCGCTATTGTCGGTACTTCGGGGAGCGGCAAATCTACCCTTCTGCATATGTTGGGCGGACTTGATCGTCCGACAAGTGGAACCGTTACGATTGATGGTAAGGATATTTCTTCACTGAAAGACGAAGAATTGACTATTTTTCGCAGACGAAAGATTGGCTTCGTGTTTCAAAATTACAACCTGGTACCTGTCTTGAATGTCTACGAAAATATTGTGCTTCCTATTGAACTGGACGGTAAAGAACCGGACAAAGCCCACGTAGATAAAATTGTACATACTTTGGGTCTTGGCCAAAAGTTGAATAACCTACCCAACCATCTATCGGGGGGCCAGCAGCAGCGCGTAGCCATCGCCAGATCATTGGCAGCGAAACCTGCGATTGTTTTAGCAGATGAACCCACTGGGAACCTGGATAGTAAAACCAGTCTGGATGTGATGGGATTGATCAAGGTATCCAGCCAGCAGTTCCGCCAAACGATAGTGATGATTACTCACAACGAGGAAATTGCGCAAATGGCAGACCGGATCATCCGCATTGAGGACGGTAAAATGGTCGGCGGTGAAGGTAAATGATCAAGGTAAAGAACAAAAAAGTAATCCGCAAGCTGGCAGATAAGAGCTTCAAAGTAAACAAAACCCGTAACCTCTTTGCTATTGTTGCCATAGCTCTCACTTCTTTGTTATTTACAACACTGTTCACTATGGGGATTGGCGCTGTGGAAAGCTTACAACGGGCGACCATGCGACAGGTCGGTGGAGATGGACATGCCGTACTTAAATATATAACGGATGACGAATTTAATCATGTCAAGGATCATCCATTGATCAAGGAAATAGCCTATAACCGTATATTAAGCGACCGAGTTATAAACGATAAATTCCTAAAACGCCATACGGAGTTCTGGTATTACGATGATGTAGGGTTGAAGCTAGGTTTTATTGAGCTTAAAGAGGGGCACAAGCCTGTCGCAGAAAATGAAGTGATTGCAGACTCCAAGACGTTGCAGCTATTGGATGTTCCACCGAAGATTGGAGTACCTTTGAGATTAAAGCTTAACATACGAGGTAAAGAAGTACAGCGGGATTTTGTCCTCTCTGGCTGGTGGAAAAGTGATCCTGTATTTAACGTAGGACAAATATTCGCTTCTAAAGCCTATGTCGATGCTCATGCCAAGGAATTACAAAGCAACTATAAAAAGGATCACTTCCATACTGGAACGATTAGTGCATCTATGATGTTCGACAATAGTTTTGATTTGCGAGGAAAGCTCAATAAAGTGATTACCGAAAGCGGTTATTCACTTGACGAAGATGCACCAAACTATATCGCGAATAATGTAAATTGGGCATACATCTCAACCAATTTTAGTTTAGATACAGAGACAATCATAGCGTTAACTTCTGCCCTGTTACTGATCATGTTTACCGGTTATTTGATTATTTATAATATTTTTCAAATATCGGTGATGCGAGATATTCGTTTTTACGGTCTTTTAAAGACGATCGGTACAAGCGGTAAACAAATTCGCATAATTATTCGTAGACAAGCGCTGATTCTATCAGTGTTAGGAACCCCGGTAGGATTAATAGCAGGTTTTTTTATCGGTAAATCGCTCGTACCTTTTATTATAAATATGAGTGTATATAACGGTACTGAGATATCGGTATCTCCTAACCCATGGATTTTTGTCGGATCGGCTTTGTTCGCACTCATTACCGTAATGATCAGCACTTTCAAGCCAGGCAGAATTGCGGCAGCTGTTTCGCCAGTTGAGGCAGTAAGATACACAGACGGAAATACCAAGGGCAGCCGTAAGCTGAAAAAGTCCACTGAAGGCGCTAAAATGATCCACATGGCTCGCTCCAACTTGGGGCGTAATAAAAAACGCACTATTTTAGTGGTGATTAGTCTTTCTTTAAGCTTGGTGCTTCTAAATACAGTATTCACGCTGTCTCAGAGTTTTGATATGGATAAATTTTTAGCCAAATTTAATGATACCGATTTTCTCATTGCTCATGCTGGATATTTCCAGGTTCCGAGTAGTTTTAGTGGGCATGAAAATGAAACCACTGAAAGTTTTATTAAGGCTGTACAGGCACAACCAGGCTTCGAAGAAGGCGGCCGATTATACGGTGACCCAACAGCTTTCACGGCTGAAAATACAAAGGGAATTACGGATGATACCCAGAACACTGACGCTCACGGCAACTTCCTTGTAGACGTGTATGGGCTGGAAGATTTGCCCCTGCATCGGCTGCAGTTGATTGATGGTGAGCTTGATTTTAAGAAAATGGCCTCAGGTAAGTATATTCTGGAGGGAGTCGAACTGAACGACAACGACAAGCCTTACATGGAAAGCATTCATCATAAAGTGGGCGAGAACGTTACTTTGCATAGTTATGTGAGAACAGCAAATGATGCTCCATTGGGTAGAGAGTATTTAACACAAAAGTTTACAGTGCTTGGCCATGTGGGTATCAAATCCACCAATTCAAATCGCATTTCGAGCTATAATAGCTTTTACCTCCCGGCGGAAATATACAAATCACTTGTAAAAGAGCCTGCTATGATGAGCTATGCCTTTAATGTATCTTCAAATCAGGAAACGTCCATGCAGAGCTTTTTGAAGCGATACACAGAAACAATTGAACCAATGATGAGCTATGAATCCAAGATTACATCCAGAAACGCTTTATCAGGTATGCAAACTACTGTTATAATGATCGGCGGCTTGCTCAGCTTGATTATTGGCTTGATTGGTATCCTGAACTTTATTAATGCGATTTTAACCAGCATACTGACCCGCCGCAAAGAATTCGCTATGCTGCAAAGTATCGGCATGACCAAAAAGCAATTGCGCGGAATGCTGATTTATGAAGGACTATATTATGTTGGGGCTACTAGCCTAACCTCTATTCTATTGGCAATCTTATTTTCTCTTTTGATTGTGAAACCGTTATGTAGCCTGCTATGGCTTTTAAGCTATCACTTTATAATTTGGCCACTGTTTGTCTCATTGCCTTTACTGTTATTGCTTGGGATACTTATTCCAGTAGCAGTCTATTCTATGAACAACAAACAAAGTATTGTGGAGCGACTTCGAGAATCAGAGTAGATGCACCTAAAAATAAGAAAGTAAAATACCCATACGCGTCAAAAAAGATGACTTCTAATCCATTCAGAGGTCATCTTTTTATGCTTAGAAAGGTTTTTAGTTGCAGAACAACTATAACCTCCACTCTTCCCGTAAAAGCCCCATTCGGATCGAATCATAATACTCTCCATTATAATATCTGCACTTTCGAAGCCGGGCTTCGAGGGTCATGCCCAGCTTCTCTCCCACCTTCATCATCCGATGGTTTCCTGACCAGGTTGTAAAGCCTACTCTTACTAGAGGCAATGTATTAAACAAATGAGTGATCCATAGTCGGAGTGCCCTCGTACCATAACCACCGCTCCAATACCGTGAATCAAAGATACCTATCCCCATTTCAAGCCATTGAGAAGGCTGATGCTCCCAATAATAGCTCACTGATCCAATGACCTCGCCTTCCACTTCAATGATCCAAAAGTCATCTTGTCCGATTCGCTTTTCCTTCTCTTTTAAATAATCATCAAAAGAAAGTGGCTTATGTTCATAGTAGGGTGCATCCCACTGCTTCCATTCCGGTGCTTCTTCTTTAAAAGTTAACGTCCAAAGAGCCGGCAGGTCTTCTTCTGTAACAGGCCTAATCGTTAAATCCTTATCCGTATACATCGAGTACACTCCTTTTATAATAAAATTTGTTCTATCTATATTGGGCTATATCGGGTTTTATTGTATCTGCTTTTGCATTATTTCGAATTTCTATTTTTGTCCGTCTTTGGAGCTAGTGCAAATTCAAGTTGACAAACAATCAAAAAACATATATCTTAATATCAAGATAATAAATATAAAGAAAAGTTTTTCGACTGTTTATTTTGTTTAGAAAAACCTAATCATATAAAAACCAAGGAGGATAATGACATGAAACTATTAGGATTGCATCACGTTTCGGCGATTACAGCGGCAGCGGCTAAAAATGTTGATTTTTATACTCAGGTAATGGGACTTCGGTTGATCAAGAAAACGGTGAACCAAGATGATGTTAGTGTATATCACCTTTTTTACGGAGATGAGCGTGGAACTGCGGGTACAGAAGTCACTTTCTTTGAAATTCCACATGCGGGACAAACTCGTACAGGAAATAACAGCATTTCAGCACTCTCCCTACGGGTACCGAACGACAAGGCACTGGATTACTGGAAAAACCGCTTCGAGCAGCTGGATGTAAAACATGGCGAAATTACGGATCAAGCAGGACGCCTGGCGCTTTCGTTTGAGGATTTTGAAGGACAACGCTTCTTCCTCGTTTCAGATGAGCATGATCACGGAGTGCGCGGCGGCACGCCTTGGGAGAAAAGCCCTGTCCCTGCCGAATACGGCATTGTAGGACTTGGGCCGGTTCATCTGACCATTCCTAAAGCGGAGAATACCATTCTTATTCTTGAACAGGTTATGGGTTTCCGCAAAAAGGGCTCCTATCCTTCTCCTGTGGCTGGACAACCGGATGTGGTCATCTATGAAACGGGTGAAGGCGGTACAGGAACCGAAGTTCATCTGGAAGAGCGCAACGATCTGCCACAAGAGCGACCAGGACGCGGCAGTGTGCATCACGTAGCCTTCCGTGTTGAAACTGAGGAAGAGCTCAAACAGTGGGTAGACCGTATTGGGCAGCTGCAAATTTCCAACTCAGGCTTTGTAGATCGCTTTTACTTCCGTTCCTTGTACTTCCGTGAGCCGAACGGCATTCTGTTTGAATTGGCAACCGATGGACCCGGCTTTGATACGGATGAAGAACTCGAGTTTCTGGGTGAATCGCTGGCGTTACCGCCATTTTTGGAATCGCGCCGCGCATCTATTGAAGCCAATCTCAAACCGCTTAACACCAAACATGAATAGAGATATATTTAATCTAAAATAAACACAAAGCCGGGACTTTCTACATCATGTAGAGGTTCCCGGCTTTTCTCGTGCAACTGCTCTGCTTTCATTAAAAAAAGCATCTCATCTACAAGCTTTTCAGCTTTGACAGGTAAGCGAAATGCCCTTTTTTAGTTATGCTTACAGCTTTTTATCATCCACACTGTTCAGCCATGCTTCGATTTCTCCGATTACAGAGGCGATACAGCCATCTTGGAACGGCGAGATTAGTCCAGCCAACTCAACCAATCCGGTAAAAGATCGACTTCCTCCGGCACGGCATAGCTTCAAATAATCTTCCCACGCAGCTGTCCGGTCGATACTCATGCGTTTCCAGAATTGGAACGCGCACAGTTGCGCGAGTGTATAGTCAATATAGTAGAACGGGGATTGAAAAATATGACCCTGTTTGTGCCAAAATCCGCCCTGCTCCAGATACTCGTTGCCTTCATAATCCAGATGCGGTTTATACTTACGTTCAATGGAGCGCCATGCGCTTTTACGTTCGGCGGGGGTCCAGTCTGGATGTTCGTATACGGCATGCTGGAATTCGTCCACGGCTACGCCGTAAGGCACGAACAGCAACGATGAGGATAGATGTTCAAAGTGATATTTGTCCGTATCTTCCTCGAAGAACAGATTCATCCAAGGCCATGCGAAAAACTCCATGCTCATAGAGTGGATCTCAGCCGCCTCCATAGTTGGCCAATGGTACTCAGGAATTTCAAAATGTCGGCTTTCATAGACCTGGAAGGCATGACCTGCTTCATGCGTCAATACGTCGATATCACCGGATGTACCATTGAAATTTGAGAAAATAAACGGCGTGCCATATTCACTCAAAAATGTACAATAGCCTCCGCTTTGCTTGCCCTTTTTGCTGATCAAATCCATCAATCCACGTTCGATCATAAAGCTAAAAAATTCATGTGTTTCCGCTGAAAGTTCCTCATACATACGTGCTCCATTACGAATGATCCACTCCGGGTCACCTTTAGGCGTAGGATTGCCTGACAGGAAGTTGAAGCCCTCGTCATAATAGCGAAGCTGATCTACTCCGATCCGTTCGCGCTGCCGCTCCTTCAGCTTGGTTGCCAGAGGAACGATGTGCTTCAGCACCTGCTCGCGGAAATTGGCTACCATTTCGGCATTGTAATCTGTACGTCCCAAGCGGGCATAGCCCAATTCTACGAAGTTGTCATAGCCCAACTTGTGTGCCATGCGCGTGCGTACCTTCACCAGTTCATCATAAATCCGGTCCAGCTCGTCCTCATGCTCACTCATAAATTGATATTTAGCCTCGGAGGCCTGTTTGCGCGTCTCCCGGTTGGTAGCCATTTCAAAAGGCAGGAGCTGCGACAATGTGCGTTCTTCTCCCTCGAACGGGATCTTCGCTGAAGCAATCAATTGAGCATATTCCGAGGTCAGCTTATTTTCCTGCTGTAAATCCTCAATAATATCCGGATGGAACGACTTGAGTGCTACCTCGGCAATACTGAAAAGCTGGCTGCCCCATTGACTCTCCAACTCGGTTCGGAATGGAGAATCCACCAATGCCCGGTAGTAATCGGTTACATACTCCTGAATAACCGGCATGAAATCATCAGCATACTCTTGCTCCGCTTTGTAAAAGGCATCCTCCGTATTAATAGAGTGCCGAACTTCCACCAATTGCAATTGTGTTTCCACATTACTGCGCAGCTTGTTAATCGCATGAATCACTTCATTTTGACGTTCTACGCTGTCTGCTTCACGAAACTGCTGCAACAGCGTTTTAAACCGCTGTTCAATTTCAGGTTGCTCTGGTCGACTGTAAGCCATTTGGCTGAATAATGTCATTGCTTCGGTTCCTCCTTAAATGTAATAAATCTGATGCCTATTATACAGTACGATTAGACCAAACTGGAAGCTGCAATTCCAAAAAAATACAACCTCAAAAGCCGCAATACTATGTATTGCGGCTTTTAAGCCTCATCTAACTCTATATATCAAAAAAGTCATGATCTAAAACAATCTAATATATATTCAGCCTGATGGAGATTTATAAGTCTTTCTAAGATCGCAGACCTTCATGCTTTATTGATTTTGCAAACGATGTGCCGCATGCAGGGTCGGACCGACGAATTCATTCAGCTTGAAGCTACCTTCAATGGCCTGTGTAATAAATCTCTTGGCCTGATCCACTGCTTCGCGTACAGTCAGCCCTTGTGCCAAACCAGCCGTTACCGCTGCCGAAGTGGTGCAGCCTGCACCGTGGGTAAAGTTTGTTTTTACAACATCGGCTTCAAACCAGTCAAAAGTGATTCCGTCATATAGCAGATCCATCGCTTTACCTGCGCGAATTTTGCCACGGTCCTTGATCAGTACATGCTTAGCTCCACGCTCATGGATAATCGCAGCCGCTTCCTGCATCTGCTCCAGTGTCGTGATCGGTCCATTCTTCGCCAGTTGCGAAGCCTCGAACAAGTTCGGTGTTACCAGGTCAGCGCCAGGAATCAACAATTCCAGCATCGCCTCTGTATTTTCCGGCTGAAGCACTTCATCCGTGCCTTTGCAGACCATAACCGGGTCAATTACGATCCGCTTCAGATCATGCTTTTTCAAATGGCTGGCTACCAGCTCGATAATTTCAACGGAACCAAGCATACCGGTTTTCATCGCATCAAAACCGATACCTTCCAATACAGTACGCAGCTGCGCTTCTACCACATCCAACGCAACAGGATATACAAGATGATCCCAGGTTTTAGGACCCATCGCTACTACGGTTGTCAATACGGTCATACCATATACGCCAAGCTCCTGAAAGGTTTTCAGGTCTGCCTGAATACCCGCTCCACCGCTTGTGTCGGAGCCGGCTATCGTTAATGTTTTGGGAATCGTCATTTGTACATGCTCTCCTTCACTTTCTATGCTGCATTTATCCTAATCCCGCTTGCGAAACTTGTCAACGCGCAAAACGGTCCTTTCTATGTTAAAAGTCACAAGCGACAGCAGCAGCTAAAAAACGAGAACATCCCCTTTTGAAACAGGAACATCCTCGCAATAACGTGTTATATGAAGAATTCGAATGAAATTTGGAATTATAAATATCCACCGGTACTGTGATCATAGGCATGATTCTTTTCATTTGCACGTACGCCCAGACACAGACTCTGATACAGCTGCTGCTGTTCCGGTGTAGCAAAATTCCGATGCTGCTCAAATAAAGCCATACAACCAATGATATGTTCGGTATAGCTATTATCGACAGACAGTTTCAAGCAATGCAGTATTTGTCCCACTCCCTCGGGGTAATCGCCTTTTCGGAAATAATATTCCGCATACACCTTGCAAAAGGATGCAAAGCGAAATGCATTAAAGTGCTTGCGATAATGAGTGTCCCATCGTTCCGGTGCAAGTTCCCAGAAGCTCTTGAGTTGCTGACTAAACAGTCCCAGTTCGGCATCCACGAAATAACCGAACCGGTTCGCCGATTCGAGCAAGGTGTTCAGTCCTTCCAGTGTCTCATCCGGATGCTCACGCAGGTAAGTAATATATTCATAGATTGCAGAAGTGTTGCCCATTTTAATTTCAATACAAAGTCGGTTGCCCTGTGCATATACACGATGTAGGTTGACTACTTTCCAGCCTTCTTCGTCTAAACCCTCAAACCAGCTCAAATCTGCATAACCTTCAATCCATTGCTTGGATTCCTCATATCTGCCCTGAAACTCATAGCAGCTGGCCTTGAGCAGATGCCCCTGAGCATAGTAATAAACGAGCGGTTTAAGCAGCTCCAGGTGCTCATCTCCAAAACGGTTCCGATTGCGATACAATGCCTGCGCCAGCTCTCTTAGCTCGTCCGCATACATTTCCATCTCGGACCATTGCATTTTTAAAGCAAACACTTGAGATAGCATATGTAAGCCTTCCAGTGCGTAAATTTCCGGTAGACGACTACGGTACAAATGGAATTGTACAGCAGCCTTCAAGTTCCGTTGGTTATCCTTAATCTGAATCTGGAATATACGGAAATAGCTGATCGCCAACCGTTCAGAGTGGGTATACTTCTCACTCTCGATGACACAATCATACAGAAGCATGGCGGCTTCATGTCTGCCATCCTCAAACATCGCTTCTGCGGTCTCAAAAATAGCAGGAACGTTCGATAAATCGTCCATCAAATAGCCAAGTACACTGCGTATACACTCCAGCTTGTTCAACTCTGAGCAACGTAGGAGAAACGGACGCAACCTCCTCCAGTGTGGTAAGGAATGAATAAAACATTCATCCACATACATCTCGAACAAAGATCCTTCTTCCAATCCCATGGCCTCGGTAATCAGATCAAGCTGATTGACTGAGATAGGCCGTGGTGGGTTCCGATTAAGTATACCGCTAAGTGTACCCGGATTTACCTTGGAAGCATCTGCAAAACATTGCATTGAAATGCCTTCACTTTGAATATACTTTTCTATTTCTGCGCGGATCGTGGTGTTTTTTTCCAAAGGGACACCCCCTCAAACGAATGATGGTGACTTTTTCATTACCTTTTAAACCAAAATTTGTTTAATCAAAGTATATGTCTATTTATACGAGAGGTCAATAACTTTAAACACGACTCAGGACATATAAAATCACGAATTTTGTACGATTTTAAAACTGTTTTATGAAAAAAGACCGTCCTCTGCGGGACAGTCTATTTCTATTATTTTGATGCTGTGGACTTATAGGACAAAAACTAGTTAGCAGTTCTACCGTGAACTTCCGAAATCGATGGCAAACTTAGCATATCCCTCTACTGTTAACCCTTCATAAAGCAACTCCGAATAGGCATTAGCGGCATCCGTTGCTTGCGGCGAGGTCAGGAACGTCACATGCGGACGCCCTGACCATGGGGCGAGGGACCAATGGCCGTCAGCTTTTGGCGTCAACGTCTTCATATGCCGCACATATTCGGTCAGCACATGACGGTTCTCATCCGGTGAAGCAAGTATAATTCGCTCTCCACCCGGATTGACCAGCGCAGAGGAAAACGCGCGATAGTTATTCGTAATAACCAGATAATTTTGCTGCATATCCATCGGTTCGCCATCAAAAGACATCTGAATGATTCTGTGTGCATCTGGGTCCTTTAGGCCCCCGTCAGCATCATATCTGGCTGGCTGTGTTACATCAATCTGATACCTGATGCCGTCGATGATATCAAAATTAAAGCTTGGAAAATCAGAATTAATCAGCTCTTGCTCTTGTTCTGCTGAAGGATCAATTTGCCGGAATTGTCCAGCAGACCACTCTAGCCATTCCCGGATTTCCGTTCCGGTCAGTCGAACGACATGCAGCGTATTCGGAAAATTGTACAGATCGGCGATATGCTTGATCGCCAACGTCCCCGCCGGAATATGGGTATAGTATGATGGGCCATATCTGCCGCCTGTTTTAAAAGGAGCTGCTGCCGACAGAACGGGCAATCCTTCGTACTCGCTCCCTTGCATCTGCTGCTTCACATACCACATTTGCGCATCATTCACCAGCTGAACCGAAGCATCATCCATCACCTGAGCAAAAAAGCTGTTCACCGCCATCGTCGTCTGACCTACAGGTGCACGAATATACTCCAATGTTCCGGCGTGCTCTTCTGCTACCGCCAGCTGAATGGCAGTATCCGGTTGTACCAGCGCCTCCTTGCGTATCGGATCATACACCGGGCGTACCTCGGCAGCAGATGCAGCCACTTGCCACTTCCCTCCACTAAAGGCCAGCTCCAGATCAATGATACCCAGATGATCCCCCCAAAAACCCGGTTCCACTGCTGGAATATCGTGGATGGTACCTCGCTCTAGATCAACACCTGTTTTCCCCATAAACGAAGGTCCGGGAAATACTTTATGTGCATGACCAAACACAATGGCATCGATCCCTTCCACCCTGCTCAGATGCAGCACTGCATTTTCCATATCAAGCGTTTCGGGAATATCCTCTAAGCCTGCATGGGGCATGGCAATGATCAGATCGGCTCCCGCCGCCTTCATTTGTGGAATAAACCGTCTTGCCGTTTCCAGCATATCTTTGACAATGATTTTTCCCTCCAGCCACGCCTTGTCCCATTGCATAATTTGCGGAGGGACAAAGCCGATGACCCCCACCTTCAACAGATGCTTACCGCCTGCTTCATCCTCTACCGCCTTATCCAGCAATAGATAAGGTGTAAAGTAATTTTGTTCTTGTTCTCCCGCTATATAAATGTTGGCATTCACATAAGGAAATTGCGCTCCTTGAAGGCAAGTCTGCAAGTATTCCAGTCCATAGTTAAATTCATGATTCCCGATATTACCTGCCTCATATCCAAGCAGATTCATGGCTTTATAGGCGGGATGCACCGCGCTTGGGTCTTGTTGGATTCGCTGTACAGCATAATCTCCCATTGGATTCCCCTGAATCACATCTCCGTTATCCAGCAGCAGGTGATTGTGCACCTCCGCCCGGGCTATTTGAATCAAGCTGGCTGTTTGCGCCAGACCGTAATGCAGCGTTTCCTGATCCGTATAATAATCGTAATTCCACAAACTGACATGCAAATCGGTTGTAACCATAATGCGAAATTTCACTCTCACAAGACTTACATTGTCTTGGTCTGCCTTTTCGTTAATATCCAAAATATCCAATCTTGTTCTCTCCCTCAGCTTCGGTCATAGAGCTTGAACAAGTCTAACAGAGCACTGTTAAGAGAATGTTAAAATAAGCATTTCGCATAAATCCAGAAAATGGTTTTTACCATACGATAAATTTTACATCATTTTTACCAAAGTCAGGAGTGGTTTTAACCCTAGCTGTGGGACTAGCTGTTAAGATTTGGTTTGTCACAGCATTTACAGGTTTTTAATTTTATTTTCGTTATTACTATGTTTAGGGGGAAATTATTTTGTTCAAAAAAGCACTGACCTTGTGCATGACCTTCACACTGGCAGCGGGTCTAGCCGCTTGTGGATCCAATGCAAGCAATAACAACAGCGCGTCCACTCCGGGTACAGATGGCTCTAAAAACGAAAGCACAGCCTATGTTCCTAAGGAGTTAAAGGTACAGTTCGTTCCTTCTCAAAATGCAGATACGCTCGAAGCCAAAGCCAAACCGCTCGAAAATCTACTGGGTGACAAGCTTGGAATCCCGGTGAAAGTAACGGTATCTCCTGACTACAATACAATTGTGGAAGCCATGTCTTCCAAGCAGGTAGATGTAGGATTCCTTCCGCCGAATGCTTATGTACTGGCCCACGATAACCGTAAAGCAGCCGATTTGCTGTTGCAAGCTCAACGCTACGGCATTGAAGATGCTACAGGCAAGGACACGACTGAAAAAGTAAACTTTTATAAAGCAATGATCGTGGTGAAAAAGGATTCTCCGATTCAAAGCCTAGCTGATCTGAAAGGCAAGAAGGTTGGCTGGCAAAATGTAACCTCCTCCGCAGGCTACGTGTACCCTGCAGCAGAACTGAAAAAAGCTGGCGTGGACCCGGACACGGATGTGCAGGGTGTGACAATCAAAGGCCACGATGCTGCTATTCTGGCGTTGCTGAACGGTCAAGTTGATGCGGTAGCTGTTTTCCAGGATGCACGTAACACGGTGAAGAAGGAAATCCCGGATGTATTTGAAAAAACTCGCGTCATTCATTACACAGCTAAAATTCCAAATGACACCGTCAGCGTACGTTCTGATATGGATCAAGCGTGGAGAGACAAGATCAGCCAAGCCTTTATTGACATTGCCAAAGACCCTGCAGGCGGCGAGATCATTAAAGAGATTTACACCCATGTAGGTTATGAAAAGGGTGACGATAAAAACTTCGACTCCGTGCGTGAATACGCCGAAGCCGTTGGCCAAGCGGTTAAGTAATCGGAGCAAACTAGATACTGTAATGAAGTAACAGCTAGGAAACAGGCTTTACGAATGACAGGGCAGCACCGTCCATGTATTCATGGCGGTGTTGTTTTCATTCCACCCCATCGGGGGAGAAAGTTGGGAGCATATGATCGAATTCCGTAACGTATCGAAAACATACCCGAACGGCACCAAAGGGTTGAACCATATTAATTTGACGATTCAGGAGGGAGAAATGGTCGTCATCGTCGGCTTATCCGGTGCAGGTAAGTCTACCCTGCTGCGTTCCATTAACCGACTGCATGACATTACGTCCGGCGACATTGTCGTGGGTGGCAGGTCCGTCACGTCTGCTGGAAGCAGCGAGCTGCGGCGCATTCGCCGTGATATCGGCATGATCTTTCAAAGCTTCAATCTGGTTAAGCGTTCGACAGTGCTCCGCAATGTACTTTCCGGCCGCGTCGGCTATCATTCGACGCTGCGGACCATTCTCGGTCTCTTCCCGAAGGAGGATATCGAACTGGCACTAACAGCGCTGGAGCGCGTGAACATCCGCGAAAAAGCTTACAGCCGGGCAGATGAACTGTCCGGTGGCCAACAGCAACGCGTATCCATCGCCCGCGCCCTGGCGCAGGAGGCTAAAATCATTCTGGCGGACGAGCCTGTCGCATCGCTGGACCCGCTGACCACCCGCCAGGTCATGGATGACCTCCAGCGCATCAACCGTGAAATGCAGATTACGACCATCGTCAATCTGCATTTCATTGATCTCGCGCGCGAATATGCAACGCGGATCATCGGATTGCGCGCCGGGGAAGTGGTCTTTGACGGCACACCGGAGGAAGCCACGGATGAGGCCTTTGCGGAGATCTACGGCCGGGCCATCAAGCATGATGAGCTGCTGGGAGTGGGATCATGAAGCCCGACTCTACTGCCCAGCCGCTCTCTTCGACGCAACCGTCACCGCATGCTGGACCGCCACAGCCAAGCAAGCCGCCCGCAGGGCCACCTTTGCCAGGACGTTACAAGCGTTATGCCACCTGGATGATTTTTATCGTGGTGCTGGTAGCCTGCTCCATTCATACGGATGCCACACCTTACCAGTTGATCGTCGGCTTGCCGGAGATGGGCAAATTGTTGGGCGAAATGTTTCCACCCGACTGGAGCTACCTGCCTACCATCTGGAAACCCATGCTGGAAACGATCCAGATCGCCATTGTCGGCACGACACTGGGAGCCATATTGGCGATCCCTGTCGCGTTGCTGTGTGCCTATAATGTGATGCCGCGCAAACTGATTTCGCTGCCGATGCGCACGATCCTGAACCTAGTACGGACAATTCCTGATTTGCTGTTTGCCTCAATCTTTGTGGCGGTGTTCGGCATCGGGCCGTTTGCAGGGATGCTCGCCCTGCTCTTCTTCTCCTTTGGCATCATAGCCAAGCTGACCTTTGAGGCGATTGAAGCCATTGATCCCGGGCCGCTGGAAGCCATGACCGCTGTTGGCGCGAGCCGCATTCAAGTCATCGCCTTTGGTGTGGTTCCGCAGGCTCTTCCTTATTTTGTGTCGTACTTACTGTATACCTTTGAGGTTAATGTGCGCGCGGCTTCCGTTCTGGGCCTGGTCGGGGCTGGCGGTATCGGTCTGTTGCTTGACCGTTCTCTGGGGCTGTTCCGATATGATCGGGCAAGCATCATTATTCTACTGACCCTCGTCATCGTCCTTGCGATTGATTACGGCAGTAACCTGCTACGGAGGAAATTATTATGAATGATCCTACGCTTCGCAGACCTATTGGCTCCCGCCTACGCCTATGGGCGATAGCTATTCTGCTAATCATCATTTATATTTGGGCTTTTCGCGGGATGCAGTTTGAAGGATTACAGGGAACGGCTAAAAGTGTCTCTGTCGCTATATTGGACGGCTTCCTTCATCCCGACTGGTCGTTCGTCTACATCCCTGAGGGAGAGGATTTGCTGCGCGGGTTGCTGGATACGCTGGTCATTTCAGTGCTCGGAACCTTCGTGTCCGCATTTGTCTGCCTTCCGTTCGCCTTTTGGGCGTCCAGCAATATGACCCGTCTACGTCCCTTATCGGGTAGCGGGAAATTTGTGCTTAGTGTCATCCGGGTTTTTCCCGAAATGATCGTCGCCATCCTATTTATCAAAGCCGTTGGCCCCGGCTCGTTTGCGGGTGTGCTTGCCCTCGGCATTCACTCCATCGGCATGCTGGCGAAGCTTTTCTCGGAAACGATCGAAAGTGTCGATCACGGGCCTCAAGAGGCTTTGATCGCGTGCGGTGCCAACCGTTGGCAGGTGATTTTCTTCGCCGTGCTACCGCAGGTGATTCCACAGTTTCTTTCGTATTCGCTTTACCGTTTTGAAATTAATATCCGTTCCGCTACCACGCTCGGTCTGGTCGGTGCAGGTGGTATCGGTACTCCGCTACTGTTTGCACTCCAAATGCGCAACTGGAACCGTGTAGGCGTTATCTTGCTCGGCATTGTGGTCCTGATCATTTTGACGGATCTGATTTCCGGCTGGCTGCGCAAACGGATCGTATAATTAAATTCTAAACGTCCAAAAAGCCTCTCCTGTGTAAAAAGGGATGTTATACTCCCATTCACTCGGAAGAGGCTTTTGCCGTTCGTTCACCATCGCCCTGCCAATTCATCTATGACCCGTCGGACTTCCTCAGCCGTATTGTAAAAATGCGGAGCCACACGGATAACATCCTTTCGTGCTGAAACGATCATATTTTGGCTTCTCAAATTCCTTTCCACAGCCGACACGTCGGCTACTTCAACAGCGAGCAGGCTTGGTAATGTGCCTCCCCTGTAAGGTACACGTATGTGTAACCCTTTGCGCCGTCCATATTCAACGGAAAAATCCAACAACTCACTCATATAGGCCTGAATACTCGTGACTCCAATCTCCAGCAGCAGCTTTAAGGCCGCATTGGCGGCAAAAATGCTAATGAAAGAAGGCAATCCCGTCTCAAAGCGTCGGGCTCCCGCCGCCGGAACCGGGTGAGCAATATCAAACCGGGAAGCGGGCTTCTGCCCAAGCCAGCCTGTAAGACGGGGCTTGAAGCGGTCTATTCGGTCCTTGCTTACATAAAGAAAAGCCACGCCCGGAATTCCAAGCATATATTTGCGTGCTCCCGCGACCAAAATATCTACGCCCATTGCCTTTACATCCACTGGAATGATCCCTGCAGACTGATAAGCATCCACAAACAGCAACGCCTGATTTCGGTGAGCTATGTCTGCAATGGATTTTAAATCCTGCTGAAATCCGTTGGTATAGTTCACTTGTGACACCATAACGAGTGCAGTTTTCTCCGTAACATGCTCCTCATACTGCTCTATCGTCACTTCTCCCTCGATGGAGGGGATACAGCAGATGTGATCCCGGAACATCTCCTGTGCCTGCCAGATGTGTCCCACCGTCGGAAAGTCGGTGTCCGCATACACAATGCCTTCTTTTCCCGGTACATAAGGAAGGGCTGTGGCCACCCCGGCAATCGCCTCAGAGGCTGAGGACAGGACCGCAATTTCGTCAGGCTCCGCCCCAATGAGCTTGGCAAAATGCCCTCTAGCCTCCTCCAAACGTGCCATAGACAGATCGCCGTTATGACCGTGTTGCAGCAAACTTCGATGATATTCCTCAATGGCAGCGGAAACCGGCCTTGATACGGCCCCCTGGGAACAACTCCCTACATGGATATGTGAGGACAGCACTGGAAACAGCTGACGGTAGGACTGAAACGGATGTTTCATTTTTCCCTTCGCTCCTCCTGGGCACACCAACGTGCCTTGATATAATCATTTTATTATCCATATAAGCCACCTTAGAACAAGGGCCTCTCTTCCCATCTTCTCGCCGTTAACAGACGATAGACGCAAAGAGAGGCCCTGAGGAATCATATACAAAATCATAAATTAATGCACGCGTTTGCGTCCAAACCAGCTTTTAAGCACCAAAGTAGCCAGAGCTAGTAACAATAACAACGAGGCCACCGCAAAAGATGCCGAGAACTGATATTCGTTATACAAAATTTCTACATGCAGCGGCAGTGTATTCGTCTCTCCCCGGATATGTCCAGAGACGACGGACACTGCACCGAACTCACCCATGGCTCGCGCATTACACAAAATGATGCCATACAGCAGACCCCACTTGATATTCGGCAGCGTCACTTTCCAGAAAATGCGCCAGCCGCGCGCGCCCAGCGTGACCGCCGCTTCTTCCTCCTGCTGTCCCTGATCTTCCATCATTGGAATGAGTTCTCGCGCCACAAATGGAAAGGTGATGAACAGCGTCGCTAAAATAATACCAGGCAGAGCAAATATAATTTTAATATCATGCTCGTCCAACCACGGTCCAAGCCAGCCCTGTGCGCCGAACACTAATACATACATCAGCCCTCCGACGACAGGAGAGATGGCAAAAGGTAAATCAATCAAGGTGACCAGCAAGCCTTTGCCGCGAAATTGAAATTTCGTGATCAGCCAAGCGGCAGCTACACCAAATACCGTATTCAGCGGTACCGTTATCGCTGCCACCAGCAGCGTCAACCGCAATGCAGACATGGCATCTGGGTCCCGTAACGCTTCGACGTAGACGCCCCATCCTTGCTTGAGCGCTTCGGTAAGCACGACGATTAGCGGCAATACCAGCACCCAGAGCAAAGCTAAAAAAGCAGCACCAATCAGCGTCCACTTCACCCAAGTGGCCTCGGTCGTGACCCTGTTGGGCGGTGCGGATGAAGGCACTGGTGCAGAAGCAAGCTCCTGCCCAGTTATTGCTTGTGACATGGTGTATCCCTCCTTAGAATGCGGGTATCATGCGCAGCCCTGTATGTTAACGTTAGATAATTACATTAGACAGTTGCGTTTAGGCAGTTACGTTAAACTGCACGGCGCCGTGACCAGCGCTGAATGCTGTTAATCACGAGTAGCAGCACGAATGAAATCACCAACAGCATCAACGCTACCGCCGTAGCTCCTGCATAGTCATTTTGCTCCAGCTTGGACATGATGAGCAATGGAGCAATTTCCGTTTTCATCGGCATATTGCCAGAGATGAAGACGACAGAACCGTACTCGCCAATACCACGGGCAAAGGCGAGCGCAAAACCCGTCAGCAGCGGTGGCACCAGCTCCGGCACAATAACGCTGCAGAAGATACGCCATCTGCCAGCTCCCAGCGTAGCAGCGACCTCCTCCTCATCCTTATCCAGCTCCTCCAAAACCGGCTGAACTGTCCGTACGACGAACGGAATGCCAATAAACATCAATGCTAGCGTAATTCCCGTCTGTGAGTATGCCAGCCTCCATCCAAGCGGTTCAAACAATGAACCGATCCAGCCGTTCTGCGCATACAGAGCAGTCAAAGCAACCCCCGCTACGGCAGTAGGCAAAGCAAAGGGCAGATCAATCACCGCATCAAAAATTCGTTTCCCCGGAAACTCATAACGCACCAGCACCCAGGCTATCAATAAACCGAGAAACAGGTCGATCAGCGCCGCAGCCGCGGCACACAAAAAGCTTACCTTGTAGGAAGCCAGCACCCTAACATCAGTCGCCACGTCCCAAAATTTTTCCCACGTCAGTCCAGTTGAATTCAGAAGCAGTGCCGATAAAGGCACCAGCACCACCAGACTGAGATACAGCACACTAAAACCCATTGTTAACCCGAACCCGGGAAGTACGCGTTTTCGGGTGGCTTGCACTTGACTCATGTTCTGTTCATCCCTCTCTGAATCCATTCACTATGACACTCGCGGCTACCGATCAATCGCTTACACAGTCCACCTATTTTATGAACTGCCGGGTACATAAATCTGGTCAAAAATGCCTTTGTCGCTGAAATGCTTCTGCTGCGTCTCCTTCCATGTCCCGAATACATCCTTCAAGGTTACGAGCTCCAAGTTAGGAAATTGGTCCTTGAACTTTGCCGTCACACTCTCCAGTGTTGGGCGATAATAATTTTCGGCAGCAATGGTCTGCCCTTCTTCACTGTACAAATATTTCAGGTACGCGTCCGCCACCTCGCGTGTACCTTTTTTATCTACCACCTTATCGACTACTGCTACCGGAGGTTCAGCCAATATACTGATCGATGGATATACGATATCGAATTTATCCGCACCCAGCTCCTTCACGGAGAGCAATGCTTCATTTTCCCATGCAATCAGTACATCGCCAATTCCACGCTCTACGAAAGTCGTTGTCGCTCCACGTGCTCCGCTATCCAGTACCGGCACATGCTTATACAGGTCCTGTACAAACTGCTGGGCTTTAGCTTCATCGTTATTGTTCTTCTTGAGCGCATAGGCCCAGGCTGCAAGATAGTTCCAACGTGCCCCGCCCGAAGTTTTAGGATTCGGTGTAATAACTTGCACATCGCCACGGATTAAATCGTCCCAGTCCTTGATCCCTTTCGGGTTCCCTTTGCGCACCAGTAACACGATGGTTGAAGTGTACGGGGCGCTGTTATGCTCATATTTACTTTGCCACCCTTTAACAAATCCTTTTTCCTGTAGCGCATCAATATCGTAGCCCAGGGCCAGAGTTACCACGTCCGCATCCAGCCCGTCCTGCACAGAACGACTTTGCTTGCCAGATCCTCCATGAGATTGCTTGATCGTAACCTTCTGTCCTTTTTCCTTCTCCCAATGGGCGGCAAACGCTTTATTATATGCCTCATACAGCTCACGGGTCGGATCATAAGAAACATTGAGCAACTCCACTTCCTTGGAACCGGCAGCAGAACTACCATCCGCCTGCGTCCCTCCCTTGCTTGCCCCGCAAGCGCTCAGCATAATCGTTAAAACCAAAGATAGTCCGAGAATAAGTCCACTTTTCCATTGCCTTTTCATCAAGACACCCCGCATTCTATGTAATTTGTATTCATTTACGCCTGTTATTTACAGACATAATCAAAAAAAGAGCGGAGAATTCCCTGATGCAGCTCTGATAGGTCAAACCTGTCGCGTGGACAGTGTCTGCCTGCTGTTCCTAGAGGTTCTCCGCCAAAATGGCGAGATCATACTTTAATTCTTTAATTCCTACCTGTTTAATGAGTTATATGGATATAATACGAGAGTTTAGGAGTGATGTCAAACCTTTTTTTGGTATGTATCATCTGTACTTTTCTTTCTTTAAAGGGGGGCAGTCAGAAACATGATATATGTTTCCGACCGTTTAGAGGTCATTTACACACGGAGTACGACTTAGTTGGCAACCGTTTCAAGATTAATCGAAAAGACTCCAAAAAGCTTCGGATTGTCCGTAGCTCTTCTCAACCACAGTTCACCGGAACCCACCATGACTCCCTGATAATTAACAAACAAATCATCTGTCTTTTGATTCACCAGCGCCTCGCGAATTGCGTCCGTAAAAATCTGATCATACTTGGCCAAAAAATCTTTCTTATTCGGAATCGTTAGCGACTTTTCACTATCATTAACACGCAGAGGGTACAAAATATAATCGGCCACTTTCTCCTTGTCATTGTCGGCAACTGCCTTCTGCAGCGCTTTGAACGTGTTCAAAAACGCTTTAGGATCTTGAATACCTGCTACCTCAAATGGATTTTGCGATGGATTGGAGACTGCCGGAGAAGAAGATGTATCCGATGAAGCAGCTGGAGCCGAAGGAGCTGACTTTTGTGCATCCGTACCGCTGTTTTCTGCACTCTCGCTCTCTTTCGCTGCTTTGTCACTTTGGGCTGAACCGCTACGATTACCACCGGCTCCGTTCTCGATTACGCTTGTACTGCTTCCAGTATCAATGGTTTCAGCATTCTTATCCTGACCACAGCCAGTAAGTGCTACAAAAGTAAGTGTAAGTAAAATGGCTGTGAGTGACAGCCTCCGTGACATCTTTTGATTACCGAATTCATGGTTTTTGGGCACAACGGGTCATCCTTTCTGCTTTCTGCTCTGACCTATTCTGTTCATTAAGTCTTCAACCGTTCTATTGTAACATAAGTAGACTAATGACCGCATGTCGCCCCCTTTTTGGAAGGAGCTTACAGTGTAATATATGCGAAGGTTTTAACGTTTCCTTGCGATCCATCGTCCGTACTTACTTTCAAAATCATCTCTTTCAAGGAGTCATTTGCAGCTTCATCCTGCCCCTCTGGCTTTACAAACAGCAGATCGTGGCGTTCTCCCGGCTGCAACGTTTGGCTGGAAAACCCGCTCGTTGACCCTTGCAAGTCTAATCCATTCGCACTATTGAGCTTGTATTGTACGGGTTGCTTTCCTGTATTCTTGATACTGATGTACAACTTGTGCCCCTCTTCAAATCTAAAGCTCGTTTGTCCTTGTCCTCCAAATTGCATTCTTTGGTCATGTACGATACGCTTCGCTACGCCCCCTTGCTCATTCTGCTTGCTAAGCGGTGCTGCCTGATGCGTTACACTCGCCGATGATGTAGTATGCGTGCTCGTTGAAAGATTAGCAAAAGTGGCATAACCCACAATTGCCCCTGCAACCCCCATCCAAACCCATTTCTCCACCATTTGATTTCCTCCTCTTCTTATCTATCCTTCAGTCGTCACCGTGATTGCACAGATGGAACGGCTTATCTTCTATAAGGAAGCGATCAAGCCAAGTCATTTTATATATAAAGTCGGGTGCCGGGCGATCATAGCATCCACAGCTGATCCTCAGGCTTTTGAGCCGGGTCAGCTTGGCAATATCAGCCGGTAGCTCTTCCAAATCCGCTACTTGTATCGTCAGTGACTCCAACGATTCCAATTCGAACAAAGCATGCGGTAGTGTTCGTATATCCTGCTCGAAAATGGTCAGATGCTTCAGAGAATGCAGTTCTCTAATCCGTTCCGGTATCTCCCTCAAGCCAAACGACATAAGCTCCACTCGATCCGGTTGATTCCGAATAGCATCGTTCAGAAAAACATCTATATTCTGATGATATTCAGGTTTGTGAATAAACACACCGGGGATAAGCTTCTCCAATTCATCCGCTTCTTCTGTAGCCATGTTTAGTCTACCTATTCGTTCGTGAGCTATGTTAATGATCCAATCCTCTCCATCCGCATTCTGGAAGCACAAATCTTCAGGCAATTGGGGATGTACCCAGGAAAACAGACTGGACGCCGCTTGCTTTAATAGTCCCCCTGCCTCAGGCGCACATTGGTATCGGTAAAATGTTCCTTGTGTGTAGGCAATGGAATGCATGCCCCTAATTTCCTCATATGAGTGTGTGGACAGTAAAAAAGGTTTCAATTGCTGTAACAATTCCTTGAACAGGACATCCTGGTCGATCACTCCATTCTCATCCTCTGTCGCCCATTTATGTATGCCTAGCATAAACGTGTCTGCCCGTTCCATAGCATAATCAATCAGTCTTTCATAGGCTGCCCCCCGAACATCGCTGTATAATCTGAACATGTCTCTCCCCCTCTGTGCCCTCCGCCTTACAATAAAAAAAGCCGAACTCATATCTATTATGAGTCCAGCTGTCATATTTTTCAAACTTAATCAAAGACACCCAATACGACTTTTTGTATAGGGCTTACCGCTTACTCTGTCACCGTTCCGTAGATCAGCACTGGTGCTTCCGCATGATCCGCAATACGGATGTTCGCGTAGATTTTCTCCAGTACTTGAGCTACATCTTCACGGTTCGCATGGATGGTAACCAGTGAATCGCCTTTTTGAACAGCATCCCCGACCTTTTTGTTCAGCATCAAGCCGACAGCCAGATCAATCTCGGATTCTTTGGTCGCACGTCCTGCTCCAAGCAACATCGCAGCGGTACCGATTTCGTCAGCCACGATTTCAGCTACCACACCGTCCTGCTTCGCAGGCACCTCAATAAGATACTGTGCTTGTGGCAAGCGTTCAGGATGATCCACCACAGAAGCGTCACCACCCTGATTCGCAATAAACTCTTTGAATTTCTCCAGTGCTTTTCCATTGCGAATGACTTCTTTGAGCTTTTCTTCGGCGTTTTCCAGGGATTCTGCTTTCCCTGCCAAAAATACCATCTGACTGCCCAAAGCCATACACAGCTCTTCCAGATCTTTCGGTCCTTCGCCACGCAGCGTATCAATCGCTTCTTTCACTTCCAGCGAGTTACCGATGGCCAGACCCAGCGGTTGACTCATATCGGAAATGACTGCCATCGTTTTGCGACCCACATTGTTACCGATGCTCACCATGGCATGTGCCAGTGCTTTGGCATCATCTACGGTTTTCATAAATGCGCCTGCACCTGTTTTTACATCGAGCACGATGGCATCGGAGCCGGCAGCGATTTTCTTACTCATAATCGAGCTGGCAATCAGCGGAATCGAGTTGACCGTCGCCGTAACGTCACGCAAGGCATAGAGCTTTTTGTCCGCAGGTGTCAGGTTGCCGCTTTGTCCGATGACCGCAATTTTGCTGCGATTCACCAAATCCACAAATTCGTCCTTGCTGATTTCGACGTGGAAGCCTGCAATAGCCTCCAACTTGTCGATTGTTCCTCCGGTATGCCCGAGGCCGCGGCCTGACATTTTGGCTACCGGAATGTCCAAGGCCGCTACGAGTGGAGCCAGTACCAGCGTTGTTGTATCACCCACACCGCCAGTGGAATGCTTATCGACCTTTACACCTTCAATCGCGGACAGATCAATGGTATCACCCGAATGAACCATCGCCATCGTCAGATCAGCGCGTTCGCGTTCAGTCATATCTTTGAAGAAAATGGACATCGCCAATGCACTGACTTGATAATCGGGAATTTCACCCTGAGTATAGCCTTGGATAATAAAATTAATTTCCTCCGTACTCAGTTCTTTTCCGTCACGTTTTTTCTCAATCAAGTCTACCATTCTCATATGTCATTTCTCCTCACTGTGCGTATGATCGTTTACAGAGATACTGCTGTATCCAGTGCAACTTCCATCATTTCTTTAAAGGTTGTTTGCCGTTCTTCCGCGGTCGTTTCTTCCCCCGTCAGCAAATGATCGCTTACCGTCAGAATCGTCAGTGCGTTTACGCCAAACTTGGCTGCCAACGTATATAAAGCCGAAGTTTCCATCTCTACACCCAGCACGCCGTATTCCATCAGCTTTTGTACCACTGATTTGTCATCACGGTAGAAGCTGTCTGAGCTGAATACATTACCGACATGCATGTTCAAGCCTTTGGCAACACCACGATCATAAGCGCCCTTCAATAGATCGAAGCTGGCAATCGGCGAGTAGTCGTAGCCGCCAAAGATATGGCGGTTCATACCGGAATCCGTACAGGATGCCTGTGCCAAAATGACGTCACGAACGTGCACATGCTCCTTCATTCCGCCGCATGTACCTACGCGGAACAGGTTTTTCACACCGTATTCGCTAATCAGTTCGTTGACATAAATACTGATTGAAGGCAGCCCCATCCCAGTTCCCTGCACAGATAGGCGTTTGCCTTGGTACGTACCCGTGAATCCGAGCATTCCGCGAACCTCGTTGTAACAGATCACGTCCTCCAGATACGTTTCAGCAATAAATTTTGCCCGTAGCGGGTCTCCTGGCAGCAAAATCGTTTCTGCAATTTCTCCGGGTTTGGCTCCAATGTGTACACTCATATTTTTTATTCCTCCGTCCCATTTGTCCATGCTTGTATCGTTATTTATATCGTTACTAGTAATCTTGCTTACTCTTGCTAGTCCTTGATTACTGAAGCTCTGCCAAAAAGCTCGTTCCGTGTTCAGGCAGTTTTACACCAAAGTTATCTGCTACAGTCGCTCCAATATCAGCAAAGGTTTTACGAACCGCAAGCTCCTTGCCCCCAGCTGTAAAACGCGGGGAATATGCCAGCAAAGGTACATATTCGCGGGTGTGATCCGTTCCACGATACGTCGGGTCATTCCCATGATCTGCAGTGATGATCAGCAGATCGTCATCGGTCATTTTGGCAAAAACCTCTGGCAGACGCGCATCGTAATCGTCCAAAGCTTGACCATATCCCTGCGGATCACGACGGTGACCGTATACAGCGTCAAAGTCCACCAAATTCAGAAAGCTTAATCCGGTGAAGTTCTCATCGAGCGTAGCCACCAGCTTATCCATGCCGTCCATATTGGACACCGTACGCACCGCCTTCGTCACACCCTCACCGTCATAAATGTCGGAGATTTTACCCAAGGCGATCACATCCAGGCCTGCATCCTTCAGCTCGTTCATGGTGGTGCGACCAAACGGCTTGAGCGCATAATCATGTCGATTGGAGGTACGGGAGAAGTTCCCTGCCTCGCCTACGAACGGACGTGCAATAATGCGACCCAGCATGTACGGATCTTCCAGCGTGATTTTACGGCAGAACTCGCAAATCTCATAGAGCTCCTTCAAAGGTACAACTTCCTCATGCGCCGCAATTTGCAGCACAGAGTCCGCCGAGGTATAGATGATGAGCGCTCCAGTTTTCACGTGTTCTTCGCCCAGTTCATCAATGATTTCCGTTCCGCTAGCAGGCTTATTGCCAATAACTTTGCGACCTGTGTGCTCCTCAATGCGTTGAATCAGCTCATCCGGGAACCCATCAGGAAATACACGGAAAGGAACTGCAATGTTCAAGCCCATGATTTCCCAATGGCCCGTCATCGTATCCTTGCCATTGGACGCTTCCTGCATCTTAGTGTAATACGCGAGCGGCTTGTCGGCCGCTGCTACCCCTTCTATGGAACGAATATTGGACAGACCGAGCTTACCCATATTCGGCATCTTCAGGCCACCGCGTTCGCGGGCAATATGACCGAGCGTATCTACATCGTAATCATCAAACTGGGCAGCATCCAGCGCTTCGCCGATACCAACCGAGTCCATAACCACCAAGTGAATCCGTTTGAATTTAGACATCATAAAAATCCTTTCCTGACTCGCTGTTTTTTTTACAAAAACAACCCTGCAATCGTTGCCGACAGCACGCTAACCAGCGTTGCCCCGTACAACAGCTTCAGACCAAAGCGGGCCACCACATTTCCCTGTTTTTCATGCAGACCCTTCACAGCCCCGGAAATGATACCGATGGATGAGAAGTTAGCAAAGGATACGAGGAATACCGATACGATCCCGACCGTGCGCTCCGACAAGCCTGTTTGCTTGGTCAGATCCAGCATGGCCACGAATTCGTTGGATACGAGTTTGGTAGCCATAATGCTGCCCGCCTGAACGGCTTCGTTCCACGGAATACCCATGACAAAAGCGAAAGGCGCAAACACATATCCAAGCAGCGCCTGAAAGCTGATTCCAAACAACCAGGAGAAAATTCCGTTAACCATGGCAATCAGCGCCACAAAACCGATCAGCATTGCAGCTACCGTAATAGCAACCTTGAAACCGTCCATAATATATTCCCCGAGCATTTCGAAGAAGGACTGCTTCTCTTCCTCCTGAACCTCCA
This sequence comes from Paenibacillus polymyxa, assembly GCF_001719045.1. Lineage (NCBI taxonomy): Bacteria > Bacillati > Bacillota > Bacilli > Caryophanales > Paenibacillaceae > Paenibacillus > Paenibacillus polymyxa. The sequence goes on from NZ_CP015423.1 coordinate 1,969,177, forward strand.
GTAAATCGTCTTCCTTCTCAATCTTGTACGGATTAATAATGGAAGCGATAATAAAGCCGCCGAACAGGTTCAATACCAAAGCTGTGACCACATATTTGGGATTTAACATTTGCATGTAAGCTCCCACAATCGACATGGACACTGTAGACATCGCAGACGCACACAGCGTATACAACCGATGTTTTGGCAGCAGACCAATTTGCTTCTTAACGGAAATAAACACCTCGGATTGACCCAAGATAGCCGAAGCTACAGCGTTGTAGGATTCCAGTTTACCCATTCCGTTTACTTTGCTCAAGACAAGCCCGATATATTTAATAATAAAAGGCAACACTTTTACATATTGCAAAATACCAATCAGCGCGGATATGAACACGATTGGCAGCAGTACACCGATAAAGAACGGTGCTGCTCCTTCATTCGCAATTCCGCCAAAAACGAAGTTAATCCCTTCCATAGCATAATCAATCAGACTTTTAAACCCTTTTGCAAAACCTTTGACTAGAATTTCACCAATCCCTGTATTCAGCAATACAAAAGCTAGCGCCGCCTGCAACACAACCATAACCACCAGCGGACGATATCTGATTTTGCGCTTGTCACTGCTGGCAACGTAAGTAAGTGCAAATACAACAAGCAGTCCCACCAGAGCGATTACATATTTCATTTAATTTCCCCCTCATTACATTAAGCGCTTACATTACCCATAAAAAGAATGCGCCCCAAAGAGGCATTCTTTTTTTTATTTCCCCAGATCCGCAGGTCGAAAGGCACCCGGCAGTAATTGATCCACCGTCCACTCTTCCGTGTTGCCATGAAGGTTTGTCAGATAAATTTTGGTATCTTGATGAGCAAATTCGGAAATGACCTGACGACAGGCCCCACATGGAGACACAGGCCCTTCCGTATCAGCTACAACCGCAATCGAATCAATTTTACGGCAGCCTTCGGATACCATTTTAAAAATCGCTGTCCGCTCTGCACAATTGCATAAGCCGTAGGAGGCATTTTCCACATTACATCCGTGATAAATCGTGCCATCGCTTCCGAGAACCGCAGCACCCACCTGAAAATTCGAATACGGAACATATGCCTGTTTACGCGCCTCAAGCGCTTTTTGAATCAATTGATCCTTCATCGCGAATCCCTCCATGACTTTAAAATGAAACTTAGTAGGAAGATGTAGACTGCTCACCCTCGATGATCTTCACACCGGAACTTGCACCGATCCGACTTGCGCCAGCTTCTACTAATTTTTGCACGTCTTCCAGACTGCGTACACCGCCTGAAGCCTTAACACCAATCTCAGGTCCTACCGTTTTGCGCATCAAAGCCACATCTTCCGCAGTAGCTCCACCTGTTGAGAAGCCTGTCGAGGTTTTCACAAAATTCGCTCCCGCTTTGACGGACAGCTCACATGCCAGTACCTTCTCTTCGTCTGTCAGCAGGCAGGTTTCGATAATCACTTTTACCAGTGTACCGGCAGCTGCCTCCACGACCGCACGAATGTCCTGCTCGACGAGCTGTACATCACGTGCCTTCAAAGCGCCTATGTTAATAACCATATCAATTTCAGTCGCACCGTTAGCAATAGCATCTTTCGTTTCAAATGCTTTTGTTGCGGACGTGCTCGCTCCCAGCGGGAAACCGATAACTGTACAGATGGCTACGCCTGTGCCTGAGAGCTGTTCTGCTGCATAAGCTACCCACGCCGGGTTCACACATACAGAAGCAAACTGATATTTTTTGGCTTCGGCAGTCAATTTCGTAATTTCATCCTTCGTCGCATCTGCACGCAACAATGTATGGTCGATTAATGCTGCAATGTTCATATCTAAAAGCTCCTTCATTAGATAAATAGTGTGAAGACAAAAGTCATTTATTTCTCTGTGATGAGACCATCATAGCACGGCTTTGAACATATGTAAAACACATTTTGAAATTATGTTCAAGCTTATGCACAAGGCGTCACCTACAATTCATATTACCCTGTAGGGACGTGCCATAACCGTATATTTTGCTGGGTTGAGACGACTTGCTCTATTGTAAAAGTGCTTGAGCCGTAAACTGATCCGTCACCAAAATATTCGCATACTTGCCACGCAGCGATGCTCGAATGGCCTCCACTTTACGCTGGCCTCCAGCGACCAGAATGGACTTCTCCTTCTTTCGCAAATCAGGCAAATCAATCCCGACGGTACGGCTATTGATTTCCTGACTGCATATATTGCCCTCAGCGTCAAAAAAGCGCGAGCAAATATCGCCCTTGCCAATTCTTTGCAGTAGCTTCTGCTCTTCCCCGTTAAAATAGCCCAATCGGAACAGCAACGCATCCTCCTTGACCGTCCCCACCGTAAACACAGCGATGTTCGCCTGCTTGCCAAGTTCGATAATGCGCTGGATATGCCGATCCTCCTCGACCATTTTCTTAACAGCGTGACTGTCGAAAATCACAGGCAGCGGTAAATACCTTGCTATGGTATGAAAGGCTTCTGCGAACAAATTCACGGTTTCCACGGCATATGTGTTGACATGTGAATGGCTCACGCCTCCTTTGAGCTGAACCACCTCAACACCCTTGACCTGCTTTTGTTGGAGATGAAGCGCCACGGCATGCATTGTTGTTCCCCATGTCACTCCAATAATATCAGCATCCTGTACCGTTTCATGCAAATAATCGGCTGCTTTTTTGCTAATATGCTTCTTAATCTCCTGATATTCATTTAACGGTGAATAACAGACTAACACGGTATCCAGTCCGAATTTCTTCTTCACCTGCTCTCCGAGCGCGTCCATATCCTCCATCGGGTCCACAATACTGATCCGCACGTATCCCTGTTCCTTGGCAGCCTGAAGTAACCGCGATACCGTAGGACGCGAAACCCCGAGTCTGACTGCGATATCTTGCTGACTGTAGTCGTTTAGATAGTATAATCTGGCTGCCTCGATACTTAATCGCTGCTTTTCATGATCCATTCTACCTCAACCCGCTTATCTTAAAATGTAGTGCCATCGGACACAGCTTTAGTCCCCAACATTATATATGAAGGGAAACGTGAAGCCACGCCTTAGCCGTATGATTGTTAATTTGGAAGATTTAACTGCTCGTTTGTGATATTCTGTGATTAACTACAACTACTTTACCGCATTCTCAACTTTATCGTTCCATCTGTCAAAACGCAATAGCTAACCCATTTTACCGCTCATTCACAACCTGTGATGGCTTATCTGAATATGTAAGGAGAATTGCTATGTCTGAATTTATTGTGTGCAGTCTGGCGGACAAAAAGTTCGCTTTAAACTTTGTGGAAGTAGAAGAAGTCATGAATGCCAAAAAAGGGACTCCACTTCCCTTTTCCGAAGCGTGGCATGAAGGAATGGTAACTATTCGCGGTGGTGTCTTTACAATCCTTAATTTACGCAAAAAACTGCTTCTTCCTGCATCAAGCGATTCCTCCGAAGACAAAATGATTTTGCTCAGCCGTGCGAAGATTGCTCTGCTTGTCGATCAGGTGGAGGACACGGCTTCTGCCGAGGACAGTCAGCTACAAAGCAATGAGGAAGAATGGCAGCGCGAGTTGTTCCCTACTGTGATGGAGCATCAGGGTACCCTCATTCCGGTGATCGATATGGACGCTTTTCTTGCATCCACCAAGACGAACTAAAACGCAAAATACTCCCGAACCTTGAGCCGGCTTGCACTCATCGTTCGGGAGTATTTCCAGTTATTGGAGTCCCTGCCCCTCTTTCATGTGAACCAGCGTGTTCAGCTGCTCCAGCAACGTATTCCCGCCAGTCAGCGAAATCGTGCCAATCTTCTCGCAGATTTTTTCCATGAATTCCAGTTCTTTAAGACGATAGAGGGTGGCATTCTCGTCCATCAGCTTGGCCGTATTGAGCAGACTACGAGTGGATGCCGTCTCCTCACGTCGTGTGATAAGGTTGGCCTGTGCCTTCTTCTCTGCCAACAGCACGGTATTCAGAATATCCTTGATATCCCCTGGCAAAATAATATCCTTCACCCCTGCTGACGTAAAAGTCACTCCATATTCGCCGCTCTGCTCATTTAGTCGAGTCAAAACATATTCCGCAATCTCCTGCTTCATTTTCAGCAAATCATCCAGCTTCATCGTGCCAACGTACTCACGCAGCAGCAGTTGAAGCATAATGTACATTTGTTCCTCGTATGCTCGGAATTCCAACGCCCGCAACGGGTCGATGATACGGTACTGACAGACAAAGTTGAGGCGCAGCGTGATTTTGTCCTCTGTCATGATTTCCTGTCCCATCAGGTCCAACTGCTGCTGTCGCATATCTATCGTTTTGATCTCTGTATTCACTGTGGACATCCAGAAATAATATTTGCCCGGTTTCAGCTCACCCTGCAACACATTATCGTAATACAAAAAGCCCATTTCATAGCTGGCCACCTGAAGTGCCTTCCAGAAGCCCGGTGTCTTGGACAAGAATGCTTGCCCCAACAATGCCTTATCAATTGCAGGCTGCCGAGTATCTGCACGAACAAAACGATGCTCCTTAAGCATGTTCCAAAAAGCATATTTCCCAGCCGTCAGAAGCCCCACAAACCGATTATCCTCATAATGCAATACATATTCATGGTCCTCTACATCGATGACATTCAATTGTTCAAGCAATAGGGGATCTGCCAAAAACAAACGAATATCATGACCCGGTACAAAAAATGGTTCGGCTACATTCAAAATTTCAACTGCTTCCTGCTGAAATGTCTTTAATAGGTAAGTTCCTGGGTGCAACAACTTGTGGTAGCTTCCTTTTTTGAACAGCAGCCCGCGCTCATCAGATTTAATCGTTATCTTCTTAAACATCGTATCACTCCTAGTATTTAAAATCCTCCACTTAAAAATGTACATTTCCGTGTGTAGCGGCTCCACGTTCCATTTGATCTTCCGATCGCTGTTGCCACTGAATTTTTGGATTTGATGAACCCGTTATAGGGTTAAAATTCAGTGGCAAAGGCGAACGCTTCGCTTCTCCAGATTCAAATGGACCGCTCCGCTGATTCGCGCATAGTCAACACACATTTTTAAAATGAGGATTTTTTTTTATTTTTTTAGTAGGGTTAGGACCCTTGCAGAGCATTCCTTCGGGGTGGACGGCGGGGCCAAGCTTGAGGAAAAAGGAAGATACCGCCTGTTTCCGTGTTCTAGGGATGGGATTCATCAGCCCAACATCGACTGTGAATCTGTATCCCCGAGACCTCAAAACCTGTCGGCGCTTGCTCTCTCCGGTATCCGCTGGCCGCATAGCCATCGCCCCGATATCTGTCATCGAGACCAGACATGGGATGCTCTCATCCGGGTCTTTTCATTGTTTTTATTCGATCATTCGAATACTCTACCAGAAGTCGCGTGGAAGGCGATTGGGAATTGAACCCTAATTGTTGATAGATACATCAGATTTACAGGATACCTGACCCCATCAGGGTAGGCACTGCGGGACCTTTGGAAATCCACGCCTCGGTAATATCTTCCTGTATCAGCCTTTATCATTATCGCGCAACCTGGAACTCACGAACATGGCGAAAGTATTACGACCCTATAAAAAAAGATACAGGAGAAGCGTATGTGCTTCCCTTGTGTCTTTCTTTCTATAGTTAACTGTCGCGTTCGTATCTTAGGTCTGATCCACTAGGATGTTTTTTCGAAAACGGGATCAACGCTCGGTAGTGGAAGTTGTGGAACGTCTGTCGTTGTAGAAGAAGTCTGCTGGTGTGTATAGCTGAATGAAGGGGTCTCGTATTGCAATCCCGCCTTTTCATAGGTAAACCAATAGCTGACAGCCTTCCCGATATCGAGGTCTGTAACCCGCTGCTCCCAGACACCGCCGTTGTTTGTCATCCGGTAATTGAGCTGTTGTCCACCCGTTAAAGTATAATGCACGTCAACATAGGCTGAGGCTGTTTTGGGTGTAAATTGAAGCAATGCTTCACGATCGCTGACAAAGCGAGCTCCTACTTTATAATCTTCCGTTTCTCCGCCACCCTCATTACCACCAGATGCTGGCTCTGTCGTTACCCCTACCGCATTGCTTGCTGCAGATAGGTTACCAGCTGCATCTCGAGCCTTAACGGTAAAGCTGTAAGTGGAAGCTGCACTCAGCCCTGTAATTGAAGCGGAAGTACCGCTTATCTCTGCTGCCTGAGCCCCGTCCTTATAAACGATATAACCCGTAACGCCAACATTGTCTGTAGCTGCATCCCACTCCAGAGTGACCGCCGAAGCCGTTTTGGTCGTAGCTCGAACATTCGCCGGGATGGATGGAGCCTCCGTATCAGGCTGCGGATTGCCACCGTTGCTTCCATTTCCGGTATTAAAGCTATTCGGCTGCACAGTAATACTATGCCCATCTGAGAAGGTTACTGTTTTGACCTGGTTTGTAAAATTGTAGGCCACATAAGTTTTTACACCGTTTTTATGAAATACGGCATAAATAGGTGAATTAGCGGTGATGCTGCGGTCGATGTTGCCTAAAGCATCCAAATTGTAGATCCAGTGGTAGGCATTCGCCTTGGAATTCCCCGCTTCCGGTGTCATGGCCGCTACGCGTGCACTGAATTTGGCCTTGGCATCGGACGGGTTCGAGATTGCTCTGTACATATACACAATATCTTCCCATGGACTGAAATTCCCACCGCTTTTTCGCAGGAGATCGTTATAGTTCTTAGCCGCATACTCCGAATATTGCGTCAGATACAAGGAGGCCGAGGTAATCGGGAGCCAGTTGATACCATGCACCTCTGTGGCATTATCGGTCCACCATGTTGCATTCCCTACCGTTTTACCACCCCAGATCATGCTTGCCGTCGCGCTTTGCATCCCTGCAGGGGTGTTTGTGCCATGCACATCAAACCAGTATTCGTTAATGGCGTTCATTTCCGTTGTGTATAGATAGATGCCGAGATCACGAGTTTGAGTATTTCCCGTCGCCTCGCCCCATAAAATAAGACCGGCCCAAGCATTCATCGCTTCCGAGGAGGATTCGTTGTTGTTGCCGTCGCCAAATTTGGCATGGCCGGAAGCCCAGGTATGCCCGGCATAGGGATCAAAATTACGCAAATACGGAAATTTTGAATCAGACCTGTCGGTATTGGCAATGTCGCGAATGAGCAGCTGCACCATTTGTCCCCATTGGGAATCGGATGCCCAGTTCTTGTCCACACGTGCAATTTCGGCTGCGGCCTTGATAAAGTATCCATAATGGAAGTGATGGTCATTTAATTCTACCGCACTACCAAAGCTGTCAGGATAACCGATCAATGTCCCCCAATGGTTGTTATACACAAATAGACTGGAGCTTTTCAGATTCCCCGAGCTGTCACTGGCCTTAAACCAGTCCTGCAGCCGGCTTTTGATCTCATTGCGGAACTGGGTCGCTGCTGCGGTATTGCCAGCCTGGTCGGCAATCGGCGCCAGCGCTGCCAGCTTGCCCAGACGTTTTCCAGTCCAGTACGTGTCTCTATCGCCGGAGTAGACTTCCGCTTTCGCTTCGTCTATATAACTGTTGAGCGTCTTTTTATCGTAGGACCCCAAGTCGGGCAGGGAAGGCAGTACCCCTGTAAACTTCATTTTCGTTTGAAAAGAAGCACCCTCTGCTGTTTTCATCAGACCACGTACAGAATTGTACGTATAGCCTAGCAGGGGTTGTGATGAATTTTTCCACTGATGTGGGTATAAGGCAAAAATAGTGCCGCTTTGTGTACCTTCCTTCGCTGTTGTTGCAACAGTAAAGGTGGTCGTTACCTCGGAAGAGGCTTCGTTATAGCTGTACTGCGCTTTGGAGCTTGTAACGAAAGAATAGGCGTATTGCTGAAATTTGTCCAATGTCGCGGTTGTTTTGTCAGGCAAAGCCGCCACTGTAAAATAGTTTTTCCCGTTCAATTGATTGATCAGAGTACTCGTTCCGAGGCCAGACCAGGTAGTGCCGGAAGGACCAAACAGACCATAGTGTGAGCCATTAACCGTAATGCCAAGCACAGGAGAACTAGCTGACCCAGACCATACCTCTGGCACCCCATTAAATGAAAGCTTGGGATTGCCACCGCCAAACTCAAAAAAAACATAGGGGGAGCCGTGTCCATAGGTAGCACTCATTTTATTGCTGCCGCTTTGAAATAATGATTTGACAAACCAGTCGCTGAAACCGTCCACCTTGGCGTCGGAAAATGAAGCGCTTACAGAATGGCCGACGGTAAAATCGTTCACATCATCCATCCAGCCTGCGATGTATCCAGGATTTACTGTAATTTTCCCACTCGGGTTAAAGATGCGTAAACCGTTTTGCTGATTTTTCAAGGCAAGGGGATGCGGATATTGAGCCTCGGAGTACGGTACCCAGGCTAGACTGCTCCACCAGTCATTGGTAGGCATTGGGCTGGTTACATTCGCTGTTTTGTAAATCTCGGTTTGCGGTGTTGCTGCTCCGGTAGGTAGTGTGGTTGAATATGAGCCAGCGCCTTGTGTGACCTCACCCGAAAAGGCTTTAGTAGAAACTGGTGCAGCTAAAAATATCAGACTGGCACTTAACAAGCATAATATCGTTTTTTTCACAACCTACATCCTCCTTTGATTTCTCTAATCCCTTTTACTGCAAGGCTTTTCCCTTCTCTCTTCCAAGTTGAATTCAACTTCATTGTGCTCGATCCCAATTTCCAGGTCAATCCTTTTATTTCTATATTCTAACTAAACGAGGCGAAAGCCTCTGAAAATCCATAAGAAACCAGGACGAAAAACCCAAGCATGCGTAATTATGTTATCTCGACTTCACCCCATAAGACATTCACCCTATGAGTTATTCATCCCATTAACCATTCACCCTAATAAACGTTTAGCATATAAAAAAAGAATCCTCCAGGCCTTTTTGCCCTTCAGATTCTCTGTTCTTTTAAGTATATGAGCTTTTGAGTATTTAAGTCCTTTTGCCCTTCCCATGCTCCACACCATTTCGGAAAAAGAGTGACTTTGCGGCGGGCAGTGGCGGAGCGAAGGAGTTGAATCTGGAGAAGCGTAAGCGTTCGCCTTTGCCGTGGGATTCTTACCTTTAAATATCTTATACAATCCGAAGAATCCCACTGCAACAGCGATCGGAAGATCAGCCCCTTCGCGGAGCGCCTTCTTCACCCGCAAACAACACTCATATTTCCCGCTCAAAATACCCTTCTATTTTCCAGTCTACGCCCACCTGCGTTACGCTCAAATCCTGCAATGCCACCGCATCGCTCATCGCAGACACGCCCTCTCCCCCGAGAAATCCCGGGGCAGCGCGTCCTCCAACCAGCTTTGGTGCAATGTACAGCACCAGCTTGTCTGCCAGCCCTTGCTGCACGAACGAAGCGTTCACCTCGGCTCCGCCTTCCACGAACACCGATGATACCTCCGCCGCACCCAGAATATCCAGCATTTGCGGCAGGTTCACCCGATCGCTGTTTTCATCCTGTGTCGGATATATCCTCACACCAAGCTGTTCCAACTGGCTTCGCTTGCTTTCATCATAAGTGCGTCCTGTGAATATCCAGGTAGGTGCCTCCCCATCTGTAATGACACGGGCATCCAATGGAATTCGAAGCTTGCTATCCAAAATGATACGAATCGGATTCCGTCCTTCCGGTAGACGAGTCGTAAGCTGAGGATTATCGTGAATCACCGTCTGTACACCGACCAGGATTCCCACATGCTCGTTACGAAGACGATGCACATCCTCCCGTGCAGCCTCAGATGTAATCCACTTGCTTTCCGAGGTCCGGGTCGCAATTTTACCGTCCAGCGTTACTGCCGATTTGATCGTAATAAAAGGACGCTTGCTCACGATATATTGATTGAACACTTCATTCATGCGGATGGATTCCTGCTCACATACTCCGACAATGACCTCAATGCCCGCATCTTTCAAAATCTGTACCCCTCTGCCGGAAACCAGCGGGTTCGGGTCCAGCGCTGCAATCACCACTCGACGAATGCCAGCCTTCACAATCGCTTCCGCGCACGGGCCTGTCCGGCCGTGATGGGAACACGGCTCCAGCGTTACGTAAATCGTCGCTCCCTGAGCGTGTTCACCCGCCATACGCAACGCATGAATCTCGGCATGTGGCTCGCCGGGCTTCAGATGAGCGCCGATCCCAACGATACGACCGTTGTTGACAATGACTGATCCGACGAGCGGATTCGGTTCTGTTTGCCCTTTAGCACTTCTGGCATTTTCCAGTGCCAGGCGCATATATTTTTCGTGAGTGGTCATAGAACCTCCCTGAGATCGGAATCCCGCAAATGGCCGGATCGTTCCACTTTTGTATTCAAATACCGTTCATTATATTGCGACACATCGCCCCAGAGAGGCATGCGACCCGCCACATTCATACCCGACTTCTTCAAAGCATCCATTTTTTTAGGATTATTTGTAATCAAAGTTACCGGTCTTTGTCTCAGGTGACGGAGCACACTAATGGCATCCGCATAGTTGCGTGTATCATCTTCAAAACCCAACTGATGATTGGCTTCGACAGTATCCATGCCTTCTTCCTGCAGAATATAAGCCATTGCTTTACTAAACAAACCGATTCCGCGGCCTTCATGGTTAGCCAGATAGAACAACGCACCCGTTCCATGTTCCACGATCATTTTCATGGACTGGTGGAGTTGAAATCCGCAATCACAACGCTTGCTACCAAAAATATCTCCAGTATGGCAAATACTATGCATGCGAACTAATGCATTTTCCGACTGTTCAAGATCGCCATACACCAAAACGCTTGACTGTTGTCCCTCTGCCAAATCCAGTGTGGACAATCGCTTCACAATCGTCTCAGCAGTGGCATTAAGTAAGTCCTGACGATCTTCCTCATCCCGTACGGGCAACCAGCAGTACCACTGAAAAACAACCGTTTCTCCTTCCATATTAACTGGCAGCTTGATCGGTCCTACCAAAATCGTCGAAGATTGCTCTCCACGAACGGTTTGAATTTTATCGTTAAGTAGCGTAGCTACATCTTTTTGGTTCATCTCTCTGCACCATCCTTTATATGAGCTCTATATAGAAAAATGCCTAATTCTTCAAAGGCTAATCGTTATTGTCAGGGTATAAATCATTGAACTATGTGTAAGAAATGTTCATGAAACGTGGATTCCATCGTCAGCTGCCGTTCCTGAAGCTCGGTGACAGCCTGTCGTCGTCCGTCTTCGAACGCCTTTAGGTCTCCTGCGGTATAGCTCTTCTGTCGTAAACGAAGAAGCTCACTGGCTAGCACATCAGCATCCTTCAAAGCTGCATTCAAGCCAAAAGCTCCGGTAGGTGTCATGGTATGCGCCGCATCTCCAATAAGGACCAGTCCGTTCTGCGTCCAGGTGTCACTGCGGCTGCTGAAAATATCCAACGGTACGAAGTCCTTCCATGAACGAATGTGATCATGCACACTATGCTTCAAATCTGGAAAAGCCTCGGTAAACAGTTGTATAAATGGTTCAAAGGATTGCTTAAACAGGGTTGAAAAGCTACCTTCCTCCACATTCCAGCCAATTTGAATATAGCCTTCAGCCTGCGAGAATAAAGCCAACTGCCCTCCGTTGACCCGTGCCAGACGGGTGACGGGCTCCCACCCAGCAGGTGCCGTGATTTTCGCCCATAGCAGATCATAGCCGTGTCGAATGTTCGCCACAGGCATCTGAGCCAGCTTGCGCACAGTCGAATGGCGACCGTCTGCCCCTACAATCAACGAACTGTCAATCGTGATCTCATGACCGTTCTTATTGCGGGCGATCAAGCCCGTGTACCCCTGCTCACTATTACCTTCCAACGCAGTCACCGTTGTACCCGCCAGGTAACGGAAGGACTCGTAGGTTGACGCCTGCTTGAGCAAAGCCTCCAAAAATCGAGGTTGTGGAATGTGCACTCCCACATTACCATGGTTTGAAGCTGGCTCGACCGTTTTGACCTGCTGCCGATGCTGCCAATACTCGATTCTTGTGGAGGCGAGAATATAATCCTCATGAATTTGTTCGAGCAGCTTATGCTTTTGGATCACTTCCTGACCCTCATCATTTAAAATTTCACCGCGGAAAGCCTTTCCGGGCAAGCTCTGCCGCTCAACCAATATCGTGGAAACACCCTGCTCCGCCAGTAGACAGGATAACAAAGTCCCTGCGGGTCCTCCCCCAACTACACACACTTCACATTCCAGCTTCATCCGACTTCCCCCTGCGCCCAAACCATAACCACAACGATTCGTTCGTACCTGTTCATTTTATCATTAATCATATCAAAATAAGTTCAAATTTTAAGTATTCATATATAAGGCTCCGTATCAAATCCAACAAGTTACTTTATGTAACAAAGTATATTTATATCATTCGATTTCGTCAAGTAATAAATTTATGTAAAGTAAAATCATTTACTTTTAACAGTGAATCGTTAATAATAAGAGCATGAGGTGATCACATGAACATTCCGCAGATGTGCCCACGGTTTGAAAAAGCTATGGAGCTACTAAGCAAACGTTGGACGGTGTTGATCGTATTTCAACTAACCAATGGTCCGCAACGTTTCGTCGCTATTGAGAATTCAATCCCTAATTTAAGCGGAAAGGTCCTTTCGGACCGTTTGAAAGAGCTGGAGGAAGAAGGGATCATACAACGTATGGTTTATCCTGAGAAGCCTGTACGGATTGAATACTCTCTTACAGATAAGGGACGCGATTTAGCTCCTTTGTTTGACCATATCGGTACTTGGGCTACACGTTGGATTGAGGTTCTACCAGCAATTGAACAGCAATGATCCATATCGGCTACAGCTATTTTTCCTAAACTAACATGATAAACACACACAGACTGCTAACATGCCAAAGAACGCCTTTGCTCTAAGTGCAATTTGTACTCATAGTGCAAGGCGTTCTTTTTTTCATATGACAAAGCGATAATGTCCACCTTAGATCGCATCCAAGATTTTAGACGTTTCCCTCACTGCTGCGTTGCATTTCTTCACGAATGGATTGCACCCGTTTTTTCCCCCAGTCATACATCATCTCCACAATCGGTAAAATCGTCATTCCCAGCTCAGTCATTGAATATTCCACTTTTGGAGGCACTTCGGGATACACTTCCCGGTGCACAATACCGTCCTCCATCAACTCCCGCAACTGATTGGTCAGCACTTTATGCGACAGCTTCGGAAACAGCCTTTGCAGGTCACTGAAACGGTGCGCTCCTTCCACACCCAGATGCCATAAAATGACGACCTTCCATTTTCCGCTTAACACTGACAAGGTTAGTTCCTTTTCGCAGTTATAGTCTCCGTTAACGATCTTTTCCCTTATTTCTTCTCTCAGCGTATCAGTCATATATCAACTAACTCCTTCTAAACCATCATGGTCTTGCACTCTAATAGTAACCTGCAGGTAACCTCCGTACTTGAAAGTGCATTCTTCACAGCCTGACGAAGCCACCCTACAATAGTAGATAACGTTACACATTCAAGGAGGAATAAAGTATGAGTAAAAAAGCTCTTTTTATTATACCCCCAGAGCGCTTTAATGAGGATGAATTGTTTAAACCCAAGGAAGCACTGGAGCAAGCAGGTGTTACTGTGACGCTAGCTAGTACAAAAACAGGCGAAATCACGGGTGACTACAACGGTAAAGCGACAGCTGATCTTGTTTTTACAGACGCTGTGCTGGCTGATTATGATGTAGTATCTGTGATCGGCGGATCAGGAACGAATGATCATCTGTGGAATAATGCAGATCTCCAAGCTCTGCTAAAACAAACTCATGAGCAAAAGACTTTATTGGCTGGCATCTGCGCAGGCTCTGTAGCCGTGGCTCAAACCGGACTGCTCTCTGGCAGAACGGCTACATGCTATCCAGTGGATGTACAAAAAGATCAGCTCCAATCGCATCAAGCCGAATATGTGGCGCAGCATGTCGTTGCGCATAGCGATATTATCACGGCCGATGGCCCGGATGGTGCTGAGGAGTTTGGTAAAGCCCTCGTTCAAGCTCTGCAATAAGCACATTCTCGAAGTTCCAGGTGGCACTTTAAACAACACTGCAACAAGCCGCATCACGTCCTTTCTATTGTATGGGACCTGATGTGGCTTCTTTGTGTCATTTTCATGCTAAAGTGACTAATTTAATTGTATGGTCCTGGATTTTCGTGTTAGCTTTAAAGAATCGACGTTTAGCATAGGAGGCTTATATGCCGTGATTATGAAAGGCAAAATCCATTTACATCAGGTAACGTCCGAATCGTTACGACTGGGCGCCTTACTATCATTAGTAGGGGGCTTTTTGGACACATATACCTTTGTTGGAAGAGGCGGTGTTTTCGCCAACGCACAGACAGGCAATATCGTGCTGCTGGCTGTCAAAGTCATTCAGGGGCACTGGATTCAGGCGTTATCCTATATCCCACCCCTGATCGCCTTTTCACTGGGCGTTTTTGTTGCTGAAGGGATTAAACGAAAATCAACCCACCGTCTAACTCCGGACTGGACCCGCGCAATTATTTTATTGGAAATTGCGATTTTTTTCATCGTGGGACTGATTCCGCAAGAAGTTCCCAATACGGTAGTGGTGGTGATCGTCTCGTTCGTCGCTTCCGTACAAATGACTTCCTTCCGCAAGCTCATTGATGTGCCGTACACCTCTACGGTCAGCACCGGTAACCTCCGATCAGCTATCGAGGCTGTGTATGTCGCCATAACGACCAAGGACACGAACGCTGCCATTCGAGCGATGCGTTATGGTGTCATCTTGGTAGCCTTCTTGGTAGGGGCTTTGCTGGGGGGATTTCTGACTTTGACGATTGGAGATAAAGCCGTTTGGGGTGCTGTTGTTGCACTTATTTTTTCTTTTATTTTATTTACAGAAAAGGAAAAGTGGAAGCTGCCGCTGCGTCACTAATCCTCCATTACATCAGCCCTGAATGAACTGCCGCTGGGCCGTTTCAAAGAAATTCAAGAGGTCATTGCGGGACGAGAATGCTGCCTGAGCAGATTGGTTGCTACCGCCCCCCTTACCGTGAAACGCGCCCAGATTTTCCTTTAAAAACGCTCCGCAGCTAATAGATTGGGTACCGTTGTGTGCCAAAATGATTTTGTTTTCTGCTGTTGTGGCAAATAAAACAAGCAGATCATGCTCAGCTGTCAGCTTGGTAGCCAATTGCTGCATGTCCTGAAGGGATTTTTGCTCGAATACATGAGCAAGAACATGCCCCTGCACAGCAGATAGCAACTCTTTCGCCTGGTACGAAGCATTTTCCTCTTGTAGGAGCTCCACTTGCGCCTTAAGCTGCTTATGCTCCTGCTCCCATTTTTCGAATCGGGTCAAAATATCTTTTCGCCCGGTATTGAACTTCGTAGATAACACGTCCAATATCTGAACACTATCGTTAAAATCCTGGAGTGCGCGAACGCCACATTTGAAATGGATTCTTGCCATCCCCTTCTGCTTCTCCCATTTTAAGCATTTAATGATCCCAATTTCCCCGGTCTGAGCTACATGTGTGCCGCCGCAAGCATTATATTCAATGCCCTCGATCTCGACAATCCGAATATTTTCTGTCACTTTGGGCGTTTTCACCAGCGGAATATCCTTCAATTGCTCACGGGTTACAAAAAAACTTTTTATGCTGCGATTACTATAGATTTGCTGATTTACTTCCTGCTCGATTGCCGATAGCTGCGCAGGCGTTACATCCGAACAGTTCACATCAATCGTGGCATATTCTTGTCCCAGATGAAAGCTTTCAGTACGCGCACCTAACAACTCTAGACAAACCGCTGACAGCAAGTGCTGCCCGCTATGCTGCTGCATATGATCAAATCTGCGCTCCCAATCCAATCGGCAGGCTACTTTCCTATCCTCCGGCAAACGTTCTACCTGATGCCAAATGTCCCCATCTTCGAGAACAACATCTAATACACGGACGCCCTGAATTGTTCCTGTATCACAAGGCTGGCCTCCACCATGCGGATAAAAGGCCGTTTCCTCCAAAATAACCAAATATTTTCCGTCTCTTTCCATGCTCTGTGTAATATGAGTGTCCCACTCCGTAAGATTTGGAGCAGTGTAGTATAATTTTGTCGTCATTCCAGGTTCCTCACTTTTGAGTTTTTGGTCTCGTACGATATCCACTTATTATCAAACACTTCATTGTAAATATCAATGTAGGGAAAAGCTTGAACCATTGCACGAACAACCTCCATATGGTGAAAAATCGCATGACGATTAACAAAATTTAGCTTGAAATTCATTTTTGAATAGATTAAGATTAGTCGGCTAACTAATTTGTCGATTGGAACATACTGTAAGAAGAAAGGAGAACCTTATGGATTTTGATTTACGGGATTTGCCCACTCGTGAGGCGCTACAAGAATTTTCTGTGCGTATCCCTGAGATTGATGTAAGAGCGACGGAAGCTATGTTATTTTTTATGCGAGTATCTTCCAGTGTTTTTAAAGTCAGCTTTGAGGGCTTTGAGAAGTTCGGTATATCTCATGGTAAATTTTCGATATTAATTCTTCTGTACCGCAACATCCATACAGGATTGCTGGCTACAGAGCTTGCGGAGAAAGTAGGGGTTAGCAAGCCTACCGTTACCGGTCTGCTTGACCGCCTGGAACGCGATGGGCTTATTATTCGATCTGTTCATCCTTCCGACCGCCGCATGAGCATTGTTAAACTGACCGATCAAGGAACAGAAATGATGGAAAGACTGCTGCCTATACATTTTACAAGCACTTCCACACTGATGAGCCACCTGTCCACCGATGAAAAAGAGCTGCTCCTGACTTTACTGCAAAAAATAGAAAGCGGCATCCCTCAAGCAAAAGAGATATATAAAGCAGCAAAACCAGAATAAGTTTTAATTTTGCATTTTGGTTAGCCGACTAACTTTTAAAATATTAAATAAAAGAATAAATAAAATGTACATATCAGGATATTTATTTATTCGAGTCTCTGTTTAACTCATTTTATGAATTTAAGGAGCGTATTACTCATGAATCGCACACAAGTCACCAGCCTCATCATCCCTCTCATTTCTATCGCCTGTCTTATCGGCGGGGGGTTCCTACTCCAGACCAACGGACAAGATCAAGTCAATGCTTCTCGATCCGTTAAAGGCACAACACTAAATGCGGATAGCATTCATGTATCGTTTGAACAAGTAGGAGGCAAAATCCTGAACATCCCGGTAACAGAAGAAACTAAGGTGAAAAAAGGAACTGTCCTTATGACTTTGGATTCCACAGATGTGGATCTGCAAATTGAGCAGCTGCGGACACAAATCGCCCAGTTCAATACGCAAATCAGTCAACAACAGCAATCCATCCATTTAGGGTATACACGAGCAGCAACTCAGGAAAAACAGGCACAGCTAGATATCGCGCAAGCTCAAGTGACTGAGCGTAAAAGTCAGGCGGCATTGCAGCGGGTACAAGCGGCTGAGCGTCAAGCCACTGCTGCGGAACAACAGGTCAATAACGGGACTCGGGCTGAAGATGTTCAGCAGCAACGAATTGCCGTAGCTTCAGCCACCAAAAACGTTCAGACGGCGCAGACCAACTATAAGCGTAATAAAGCACTCTATGATGCAGGAAGTGCATCCAAAGCAGCGTTGGATGATGCCGAATCCTCTTTGACTTTAGCGACAAATCAGTTGAGCCAGCAAAAAGAGTCTCTTCAAAAACTACTTCATGGTGCCACTTCCGAAGAACGTATGCAGGCCAGTGAACAGACGACACAAGCAGCCGTTTCGGTAAAACAAGCCGAGGAAGAAATTCGCGGTGCCCAATTGTCCGTCGATCGTTCCAAAACCCAGCTGGAAACCATTCAGCAGAGTCGTCAACAGTTGGCAGATCAGAAGCTGGCTATTGACCTCTTAAAGCAACAAAAAGACACACAGGAAGTTCAGCTTAAAACGTTGCTGCTCAAAAAAGAACGCCTGGTGTTAAAAGCACCACAGGATGGCAAGGTTACTTCGATTAGTACCAAAGTCGGCGAAAATGTGGCGCAAGGGGCTCCTGTGATTACCCTAGAAACCAATGATTTATATTACGATCTCTATGTGAATGAAGAACAAGCGGGGAAATTCAAGGCCAACCAAGAAATTAAAACTCATATCTCTGGTCTCAATAAGGACCTGAAAGGTACGGTACGCTACGTAACTGCTGCACCACAATTCGCTAATGTGAAGATGTCCCGTGAAAAAGGAGAAGCAGATACTGCTACATTCCAGGTACGTGTATATGTAACAAGAGAAACCGCTTTGCTACCAGGCATGACAGTTGAGGTGAATACAAATGAAATCTCTTCGTGATGAATGGTCGTATCTGGTTCACTCCAAGTATCCGATCATAGCTATTATCTTCCCATTGATTGCCGTACTGGGGTATTCACTGTTGCTCCCAAGCAGCCAAATTAACGACGCTAACGTGGTAGTAGTGGATCAAGATAACACAGCTTACAGCCGTGAGTTCATTCAGAAAATAGATGCTTCCCCGTATATGAACGTAGCTGAGATTGTTTCGTATACGGACAACCCTGAACAGTATTTTTATCATGAACAATATTTGGCTGTTATTTCATTGCCGCATGGTTTAGAGGATAATCACAATCGCTCCCTTTCCAGCCGCGTGGGTCTCATTCTCGATAATACCAATGTTCAATCTATTACTTCGATTCGTACAGCTATGCAGGAAATTAGCGTTTCCGAGAATATGGAATTGTCTGTTCCAGCTATGTTGAAAACCGGGATGAACGCAGAACAGGCTCAAGGGGCCCTCAAAGGTATCGCCTTGGAAGTGCGTTCCCTGTTTAATCCAACTAATGACTATCAGAATACGACGATACTTGCATTCACTTGTATGTTCTCTTTTATGATACTGAATATAAATAGCTTACCTCTGGTCGCCAGACTCCGGGTTTCCAAGAGGCTGGCTGCTGAGCTGCAAAATCCATTCAACATCCTGCTGCGTATGCTTCCTTATACGCTGTTCTCGACGGCTGGCTTGATCTTCTCTCTCGGGATGCTTAAAGTGTTTGGAGGAGGCCGTTTCGAGGCCAATCCAATTCTCTTTATAATTCCAGTTGTCCTGTATGTATTCGGTACCGTTTGTATCAATGTCCTGGTTGCATGGGGCGCTGCACATCCGGGAATAGCCATTGGCAGAATGGTGATGATACTCATGCCTGCTTTTGTTCTATCGGGGGCTGTTCTTTCCAGATCACTGTTTCCACCTTTAGCGATTCAAATCGGTGATTTCTTCCCCTTTGTATGGATGTATAAATTCCTGCGCACCATGGGTCTGCGTGGTGCACCTTTGCAAGAGATGCTTCCCGAACTCGGTTCTCTGTTACTATATGTGGGTGTACTCTCCATGCTGGTGATCGCCAGAGCCCTGTGGGAAAAACAGAAGCTGGCCAAGCAAACTGCGGGTTCTGCTTCTGAAAAGGGCTCACCACATCCCGTTGTTCCAGCAAGCACAACTGGCGGCGGGTTATCTATGCAAGGGGCACCGTCAGCACCTATGCACGAGCCTATAAAAGGATAGGGTCTCGTCTATAAAATAAAAAAGGGTTAAGTGCCGTCTAACGAGCCTTAACCCTTTTTCAATAATATTAACTTCCCATTGTTATCAGAATAAAACTCACTTATATGCCCGACCTAATTGATAAGCGTGCTCCAGTAAACCTGCAATGTATTCTTTCGACTCGGACAAAGTATCATAGAAGAACTCCACCTTGGACTCTCTTACTCTTGCGTAACCAGCAATGGCTTTATTCAAATAATTAGTAACCAAATCGTGATATTCATACTTGATCAGATGTTCTTTCGTCCCTCCCGCCAAGCACATCCACAACACCTGCTTCGTCGTAAATTCCTGAAGTAAACCTTTGTTCCAGACTTTATCCAGGTACCCTTTTAGCATGGAAGGCACACTGTACCACCATAGTGGAAACACAAAGACCAGAGCGTCCGCAGCTGCAATTCTATCCATCTCTTTCCGCGTTTCAGGAGCATATTGTTTATGGGTCGTATTCCAATCCAGCTCATCTGCCGCGCTATATACCGGATTAAACCCATCCCGATCCAAGTCCAAAATATCTACCTCGTGCTTATTCTCCTTCAATCCCTCTACAAAACGATTCATGACTGCAAGGGTAAGTGAATCCTCTCTAGGATGCGTAACGACCAATAGAACTTTCATGTTATCCGTAACCTTCTTTCTCCTCATAATTGTTGAACCCTGTCTACAGATGCTATTATGGATGTTATACATTAGAGTGTGAAGTACGCACTTCAATGTACTGTAGGTACTTTAAGGTTCCTTAGTGCCTTTTGTACTACAGATCGGAGAGGGGGAAAGTCTATGGAAGACAAAGCCAAAACCTATATGCTCGGGATCGAGGCAACTTTGGAGGTCATCAGTGGAAAGTGGAAAGGCATCATCCTACATCATTTAACCAGCGGCAGAAAACGTACATACGAACTTCGTCAACTCATTCCGAAAATCACCCAAAAAGTGCTTACCCAACAGCTTAGAGAGCTTGAAAAGGATGGAATCATCCACCGCATCATTTATAACCAGGTTCCACCCAAAGTGGAGTACGAGCTTAGTGAATATGGATGGGATTTTAAAGATCTGCTTGATCGTTTTTGCTTATGGGGAGAAGATCATTTGGATAGGATCTATGGAGATAAAACAAAGGTGCTGGAAGAGTATTCTGTGAAGGAAAAAAACGCCAAACAAGCACCACCTCTTTAAGGAGGCGTGCTTGTTTGAAATACTATAGCTGTGTACCTTGTTTATTCACCAGTCTCCGCAAATTTCCGAATACGAGCCCCGACTTCATCCCGTACACGCTGGAACACGCTCCATTTCTCTTCTTCTGTTCCTTGTGCTTTAGCCGGATCATCAAATCCCCAATGTTCACGACGAACGCGCGGAGGTGTGATAGGACATTTATCTGCAGCATCTCCGCATAAGGTCACAACCAAATCCGCGCTGTTCAGCAAAGCAGGATCTATAATATCTGAAGTTTGTCCGGAGATATCGATCCCTATTTCATTCATCGCTTGCACCGCTTTAGGGTTAAGGCCGTGTGCCTCAATGCCCGCACTGTATACATTCCAACGGTCTCCCAAGTATTTTTTGGCCCAGCCTTCTGCCATTTGACTGCGACAAGAATTACCAGTGCATAAAAAGTAAATTGTCTTCTTTTCCATCATTACCGTCTCCTTCAATGTTCAATTATGAAATGATTAACCATAGATATAAGCCCAGTAGGGTCATAAAAAGTGTAGGAATGGTTAAGACAATGCCTGTCTTAAAATAAGTCCACCAAGAAATTTTTACGTTTTTCGAACGAAGCACATGCAGCCACAACAACGTGGCTAATGAACCGATCGGAGTTATTTTCGGCCCCAGATCAGAACCAATGACGTTAGCATAAATCAACGCCTCTTTGACCATACCGGTTGTATGGGTGGCATCAATGGCAAGCGCATTAATCATGACCGTAGGCATGTTATTCATGACCGACGAGATAATCGCCGCAATAAAACCCATGCCCATGGTGGCCACAAACATACCTTGATCAGCAGCCGCTTGAATCACATGGGCCAGCAGATCCGTCAAACCGGCATTTCGTAGACCATACACCACAACATACATTCCGATGGAGAAAAATACGATGGCCCATGGAGCGCCCTTGATGACTTCTTTCATCGGCACTGCAGGGCTTCTACGCGCCATCAATAAGAAAAAGATAGCAATAATACCGGCCACCACCGAAACGGGAATGTTAAAAAATTCGCATGCAAAGTAGCCAACGAACAAAACCGCGAGAACGATCCAAGACATACGGAACATTTTTGGATCTTTAATCGCTTCCGCAGGCGTGATTAATTGTGCCGTATCAAACGTTTTCGGAATTCTTTTGCGAAAAAAAAGATACAGTACTCCTATACTGGCTGCTAAAGAAAATAAATTAGGTACAATCATGCGACTCGCATATTCCATAAAGGTGATCCCAAAGAAATCGGCTGACACAATGTTGACCAAATTGCTGACCACAAGCGGAAGCGACGTCGTGTCTGAAATAAAACCGCTCGCTATGATAAAAGGAAAAATCATTTTCTCATCCAATTTAAGTGCCCGAACCATCGCCAGTACAATCGGTGTCAGTATTAAGGCGGCACCGTCATTCGCAAAAAAAGCAGCAACAACGGCGCCAAGAAGGGTCACATAAACAAACATCCGGGTTCCGCTTCCTCGTGCAGCTCGTGCCATGTGAAGCGCCGCCCATTCGAAGAAGCCGATTTTATCAAGCACCAATGAAATCAGAATAATGGCTACAAAAGCCAGTGTCGCATTCCAGACAATATGAGTAACTTCCCAAACATCATGTAAATCGACGACACCCACCAGCAAGGCGAGTATGGCACCGCCGCAGGCAGACCAGCCGATAGACAGATTTCTAGGCTGCCAGATCACCAACACTAAAGTGGCTAAAAATATAATGCATGCCAACAAAATCAATGTTTTAAACCTCCATTACATTACCTTATAAACATATACTTATGTTAAAAACACCGTCTATCCCCCAAGGAGATAAACGGAACAGCCTTTAGGATGAGCAGCAAGCCGATGAATCCGGTGCACAAAATGCTATCGGCTCCTCTTTATTCAGCCATTTTAAAATCTGCTTGGAGTCTGGCATACGCTCAAGAACGGCTTGAATTTGCGGCTTGTCGTCTACATTTAAGGAATAGTATACCCACTGACTTCGTCGTTCTTCTTTTACAATTCCTTGCGACTTTAATTTTCTCAAATGTTGGCTAATTGCTGGCTGCGACATATCAAAGATATCTACAAATTCGCAAACACACCATTCTCTTTCTCTTAGCAGGGAAAGCATAGCCAAGCGGGTTTTATCCCCTAGTAGCTTTAAATGATCGGCTATATAACCAAGTTGCTCCAAAGTGTAACCTCCTTTCATTTATATAACTGTATGCTTATATACTAATGGAGTACTTTTTTAATATCAAGAACAATAATAACTATCCATTCACCAATTGCATAATCCAGTCTTTTATATCAACGATTCGCAGTGTTTTGGGGCGTGTATTCGTTCCGGAAATAATTAATGGGACAAGGGAATCTTTTTCATGCAGCGATCCATGTGCTCCCCCTCCGATGTGGGTAGGAGAACTTTCACTGACGAGTTCATATCCGGGTTGGACCGTGACGACAACGTATTTTCCTTCATGAGAGTTCATTGCCCCGTATAACCTCGCCAAAACGTCAGGATATTTTCCGTACTTGATCCGGTTGTTATTTATCGTAATATCCACAAGGTCCTTTTCGCCCGATAATGTCCATGATTGTCCATATTCATCGGTGTATTTTCCACCAGGATGATAAGAAAACAGCTTACCCTTTTTCCCCTTTGTAACATGAATATTGTTTTTACCATCTTTCATAGCGATGATATCGAGCTTTTCCTCTTTTTGTAAGCGCTTCACTACATCAGATAACTCGACGTTATCATTAATCGCATAAACATAAGCCATTCGTTCATTCGTGGAAATGACAATTTGATCTTCTTTTTTTACTGATTGATTTAATTTTGCTATGCGGTAAGGGTTTAACAGCGGCTTTATCTCAACAGTCGCTACCTGTCGATCATCATAAACCGCGCTTTGCGCACTATCACCCATGACAATCCATATCGCATTTTTTACAGCCTGTTCCCACGAACCGTATGCGTTCAACACGGTTTGCAGCGCTTGATCCGCTTTTTCAATTCCTTCCAACTGAGCCGGGCCTTTTTTATGCACCGAACTATCATTTTCTGGAAAATATGTGACAGTTACGCTTGGAAGTTTTTTTTGATTGATTAGAAAAGCGGTATCTTTTGCGGAAAACTCGTCGTTCATCCCGAATTTTTTCCACGGAGGAGTATTCCAGCTATTCTTTGGATCCAGTTGTGCAAAAGTTGCATAAGAAAACCATTTAGGTCCTGTTATTCTCAATTGTTCTGGCACACGATTGCTGTTCGTTATAAAGCGAGGTACTTTTAAGTCATGTTCCGTTCTTCCTCTAAAAACAATAGCGTTGATTGATGCCGATTCTTTTCCTTTGTCGGCCAGCTCTTCGTGAATTGTTTTTGTTTTTTTGTTCAAATGAACTTGATTTAACTGATAAATAGCATCCATAAATACTTGCATTTGATCTATCTTCAAGGCTTCTTTGGCACCATTGCCGTAGAGAATCATGCGTTTCTTTTGGTCGCTGTACCAAACGAGTCCAGGCACATGATGTTGGTCTGCATACGTTCCCGTTAATAATGTACTGTCGATTGTCACAGACATCGTGGGAAATGAACTCACTACATGCGGGAAATATTGCCCTTGATTAAGGAGATATTGCATTGCCGGAGCACGGCCTGCTTGAATCGCATCTTGCAAAGGCTTATCCATTAACGAATCAATCAAGATCATAATGACAGGTTTTTTCCCCATTTGATTTACTGTGATAGGTGGCTTCACACTCTGTTGTTTTAGCTGTTGACTGGAGTCCGCTCTACAGCCCAAGATCAACAACAATAAACTTAGCACTACTGCAATGGTAACTTTATTTTTCATGCCCATGTATGTGTCCCTTTCTTAGAAAAACTTGATCCTCTTATTTTTTTCTTGTACTAAAAATATTATTCCTGCATTGGATCATCGGGACAAAGGTATCTCATACAAGCAATTAAAGTTACACCTCCATGAATTTTTTGGATCTAATAGGCCAAATTTAAGATCAAACCATTTAGGGAGGGAGCATAACCACCATGACTACGACAAACATAAACGAATACTCCATGCATTATATGGATTCTGGTGAAGGAATGGCCATCCTATTCATTCACCCTCCAGTACTCACAAGCTTAAATTTCACATACCAAATCCAAGGACTCTCGCCCCATTTTCGAACGATAGCTTTTGATATTAGAGGACACGGTAAAAGTCAGCCTTCCGAGCAAACGGTTACTTACCCTCTCATCGCCCTGGATATTAAACATTTGATGGACCGGATGAGCCTTGATAAAGTATTTCTGTGTGGATATTCTACCGGGGGCTCGATAGTACTTGAATTCCTCTTGACTTATCCAGATCGGGCATGGGGAGGCATTGTTATTAGTGGAATGTCGGAAGTAAACGAATGGCGACTAAGAAATAAAATTTCTTTGGGCATTGCTCTTTCCAAAATCGGCACAATCGGTACGATTGCCCTTTCTAATGCTTGGTCACAAACGAAACAGCTATCTTTATTCCGTAAGTTATTCAACGATGCGAAGCAGGGAAATCCCAGGAATGTCGAACAATATTATCGATACAGCTTGAAGTACAACTGCACCTCACGGCTCGGGGAAATCCATCTTCCTGTCCTGCTCGTTTATGGTGAAAAAGATAAGCACTTTCATCCCTATGCCAAAATATTGCATCAACAATTACCAAATAGTGAGCTGGTTTTCCTTAAGAAAGCTGATCATCGCCTTCCTACGAAGGCCGCCGGATTATTGAATGAACTGATCAAGCAGTTCGTAGATCGGTTCAGCCTTTAAAGCAAATCCTACAGGATAATTCCACAAACATAGCTACATCCCACTCCTGTTACGTTAAGCGTCAAATAGCCCCCCACCTGTTCAACATCCGTTGGCCATGACATGCGGCGGATGGGGTATTCCTTTCCGGACCCCGGCCGAAAGGCAGGAATCAGTACATTACATGCCGTTTTCTGCGCCATCGTTGCGCAACCTTACAAGAGTGTTAGGCAATTGTCATCTAGATCAATGGTATCAACCTAGCTGCTCCTCTATACTAATCCATTGATAGGATTATTTTTAAGGGGGAGTTGGCGTGAGGTTTTTTGAAATGCTGCTATTCTTTTCAAGTGCTTGTTTGTTGGCACTCCTGTTCATTATCAATCAACGTATCCGAAGACCAGCTTTGCTCCTGACAAGCGGAGCAGGCTCCATTTTTTTAGTGATACATTTGCTTGTCGAAGGATACAGGGTTCAGCTTTTATTTTTATACGGATTTACGATCCTGATGCTTATGCATTCGCTTATAGACGTTTTCATAACGCTGAAAGTCGTTCGGACTGCCTCGCGAATCCGTAGGGTGCTGGGCCGTCTTTTTATCGTGATTGGGCTAATCGCAACGGCGTGCTTCCTCTATGTGTTTCCCGTATTCGACTTTCCGGCGCCAACCGGCGAGTTGAAGGTAGGCACGCAAGTCTTTCATTTCATCGATCCAAGCCGGGAGGAGACATTTGGAAAAACCGCGACAGGCAAAAGGGAATTGATGGTTCAGGTATGGTATCCGGCTCAAGCTGGCACCGACAAGTACGCTCCCTTTATTCCAGATACCCAGATTTTACGTTATATGGCCGCGGACTATGGCCTTCCCGGGTTTACTTTTCAACACCTGAAGTACGTATCCAGTCATGCTTATTCGGGGGCCGAAGTCTCTTCGGCACAGACTTCATACCCGCTGATCCTTGCGAATCCCGGCAATGGCTCTTCCAGGTTCCTCCACACGTCGCAAGCCGAAAATCTCGCGAGTCATGGATATATCGTGGCAGTGATCGACCACACCTACAATACATTTGCAACCGAGTTTCCGGACGGGCGAATCACGACCAGCACAACCAACGACTTATTCTCGCCCGCCCATGATTACCAGACGAGTAGAGGAAATCGTGACAAGTTGGGAAAAGTTTTAACCGGCGATGTGGCGTTTGCGCTGGACCAATTCGAGCTCATCCAATCGGGGCAGTTTCCAAGTCATCTAAAAGGGAGGATTGATCTCGGTCATGTCGGGGTGTTCGGTCATTCCATCGGCGGAGCGACGGCCTATGACGCTTCTTACGATCCGCGAATCGCGGTTGGAATAGACCTTGATGGAGGGCTTTATCGACTGCGTGACAGAGAGGGTCTGCGAAAGCCGTTTTTGTTCATCAACTCGGAAAGCTATTTCGAAAAATTAAAAATGGTGATGGATAACCGGGTCTACACGGATGCAGAGCTTAACCGTATGGGCTCAACAAGAGAGTGGGAGGATCAAGTAACGGAAGATAAAAAGTTGGAGCTTGAACGGATGCGCGAAGCGGTCGACGAAGGGGGACAAGTCCTCTATATCGAAAATACGGAGCATTTGAATTTTGCCGACGTACAGTTTATTTCTCCGATTTTCGAAATGCTGGGCATTACAGGAAAGATTGCACCCGAAAGAGCGAACTCCGTTATCAATGCCTATATGCTGGATTTCTTCGATAGGTATCTGAAAAATCAAGGCGGAATCTTAATGAAAGGACCGGATAGCCGCTTTCCGGAGGTGAAGTTCGTAACCTCGCTATTATAAATTACGGAACAGGCTACCGATTTTGATATGCTCCCCTTCAAGTAGGCAGGTTTAATAAATAAACCGCTACTTGAAGGGGAGTTTTCCTTTGTCTAAGAAGAACGAATACAATGCGATTGAGAAACTAGCCATCATACAGGAGTTAAAAGCAGGACAGAGCAGCCGTGTGGAAGTAGCCAAAAAACATAACATCAGCGTTACCACCTTAGTGAAATGGCGACATCGCTATGAGTTGTACGGAATGGGGAAGCGAAAGCTATGAGCAAGGGGCGGTCTACCAATCATCAGGAACGAATAGACAGTATCTTTGCCTGTATATTGTCCTGCTCATCAAAGCGAAAAATAATATATAATATTTTACACCATGTAAATATACAAATTATGCTAAAGTCATATATAGTTTGGTTAGGATAGGTATGTATTCGGAAGGAGTGTAAAAATGAAATGCTAAAGCGTATTCAGAATCTTTTTGTTATCCCTAACTACCCATTGTTCATGATCTGCATGTTATTGCAAGGCATGGCTATATCCATCAGCGCACCTTTTTTAGCTGTATATTTTACAAGTACACTTGGCGTATCTGTGGGAACCTT
Source organism: Paenibacillus polymyxa (assembly GCF_001719045.1). Classification (NCBI taxonomy): domain Bacteria; kingdom Bacillati; phylum Bacillota; class Bacilli; order Caryophanales; family Paenibacillaceae; genus Paenibacillus; species Paenibacillus polymyxa. The sequence continues at coordinate 1,997,216 of NZ_CP015423.1, forward strand.
TGGTGTGTTTACAGCGGTGACTTTGATTTGTGGAATATGGATAAGCTCTCTGATTGCCAAACGTTCTGATACCGGATTAGATCGTAAACAAATTTTGGTGATTTGTACGTTATTTAATGCCATAGCCTTTGCAGGATATCTTGTAATCCAAAATTTTTATGTACTTTTTGTTTATATGACGATCTTTACGGCCATTGGTGCTCCTGGGATGCCGCAGTTATTTGCCAGTGCACGTGAAGCAGTAGATCGCAGTAAATCTGCGGATCACGCCTTTGCTAATTCAACACTTCGGTCTATGTTTTCTCTCGGATTTATTACCGGGCCGCTTTTTGGTTCCTTTTTGATTGCACATACGGGCTTTAAAGGTATCTTTATGGGGACGACCTCTATTTTTGTTCTTATTGCTGTTCTTTTATTCTTTTTTATCCAGCAGCCTCCCGCTCAGCTTAAACATAAGAATCAACTTTCACTTCATAACATTACATTACATAAAAATATTGAGATTCTGATCCCATTCTCAGTTCTTACTCTGCTCTATACGTCTCACTGGATGAACAATTTAAATATTTCCTTGTTCATCATTTACAATTTAAAAGGTGACACAAGTGACGTTGCTCTAGTATCCAGTATTTGCGCCATTTTAGAAATACCTTTGATGCTTATGCTAGGCGTACTAGCAGCTAAATACTCCAACCGTTTGCTTGTATTTTTAGGGGCATTAACAGGAGTTGTCTATTATATTCTTGTCCTTATGTCTACGGAGATGTGGCAGCTATTCGTGGGGCAACTTCTTCTAGCCTTCTTTGTTGCAGTGATTTCTGCCATTGGCATTAGCTACATGCAGGATTTGTTGCCCTCTCTTCCAGGGTACGCATCGACGCTATATTCCAATGCGACAACCATCGGAAGACTGGTGGGGAGCTTGATGGGCGGGTTAACCGCTCAATGGATGGGTTACCGAAACACCTATTGGGTATGTTTGGCCCTAATCATCTGCTCCCTGGGTCTCCTGGCAATTTCGAAGAAATTAGAGTTTGAAAAATCTGCTGCTTTAAAAGAAAGGAATCACAGTATATAGACTGCGCTTATTTTTCTATGGTGGAGAAATGACTCATAATTGTATCTGCCGCATGTCTGTACCCACCAGCCTGGCGTAATGATTCGCCGATCACATGAGCCTGTTCTTTATAGGTTGGATGACTCAATACCTCTAATAAGGCTGCTCTCAAACTAGCGGGTGTAAGCTTATTTTTATCCACAACAACACCCGCTCCCAGTTCCTGCACCCGACTGGCTACGATCGGCTGATCCGATGTTAAAGGAATCATGACCTGCGGTACATTGTAATATAAAGCTTCACTTGTACTGTTCATCCCCGCATGTGTAACAAAAGCGTCCACATGCTGAAGTATTTCCAATTGCGGAATATAAGGCTTGATTATAAAATTGTCAGGGATACATGGGGCCAATGGCTCCATGTCTGTATAATTGCCTGAAGACAGCACAAACTGCACAGGCAAATCACGAAATGCTGCAAAACAAAGCTTATAAAATTCCAAGTCTTTATTCAAAATAGTACCCATCGAAATGTAAACCGCCTGTGGATGCAGAACACGAAGTTGTTCGAACGGGAAAGATGGAGCATCTTTACGCGGTACAATAGAAGGACCTGTAAAAATAAAACTGTGATCCAGTTTTTCAGCTTGCGGTTGAAAATAGCGGCTTGTATAAACGATTCTTAAGTGTCCGCCATGAGGAGCAATCTTTTCTATAGCTGGAGCCTCAACCTGAAGCTCCTTAGCTAGTTGATGCGTTATTTGCATCGTAGCCGTGTACAACTTCTTTACCTCCGGATCATTGTCATTCATGCCTTGCCCCGATCCCAATGGCTCTACGAAAGCAAAAGAAGCGATAGAGCACACAGCAGGGATTCCTAGCTTCTCAGCAATAATCGTGCCTCCCCAGCCCATCAAAGAATCATAGATTAAATAATCATAGGTTCTGTTTTCAATAACTCTCAAAACCTCTGGAATAATCGGAAGAATCATACCTTTTACCATCATGTACACAAATTGATAATGATGTTTGTATTCTGCTGGCTTTAAATCAGAGTCTTTAGAAAAAGCATCATCCACAAAAGGGTAGGTGATCATCTGTGCTCCTGTCTGTTGAATTCTCGTACGATATTCTTCCGTACACACGTAGTCAACTTTCTCCCCACTGTCTACCAACCTTTTTACTAATCCTAATGTCGGATTAACATGACCTTCAGCTGGCGTGATCACTACTAACACACGTGCCATACCTTACACCTCCAAATCAATAATAAATTTCAATTTGAGATAAATGCACTTTTAACATAGCAAACATTTACCATATAAACAAGTATTTTCAATACCGAAAATCAAGTATGTATCCTCTACTCAAACTATAGAAATAAGCGAGGCTGAACGCTAGAAGCGCTTGCCCCGCTTAACCACTGAACATCAAATTTAAAGACGCCAATCCCAATGATCTGTCCCGCTCAGAACAGCTTCAACGGTGTACTGACTTGCTTCATCAGCGGTAAGCTGTTTGGCCCAAGATACACGCCCGCTACTTCCTGCACCTGGTCCAAAGTTGTCAAACTCTCCAAATCTTGCGGTCTGCTCATTGGATTCCTTGCCCCAATTGTTCCAGCCGCCCGGCTTGATATGGTCATCCATATAGGTCTTCAAAAAAGTAACATGAGCATAAGGGCGCCATGGCCGTCCAAGATCCACCTTGCCTGTCAAGCCATTTTCTGTTGTCAGACGACATTGAATAAATACAAAGCCCGGCTTGTTCTCTTCTGTTGAAGCTGCTGTCACATATCCAGCACGCAGGCTGTGTATGATCGAATTATCAAACACGGCAGGTGCATTGCCAAATATAAAATCTACACTACCACTGATGTAGCTGTCCTTAAAATACTGTCTGCCACGGTTCACAAGCAACGTATCCTGTAGGCCGGTAATTTTGACATTGTGATACTTACCACGATCACCTTCGGCATATAACGCTACAGCCTGCACCTGCCCGGTTCCTTCTGTATTGGCAACCGTGACATTCTCCAACACAAAATCGGGACTTTGCACACGCATTGTATAGCTGTTGCTTGTTCCTAATTCTTTTCCGTCCACCACCGTTTTGGCCGTATCATCAAAAGCAATGATCGTTTTGTCGCGGTCTTCTCCGATAATACTCAGATTTTTTTTGGAGGAATTCACCTTTATTTTTTCACGATACGTACCGTTTTTGAGATGGATAACTGTCCTTGTGTTGCTGTCGTCAGGGACTGCGTCAATCGCTGCCTGGAGAGATGTAAAGTCAGCAGGGCCATAGGTCGCTACCACCACACTAGTGGGATGAGTTCCTCCTGAGTCTGTCAGGTTGCGGATGGTGACATTGCTGAATTCCGACGTATTGTAATTCCATACATCGTTTTGTTGTTTGGATGCATCGGTGGCCAACCCGAACAATAGCGGCTGATTATCCGGCACATCTATAACAGTTTCACCAACCTTCTCCCAGTTCGTCACACCATCTGCGGATACCCAGCCGGTAACCTTTTGTCCTTGTCGTACCAGACGAACCGAATATGGCGTTGCAATAAACGTCTCCATTGACGCACGTTTCGTCTTGGCATCCGTTTGATCACGACTAATAAGAATACCCTGTTTGCCATATTTAACAAATGCTAAAGACATAAAGGCCATTTTTGATCCAGGCTTTAGCGACTCACGAATCATTACACCCGCTTCGGCATTATCATCCACCGGAGTAATTTGTTCCACACGGGCTGTAATTTCAGTGTCACCTTCCCATTTTTGATAAGCATAATGGAACATATCTGCCTTACCGTCAACGTCTCCCGCTGACTTCAGTCTTATACTGCTGCCGCTTGCATCTTCTTTTAAGACCTGAGTATGCCCTTTTATATAACCATCGTTGCCCTCAGAGCCAATCTCTTCGCTGAGCCAACTTCCCGATGGCGCAGTCGTATTGACGTGAATGGTAACAGGATTGGAAAATGTAGCCGTCCCCATGCGGTCGGTCACCCGTACAATAATATTATGGGTACCGTCTGTTACATGATTCCAATCGAGATGATAAGGCGCGGTCTCTACTTTACCAACAAGTTTGCCGTCAATGATAAATTCAACATGAGCAATACCATCTTTGTCCTTGGCTGTTGCTGTTATGGTCGCATCACGGCCTGCTTCTAAAATATCGTTATGCTTTAGTGAACGTCCGTTTGCATCCGACACCTGAACGACGGCCTCTGGATTATCCACCTCATTTCCATTCGACAGCTTCTCAATAAGATCATTTAAATAGACCTCCAAATTGGTATATCCCTTGACAAAATGAGCATACGTCCCTGTGCCGGCAAGCCCCTGACCGTTACGATCATCTGCATTATTGGGGTCCAGCCCATGGGCACGTTCCCATTCATCCGGCATTCCATCATGGTCAGTGTCAGCAAGCTCCGTCGTCGTTACGTTAGAATCGTCGTAAATCCACCCTGCTTCACGCGGAGAGTTAATAAATGCACCCGTTCCATTCTTCACATCATTCATAATTCGGGCGTCCACCGCATCTCTTCTTGGCAGCGTGGCTCCTGAGCCGGCAAGCACCTCCGTATATGCGGTTTGTGCATCTGTCGCTTGATATGGACCATACGCATCCGGTGAAATTCCGTTGTCGTATTCCCCTCTGACTTCAATCGGCTCCGCCAAACGGGTGGAAGGATCAATAATTGACCCAATGGATGTGCCAAGCTGCCAGTTGTCTTTCGTAACCGAGTCATTGCCGTACATGTAGTTACCACCAATAAAGATGCGTGTTTTATATTTTTTACTACCCACGTCTACAAAAATTTGACCGTGAACGTCCTCATATGTGTTGGGGCCATACTTATAATAGTTATTCAGCACATTATACGATCCTTCACCGCCACCGTATGAAGAGAAAAATCCCCAGTTATAAATGACATTATTGGTCATTTCCACAGCGTCGATTTGTTTTTTATCGGTTGGAAAACGCGGATTACGACTTGCATTGTGAGCCAACAAATTATGATGATAGGTGGAGTTTCGCCCGCCCCATATGCCGCCATAGCCGTGGCGACCTTTCTGATGCGTGGTCATTAGCATACTTTCGGACGCAATGGACCATTGTACCGTTGTATTGACGTTGTCATACAGGCTCAGTACCTCATCCACCGACCAGCTAAAGGAACAGTGATCAATCATTATGTTTTTATGGTATCTGGCTCCTAACGCGTCATCCTCACTGGGGTAACGGTCGGTCAATCGGAAACGCAGGTAACGGAGAATGACGTTATCTGCATCAATCCCTGTCGTGTAATCGCTTACAGTTATACCATCGCCAGGAGCTGTCTGACCCGCAACCGTCAGGTTGTTTCCAAAGATTTTAAGTGGCTCCTTGAGATGAATCGTTCCACCCACCCGGAATACGACCGTCCGATTATCGGAGCTGACCGCTGCACGAAGAGATCCTGGTATTATCTGTTCCCCTTTGCCGTAGTCTGCCAGCGTGGTAACCTCATACACTTCACCTCCGCGTCCACCGGTAACATATTTACCGCCACCCTCAGCCCCCGGAAACGCCGGAATATCCGTCGCCACTTTTGACACCTTTGCGTTCTCTGTTCCTATTGCAGTCTCCGCTTGGATTAGTGGTGGGCACAAGGTCAACAGCAATGAACCCACAACCACATTACATAGCACCTTTTTCCATGTACGCTGCTTGCTCATATTCTGTTTCCTCCCTAAGATTTTCTTCCACATCAGCGCATATTTTTATAAAAACACGATCCGAGACGTTCAGAAGCGCCTTCACCTCCTTTCATCAATCTTTTCTGCTTTTATCATTGGCAGGTTGTCATATATACTGGTGGTATATGAATGCGCTTACTTATCTTAATTTGCAAAGGAAGAAGCACATGAATGAAATGAAAGAAGATAAATATGTCATTGGAGAACAACAATTCTCCATTCATCACATCTATCGTACCGGTTTCACGGTTATGCCCCGGCCTCATGTCCACGAGAACTATGAGCTGTATCTCTTACTGCGAGGCGAACGCATCTATTTTATGAATGGCAAGGTATACACCGCTCGCAAGGGGGATCTAATATTCATCCTTCCTCATGACTTGCACTCTACCGCCAGCACACAATTGCAGGAAACAGAGCGCATTTTGATTCATTTTTCTCCGACATTTCTCCCACAGCAAGATCATGACATTCTTGACCTGCCGCCGTATCAGCAATCCGCGTTGCTTCGCTTACCTGCGAGAGAGCAAGTGGAGGTTGAACGTTTATTCCTACAGATGAATACCGAATGCAGGAATAAGCAGCCTCTGCATGACCGTTGCGTACAGCATTTACTGCTGGAAATGCTTATTCTGGTGCACCGATCGGAAGCGATCGAGCGAAGTGAACCTGTTTCCTCTCATCCCATGCATCAGAAAATCACGGAAATTTCTTCTTTTATTCAGGATCATTACAATGAACCGTTAACTCTCGAACAAGTGGCCGCATGCTTCTTCATTAGTCCAGCTTACCTAAGCCGTATCTTTCTAAAGTTGACTGGTTTTCATTTCAGCGAATACATCCGCGTAGTGAGGGTCAGGGCGGCCCAAACAAGACTTCGAACCACCAAAGACAAAATCCAGCATATTGCAGAGGATGTCGGGTTCGGTCATGCTTCCCACTTTAATAAAATCTTCAAAAAAATAACTGGGCTCTCCCCTCTTCAGTACCGCAAGCAGGTTCGGTAGATATACAGTGTAAAGAATTAGACGCCGATTTTATACATCCGCTCTTGTCTTGTTTTTCCATTTTTATATCCACTTGCTCTTTCATGGAACTAAAGACAAGCCGCTTTGGAATAAGTAAAATGCACAAAAAAAACCATACTTCGCTGCAATGCATGCAACGAAGTATGGCTATTCCATAGTCATTTTACATCTTTAAAATTATATAAATTACTCTTTCTATGACCTTTATCGCAATGTTTTAATATCCTGAATCAGCATTGCAACATTTTCTTTCTTTGTAGCCCAACTGGTACAGAATCGAACAGCACTATGTGCATCATCAACCTTTTCCCAAAAGGAGTAAGTATATTTTTCACTCAATGTCTTTAGTATACGATCTGGCAAAATCGGAAACTGCTGATTGGTTGTAGAACGGTATTGAAAAGAAAAACCTTGCTCAGATAATCCGTTTTGAAGCAGCATTGCCATATCTATAGCGTGTTTGGAAATTTCAACGTATAAACCGTCTTCAAACAAAGTTTCGAATTGAATGCCTAACATTCTTCCCTTAGCCAGCAGTCCTCCTTTTTGCTTGATCATATATCGAAAATCTTTTTTCAATGTATCATTTAGAATGACTACTGCTTCTCCCATCAAGGCTCCAATTTTGGTCCCGCCAATATAAAATACATCGCATAGCTTTGCTATATCTGCTAAAGATACGTCGCTATCTTCGGCCACCAAGCCATAGCCTAATCGGGCTCCATCTATAAACAGTGGTAAACCACACTCTTGACAGACTCTACTTAATGCTTCCAGCTCTGATTTGCTATAAATCGTTCCATTTTCAGTAGGTTGGGAAATATAAACCATCCCGGGCTGTACACTATGCTCAGGAGCGGCATCATTCCAGTGAGCGTCATATAGCTCCTTTACCTGCTCGGCCCGGATTTTCCCATCATCACTTGGCAAAGTAAGTACTTTATGCCCAATAGCTTCAATCGCTCCGGTCTCATGTACGGCAATATGTCCAGAAACTGCAGCAACGACGCCTTGATGCGGACGCAGAATAGAAGAAATGACGGTGGTATTGGTCTGTGTACCTCCAACCAAAAAGTGTACATCCGCATTTGGGGAGTCACATGCTTCTTTAATATATGCTCTGGCTTTTTCACAATGATCGTCGACACCATAACCTGGAGTTTGTTCATCATTAGTCTCCAGTAGTCGCTTTAATATGCGCTCATGAGCACCTTCGGTATAGTCGCATTCAAATCGTATCATTCTGTATCCTCTCCAAATTATCCAATTTCTTCTGAATTAACAACATAGAAGCATGTAATTCCTTAATCTCTTCTTCTGAAAGTCCTTGAACTAATTTTAGAATTTGTTCATCAGACCTTTCATTCAGTTGGTTGTAGAACACTTTTCCTTTAGGAGTCAAACGAATCAGATTTGTTCTATTATCCAACGTTGAATTTTCCTTAACAAGAAAGCCCTCTTTGCAAAATTTAGCAATGATCCTACTCATATAGCTGCGATCAATTTTAAGAGATTCGACTAGAGTATTCGCAATACAGGGCTCGATCAACCCGATCTCTATAATGACACGGGCCTCGGTAAAGGAATATCCGCTATCCAGCACATGTCTATCTAAAACACCCAGTATATTCGTATAGAATCGATTAAAACGCCTCATATCCGCTATGATATTAGCATCTATATTGATCATAACTCCCCCTATTTAGTGGACTTTTGCAACAATTATAGTAATGATTTTTGTGGACTATGTCAATGAAATAATAATGAATATCGACAAAAGAAAAAATCGTACATTAAGACACTCGTCTAATGTACGATCCCGCATTATTAAAGGAAAAATGAAGTATATTCTTTTCTATATTTACCTACAAGGTCAATGAGCTATCGCTATTTATAGCCTTTTCCTTCTTATGCTTCCGTTTCAGCTTCAGATGAGCTACGACCATATACAGCGTCGGAACTACAAACAATGTTAAAATAGTTGAAAAAATTAGTCCGAAAATAATGGTCGTTGCCAACGGTTTGAACAAGATCTCGCCTATTGTGGCAATAGGGATCATACCCACAATCGCAGTTAGCGAAGTAAGCAAGATCGGACGGAAACGGGCAGAGCATGCCATTAGAATGGCGTCTGTTAAATCAGCGCCTTCACGCCGCGCATCTTCAATAAACTCTATCAACACGATACCGTTACGCACGACGATACCAGCAAGTGAAATGATACCCATAATACTCATGAATCCAATTGGCATCCCCGAAATAAAACTTCCAAGGATTCCCCCTGCCGCTGCCAGATAAACAGTGGTCATAATAATGAGCGGTGTGGAAACCGAGTAAAACTGCATGGTAATTAAGAGGAGAATAAGAAAAATAACAATCACAGCTAATTTGCCCAAATCCTTAAACATATCAGACTGCGCAGATGTTTCCCCTCCCATCTCCCAGGTGTAGTCTGGTTCAAACTGGGTATTTGTAAGTTTGCTACGGATATCATTAGTGAGTTCTGTAGCTGTACGCCCATTTCCATTGGCTGATATCGTTACCGTCCGTTCCAGATCATAGCGGTGGATTTGTTGGATGGAAAAGTCCGGTTTCATCGTGGCTAATTGGGATAAGGGGATTTGCTCCCTTGCCGCATTGTTCACACTTAATTGTTGGAATAATACCTCAGGATCATGGTTTGGTTTGTTCATGTATATATTGACATCAAGCAATTCCTTACCCGTATCAAAATCCGTTACGTTCACCCCGTCACCCATTAATAGCAAAGTACGCGTTAAATCGGAATAGCTAACCTGATATTTATCCAAGGCTTGCTGATTAATTTGGAAATTCAGATTATAGCTTTGCATACCCATATTATCGGTCACATCTACAGCTCCGGGGGTCCCCGCAACAATTTCTTTGACTTTAGTTGTCATGTTTTGCAGCTTATCAATGTCTTCTCCTTTTATACGGATAGACACCGCACTGCCGACCGGAATACCTAATTGGGGAACGCGAATGCTGATTAATGCAGATGGATATTTAGCTTGTAGCGTATGGGTCCAGTTATCCACTGTTTTTTTGAGATCAAATAGCCCCTCTTTTCCAACGACAGCAATTTGGCCGTTTACCGCTCCCCCAGAGCCGTGACCACCTGCAACATCGCTGTACAGCTGAGGCGCTCCTCCACCTGCCGTTGCCGCCAGCCGCTCTGTTTCTGGCTGTTTTTTGACCCACATGCCAATCTCGTTAATAACCTGATTGGTTGCCTGCAACGATGTTCCTTCTGGCATCGTTACACTGATCGTGGCATCCGCTTGATCGGAATCCGGAAATAATTCAATAGGAACAACAGCAAGTAGTCCATAAGCTGCTGTACCCATCATAAGACCAATAAGCGCTGTTAAAAGTGGGCGTCGCAGTATTCTTGGCATCCAGTTTTTAGAGTACACATTGGATAGAGACTGGATTTGATTCCCCAGAAGTCCAGGTGGCTTAACTGTCCTATTATTCTCTTTTCCTTTACGACGTTGATCATACCATTGACGGAAAATAGGAATGATCGTTAATGACATAATCATGGAAGCCAGCATCGTTAACGAAATAACGGTAGGTATCGGTTTAATAAAGTCACCAATGGTGCCCGGCAGGAATAAAAGCGGGGCAAATGCTGCAACCGTAGCTAGTGTAGCTGTAATGATTGATAAGGATACCTCTTTCGTTCCTTTAATGGCTGCCTCCGTAGCATCTTCCCCAAATTCAGTGCGTCGGCGTTCAATATTGTCATTGACCACGACGGCATCATCAACCAATATCCCTAGCACGATGATTAATCCGATGACTGAAATTTGATTCAGCGTGATTCCTGTTGTGGGCAAGAAAATAAAGCCGATGGCGATGGAAACAGGAATGGCCAAGGCCACAAATGCAGAAGTCAGCAAATTCAAACCTAATGTACATATAACAATGACCGATATAATAGCGATGATCATCTCTTTGGTTAGGTTTCCAAACATTTCATCTACTCGATCATTTTGCGCAAAAAGCGGCTCAAAATGTACATTCTTCGGCAAACTGCTCACAAGTTCATTGATTTTGGCTGTAGTCGCTTTAGATACCGTTGGCACGTCTTTGCCTGTATCTCCACTCACACTGATCGAAATAGCAGGCTTGTTATTCACATACGTATAACTAGCTGCTTTTTTAAAAACAAGTGAGGCTGTCCCTACATCTTTCAGAGATATCGGGAATCCATCGTCATTGCTTGAAATCTGGACGTTATTTAGAATGGATGGATCGGTAGAGGCATTTACCGTCAGCTGATAAGTACGCTCATTGAAATCCATACTACCTGTAGGAACTCTTTCATTCTCATTTTTGATTGCTTGAACAACCTGCTCCCAGGAGATGTTATATTGTTGCATCTTTTGTGTGTCTAAACTGATTCGTACTTCTTGATCTGGTATTCCTTGAATATTAACTTGCGAAACACCCGAGACCGTTTTTAATTGATCTTTCCATTTGTTCATCAATTCATTCAACGAGTATAAATTCTCAATTTTATCAGAAGTAATCGCATATGAACCAATGAAAGAGCTTGTCATGCTATCATTGATAACCGGCTGCATCGCATCAACTGGAAGCTCGGACTGTGCATCCTGTACCTTTGTACGAAGATCAGCCCATACCTTTGTCGGGTCTGCATCTTCAAAAGCTTCTACAGTTATACTGGATTGGCCTTTAGATGAAGTGGAAGAAATCGTTTTGACACCTTGTACGGCTTTAATTTTCTGTTCCATAACCTTAGTAATGGTTTGCTCAATTCTTTCGGGTGAGGCTCCCGGATAGATGGTTGTAACACTGGCTGACAAGGGAATAACATCGGGCTGCTCTTGTTTAGGTAACGATGTAAAATTGTAGAGCCCTAGCACAATGCACATGCCAAAGAAAATGAGTGTAATTTTTTGTTTTTTAACGATATATTTAATCATTCGGACGACTCCTCCGATTTCCCAAGTACGTCATTCCCAATTAAATCACCATTAAATAAGGTTCCTGCTCCTTGTGTAACGATTTGATCGCCTGCCTGTAGTCCAGAGACCACTTCGAGCTGATTATTAGTCACTTTCCCCAGTTTAATCGGTGTTTTGACGGCTTTTCCGTTTACTGCTTTAAAGACATAAGGGTCATTTCCCGTACTAATTACGGCCTCTACGGGCACTAAAAGCGCTTCGTTTTGATCCATGCTTTTAGATGCGCTTATGACTTGACCAGGTTTCCAATTCAGTTCGGGATTGGGAATGCTAACTTCCACATTGATGCTTCCCGTTTTGGAGTTAGTCGATGGATAGATCTGAGTAACGGTCCCTGTTCTAATTTCATCGTAGAGAGATATATTTACTTTTTGGTTTTTCTTCCACGATAAGATTTCACTGTCCGGTACGGGGAGGAGTACTTTTAAAGTCTTGATATTTCCGACAACAAATGCCTCACTCCCGCTGGAGCCCAGTTGGCCATCAGATATCTTTTTTTCAATCACAACACCCGTGATCGGGGAAGTTAAAGTTGCTTTTTTCAGTGACAAGGATGACTGTTCATAAGCAGCCAATGCATCCTCATAGGTAGCCTGCGCCTGAGCTTTACTGGCTAGTCCTTGTTGTATAGTAGCCCTAGCCGATTCCAGCCCTGCCCTGGCCTGATCTACCCCAGCCGAAGCTTGGGCACGCTGTTCCTGGGATGCCCCTGCAAGCAAAAGAGACAATTTCTCTTGCGCATCACTTAAGCTTTTTTGTGCGTTTGCTAATTCCAGCTGCGCATTCTCATTTTCCGTTAATGATACTGCACCTGCCTGGAATAGACTTTGGGACCGTGCGGCATCCGCTTTCTTCTTGTTATAATTATTAGTTGCTACAGTAACCGCATTTTGAGACTGTGCAATCTCCTGCTTTTTGGCGCCATTGTTCAATTCCTGCAATTTGGATTGGGCCGCGTTGACCTGGGATTGTGAACTATGAATGCCCGCCTGGGCCGATTGGACAGTAGCCTCCGCTTGGCTAACACCAGCCTTTGCCTTTTCCATGGTTGCCTTTGCCCGATCCAGCTGTAACTGGTAAGCAGATGTATCTAGCTTCGCAAGGACACTCCCTTTTTCTACTGAATCCCCAACCTCGACCATGGTGTTCAATATACGTCCATCCGCTTCAAAGGAAACATTGGCCTCATTACTTGCCTGCAATGTTCCCGCCAAATTAAAATCATTGGCCAAAGGTTTCATTGCAAGTTTCTCAATTTTTACCGGGTGACTGGCTTCTGTTACAGAGTTCTCCGATGCACTGGAGCAACCGGAAACTACTAAGGCTAATGCAACCCCTGCAATCATTATCCTGATTTCTTTTCTCTTCAACTAATGTCATCCTCTCTGATTCTCTCTTCTAAAGGTGCTATCAGCAACCCGTGGGTCAAGTAAACTTTTTCATCCTTTTTTCATGTTATAACAATGCACAAACAAAAAAATCGTACAAAGGGGCAAGCACCTTATGTACGACTGGGCAAATAAATAACATATTTTCAGTTATTATTTCTAAAGCTGTAAAATACCACGTTCCAACGAAACGGCAACGGCTTCGGATCTGGAATCAACACCAAGCTTGTTATAAATATTCGTTAAATGTGCTTTTACGGTACGCTCGGAAATTCCCATATCAAACGCAATTTCCTTACTTTTAAAACCATGTGCAACAGACTTTAATATGTGTCTTTCCTTATCAGTCAGAACTAAGCTTCTTTCGTGTGATTCTATCTCAGCTTCTCTCTTATTCGTAGTAGCAAATACCCTTGCTGTTATTTCTGGCTGAAGCAGCGTTTCACCCCTTAGCGCAGACTCAATAGTGCGAAATAAGTTTTCTCGACTGGTATCTTTTAGTAAATATCCTTTTGCTCCCAAAGAGAGTCCCTTAATCATTAAATCATCTTCGTTATAGGTCGTCAGGATAATGACTGGTGTGTCATTTTGTTTTTCTCTGAGGGCTTTCATGGTTTCCAAACCACTCATTTGTGGCATATATAAATCCAACAATATGACATGTGGCTGAAGTTCTTCGATCAATTTAAGAGCCGTTACACCTTCTCCAGCTTCACCAATCACTTCATAACTGTCATTGGTCTCCAGCACCAGCTTTAATCCTTCTCTAACTACCCAATGATCGTCGACGATTAAAATCTTGTATTTCATGATAGGTCTCCTTTAGTAAGAGGCGCCTCTATTTTTATAGCTGTACCTTCTTGAAATATACTGCTGATATTGATTTTTCCACCCAGCATCCGTACACGTTCATGTATGCCTATTATTCCGTAATGCCCTGTTTGCTTGGCAATAATATCCGTATCAAATCCTTTTCCATCATCGCGAATCTCAATTTCAATCATGCCTTCTTTATCTAAAATATGAATCCATACGGTATTAGCATGTGAATGTTTCGCTACGTTGGTTAAACACTCGCTTATAATAAACAATCCATGTTCGAACAACAGTCTGGGGACTGAAGCTTTAATTTTGATGTTGCGTATTACACGAATGCTCGTAGCCATTGTAAATCGCTGTATTTCTTCCTCCACTGCTTCTGCAAAATCAACTTCCGAGATGGTTTTCGAACGAAGATTGTCTATAGCTCGCCTTGAATCAGACAATGTTCTTCGCACTTGTGACATCGATTGTTGGACGATCTCCTGAGCTCTTTGCGTACTCCCTTTTGTCAGATGGGCATCAATGGCTTCAAGTTGCATGATTAGCCCAGCAAGCCCTTGAGCCAGCGTATCATGAAGATCACGGGCCATACGTTGTCGTTCGTTAGCAATTGTAAGTTCTTCGACCTTTTGATGTGCGATTTCAAGTTCTTTAAGAACGTTTTGCGTTCGGATTCGTGCTTTGACTTGTTTGAGAAAAAGAACGGCATAAGCTACTATAACAACTGCAATTAGAAAAAATAGAGGGATGAACAACACAAATTGCTTGCCATCATTATGCCAGACCACAGCAACACAAAAAAGTACATAGGAGATCAAAAATACAAGAATGACCTTAAGCGGCTTGTAATAAATACCTATACTCTGACCCACCAAAATTGGCATTAACCCAACCAGTACAATCGAAAAACTCTCAGGTAGAAGAAATGCACTTGAAAAGATCAATCCCCCTTGCACAACAAAATAAGCCCAAGAAAAATATTTTGCAACTCTATGAGCATGCAAGTACAAGAGGATGTGCAATATGATGATTACAGTGAATAAGACACTTTGCAGCAGATTTAGACCACTAGACAAATGTTGAAGAATGACAGACTCACTATAAATTATAAAAATCCATATTATAGTTAATACTTTTGAAATATCTTTCTTCTCAAATTCACCTTCACTTATTTCCGGATCTAGATTTTGAATCTGTTCATTGAATACATCAATCATAATTCCCTCCTACAATTCTGAATTCGGCTTTTCAACTTATTAGAGACAACGCCGCTATGACGACCTGGTCCATTTAGTTTGAACAGAAATCATTTATATATTATTTTACAAAAAAACAAACAGAAAAAAACGTACACATGGGCAATATCATTTGTACGTTTGGGCATTAAATACTATTTGTTCGACTCCAGCCAAATATGTGTCATATAAAAAGCACGCAACAGGTTATCCTGTGCGCGCTTGGTCATTCTCTATTTCTCCTCCAACTCATCCGGTACATCGTATTTATTGATATGTGAAGTTATTGCTGCAACTGCTTCGCTGGCATCCGTCGTGGCCGGTACTTCTCTAACCACATCATCCGTCTGGTCACGAAAATTCAAACGGTCTGCCTCGATTTCCTTCTGTTGATTTGGTTTCATTTTTCATAGCGCTCCTTTCTTATTCCAGTGCCTGATCTCGTTCTGTTAACGTGTATAAAGGTACTTCCCGTTCCTCTTCTGGATTGCTCAGCGCATAAATGCGTGCCGTCTCACGCTGTTCATTCACATGCTGAATATAAATGGGTAGCCCATCGCACAACACATCCGCCATGATGGAAGAGGACGCTATTTCTTGCGCTCTTTGAACATTCACTTAGAAAAAACCTCCCTTGCTAAGTAGAGTTCGCCTTTACTATGCACGAGTTAAATATTTGTTATACACATTTCATGCCAACATGTGTTTCACGATCATGAAAGGATATCATTTGAAAAAATAAATATTATTGTTATTATGGATTAAGAGATTCAGTGAAAACTGCGATCTTAATTGTAGAGAAAAGGAGTAATGATGGATGTTAAACGTATTAATGGTTAACTTTCCGGCAGAAGGACATGTAAACCCCACGCTTGGGATCACGCAAGCCTTTGCAGCACGAGGGGACCAGGTTCATTACATTACAACTGAGAAATACAAGAATAGACTCGAAGCAGTTGGAGCGAAGGTTCACCTGCATCCTGATCTGGTCAGGACTGCTTCCATTGATACCAACACTCCGGCAGGACTGAACGCATTTATGAATATTCATATCCAGACTTCGATGGACATCTTAGCCATCACTCAGGAGCTGTCCGAGCGTATTCAATTTGACTTGGTGTTCTATGATCGATTCGGAGCTGGTGAATTAGTAAGAGATTATTTGAATATTCCAGGCATTTCTTCATCCCCATCTTTTCTCATTTCAAATCATCTGATGGCTGCCAATCTCTTCCGCTCCGACGCTAAAGTACCGTTTCATCCTGATGAACAAGTCACGTCTTCACTGCATCTCATGAAAGAAAGGTTCGGTGTTGCTCCCAAAGATCTGGTTCAATTTATGAACAATTCAGGAGATTTGAATGTTGTATATACGAGCAGATATTTTCAACCGAATGGTGAACAATTTGGGGACGAGCATCTTTTTATTGGCCCCAGCTTCCCGGAGCGCAAAGGAGAAAATTTATTCCCGCTGGACAGACTACAGGGTAAAAAGGTTTTATATATTTCGATGGGAACTGTGCTGGACCACACTGAAGACTTTTTTAACACCTGCATTGAGGCTTTTTCCGATTTTGAAGGCATCGTCGTGATTGCAGCTGGCGAGAAAGCTGACTTTACCAAAATTAACCCGGCTCCTGAGCACTTTATCATCTCGTCTTATGTTCCTCAATTGGAGGTATTACGTCATTCAGATGTATTTATTACTCATGGTGGAATGAACAGTGTGAATGAAGGAATTCACTTTAATGTACCCTTGGTCGTGCTGCCTCAGGACAAGGATCAGCCCATGGTCGCGCAGCGGTTAACGGAACTTCAAGCGGGCTATCGAATAACTAAGGATCAAATCAATACACAAACGTTAAGAGATGCCGTACATGAGGTAGTGTCAAACGCAGCGTATAAAGAGGGCGTACAAAAAATAAATGACAGCTTCCAGCAATCCGGCGGTACAAAAGAAGCTCTCGCAAAAATTGATGCTTATCTTGATGCTTATCTGCAACATAAGCGCGCCTAAAATCATACGAGCAAAATGGCCACAAAAAAACAGGAAACTGACCATCCACGGTCAGGTTCCTGTTTGTATGCGATTCTATGCAAGGATATCCCACTTCTGGAACGAGACAATCGTACAGTTTCCGTTCGCAAATGCACGAATACCTTTTGATTCCATTCCGGGATACACTCTTCCTGTGAGAACGTATTCGCCGTCGCCGATGAATATCTCCACAGAGCTTTTATCGACAAAAATCCGAAGCTCCAGACGCCCCTCTTGTAATTCCAAGGGCACTCTTCTCTCTCCGCCCGGTCCGATACCGGCACGCTCACGGTTAAAACGGAACAGACCGTCATCAGGACGATACGAGAGTACAGTCTCCTCTTCGTCGCCCACCCGCAGCTTCAAGCCGAATTCATCCGTATGGCCAGCCTCGAACTCAAATACGACCTTCAGTTCGTAGCTATCTCCGCGCGTGTCCATAATCTGCTCACCTGTCAGTAAGATATCCCGCTGTTCAAACAGATTGGATCGGTAATTTTCCACCTCTTCAAGCGGACGGAACAGCAATCTGTCGTGGTCGATCACCGCTTCCCGCGAAAGACTCATCGCACCAGCCCAATGGTGCCCCTCCTGAGTCGGCATCTCCGATTCCCACATATCCATCCATCCGATAACGATACGCCGCCCTTTATCATCCAAGGTTGACTGTGGGGCATAGAAATCGAATCCGTGATCCACCTGAGCATACCGCTCTGCCGTAAATGTTCCGGCAGCGGAATTGAAATCACCTATACCGTACATGGTGGAATGCAGATTGCGGTAAGCCTCCCCCTGTGCAGGCATGCGCTGCGGGGATAGCATAAATACGTGCCGACCACCGAGCGGGAACAGATCTGGACACTCCCAATTATCACCGAAGCGTCCGTCACTCACGGCTAGTACATTGACATACGTCCAGCTTTTCAGGTCTTCAGAACGGTAAAGCAGTACAAGTCCGTTCCCTTTGGCATCATTAGAACCGAGAACGGCGTAATATTGATCTTCGTGCCTGAACACCTTAGGGTCACGGAAGTCTTTACGGCTGATCGTGTCCGGTATAGCGTCATAACTGATGACCGGGTTGCCCTCCCACTTTTCGAACGTTATTCCGTCTTCTGATACTGCAATTCCCTGCGACTGCTTGTAATCCTGATCTTTGTCAGGCCCGGTTACAACATGCCCGGTATACATCAGGACAAGCTTTCCGTCCTGCTCAATCGCACTGCCAGAGAAGCAGCCATCCTGGTCGAACTCACCGTCCGGTGCCAAAGCGATCGGTAGATAATCCCACTTCATAAGATCGCGGCTGACTGCATGTCCCCAGTGCATCGGTCCCCATACTGATTTATACGGGTAATGTTGATAGAACAAGTGATATTGCCCGTTATATTGAATGAAGCCGTTCGGATCATTCATCCAGCCCAGTTCAGCCATTAAATGGTAGTGCAGCCGATAATCTGGCCGAAGCATATGCTTCGATTGGGAAATAAATTGATCTGCACGCTCTCTCGTATACGTTCTAGTCTGTTTGATAAAGCATCCTCCCCCTGCAGTTATTTAATCGAGCCTTGCATAACACCCTGAATAATATACTTCTGGGCGAACAGATAGATGATAATGATCGGAAATATCGTCAGTACCAAACTTGCCATCAATGGACCATAATCCACTGTATAGGTTCCATAAAAGTTGTACGTGGACAACGGAAGTGTCCTTTGCTCCGGATCGACCAGAATAAGGGAAGGTAACAGAAAATCATTCCAGATCCACAGTACATTGAGAATGGAAATGGTGGCAGTCGTGGGCATCAGTACCGGAAACACAATCCGGAAGAATGTCTGAAACCGCGTGCAGCCGTCAATTAGCGCCGCTTCCTCCAGTTCCTTTGGAATACTCTTTACAAAACCATGATAAATGAAGACGGCCAGCGAGCTGCCAAAACCGATATACATGTAAATCAGCGACCACTTGCTGTTCAGCAGATCAAGTGACCCGTAGATTTTCACCAATGGAATCATGATAGCCTGGAATGGAATGATCATGGATGCAACCATTAGCATAAATGTATATTGGTTGAACTTGGTGTTGTTTCTGACAAAATAATGGGCCGTCATCGCCGCGAACAGTGAAATAAACAGAACACTTAACACCGTTATGACCAATGAGTTGGTGAAGGCAGCGATGTAATTCATTTTATCAAATGCATTCATATAATTGACCGTACTGAAGCTCTCTGGAAGCGATAACGGATTTGAGGTGATGGCCATGTTTTCCTTGAACGAATTGATCAGCAGAAAGACGAAAGGTACGATGAACAATATGAGTATGACTGTCAGCACAATGAATTTGATCACGGAGGAAGCAATTCTTTTTCTTGTCATTACGCCTCAACCTCCAACTTCTTGCTAAAATAAACCTGAAGCAGAGTGATGAGAGCAACCATCAGGAACAATACGAATGCTTCTGCCTGCCCCACACCATAATCACGGGAAAGGAATGCCTTTTCATACACATGCATCGACACCATTTGAGTACTGCTGAACGGCCCACCTTTCGTGAGTGCAAGGTTCACGTCATAGACCATAAATCCGCGCTGCAGGGACAAGAATATACATACGATGAAAGAAGGAACCATCAAGGGCAGCACCATTTTCCGCAGTCTGGTCCAGCTGTTTGCCCCATCAATGCTTGCGGCCTCCATAATATCATTCGGGACACCAGTCAACCCTGCGATGTAAATGACCATCATGTAACCCGCGTTCTGCCACACGGTTACAATCACGAGTGCCCAGAACGCTTTGTCGGGATCAGCCAGCCAAGTCGTGCTGAGCGACTGTATGCTGGCATGTTGTCCCAAATAGACAAGCACGTTGTTGAATATAAACTGCCATATAAAACCGAGCACAATGCCGCCGACAAGGTTGGGCAGGAAAAATCCCGCCCGGAAAATACTCTGTCCTTTTAACCCTTTTGTCAGCACATAAGCCAGCATAAAAGCGATCACATTGATAAGAACAACGGTATAAAACACATACTTGAGCGTCAAGCTGAACGATTTCCAAAACTCAATATCTCTAAAAACAGCCAGATAGTTTTGGACGCCAACCAGCGATAGTGTGGTGGAAATACCATCCCAGTTTGTGAACGTCAGATAGATGCCGTACAAAAATGGAATGATCATTACCGTTATGAAGGCAAACAAGGTTGGTCCGGTAAACAGCAGCCGCGTCCGCAGCCGATTCCATACTCCTTTTTCCTCAATCATGATGCCCCCCCTCTCTTTGTCCCTGATTTCTCTCTCTATTCCGGGTAATTTGAAAACAACCTTATTTTACGGTCTTCCAGTAGTTTTCGATTTCTTTAACCAGTGTTGCTCGATCGCCCTGTTTCGCCAGATACTTTTGCATGGAAGATCCTGTCTTGGACCAGTGGTCGGCAGGCAGCATGCTCATCGACTGCTCTGACTTGCCTTTTGCGATATAATCCTGGATGGACTTGCCCAGCGGATCGGCCGCAGGCAGTGTAATATTTTTGAACGCCGGGATGATGTTTGCTTGGTTCACGAGGAAATCCTGGCCTTTCTCTTCATAGACGATCCAGTTCAGGAACTTCTTCGCCGCCTCTTGCTGTTCTGGAGTAGCCTTCTCCTTGTCAATAACAATGCGCTTGGATACAGCAGACGAAATCTCCTGATTGCCGTAGTCATCGGCATTGTTGCTGATGGGTACAGGCAGAAAACCATATTCTTTGTTAGCGGTATCAAAACTGTTGATTTGCGGCCATGCCCAGTTGCCCATGAACCAAATGCCAACTTCACCTTTGCCGAGCAGTTCCGGTCCGCGTTCATAAGTTCCTGCTAGCGGAGAAGCCTGATCGATATTGTATTTCATCATGACGTCGAATGTATCCATAAGTCCGTTAAATACAGGATTATTAGCCAAGTCCGCCTGGCCCGCTTTTAGTGACGCCATGAATTTGTCCACTTCAGCCATGTCTTTGTTCTGGCCTGCATAAGCAAGAGGCAAATAATGAGCGCCCAGGGACCAGTCCATTGATGAAATCACCAGTGCTTTCTTTCCGGATGTCTCGATTTGCTGAAACAGTTTTTCAAGGTCATTTCGGGTTTTAATTGTGGTGGGATCAAAGCTTCCGCCTACCGCTTTATCTACAACGGCTTTATTGTAAATGAATCCGTAGCCTTCAACAGCCAGTGGAAACGCGTAATTTTTACCATCAACTGTCGTAGCATTAGTAGCGCTTTCAACAGTGTCCGCATTCCACTTTTCCCCGCTTAGATCGAGGATACGGTCCTTAAATTTCTCAACATCGCCTGTATCTAGCATGATCATGGTCGGCGGGTTTCCTGATGCATACAAGGCAGAGGCACGCTCAAAAGGAGATCCACCAGTCGGAACCGGCTGGATTTCAACAGTAATGCCCGGATTGTCTTTCTGGAACGCCTTCGCGGCTTCCTCCAGCTGTGGAAGGATTTCGCCTTTGGAGTTCAAAAGCGTAATTTTCACATTTTTCGAATCCCCTGATCCCCCTCCAGAAGCCGAATTACCTTCTCCTCCGGAGCCACTGCATGCAGATACCACCATAACCAAAAGGAGCAGCATTACCATCCATTGAACTCTTTTGAATTTCCTCATTGTTGTCATCCCCTTATTTATATAATGGCTCTGAACACTTAAATAAAACGCTTACAAACGGATTATATGTCAATGGTTTAACTTGTGTCAATCGTTTGACATGTTGAATTTTTAACATGTACTAAAAAAAATCTGTTCCCCTTGTTAGAGGAACAGATTTTCATTCAGGTCGTTGCACGCTCAATTAGTTCAACAGGCAGCAGATTGACAGGTTGTACCTGCTCCCCTTCCGCCTGCCTGCGGATCAGCTCGACCGCCAGTCTGCCGATGTCTGCAATCGGCTGTCTTACCGATGTAAGTTCCGGCGTCAGCCAGGAAGCAACGCTTACATCATCGAAGCCTACAATGCGCACATTCTCTGGCACATGCCTTCCAGCTCGAATATATTCTTTCAGCGCAAAAGCCGCAATAATATCACTTGTTGCGAACACTCCATCAACATCGGGATGTTCATGAACGAGTTTTGAAATGATTCGCTCGTACTCCTTCTGGTCGAACACATTCAAGTCTGTTTGAACGATCACATGCTGGACACCATCCCTGCCCACGACATCCCGGAATGCTTTGGTCCGCTCATTGGACAGCATGTTCAGCTCCAGATTTCCACATATATGCGCAATTTTCTGGCAGCCTTTGCTGATGAGCAGCTCCGTAGCCAGCTCGCCTCCGCGATAATTATCCGAGGATATGTAAGGAATACACGGGTCAATCTGTCTATCAAATGTCACAATCGGTGAATTCAAATGTCGGTACTCTTCTACTTCTAATGTATGGCTACCCATAATGATGCCATCCACCCGGTTCCGCTTCAACATATCGATATACACTTTTTCCTTCACGGGATCCATATGGGAATTGCACAGCAGGACCTTGCAGTTTTGCTGATAGGCATAGAACTCAACCTGATTGGCAAGCTCACTGAAGAAAGGATGCGAGACATCGGGAATAATCAGGCCAATAATATTAGACTGCTTGCGCAATAGGGATCGTGCTATTTCATTCGGTTGATAATTAAGTTCCTCCATTGCATCGAACACTTTTTTGCGTGTAGTTTCGCTAATATATCCCCGGTTGTTCATTACACGGGATACTGTTGTGACCGACACGCCCGCTTTTAATGCTACATCATGAATTGTCGCCATATTAACCTCTTCCCGCACAAAATAAATACATACAAACTATACTCTCTCCTCATCATTTCAACAACCTTACATAACGGAAGCCTAAAAATGGACGTAAATGTTAGGTGACTGAACTTTGCGAATCCCAAATTAGAGGTTACAGCAAGTTCTACTAACTTCATAAACTGATCCTCATACATAATTCGCGAAGAGCTTTCTTCTTCCATTTGTTCACCGCCTGCTGAGTGATTTTGAGTTCTCATTTCTATAAAATAATACAACAGCCTATCCAATTGGATAGGCTGTCGGTAGCTGAAAGAATTAACATCATTCTGATTGTGCGTCAGTCGGTGCATTAATGTATGTATCTGTAAGCACATCAGTCGGTGCATCCGCAGGCACATTATCCGTTGCTGATTCACTGTTCTGGAGTAGTGCTCTCGGATAGGCCTGTGCACGCTCATAGTACCAGTTAAACAAGAAGCGGGCCATCGCCTGACGTCGGGTATCGCCATCCCACTTTAACCCTGCTGTTGGGTCCGCAAATGAACTCCTTGCTCCAGATTCCAGCAGAAAGCCATTCATGTGTGCGGTCATGCTGACATTACCGGCTGCTGTAAAAATGGACTTCGTGTTTTTCCCAAATCCATCATTAGAGCCGTTAAACAAATTCCAGTACTCTGAATCGCCGGGTTGTGTCTTGAACCAGGTAAATTCTGTAACATTTATTGGATAGGCTTGAGCTGCCGCCTTAATGTTGGAATTCCATTGCGATTGCAGCTTGTCCTTGTTATCATAAGCTCCGTAGCCTGGATACCAGTGGACAGCATAGCCGTAGTTGTTCAAGGGGTCTGTCAGCGGGTGTTTTGCCACCGGGCTGTAAAATTGGTTGTATCCAAGTCCTGCAGCCCAGATGACATTATCCGCTCCTTTACTTCGAATCGTGGAAATGATAGAGTTCTGGAATCTTCTCAGATCATTCCAATGGTCAAGAAAATCATTCTCACCGGGATAGCCTCCCCAATGCCCATTCGCATACGACTTAATTGGCTCGTTGATCAGTTCAAACATGACGTTATCCGCGCTATTAATAGCAGGCTGCGAGGCAAGATACCCCCAGATTTGATTAAATTTGTCCAAATTGGATTGTGTTGTACCCTGATCGTTAGCTAAAGTGAAATCAAGACCAAGGGTAACATAAACGCCCTTTGTTTTCGCATAATTGATGTATGGAATAATCACATTTTGTGTAACTGCCTGTAAACCGGCGAAGTTGTATGACCCTGCGGCCACATCTCCCATATCCTGGCGGTCAATAAACAATCGGACCTGATTCATATACCAACCGTGGTTGCTTCCATACTTCGGTCTGGTGTCTGTAAAGGTGTCGGTGATATCCTTCAAATAAGCCAAAATTGCTGCATGACGATTGTTACCATTCAATTTGAGATAATAATTACTATTTTGATAGGTCCAGTATGCTCCCGACGGCTGATGCCAGCCACTCAAAACAACAGGTTTTCCGCTGCTGTTCACCAATTGATTGCCCCTGACATGGAGCTCTCCCATGGGCATACCTGACCATGCATCTATATGTTGGTCAAACACCGGTTTTAAAGGCAATATGAATACAAGTATCAGAACTATTTTACATACCATACCTAATTTTTTCAAAGAAAGGCCTCCTCCTCAAAAATTTAATTGACTATTATGCCAAAAGAATAAAATGGTATAAACATGTAGTGGCTGCGCTTCCTGAGTCTATCCTATTGCAAAATCATCACCTCCCTTAATGGAAGATTATAACGTTTATTTGTATTTCTTGCATCTAATTGTATAACTTACATTTCCAAACCACAACTTGATAAAATTTAGTTTTTTTGAAATTATTTTTCTATCGTTAAGTTTGCTATAGTCTACGCCTCAATTTCAAGCTACAATGAAGATACCAAATATGGAAGTCTTTTATATTTTTTCGGTAAGCCGGCCAATACTTGAAATAATGTATCATTGCCAGCCGTTTCTTTCATGTTTGGTCAATCTTTTATGGAGGTGTAAAATGAAGAAGAAATCTTGGTTCACTTTAATGGTCACGGGTATTGTCTCTCTGTTTTTTTCGGTAAGCGTTTATGCGGGGAATGTTTTTTGGGAACCACTTAATGGTTTCAATTCTGGTGCATGGCAAAAGGCGGATGGATATTCCAATGGGAACATGTTTAATTGCACTTGGCGTGCTAATAATGTCAATTTTACGAACGATGGCAAAATGAAGCTTGGCTTAACAAGTTCTGCGTACAATAAATTTGACTGTGGAGAGTATCGATCGACGAACACTTACAGATACGGCTTATACGAGGTCAGCATGAAGCCTGCTAAAAATACTGGGATCGTATCTTCCTTCTTTACGTATACGGGACCTACTGATGGCACGCAATGGGATGAAATAGATATTGAATTTTTAGGCAAAGACACGACAAAAGTGCAATTCAACTATTATACAAACGGGGTCGGTGGTCACGAGAAGATTGTTGATCTGGGCTTTGATGCATCAAGAGGCTTCCACACCTATGCTTTCGATTGGCAGCCAGGGTACATTAAGTGGTATGTTGACGGGGTTTTAAAGCATACGGCAACTACAAACATACCAAGCACACCAGGCAAGATTATGATGAATTTATGGAATGGTACTGGCGTTGACGACTGGCTGGGTTCGTATAATGGAGTGAATCCGCTATACGCCGAATACGATTGGGTAAAATACACGAGCAATTAGCCCGTAGTACAAAAGCAGCCCTGTAGGGGCTGTTTTTTTTGATGATGCATTGAGTCAGCCATGTTCGGCCATGAAGAAAACCACCGGAAATCTATTCAAAGCTGGCGATCATCGATGCGCAGCTTGAATATAATCAGGGATTTAATAACTCCTCAGTTTACCCCATACGTTTGTAGGTGATTGGAATTCATCTGCTTCAATTACTTTAAAACACCAATACAGGAAAGGATTCATGTAACTATACTACGCACTGATTGAGCCAAAGCTGTAGCCTCTGAATTTAATAAAAAAGCCCGGTGTACAAAGGTACCAACTTTAATGTAACTAAACAATAGTTTGTCAGGTGATAAAAAAGTCTGAAACCACCACAAATTACCATAAAAAGGAAGTTGGAAACTTGTACTATTACGATAATATAATTTTCATAACCATTTCCTCAATATACTGAATGTCGCATATAACGTGCTTAAATGATCAATTTTCTTTTTCAAAGAATTATCTCTAATAATCTGTCCATCTTTAGTCCATTGTCCATATATTTGAACTAACCACCCTGTAGTTCGTGAGAGTTCAAGAAGTGCTGTGCCATTATATCTCTAGCTAGTTTATTAATTCTCTTTTTTTGTTCGAATGATAGCTTGATTTTACTTCATTCTTTAAATAGTGAACTTATGGAATGGTTTGATTCTTAGTATACCAAAGGTAAACTACGATTTCTGTTGTGTTTTGTCGATTTTCCAATAAATTGAAATCGTTGCTCAGCGGAACTTGACGTCAGATTCCTGTGGTGGATTTTTCCCTTTCATTTGGAAAAAACACCCGGCAGGATGCGTACCGAGAGAAATACGGCATACACCCAAGCCGGGTAAGGGATTAGAAAATAATATCAATGGCCTCTAGCACATCTTGCTCCTGTTCGGATTGCCCGTTCAGGGAAATATCCTTCAACAGCACCGAAGGCTGTTCGCAAATTTGGGTGATGATCACGAGCAGGTCCTGAGCGAAATTGTCGATCAGATTGCGCGTAAACAACTTGGTGGCATATTCAAACTGCCCGTTCATTCCCTCATCCAGCAACGAAATGACCAAGGTAAGATCAAATTGGGAAACCGTATGAGTTTCCGGATAAGATTCGATCTTGATATCCCCGAAGCTTTGAACATTATCTTCCTTGGTTTCCAGAACAAACATGATATCGAATACAGGATTGCGGCTTTGATCTCGCGGCGCCTGCAGCTTTTTCACAAGCTCCTCGAACGGATAATCCTGGTGGTCGTAGGCCCCCAGCATCGTTTCTTTGACTTCGTTCAAGTAAGCGAGGAACATCTTCTCCCCGGACGGATAATGGCGAATCGCCAAAGTGTTGACAAACATTCCGATGAGCGGCTCCAGGTCGGCATGTGTGCGGCCCGAAACCGGTATGCCTACAATGAAGTCTTCTTGTCCTGAGTACTTGCTGAGCAGGATTGAATAGGCCGCCAATAACACCATATAAAGGGTGGCACCGTTCTCATCGGCGATGCGCTGCAAGCTATCGGTCATCTGCTTGTCGATGCTGAAAGGCAGCACATCTCCCTCAAAGCTGCGAGCGGCAGGTCTGACAAAGTCCGTAGGCAATTCAAGCGTTGGCAGTTCGCCTTCCAGCACGTCCAGCCAGTAGGCTTCCTGACGTTTCAGCCGCTCTTTTACAGGTTCGGACTGCTGCCAAGCGGCAAATTCCTTGTATTGAATCCGAAGCGGTTCCAGAGTCTCACCGTTATACAGGCGCAGCAACTCTTCGACGAAGATGCCCATCGACATGCCATCCGTGACGATATGATGAATGTCCAGCATGAGCAGATGCCGTTCCGCTTCCCATTCGACTAAGCCCACACGCAACAGCGGCGGCCGCTCCAAATCAAAGACGCGCACAAAGCCGTCTACGATGCTCTTCGTTTCACTTTCCGTCGCTTTCGTATACTCGACGGCAAACTTCAAGTCCGGATAAACTCGTTGTACCGGTTCGCCGTCGACCATTTCGAAGCCGGTTCGCAAAATTTCGTGACGAGCTATCAATCCTTTGAGCGCCGCCTCGAATTGATTCCGTTCCAAGCGCCCGACGAGAACCGTCATGCCGGACATGTTGTAGCTAAGCTCGGCGCCTTCCATCTGCTGCTGGATGTACAGCCGTTTTTGCACGGAGGAAAGCGGATAGTAATCCCTCTTATCCAGAACCGGAATGGAGAGGTGTTCCTGCCGCTCCAATTGGCTGATCGCTTCGGCCATCGCTTCGATGGTCGAGTGCCGGAACACATCGCGCAGCGGCAGGTCCACGCTCAGCTCCTTGTGCACCTTGCTGACCAGCGTCGTCGCCCGCAGGGAATGCCCGCCGAGGTCGAAGAAGTTGTCCGTCACGCCAATCGTGACCGGTCCGAGCACGTCCTGCCAGATGGCGACCAGTTTCGCCTCCAGTTCGGTGCACGGCGCCACGTATTCGCGGCCTGCGCTTGCTCCCCCTTCCGGCGCCGGCAGCACCTTCCGGTCGATTTTCCCGTTCGGCGTCAGAGGCAGGCGCTCCAGCTCGACGAAGTACGACGGGATCATGTAACCCGGCAGCTCGCTGGAGATCGCCCGTTTCAGGTCTGCCGCCGTCAGTTCGCCATCCGTTGTGTAGTACGCGCACAGCGCTTTCTGCCCGTTCGCGTCACTTCGAACCAGCACCACCGCTTCGCGCACGCCTTCCACCCGCAGCAGCTGCGACTCGATCTCGCCCGTCTCGATCCGGTAGCCCCGGATTTTCGCCTGGTTGTCGATCCGGCCGATGAAGTCCACGTTGCCGTCCTCCATCCACCGCGCCAAGTCTCCCGTGCGGTACAGTCGCTCGCCCGCGGCGAACGGGCTGTCTACGAACTTCTCTTCCGTCAGCTCCGGACGGTTCAAGTACCCGCGCGCCACTCCGACTCCGCCGATGACCAGCTCGCCCAGCACCCCGACCGGCACCGGGTTCAGATGCGCATCCACGATGTAGAATTTCGCATTCAGCCACGCTTTGCCGATCGGCACATTGCCTGTCTGCGGCAGCTTCGCCAGCTCCTCGTCGTAGAAGCTGGAGTCGATCGCCGCTTCCGTCACGCCGTATGCGTTGATGATCCGGAACAACGAGCCGAAGCGTTCCTGCAAGGTCCGGTAATCCGCCACGCTGCAGCTGTCCGAGCTCGTGATCAACAGCTCCATCCAGCTCATATCCAGCCGCTGCTCGTGCACGTACTCCAGGAACGGCACGATCAGCGCCGGCGTCGATTCGAAGATGGTGACCCGCTCCCGCTCCATCCAGTGGTGCAGACGAGACGGATCGATCCGGTCGTCCTTCGGCACAATCACCATCGTGCCTCCGTTGTACAGCGTCCGCGCGATATCTCCCACGAACACGTCAAACGAGAAGCTTGCGAGCTGCAGCAGCCGCACCGGGAACTGATCCAACCGGTATTCCCGCCGGTAGCCCGCCGCCGTATTCACCAGGCTGCGGTGCTCGATCATCACGCCCTTCGGCTTGCCCGTCGTTCCCGACGTGTAGATCACGTACGCCAGGTCCTCTGGACGGGCTTCATGGAAGCTGTCGGTGCCAACATTCTGATGGCTCTCATCGCCGTCGTCCACAGCATCCGTCAGCTTGCCGGAGACCATGCCGGAGCCAATCGGCGCATTCGTCCGCTCCTCGCTGTACGAAGTTTCGTCGTCGAGGTACAGCACCGCCGCCAGCGCCAGCTCCTCTTCGTCGAGCCAGGCTTCGGCACGCTCTCGCAGCGCCGTTTGCGTCAGCAGTACCTTCGCTCCGCTGTCTTCGAGCATGAACCGCACGCGCTCCGCCGGGTAATCCGGGTCGAGCGGCACATATGCCCCACCCGCTTTCCAGACGGCCAGAACGGCCACCAGCAAGTCCACCGAACGCTCGGCGAGAATGCCAACGATCGTCTCCCGGCCGATGCCGCTTGCACGCAGCGTGGCCGCCAAGCGGTTCGCCCGCTCGTTCAGCTCCGCATACGTCAGCCGGTCGTTCTCGTACACGACGGCCGCCTCTTCCGGCGTGCGCTCCGCCTGTTCCTCGAACAGCCGGTGGAACGCGGCCGCAGGAGCCGCTTCCGGCTGCGCCGGGTTAAACGCGCCGAGAATTTGCTCTTTTTCCGCCGGTGTCAAAATGCCCAGCTCGGCAATAGTCGCCGACGGGTTGCGGAGAATGGATTCAAGCAGCTGCAAGTAGTGAGCGGCCAATTTCTCCACCGTCTCGGTTTTATAAAGAGCAGTGGCGTATTCAAACAGATATTCCAAGCCTTCCTCGATCTCCGTGACGTCCAAGCTGAGATCGAATTTAGAAACAATTTCTTCGCTGGCATACGTCGACAAATGGAGTCCGGGAAGCTGGATTTCCAAATTCTCTGTATTCTGCAAAGCAAACATCGTATCGAACAGCGGATTGCGGCTTAAATCGCGAGCCACGTTCACCTTATCCACCAGTTCCTCAAACGGATAATTCTGATGTTCAAAAGCGCCCAGCGTCGTCTCCTTGATTTCCTTCAAGTAGTCAAGGAACGTCTTACCGGCAGCCGGATAACTGCGGATGGCCAGGGTATTAACGAACATCCCGATCAGCGGCTGAACGTCGCTGTGATTTCTTCCCGCAATCGGCGTACCGACCACCACGTCTTCTTGCCCTGTATATTTATGCAATAATATTGTATAACCAGCAAGCAGAACCATGTAAAGTGTTGCGCCGTTCTCGGCTGCAAGCCGTTTCAGACCCTCGCTTTGCTCGCTATGCATAAACAATTGCAGCGTGCGGCCCTCGTAGCTCTGCATAGCCGGGCGCGGATAGTCCGTCGGCAATTCCAAAACCGGCAGCTCTCCGCGGAACATGTCGAGCCAGTAGGCTTCCTGCTTGGCAAGCTGAGCTTTCTGCTCGTCCGATTGCTGCCATACCGCATAATCTTTGTACTGAATGCGGAGCGGCTCCAACTGCTCCCCGCTGTACAAGCGGACGAACTCTTCGATCAGTACGTCAATCGAAACGCCGTCAGATACGATATGATGCGTATCGAACATTAGAATGTGCCGGTCCGGCGCCAGTTCGGCAAGGCCTACCCGCAGAAGTGGCGGCTTCGCTAGATCAAACGGACGAACGAATTGGCGCACCGTTTCTTCCGCCTGCTCCCCGCTGATCTGCACATATTCCACCTGGAAGGCGGCTTCTTCGTAAATCCGCTGAACCGCTTCGCCTTTTACCATCTCAAAGCCGGTACGCAGCGTTTCATGACGAGCTACGAGCCCGCGGAACGCTTCTTCAAACCGCTGCCGATCGAGCTCCCCTTCGAGCAGCATAGCTCCCGGTATGTTGTAGCTCAGCTCGGCTCCTTCCAGCTGGTTCAAGATATAGAGACGTTTCTGAGCGGAAGAGAGCGGATAATACTCGCTAGGTTCCGCAGCCGGAATAGCCGTGAACGAGCCGATCTCCAGCCGCTCCATAGCCGCGGCCATTTCCTCAACCGTCGAGTAGCGGAATACGTCGCGAAGCGGGAATTCAACGCCTAGCTCCTTATGCATTTTGCTGACAAGTGTCGTCGCCCGCAGGGAGTGTCCGCCGAGGTCGAAGAAGTTGTCCGTTACGCCTACCGCCTTCTCCCGAACAAGCACATCCTGCCAAATGGCGGCCAGCTTCGCCTCCAGTTCGGTGCGCGGCGCCACGTATTCGCGGCCTGCGCTTGCTCCCCCTTCCGGTGCCGGCAGCGCCTTCCGGTCGATTTTCCCGTTCGGCGTCAGAGGCAGGCGCTCCAGCTCGACGAAGTACGACGGGATCATGTAACCCGGCAGCTCGCTGGAGATCGCCTGTTTCAGGTCCGCCGCCGTCAAGCCTTCTTCCGCTGTATAATAAGCGCACAAAGCTTTCTGACCTTCTTGATCTTCCCTGACGACGACGACCGCTTCCTTCACGCCACCTACACTCAGCAGCTTCGCTTCGACTTCGCCCGTCTCAATCCGGTACCCCCGGATTTTCGCCTGGTTGTCGATCCGGCCGATGAAGTCCACGTTGCCGTCCTCCATCCACCGCGCCAAGTCTCCCGTGCGGTACAGCCGCTCGCCCGCGGCGAACGGGCTGTCTACGAACTTCTCTTCCGTCAGCTCCGGACGGTTCAAGTACCCGCGCGCCACTCCGACTCCGCCGATGACCAGCTCGCCCAGCACCCCGACCGGCACCGGGTTCAGATGCGCGTCTACGATGTAGAATTTCGCATTCAGCCACGCTTTGCCGATCGGCACATTGCCTGTCTGCGGCAGCTTCTCCAGCGGCTCGTCGTAGAAGCTTGAGTCGATCGCCGCTTCCGTCACGCCGTAAGCGTTGATGATCCGGAACAACGAGCCGAAGCGTTCCTGCAAGGTCCGGTAATCCGCCACGCTGCAGCTGTCCGAGCTCGTGATCAACAGCTCCATCCAGCTCATATCCAGCCGCTGCTCGTGCACGTACTCCAGGAACGGCACGATCAGCGCTGGCGTCGATTCGAAGATGGTGACCCGCTCCCGCTCAATCCAGTAGTGCAGACGAGACGGATCGATCCGGTCGTCCTTCGGCACGATCACCATCGTGCCTCCGTTGTACAGCGTCCGCGCGATATCTCCCACGAACACGTCGAACGAGAAGCTGGCGAGCTGCAGCAGCCGCACCGGGAACTCATCCAACCGGTATTCCCGCCGGTAGCCCGCCGCCGTGTTCACCAGGCTGCGGTGCTCGATCATCACGCCCTTCGGCTTGCCCGTCGTTCCCGACGTATAGATCACGTACGCCAGATCCTCCGGACGGGCTTCATGGAAGCTGTCGGTGCCAACGTTCTGATGGCTCTCATCGCCGTCGTCCACAGCATCCGTCAGCTTGCCGGAGACAATGCCGGAGCCAATCGGCGCATTCGCCCGCTCCTCGCTGTACGACGCTTCGTCGTCCAGGTACAGCACCGCCGCCAGAGCCAGCTCCTCTTCGTCGAGCCAGGCTTCGGCACGCTCTCGCAGCGCCGTTTGCGTCAGCAGTACCTTCGCTCCGCTGTCTTCGAGCATGAACCGCACGCGCTCCGCCGGGTAATCCGGGTCGAGCGGCACATACGCCCCGCCCGCTTTCCAGACGGCCAGCACGGCCACCAGCAAGTCCACCGAACGCTCAGCGAGAATGCCGCCGATCGACTCCCGGCCGATGCCGCTTGCGCGCAGCGTAGCCGCCAAGCGGTTCGCCCGCTCGTTCAGCTCCGCATACGTCAGCCGGTCATTCTCGTACACGACAGCCGCCTCTTCCGGCGTGCGCTCCGCCTGTTCCTCGAACAGCCGGTGGAACGCGGCCGCAGGAGCCGCTTCCGGCTGCGCCGGGTTAAACGCGCCGAGAATTTGCTCTTTTTCCGCCGGTGTCAAAATGCCCAGCTCGGCAATAGTCGCCGACGGGTTGCGGAGAATGGATTCAAGCAGCTGCAAGTAGTGAGCGGCCAATTTCTCCACCGTTTCGGTTTTATAAAGAGCAGTGGCGTATTCAAACAGATATTCCAAGCCTTCCTCGATCTCCGTGACGTCCAAGCTGAGATCGAATTTAGAAACAATTTCTTCGCTGGCATACGTCGACAAATGGAGTCCGGGAAGCTGGATTTCCAAATTCTCTGTATTCTGCAAAGCAAACATCGTATCGAACAGCGGATTGCGGCTTAAATCGCGAGCCACGTTCACCTTATCCACCAGTTCCTCAAACGGATAATTCTGATGTTCAAAAGCGCCCAGCGTCGTCTCCTTGATTTCCTTCAAGTAGTCAAGGAACGTCTTACCGGCAGCCGGATAACTGCGGATGGCCAGGGTATTAACGAACATCCCGATCAGCGGCTGAACGTCGCTGTGATTTCTTCCCGCAATCGGCGTACCGACCACCACGTCTTCTTGCCCTGTATATTTATGCAATAATATTGTATAACCAGCAAGCAGAACCATGTAAAGTGTTGCGCCGTTCTCGGCTGCAAGCCGTTTCAGACCCTCGCTTTGCTCGCTATGCATAAACAATTGCAGCGTGCGGCCCTCGTAGCTCTGCATAGCCGGGCGCGGATAGTCCGTCGGCAATTCCAAAACCGGCAGCTCTCCGCGGAACATGTCGAGCCAGTAGGCTTCCTGCTTGGCAAGCTGAGCTTTCTGCTCGTCCGATTGCTGCCATACCGCATAATCTTTGTACTGAATGCGGAGCGGCTCCAACTGCTCCCCGCTGTACAAGCGGACGAACTCTTCGATCAGTACGTCAATCGAAACGCCGTCAGATACGATATGATGCGTATCGAACATTAGAATGTGCTGGTCCGGCGCCAGTTCGGCAAGGCCTACCCGCAGAAGTGGCGGCTTCGCTAGATCAAACGGACGAACGAATTGGCGCACCGTTTCTTCCGCCTGCTCCCCGCTGATCTGCACATATTCCACCTGGAAGGCGGCTTCTTCGTAAATCCGCTGAACCGCTTCGCCTTTTACCATCTCAAAGCCGGTACGCAGCGTTTCATGACGAGCTACGAGCCCGCGGAACGCTTTTTCAAACCGCTGCCGGTCGAGCTCCCCTTCGAGCAGCATAGCTCCCGGTATGTTGTAGCTCAGCTCGGCTCCTTCCAGCTGGTTCAAGATATAGAGACGTTTCTGAGCGGAAGAGAGCGGATAATACTCGCTAGGTTCCGCAGCCGGAATAGCCGTGAACGAGCCGATCTCCAGCCGCTCCATAACCGCGGCCATTTCCTCAACCGTCGAGTAGCGGAATACGTCGCGAAGCGGGAATTCAACGCCTAGCTCCTTATGCATTTTGCTGACAAGCGTCGTCGCCCGCAGGGAGTGTCCGCCGAGGTCGAAGAAGTTGTCCGTTACGCCTACTGTCTTCTCCCGAACAAGCACATCCTGCCAAATGGCGGCCAGCTTCGCCTCCAGTTCGGTGCGCGGCGCCACGTATTCGCGGCCTCCGCCTTCCGGTGCCGGCAACGCCTTCCGGTCGATCTTTCCGTTCGGCGTCAGAGGCAGGCGCTCCAGCTCCACGAAGTACGACGGGATCATGTACCCCGGCAGCTCGCTGGCAATCGCCCGCTTCAGGTCCGCCGCCGTCAAGCCTTCTTCCGCTGTATAATAAGCGCACAAAGCTTTCTGACCTTCTTGATCTTCCCTGACGACGACGACCGCTTCCTTCACGCCACCTACACTCAGCAGCTTCGCTTCAATTTCACCAAGCTCGATCCGATAGCCGCGAATTTTCACCTGGTTGTCGATCCGGCCGATGAAGTCCACGTTGCCGTCCGGCATCCAGCGCGCCAGGTCGCCCGTCCGGTACAGCCGCTCCCCAGCGGCGAACGGGCTGTCTACGAATTTCTCCGCCGTCAAATCCGGGCGGTTCAAGTAACCGCGGGCCACACCCGCTCCGCCGATAACCAGCTCGCCCAACACCCCGATCGGCACCGGCTTCAGATTCGCATCCACGATGTAGAACTTGGCGTTCAGCCACGCTTTCCCGATCGGCACGCTGCCCGTCTTCGGCAGCTTCTCCAGCGGCTCGTCATAGAAGCTGGAGTCAATCGCCGCTTCCGTTACGCCGTAGCTGTTAATAATACGGAACTCCGAGCCGAAGCGCTCCTGCAAGGTGCGGTAATCCGCTACGCTGCACGCATCCGAGCTTGTGATCAGCAGCTGCATCGAGCTGAGCTCCAGACCCTCGGCATGCACATGCTCCATGAACGGCACGATCAGCGCCGGAGTCGATTCGAATACCGTCACGGCGTAGTCGCGAATCCAGCCGTAGAGGCGGGTTGGATCAATCCGGTCGTCCTTCGGCACGATGACCATCGTGCCGCCGTTGTACAGCGTCCGCGCAATGTCGCCGACGAACACGTCGAACGAGAAGCTGGCGAGCTGCAGCAGCCGGATCGGGAACTGATCCAGGCGGTATTCCCGCCGGTAGCCCGCCGCCGTGTTCACCAGGCTGCGGTGCTCGATCATCACGCCCTTCGGCTTGCCCGTCGTACCGGAGGTGTAGATGACGTAAGCCAAATCGCGCGGCTTGTTCACATTCGCCGGATTCGATGCGAGATCCGCCGCTAGTACGTTCTTCTCGGCTTCTGCCGTGGCGGACGTTTCGGCAGAAGCCGTTTCCGCTTGCGCCAAAGCCTCCGCCTCTGCGCCTGCTTCGCCCACAGCCGCTCCGAGGCTGTACGTCGCGGCGTCGTCAAGCGCAAGCACCGTTTGCAGCACTAGAGCTCCGTCGCTGCGCCAAGCTTCCGCCTGCTCCAGAAGGCGGGTCTGTGTGAGCAGCACCGACGCCCCGCTGTCCGCGAGCATATACTCGATCCGCTCCGCCGGATAGTCCGGGTCGAGCGGCACATAAGCGCCGCCCGCTTTCCATACGGCGAGCACCCCGATCAACAGCTCCGCCGAACGGCCGGCCAGAATGCCGACCACCTGCTCCGGCTTCACCCCGCGCGCCCGCAGTGCATACGCCAGACGATTCGCTTTGGCGTTCAGCTCCGCATACGTCAGCTTGCTGTCTTCGTAGACAACCGCCAGCGCTCCCGGAGTGCGCTCCGCCTGCTCCTCGAACAGCTCGTGGAACGTTCTCTCTCTCCACGACTCATCCGCTTCCAAACCTGTACCCTCTGCGGCGGGTTGCTTCGCAAGAGCCGATGACGACACGTCAAACCCGACCAGCAAATCATGCTTTTCGCTGTCCGTCAAGATATCCAAATCCGAAATCCGCGCACCCGGCTGAGCCAGGATCGACGCCAAAAGCTGCTCGTAATGACCCGCCAGCCGTACCATCGTTTCCTGTCTAAACAACGAGGTAGCGTACTCGATCTTGCAAACCAGCTCGTTATCGGCTTCCACGATATCAAGGCTAAGATCAAACTTTGCCGTCTTTTCCTCGATGTCGAACAGCGACCATTGCAAGCCTTCCAGGGTTAAATCCAAGCTTTCGTGCTTTTGCAAAGAAAACATGGTGTCAAACAGAGGATTCCGGCTTAAATCCCGGCTCACCTGAAGAACTTCCACCAGCTCCTCGAACGGATAGTCCTGGTGCTCGTAGGCTCCAAGCGTCGTTTCCTTCACTTCCTGCAAGTAATCCAGGAACGTCCGCTCCGCCGCCGGACCCAAGCGAAGGGCCAGCGTATTGACGAACATGCCGATAATCGGCTGCAGGTCGGCGTGAGAACGGGCAGCAATCGGAGTGCCGACCACTATATCTTCCTGTCCCGCGTATTTATGAAGCAATACGGAGTACGCAGCCAGCAGAAGCATGTACAGCGTCGCCCCCGAATCGCCGGCAAGCCGTTTGAGAGCTTCGCTTTTCTCCGCATCCAGCGTAAACGTGAGCGTTTGACCGTCAAACTGCTGGACGGCCGGGCGGGAGAAGTCGAGAGGCAGCTCAAGAACCGGAAGCTCGGAGCTGAATACCCCGCGCCAGTATTCCTCCTGCCGTTTGATGCGCTGGCGCTGCTCCTCGGATTGCTGCCAAACGGCGTAATCCTTATATTGAATCCGCAGCTCCGGCAATTCTTCCCCATTGTAAAGCCGCACGAATTCGCGCAGCAGCACGTCCATGGAAAGGCCGTCGGAACCAATATGATGAATATCCAGCGCGAGCAGGAATTTCTCTTTCTCCAGTTCGATCAGCAGGGCGCGCAGCAAAGGCGGCTGGGTCAGGTCAAAAGGCTGAATGAAGCCTTCAAGAATGGCCGCAACCTGATCTTCGCTTGCTTGAAGCTTCTCGACCTTGAAAGCTACGAGCGGATGAATACGCTGAACCGGCTCCCCATTCACGATTTCAAAACCGGTGCGCAGCATATCATGCCGGGCCACCAAAGTTGTCAGCGCCTTTTCCACTTTGGCCTCGTTCAAAGCCCCTTCCAACTGCAAGGCACTTGGGAGGTTGTAATTCAGCTCCGAGCCATCCAGCTGGTGCAGGACGTACAGCCTTTTTTGCGCGGAGGAAACCGGATAGTACGCTTTCTCTTCCGCTTTCGGAATCGAGCTGTGCCGCGTTTCTTCCAAGCTGGCAATAGCCCCGGCCATCGACTCTATCGTCGTATAGCGGAACACATCGCGCAGCGGAAGTTCGACGTTCATTTCCTTCTGAATCTTGCTGACAAGGTTCGTCGCCCGCAAGGAGTGGCCTCCGAGCTCGAAGAAATTGTCCAGGACTCCAATGCCGGAGTAGCCCAGCACTTCCTCCCAGATCTTCACAAGCTGGGACTCCGTCCGGTTACGCGGCGCTACGTATTCGACGCCCGTTTGCAAGCCGCCTTGCGGCTCCGGCAGCGCTTTGCGGTCCACTTTTCCGTTGGACGTCAGCGGGATGCGCTCCAGCTGCACGAAGTACGACGGGATCATGTACCCCGGCATTTCCTGGGCCAGCGAGGTTCTCATTTCGCTGACCGTCAGCGTCCGGTCCGCCACAAAGTAGGCGACAAGCGCCTTCTCGCCCCCGCCGTCCTGACGGGCGAGCACCACCGCTTCTTCCACGCCCTCGACGTTCAGTAGCTGCGTCTCGATTTCGTCCAGCTCGATCCGGTACCCGCGGATTTTCACCTGATGATCGATCCGGCCCAGGTATTCGATGTTGCCGTCCGGCAGCCAAGCCGCCAAGTCGCCCGAGCGGTACAGTTTCTCCCCCTCCACAAACGGGGAATCGACGAACTTCTCCGCCGTCAGATCTGGACGGTTCAGGTATCCTCTCGCAAGGCCTTCCCCGGCCACGTACATTTCGCCCGCTACGCCGATCGGCACAGGGCGGCGGTTTTCATCAAGGACGTACACGCTCAGCGTCGGGATCGGCTTGCCGATATTGCTCTTCGCCGCCTCCATTTCGACCCACGTGATTTCCTTATACGTAACGTGAACCGTCGTCTCGGTAATGCCGTACATATTGATCAGCTTCGTCTCCGGGTACTTCGTCTTGAAGCCCTTGAGCAGCAGCGGACTCAGCGCTTCGCCCCCGAAGATGACGTTGCGAATCCGCAGATCGTACGGATGGTCCGCCAAGACCTTACGCAGCAGCTGGTAGAAGTACGTTGGCGTCTGGTTCAAAATCGTGACCTGTTCGCGGCCCAGCAGCGCCAGGAAATCGGCCGGATTTTTCGCCGTAAGCGGCGGTACGATGACCAGCTTGCCTCCGTACAGCAACGCTCCGTACATTTCCCAGACGGAGAAATCGAAGCAGAACGAGTGGAACAGCGTCCACGTGTCGGACGGCCCAAAGTCGAACAGGTTCTTGTCGTTGAACAGGAGGCGCACGACGTTCTTATGCTCGATCAGCGTTCCTTTCGGTCTGCCGGTCGTTCCCGACGTGTAGATGACATATGCCAGGTTGCCCGGCCCGGAAATCGGCTCCAGGTTCGAAGCGTCCAGCGCATCGGCGGAGTCCGCCCCTCTGTCGCCCCAAACGAAATCGTCCAATTCAAGGCGCGTTCCTGCAAAGTCGGTCTTCTCGTGCAGATGCTTTTGAATCAGCAGTAACGGCGCGCCCGAATCCTCGATCATGAAGCGGATGCGCTCCTCCGGGTAGTCGGGATCGACAGGCACGTATGCTCCGCCCGCTTTGAGAATCGCCAGAATGCCGACAATCATATCGAGCGAGCGTTCGGCCAGAATCGCTACCAGCTGGTCCGCTTCTACTCCCGTCTCCCGCAGCTTCCGCGCAAGGCGGTTGGATCGCTCGTTCAGCTCGCGGTAGGTCAGCTGCCGCTCGTTCATGACGGCGGCCACGTTGTCCGGGTAAAGCTCCGCCTGCTCTTCGAACAAGCCGTGAATCGTCTGCTGCTGCGGGTAGTCCGCCTCCAAATCGTTGAAACCGCGCACCAGCTTGCGGATTTCCTCCTCCGTGAGCATTTCCAGCGAGGCAATATCCCCGTCCGGCCCTGCTGCGATGGTTTCGAGCAGCTTGTCATAATGTCTGGCGAACCGCTCCGCGGTCTCCTGTTTATACAAAGCCGTAGCGTACTCCAACCGGCATTCGAGCTGACCGTCCAGCTCCGAAATATCCAGGAGCAGCTCGAACTTGGATGTTTGGTTTTCCAGTGGATAAAACGATTGCTCCAGCCCCTCGATGACAATTTGCTCGTTCTCCGTATTTTGTAGGGAGAAGAACGTGTCAAAGAGCGGATTCCGGCCGGTCGCGCGCGGAATGTGAAGACTTTCTACCAAGTCTTCGAACAAATAATTTTGGTGTTCGAAAGCCCCGAGCGTGATGTCCTTGATTTCTTCCAGGTACGAAAGGTACGGCTTGGAACGCTCCGGACGGCTGCGAATGGCCAGCGTGTTGATAAACATCCCTACGATCGGCCGCACTTCTTCCTGCGTTCTTCCGGCAATCGGCGTGCCTACGATCAGATCTTCCTGACCCGAATATTTATGCATAAGGATGGTGTAAGCCGACAGCAGCACCATGTACAGGGTCGTCCCTGTCCGTGCCGCCAGCTCTTTCAGCTTCTCCGTCCGATCTTTCTCGATATAAAACTTCACGGTTCGGCCGTCAAAGCTTTGCACCGCAGGCCGCGGGAAGTCCGTCGGCAGCTCCAAGACCGGCAGCTCGCCCGACAGCTGTTCCAGCCAATACTCCTTCTGCGGCTGGAGCATCTGCCCGTAAGCTTCGGAATGCTGCCAAACGGCATAATCTTTGTATTGAATGCGCAGCGGGGCCAGCTCCTCGCCCCGATACAGGCGGCTGAACTCGTCGAAGAGCAGCGCTGTCGAAATGCCGTCCGAGACGATATGGTGCATATCGAACAGCAGAATGTGGCGATCCTCGGCGACTTCGATCAGGCCGATGCGGAGAAGTGGCGGCTTGGTCAGATCAAACGGGTGATAGTAAGCTTCCACCACTTGCTCCACTTCCCGCTCGCTCGCTTGGAAATAATCTACAGCAAACTCCACCTCGTCATAGATGCGCTGGACAAGCTCGCCTTGAACCTGCTCGAT
This sequence comes from Paenibacillus polymyxa, assembly GCF_001719045.1. Classification (NCBI taxonomy): domain Bacteria; kingdom Bacillati; phylum Bacillota; class Bacilli; order Caryophanales; family Paenibacillaceae; genus Paenibacillus; species Paenibacillus polymyxa. The sequence goes on from NZ_CP015423.1 coordinate 2,038,083, forward strand.
CCCGGTACGCAGCGTCTCATGGCGCTGAATCAGCGCCCGGAACGCGTGCTCGACGCGCGTGCGGTCCAGCTTGCCTTCGAGAAGAAGCGCCGCCGACATATTGTAGCTGCGCTCGGCCCCGTCAAGCTGGCGCAGGACGTACAGACGCTTTTGCTCGGATGAAACCGGATAGTACTCGGCCTCAGCCGCCTTTGTAATCTCATACGTCTCCTGCTGCCTTAAACCGCCGATTCTTTGGGCTAGCTGTTCGATCGTGGTGTAGCGGAAAACTTCCCGCAGCGAAACCTCGACTTGCAGTTCTTTCCTAATCTTGGAAACAAGCGTAGAGGCCCGCAAGGAATGACCACCCAAGTCAAAGAAATCGTCTTGGACTCCAACTCGCGCAATACCCAGCACCTGCTGCCAAATGAGAGCAAGTCTTGTTTCCAGCGTTGTGCGAGGAGCCACATACTCACGGCCTGCTTCTACCTCTCCGGTCGGTTCAGGCAGCGCTTTACGGTCAATTTTGCCGTTCGGCGTGAGCGGAAGCTTATCAAGAGACACCAGCCGGGCCGGAACCATATGGGCCGGCAGCTCTTGCTTCAATTGGGACAGCAGATCGCTCAGCTGCAAGGAAGCATCCGCCGCGACGTAGCCGCACAAATACTTTTGCCCCTGCTCATCCGTACGGTCGGTCACCACAACCTGCTTGACGCCCCGGAAACGCAGCAGGGCCGTTTCAATTTCGCCGAGTTCGATCCGGAACCCGCGAATTTTCACTTGATAGTCGATCCGGCCGATGAAGTCGACGTTGCCGTCTTCCAGCCAGCGGGCCAAATCGCCTGTCCGGTACAGACGTTCGCCCGGCACAAACGGGCTGTCCGCAAACTTCTCGGCGGTTAGGTCCGGACGGTTCCAGTACCCGCGCGCCACCCCGGCGCCGCCGATGACAAGCTCGCCCGGAACCCCTACAGGAACCGGCTTTAACGCGGCATCGACAATGTAAAACCGGGCGTTCAGCCAAGCTTTGCCGATCGGCACATGCCCCGACGGCGGCAGCTTATCCAGCGGCTCACCGTAAAAGCTGCTGTCAATGGCCGCTTCGGTAACGCCATAGCTGTTGATGATGCGGAATTGTCCGCCGAATCTTTCCTGCAGCAATCGGTAATCGGTGACACTGCAAGCATCCGAGCTGGTAATCAGCAACTGCATGGAGCTAACGTTCAGCCCTTCTTCATAAATATACTGCATGAACGGCAGGATGAGCGCAGGCGTCGATTCGAATACCGTAATGTTTTGGTCCCGAATCCAGCCGTATAAGAGGTTCGGATCAATCCGGTCATCCTTCGGCACAATCACCATCGTGCCTCCGTTATACAGCGTTCGCGCGATGTCTCCGACGAACACGTCAAACGAGAAGCTGGCCAGCTGGAGCAGCCGCACCGGAAACTGATCCAACCGGTACTCGCGACGGTACGCATCTGCCGTATTCACGAGACTACCGTGCTCGATCATGACGCCTTTCGGGCGTCCCGTCGTACCTGAGGTGTAAATCACATAAGCCAAGTCTTGCGGGGCGCTGTCGGCAGATTCAAATTCCACGGTTAAGGCATCCCCGTTATAAATCTGTTCATCGTCCATGGCATAGACAGCTTGAAGCTTCAGCCGGTCATCGGCCAACCAACCTCTGGCCCGCTCCAACAGATGACGCTGCGTAAGCAGCACCGATGCATCGCTATCGCTGAGCATGTACTCAATCCGCTCCGCCGGATAATCGGGGTCCAGCGGTACATAGGCTCCGCCGGCTTTCCAAACGGCGAGCACCCCGACCAGCAGTTCCACTGAACGCTCCGCCCAGATTCCCGTAATCGTCTCCCTTCCCACGCCCTGTTCGCGAAGGAGAGAAGCCAGCCGCTCGGCGCGTTCGTTCAATTCGCCGTAGGTCAGCTGTTTGTCCATGTAGACGACTGCCGGATGATCCGGATTTTCCCGGGCAAACTTTTCAACATACCGATGAAATGTTTCTCCCTCGCTCAGCCCTGCCACCGGCGGGTTAAAAACGTTGAGAATGCGGTGTCTCTCCTCATCGCTCAGCAGAGAAATCTCGCGTACCGGCAGTTCGGGAGTCTGAAGAAACTGGTCCAGAACGGTTACATACTGTTCCATAATCCGATCAATCTCGGCCGTCTCGAACAGGCCGGTACGATAGGAAGCATGGAGAATTACATGGCCTTCATTCAGCATATGGTCGAAGCGCAGCAGCAAATCGTCCATCTCGTGCCTAGCGAAGTGAGACTCCAGGCGTACCTTGATTTCTTCGTACTCCACGATTTTCAAAGGCAGATATTCCAGAGACGTGCGGAACAGCCCCGAAAGATCGTTGCGGCCGTGTTGTTCGCGTAAATCCTGGATCAATTGGTTATAAGGGTATTTCTGATACCGCAGATCCGCCGTATTTTCCTTGGAAACCGTTTGGATCAAGGAAAGCACGTGCCCGTCTGGATTCAGACGAATCCGCGTAGCCACGGTGCTGACGAACATGCCGATCGTTTCTTTTTCCTTCTTGCTGGTGCGATTGGCGAAAACCGTGCCGACCGGAACATCGGTGCTGTCGGTCAGCTTGTACAATAAGGCGTACATGGCGGACAGAAATAACGTATATAAGCTGACCTGATATTGTTCGCTGAAGGCCAGAATGCGTTCATACCGGGAACCGTCCAAAGTGATGGCCAGTTTATTGGATTCGCTGCCGATCGAGAATGGCGGATACGATTTAATGCCGGTCGTTTCAGGCAAAGTGTTGTACTTCGTCAGCCAGTATTCCTTGCCTTTTTGATAACGCTGCGATTGCTCATATTCACACTCCGCGGAAATATAATCCAGATAGGAAGGGGCCTGGTAACTGCTGGAGATGCCTTTGCGCAGTTCCAGGTATTTTTCCATCACCGCATGCAGCAAAGCATTGACGGACAAGCCGTCGGCGATAATATGGTTTACCGTCAAATTGAGCCATACTTGGCCGTTCGCAAAATGGATAATCGTAAATTGGTAGAGGTGTTCGTCGAACACGCTGGCCGGTTTTTCGCTTACTTCTTTCACCCAAGCATAGAATTGTTCGGTTGTGCCTATTTCGAGGCGGCTTATCCTAGCTTGGACATTCTCCGGCTCTTCGAACCACTGCGTTGGATTTTGCAAATCCCCGCTAATTCGGATTCGGAAAACGTCATAGGTTTTGACGATCTCTGCCGCCGCTTGCTCCAGAAGCTGTGTGTTGATCTCGCCCGTAATCTGGTAGGTCGCGGAAAGCATCGTGATGGACGTTCCCGGATTCATAATTTCCATGAACCATATTCGGCGCTGGGCTTGCGTTAATCCATATTGCTCGTTGGTATTCTCTCTCACATCGACACACTCCCGGTTTAGAGATTCTTTATAGATAGGCTTTGTACCTAGATGTCACTTAGTCACTCTTAGAAGAACCGCGCGGCCATTCCCGGAACGGCTCCTTCGGACTCTGTCCCCTTTTTCGTGTCTGCGTTTTCTGGTAACTACCGGTTATAAAGTAATACCTTGGATTACTAAAAGACTCTGTCGCATTCGCAAGCAGGAAGCCGCCCGCCGTAAAGCGGGTCTAGCCGTACAGCCGGGCGTAATAACCCCCGAGCGCCAGCAGGTCCTGATGGCGGCCCCGCTCGACGACCGTCCCTTGGTTCATGACGGTAATCAAATCCGCATGTTCCACGGTGCTGAGACGGTGGGCGATCAGAATGGTGGTGCGCCCCTTCATCAATACGTTCAGGGCCTGCTGTACCCAATGCTGGGATTCGTTATCCAGCGCGGAAGTCGCTTCGTCCAGCAGCAGAATCGGGGCGTTTTTGAGAATCGCCCGGGCAATCGCAATTCGCTGCCTTTGTCCGCCCGACAACGACGCTCCTCTCTCTCCCACCGGCGTTTTATACTGTTCAGGAAGTTCCTGAATGAAATGGTGAGCGTACGCCGCTTTGGCCGCTTCGATCACTTCTTCATCCGTTGCATCCGGGTTGCCGTAGCGGATGTTTTCCTCAATCGTGCCGGTAAACAAGAACGGCTCCTGTGGAACGTATGCAATCTGCCTGCGGATTTCGTCCAGCGTGTAATGGCCGAACGGTTTGCCTTGGAGCAGGATTTCTCCGCTGTCCACAGGATAAAAGCCGAGCAGCAGCTTGATCAGCGTACTTTTGCCGCTGCCGCTGGCCCCCACGATAGCGGCGACCTGGCCGGGAAACACCTGCATGGAGATGTCGACAAGCACCTTTTTATCCGCCTGATAGGAAAATTCCACATCGCGAAACTCCACCGCAGCCTCCGACACGAGCTCGCTGTGAGGAGATCCCAAACGCTCCGGTTCCTCTTCCTCTCTTAGTACCTCTTGAATCCGGTGAGCGCCCGCGATCGAATTTTGGGTCATCGACAGAACCATCCCCAAGTTCAACAAGGCGTGCGTCAGATTCACTTGCAGAACCGCCAGGGCAGCGACGCTTCCCATTCCCATCAGTCCGTAGGCATAAAGAAGACTGCCGATGACGATGATACCGCAGAACGTGACGTAGCTGATAAAATGATTCACCGCAGCCTGCATGCCGTTCTTCTGCGCGGTTTGCCGAAGCGTCTGCGTCATTTGTTCGTTCAACGCCTTGTACTGGCCGTAAATCGTGCGGATGCGGAACAGCTTCACAATTTGAATGCCGCCCATAAAATCTTTGAATTTTTCGGTCATTTTACCGAGCGTTTGCAAGCCTTGTTCGGACAAGGCGCGAATATCCCGCGCAAATTTCAGGCTGACCACGGAGGACAGCAGCAGAATGACGAAGGATACGCCGGCAAACCGCCAATCGATCAACACCATGGAGACAATGGAGCCGATGCAAAAGACAACTTGAAGCAGCAAAACGAAGTAAACCTGCGAGAATGTAAACTCAACGGTCGTTACGTCGTTGTTCACCCGCGACAGCAAATCCCCATGGTGCGTCTGCTCCAGGAATCTCGTCCGCACCCGGCACAGCTTGTCATAAAGACGTTCGCGGATATTCAGCACAGTCAGCTCGACACTGCGCTGGTATAAGTAAATGAACCAGGGAGAAATCACATTTTCCAGGAACAAGGCCGCGCCCAAAATAATAAAGGCTTCCACCATCAGGGACGTATCTCGAGACACGGCGAAATCAACCAAGTTATGTACGACCAAGCTGAAGGCGATCAAGAACAATGTCTGGGTGAGCGCCGTCACGGCCAGGCCAATGGCGTACTGGGTTTTGCGCTTGCGGTTCATAAACATCAGCAAGTAGCCGAGTTCTTTCACTTGCGAGAGCCATCCGCCCTTTTTCATGTGTACGCCACCTCCCTGCGTTCGGCAGACTCGGTAAATTCCTGATAGTACGACTGGGCGTACAGTCCCTTCATCTTCAGCAATTGTTCATGAGTGCCCTTTTCAACAATACTCCCCTGTTCCATGACCCAAATTTCGTCGGCGTTTTGTACTGTAGAAAGCCGGTGGGCAATAATCATCGTCGTTCTCTGCTTCATCAATGCGCCCAGCGCTTCCTGAACCGCGCTTTCCGACTCCGGATCAAGAGCCGACGTTGGCTCGTCCAGCAGCAGAACGGGAGCATCCTTAAGAAAAGCCCGGGCCATTGCAATGCGCTGGCGCTGCCCGCCGGACAAAAGGCCTCCGCGCTCTCCGACATACGTCTGGTAGCCGTCGGGAAGCTGCATAATGAAGGAATGCGCCTGAGCGGCTTTAGCGGCTTCGATAATCTCGTCCATCGACGCTACTTCCCGCCCGTAGCCGATATTTTCAGCGATCGTGCCGCTAAACAAATATGAATCCTGGGTTACCACGGAAAAATGCGACCGAAGCTGCTCCGGATCGACGCCGTGGATCAGGCTGCCGAACACGCGGATCTCGCCCTGGTCCTCTGGAAGCGGATAAAAGCCGCATACAAGCTTAAACACCGTGCTCTTCCCTCCGCCGCTCGCTCCGACAAGCGCGATCGTCTTCCCTTCCGGCACCGAGAAGCTAACATTCCGCAGGATCGGGGAGCTCTCCTCATATCCGAAGGTTACGTTCTGAAACTCGATGGGGGCGGCGCTCGCTTTCGGAAGCGAACGGCCATTTTCCGTTTCGGTCGGCTGCTCGACGATTTCGGAGACCCTTCTCAGGGCACCGGCCATTTCGAACGTCCGCGTGATGAGCTCGGGAATATGCTCCAGCGGCTCCAGACACAGATTCAGCAAATACAGGAAGGCGATCAGCTCTCCCGCGCCTAGCTGCCCATTGTAGATCAAATAGCTTCCGTAACTGACGGCGAAAATGATCGGGCTGATCATCAGCGTGGAAAGCAGCGGGTTGACCCAGGCTTCCCGCTTTTTCACGGCCAGCTTTTTTTGAGCCGTCAATTGCAGCAGCACTTGGTAGGAGCGAGATAACATGCCGGATAGCAGGTAGCTTTTTACAATAGGCATACCCCCAAGCGTATCCTGGAGGTTGACGTTCATTCGGCCCATGTTCGCCTGGGCTTCCTCCGTCAACCGCTCCAACTGCTTGCCGATCCATTGGGAAACCAGCAGCGCTACGGGAAATAACAGCAGGCTGTACAGCATCAGCTCCCATTGGAGGTAGATCAAATAAGCGAAACAGCCGATGAACACCAGCGGATGATAAAACCACTGGGCGAGGTCCCGAATCATAAACTGCTGGATCAGCTGCAGGTCGTTGTTGATCCGCGACAATACGTCGCCGGAGTGCTGCTTTTCCAAGTAGGAGACTGGGAGTTTGCCGACATGACGCATGACATGGTTGCGGATATCCTGCACCGCAGAGGCGCTGCTTCGCTCCACGCCGAAGCTCATGAAAAACTTCGCCGGCACACCGATCAAGATGACCACAAAGACCGTGTACACGATTTGCAGAACGATTGGCCCTGCCCCCTTCTCAGCCTGGGTGGTCAGCTGCTCGATCAAACTTCCCATCCATATCTCAATAACGGCGGCGGCAATCGCGGACAAGATACCGACGATCATCCAGCCTTTGTGACGGCTTACATAGGACATCAGCCAGCGGAACGCTTTCCAGGCGGCGTAAGCGGTTTGGCGCTTGGAAGGCGCCGCTGTGCCTTGTTCTAGAACAGACGGCTGGCGGTCAGCTTCCATGCAGTACCCCGGCCTCCGCTTCGATCTGCCGCTTGACTTGCTCTAAGATGTCCCGGATGACGACGGCCGTTTCTTCCACGCGCGCGAGTTCCAGCAATTCCTCGTGCGCGCCCTCCAGCCGATAATCGGCGTAAGCTTGCGTCGTTGCCCCCCGCCAGGAAGGCAATTGGTGCTCCAGGCGGAACGCTTCGCTGTCCTTCGCAATCATTTCGTAAATCCGGGCCGGGATCGTGCCGGAATTAATAAGCTGCGCTTCGTACGCCAAGGTCGCTTTGACCTTCCGATGAACCCGCTCCCGCACGAGCGGGTTGCTCATTAATTCCTTCTCTTCTTCGTCGAAATCGGCAAGCGTTTCTTCAAGCTCTTTCTCCGACGTTTCGGAAGGCGTCAGCGTGTCCTTAATCCACGAGTCCACCATGAGCACGTCCGTTACGGAATACCCTCTTTTCTCCATCGTTTTGGCTACCTCGAACGTCAGGTTGCCTCCGAAGCAGTAGCCGAGCAGCACGTAAGGTCCTTCCGGCTGGATGCGGACGATCTCGTCCACATAACGGTTCAGCATGGCCTCGTAATCGACGGCATCGTCAATAAAATCAATGCCGTAGAGCACGAACCAGCCGTCGAGCCTGCTTGCGAGCTCTCGGTAACCGATGCCGAAGCCGCTGCCCGGAGGGAAGCAGAACACGTTCAAATCTCCTGCTTTATTCAGCTTAATGAAGGAGTCTCCCCCTTTATCCAGGCCCAGATCCCCCTCTCCCAAAGCCATGGCTTCAACTGTTAAATTGTGGAATTGGCGGTTCAGCGGTATCTCGAGGCCCGTTTCATCGTAAACGGCTTGAACGAGCCTCATCAGACTTAACGAATTGCCACCCAACTCAAAAAAGTTATCCTTTACGCCGACCTGCGGAACGCCAAGCGTATCCTGCCAGACGCGGGCGATCTTCATTTCGAGCAGCGTTCTCGGCGCGACATATTCCGCTCCTCCGGCCGCGGCTTCCTCCGGCGCGGGCAGCGCTTTGCGGTCGATTTTCCCGTTCGGGGTCAGCGGCATCCGCGAAAGCTGCACGAGGTGCGAAGGAATCATATACCCCGGAAGCTGCTTGGCGAGCTCCTCCTTGAGTTCATGCACCGCCAGCCTCGTTTCCGCCACGTAATAAGCGACAAGCTGCTTATGGCCGTTCGCGTCGTCGCGGTCGAGCACCTTAGCTTCTTGCACGGCGGCGATCTTCAGCAGCTGCGTCTCGATTTCGTCCAGCTCGATCCGGTACCCACGGATTTTCACCTGATGATCGATCCGGCCCAGGTATTCGATGTTGCCGTCCGGCAGCCAAGCCGCCAAGTCGCCCGAGCGGTACAGTTTCTCCCCCTCCGCAAACGGGGAATCGACGAACTTCTCCGCCGTCAGATCCGGACGGTTCAGGTATCCTCTCGCAAGGCCTTCCCCGGCCACATACATTTCGCCCGCTACGCCGATCGGCACAGGGCGGCGGTTTTCATCAAGGACGTACACGCTCAGCGTCGGGATCGGCTTGCCGATATTGCTCTTCGCCGCCTCCATTTCGACCCACGTGATTTCCTTATACGTAACGTGAACCGTCGTCTCCGTAATGCCGTACATATTGATCAGCTTCGTCTCCGGGTACTTCGTCTTGAAGCCCTTGAGCAGCAGCGGACTCAGCGCTTCGCCCCCGAAGATGACGTTGCGAATCCGCAGATCGTACGGATGGTCCGCCAAGACCTTACGCAGCAGCTGGTAGAAGTACGTTGGCGTCTGGTTCAAAATCGTGACCTGTTCGCGGCCCAGCAGCGCCAGGAAATCGGCCGGATTTTTCGCCGTGAGCGGCGGTACGATGACCAGCTTGCCTCCGTACAGCAACGCTCCGTACATTTCCCAGACGGAGAAATCGAAGCAGAACGAGTGGAACAGCGTCCACGTGTCGGACGGCCCAAAGTCGAACAGGTTCTTGTCGTTGAACAGGAGGCGCACGACGTTCTTATGCTCGATCAGCGTTCCTTTCGGTCTGCCGGTCGTTCCCGACGTGTAGATGACATAAGCCAGGTTGACCGGCCCGGAAATCGGCTCCAGGTTCGAAGCGTCCAGCGCATCGGCGGAGTCCGCCCCTCTGTCGCCCCAAACGAAATCGTCCAATTCGAGGCGCGTTCCTGCGAAGTCGGTCTTCTCGTGCAGATGCTTTTGAATCAGCAATAACGGCGCGCCCGAATCCTCGATCATGAAGCGGATGCGCTCCTCCGGGTAGTCGGGATCGACAGGCACGTATGCTCCGCCCGCTTTGAGAATCGCCAGAATGCCGACAACCATATCGAGCGAGCGTTCGGCCAGAATCGCTACCAGCTGGTCCGCTTCTACTCCCGTCTGCCGCAACTTCCGCGCAAGGCGGTTGGATCGCTCGTTCAGCTCGCGGTAGGTCAGCTGCCGCTCGTTCATGACGGCGGCCACGTTGTCCGGGTAAAGCTCCGCCTGTTCTTCGAACAAGCCGTAAATCGTTTTCCCCCGCTCGAACCCGGTTTCGGTGTCATTAAATCGCTTCAGCAGCGTCTCCCTCTCGTCTGGGGACAGCACATCGGCTTGTCCGAGCTCCAGATCCGGCTGAAATAAAAGCACGGACAGCAGCCTAACAAGATGGTCGGCCGCCTGTTCCACAAATGCCCGCTCGTACCGCTGCCCGTCAAAGCTTATTTCCAGCTCGATGGAGTGGTTTTGGCGGTCGAAGCGAAAAAACGTATCGGCCGCCACCCGGTTACCCAGCGGTTCCGGATGAATCGGGGCGAAGGATACGACGGTGTTGACGACCGGGAGGCCGTCCCCCGTATAGTCCAGATGGAGCGGCTCCACCATTTTCCGAAAAGGCAGGTGCTGATGCTCCAGCGCCTCGCCGATGGAGGCTTTGATGCCCCCGAGCAGCGTTTTCAGCGTAGTCTGGCGGCTTACGGACGTCTTGATCACCAAGATGTCATGCGGCGGCGGAGTCCCGTCGGGGTCTGCGCTATAAGAAGGCATGCCGACCAGCACTTGGTCCCGCCCGGTATATTTGAACAGCAGGCTTTTTACTCCTGCCAAAACAATCATGTACAAAGCCAAATCCGAACCGTTGGCGAGGCAAATGATTCTCTCCGAGAGTTCGCTCGGCAGAGTACGGTGAAGCAAGCCCGGCTCGGCCGCAGCTTCCCCGTCGGCGGATAATTTGGAGGATTGACTGTAGGGAAGGAAGCTCAGGCTGTCTTCGGCGTCAAACTTGCCGCTCCAGTACCGTTCTTCCTTTTCAAACAAAGATTTCATTTGTACCTCCCCTAAAAATGAAGTGACCGCATGCCCCGGCGCAGGTCCGAAAAAGCTTGCTTTCGGCCTGCGCGTTTACGGGCTTGGACGTTGTTCGCCGTCTTCCTTGGGATGCGCGCCGCTTTCGCTTGACGGCGGAGGCGCGCTTATAGGATTAGAACGCGAATTCGATCGTATCGACGGCACTCTTTGCGCCTGCCGCCGGTTTATGACATTCAATCCGGCTTAGCTCGAGTTGTGGATTTTCCGCAATTTGAGACAGTACCCGCAGGTAATCCTCGGTCAAGGTGCGGATCATCGCTTCTTTGAACAGCTTGGTGGCGTAGAAGAAGCCCCCGCTCAGCGCCCCGTTGTTTTCATACATAAACAGCGTCAGATCGAACTTCGCTTCTTCCAAATGGTCAAGCTCGTAAGTCTTCAGGCTGACCCCTTCCAGCTCGGCGTCTCGTTCTTCGATATTTTGCAAGTCGAAAACGGCATCGAACAGCGGGAAGCGGCCCGGCTCCCGCTTCACATTCAAACGCTCCACGAGCTCCTCGAATGGATAATCCTGGTTCTCGAAAGCACCCAAAGCCGTTTCCTTCACTTCTTCCAGGTAGGACAAGAACGTTTTGTCGCCCGACGGACGATTGCGGATCGCCAGCGTATTGACAAACATCCCGATGACCGGTTCCAAATCGGCGTTCGTTCTTCCCGCCACCGGGGTGCCCACGACCAAGTCCTCCTGCCCGCTGTACTTGGACAGCAGCACGGTATAAGCCGCAAGCAGCACCATGAACAGCGTGCTTTCACGCTCGGCCGCCAATTCGCGCAGCCGCGCAGAGAGAGAAGCTTCGACGTCGAACTCCAGATGCGCGCCTTCGTAGCTACGAGCCGCAGACCGTTCGTAGTCCATCGGCAGGTCCGCCGTCGGCAGCTCGCCTTCGAAGGTTTGCAGCCAGTACGCTTCCTGCCGCCCGATCCGCTCTCGGTGGGCCTTCGACTGCTGCCAAACGGCATAATCCTTGTATTGAATGCGCAGTGGCGGCAGTTCTTCCCCGGCGTAGAAACTCGAGAACTCATCAATCACAATCGCCATCGATACGCCGTCGGACACCATATGGTGCATGTCGAAAAGGAGAATATGCAGGTTCGGCTCCAGCTCGATGACCCCGGCGCGCAGCAGCGGCGGCTTGCCGAGATCAAACGGACGAACGAAGCTGCGGACGATCTGCTCGATTTGAGCCGCATCCTCTTTATCCGCTTGATGATGCTCGATAGCAAAATCGACCTGCGGGTAAATCCGCTGAACCGCTTCGGCCTTCACGATTTCAAAACCGGTGCGCAGCGATTCATGCCGTGTTATCAATTTCCGCAAGGCGGCTTCCAACCGGTCTAAATCAAACTCGCCTTCCACCTGCACCAGCTCCGGCATGTTGTAAAGCTGATCCGCTCCATCCAGCGTGTGCTGAATGAACAGCCGTTTCTGCGCGGAGGACAGAGGGTAGTACTCTCTCTCCTCCGCTTGAGGAATGGCCTCATGCTCCCGCCGTTCCATCCGGGCGATTGCCTCGGCCATCGCCGCAATCGTCGAGTGACGGAATACGTCGCGCAGCGGCAGGTTGACGTTTAATTCCTTAAATACCTTGCCCGCCAGCGTCGTCGCTCGCAGGGAGTGGCCGCCGATGTCGAAGAAGTTGTCGTGAACGCCAATCTCCTTCGCAAGCCCCAGCACCTCCTGCCAAATCGCCGCCAACTTCGTTTCCAGCTCATTGCGCGGTGCGACGTACTCCGTTCCGCTTCCCGCTTCCCCTTCCGGCGCCGGCAGCGCCTTCCGGTCAATCTTTCCGTTCGGCGTCAGAGGCAGGCGCTCCATCTCTACGAAGTACGACGGGATCATGTAGCCCGGCAGCTCCTGCGCTAGCGCGCTGCGCAAATCGTTCACCACCAGCTCCGCTCCGGTATCCGGCGTGTAATACGCGCATAGCGCCTTCTGCCCGTTCGCGTCACTTCGAACCAGCACCACCGCTTCGCGCACGCCTTCCACCCGCAGCAGCTGCGACTCGATCTCGCCCGTCTCGATTCGGTAGCCCCGGATTTTCGCCTGGTTGTCGATCCGGCCGATGAAGTCCACGTTGCCGTCTTCCATCCACCGCGCCAAGTCTCCTGTGCGGTACAGCCGCTCGCCCGCGGCGAACGGGCTGTCTACGAACTTCTCTTCCGTCAGCTCCGGACGGTTCAAGTACCCGCGCGCCACTCCGACTCCGCCGATGACCAGCTCGCCCAGCACCCCGACCGGCACCGGGTTCAGATGCGCGTCCACGATGTAGAATTTCGCATTCAGCCACGCTTTGCCGATCGGCACATTGCCTGTCTGCGGCAGCTTCGTCAGCTCCTCGTCGTAGAAGCTGGAGTCGATCGCCGCTTCCGTCACACCGTATGCGTTGATGATCCGGAACAACGAGCCGAAGCGTTCCTGCAAGGTCCGGTAATCCGCCACGCTGCAGCTGTCCGAGCTCGTGATCAACAGCTCCACCCGGCTCATATCCAGTTGCTGCTCGTGCACGTACTCTAGGAACGGCACGATCAGCGCTGGCGTCGATTCGAAGATGGTGACCCGCTCCCGCTCAATCCAGTGGTGCAGACGAGACGGATCGATCCGGTCGTCCTTCGGCACAATCACCATCGTGCCTCCGTTGTACAGCGTCCGCGCGATATCTCCCACGAACACGTCAAACGAGAAGCTTGCGAGCTGCAGCAGCCGCACCGGGAACTCATCCAACCGGTATTCCCGCCGGTAGCCCGCCGCCGTGTTCACCAGGCTGCGATGCTCGATCATCACGCCCTTCGGCTTGCCCGTCGTTCCCGACGTGTAGATCACGTACGCCAGGTCCTCCGGACGGGCTTCATGGAAGCTGTCGGTGCCAACATTCTGATGGCTCTCATCGCCGTCGTCCACAGCATCCGTCAGCTTGCCGGAGACCATGCCGGAGACAACCGACGCATTCGCCCGCTCCTCGCTGTACGACGCTTCCTCGTCGAGGTACAGCACCGCCGCCAGCGCCAGCTCCTCATCGCCGAGCCAGGCTTCGGCACGCTCTCGCAGCGGCGTTTGCGTCAGCAGCACCTTCGCTCCGCTGTCTTCGAGCATGAACCGCACGCGCTCCGCCGGGTAATCCGGGTCGAGCGGCACATACGCCCCGCCCGCTTTCCAGACGGCCAGCACGGCCACCAGCAAGTCCACCGAACGCTCGGCGAGAATGCCGACGATCGTCTCCCGGCCGATGCCGCTTGCGCGCAGCGTAGCCGCCAAGCGGTTCGCCCGCTCGTTCAGCTCCGCATACGTCAGTCGGTCGTTCTCGTACACGACGGCCGCCGCTTCCGGCGTGCGCTCCGCCTGTTCCTCGAACAACCGGTGGAACGCGGCCGCAGGAGCCGCTTCCGGCTGCGCCGGGTTGAACGCGCCGAGAATTTGTTCTTTTTCCTCTGCCGTCAGCAAGTTCAGCTCGGCGATCTTCGCATCCGGATGGCTTACGATCGTTACGAGCAGCTGCTCGTAATGTTTTGCCAGCCGTTCGATCGTCTCCCTTTTGTAGAGAGCCGTCGCATATTCGAAGCTGTAATCCAAGCCGCCGTTCTCCTCGCCCACATCCAAGCTGATATCAAACTTCGCGGTATCCAGTGCGCTCGGATAAGGAATCAGGCGAAGCCCTTCCAGCTCAAATTCCTCGTTCTCCGTATTCTGCATCGTAAATAGCGTGTCGAAGAGCGGATTGCGGCTTAAATCACGGGTGACTTGCACCTTGTCCACCAATTCTTCGAACGGATAGTTTTGATGCTCGAAGGCGTGGAGGGTCGTTTCTTTGACTTCGTTCAGGTATGACAGGAATGTCTTCTCCGAAGCCGGATAACTGCGGATAGCCAGCGTGTTTAAGAAAATCCCGATCAACGGCTGCACATCTCCATGATTCCTTCCGGCAATCGGCGTACCGACGATCACGTCTTCCTGACCTGAATATTTATGCAGAAGGACGTTATACGCCGCAAGCAGCACCATAAACAGCGTCGTGCCCGTTTCCGAGGCCAGCTGCTTCAGGCCGTCGGTTTTCGAAGCGTCGAAGAAAAACTCCAGCGTTTGGCCTTCGTAGCTCTGCACGGCCGGACGCGGATAGTCGGTCGGCATTTCCAGCACCGGAAGCTCGCCTTGGAACATGTCCAGCCAGTACGCCTCCTGCCGCTGAAGCCGTTCCTTCTGCTCCTGCGAATGCTGCCAAACGGTGTAGTCTTTGTACTGAATACGCAGAGGCTCCAATTGCTCGCCGCCGTACAAGCGGACGAATTCTTCAACAAAGATTTCCATCGAGACGCCGTCGGAAATAATATGATGCATGTCGTACATTAGAATATGGCGTTTCGGAGCTAGCTCGACAAGGCCTACCCTCAGCAGCGGAGGCTTCGCCAAGTCAAACGGACGGACGAAACGGCGAACCGTCTCTTCGGCCTCTTGCTCATCCGCTCGATAGAACTCCACGGCAAAATTCACGTCCTGGTAAATCCGCTGCGATGCTTCGCCATCCACCATTTCGAACCCGGTGCGCAGCGTTTCATGCCGCGCCACGAGCTTACGGAACACTTCTTCGAACCTTGCTCGGTCCAAAGCACCCTCCAGCAGCATCGCTTCCGGCATGTTGTAGCTAAGCTCCGCGCCTTCCAGTTGATTCAGGATAAAGAGACGTTTTTGAGCAAAAGATTGCGGGTACACCTCTCGGTCATCCGCCATCGGAATGGCAACGA
The DNA here is from genome assembly GCF_001719045.1 of Paenibacillus polymyxa. Taxonomy (NCBI): domain Bacteria; kingdom Bacillati; phylum Bacillota; class Bacilli; order Caryophanales; family Paenibacillaceae; genus Paenibacillus; species Paenibacillus polymyxa. The sequence continues at coordinate 2,053,321 of NZ_CP015423.1, forward strand.
ATGTCTGCTCATCCAGCCGGGAAATGGCGGCCGCCATGCTCTCGATCGTGGAATGGCGGAACACGTCGCGCAGCGGCAGATCCACGTTCAACCCTTTATGAATCTTGCTGACCAGCGTCGTCGCCCGCAGGGAGTGACCGCCGATGTCGAAGAAGTTGTCGTGAACGCCAATCTCCTTCGCAAGCCCCAGCACCTCCTGCCAAATCGCCGCCAGCTTCGTTTCCAGCTCATTGCGCGGTGCGACGTACTCCGTTCCGCTTCCCGCTTCCCCTTCCGGCGCCGGCAGCGCCTTCCGGTCAATCTTTCCGTTCGGCGTCAGAGGCAGACGCTCCAGCTCCACGAAGTACGACGGGATCATATAGCCCGGCAGCTCCTGCGCCAGCGCGCTGCGCAAATCGTTCATCGCCAGCTCCGCTCCGGTATCCGGCGTGTAATACGCGCATAGCGCCTTCTGCCCGTTCGCGTCACTTCGAACCAGCACCACCGCTTCGCGCACGCCTTCCACCCGCAGCAGCTGCGACTCGATCTCGCCCGTCTCGATCCGGTACCCCCGGATTTTCGCCTGGTTGTCGATCCGGCCGATGAAGTCCACGTTGCCGTCTTCCATCCACCGCGCCAAGTCTCCCGTGCGGTACAGCCGCTCGCCCACGGCGAACGGGCTGTCTACGAACTTCTCTTCCGTCAGCTCCGGACGGTTCAAGTACCCGCGCGCCACTCCGACTCCGCCGATGACCAGCTCGCCCAGCACCCCGACCGGCACCGGGTTCAGATGCGCATCCACGATGTAGAATTTCGCATTCAGCCACGCTTTGCCGATCGGCACATTGCCTGTCTGCGGCAGCTTCGCCAGCTCCTCGTCGTAGAAGCTTGAGTCGATCGCCGCTTCCGTCACGCCGTATGCGTTGATGATCCGGAACAACGAGCCGAAGCGTTCCTGCAAGGTCCGGTAATCCGCCACGCTGCAGCTGTCCGAGCTCGTGATCAACAGCTCCAACCGGCTCATGTCCAGTTGCTGCTCGTGCACGTACTCCAGGAACGGCACGATCAGCGCCGGCGTCGATTCGAAGATGGTGACCCGCTCCCGTTCAATCCAGTAGTGCAGACGAGACGGATCGATCCGGTCGTCCTTCGGCACAATCACCATCGTGCCTCCGTTGTACAGCGTCCGCGCGATATCTCCCACGAACACGTCGAACGAGAAGCTGGCGAGCTGCAGCAGCCGCACCGGGAACTGATCCAACCGGTATTCCCGCCGGTAGCCCGCCGCCGTGTTCACCAGGCTGCGGTGCTCGATCATCACGCCCTTCGGCTTGCCCGTCGTTCCCGACGTGTAGATCACGTACGCCAGATCCTCCGGACGGGCTTCATGGAAGCTGTCGGTGCCAACATTCTGATGGCTCTCATCGCCGTCGTCCACAGCATCCGTCAGCTTGCCGGAGACCATGCCGGAGACAACCGACGCATTCGCCCGCTCCTCGCTGTACGACGCTTCGTCGTCCAGGTACAGCACCGCCGCCAGCGCCAGCTCCTCTTCGCCGAGCCAGGCTTCGGCACGCTCTCGCAGCGCCGTTTGCGTCAGCAGTACCTTCGCTCCGCTGTCTTCGAGCATGAACCGCACGCGCTCCGCCGGGTAATCCGGGTCGAGCGGCACATACGCCCCGCCCGCTTTCCAGACGGCCAGCGCGGCCACCAGCAAGTCCACCGAACGCTCGGCGAGAATGCCGACGATCGTCTCCCGGCCGATGCCGCTTGCACGCAGCGTAGCCGCCAAGCGGTTCGCCCGCTCGTTCAGCTCCGCATACGTCAGCCGGTCGTTCTCGTACACGACGGCCTCCGCTTCCGGCGTGCGCTCCGCCTGTTCCTCGAACAGCCGGTGGAACGCGGCCGCAGGAGCCGCTTCCGGCTGTGCCGGGTTGAACGCGCCGAGAATTTGTTCTTTTTCCGCCGGTGTCAAAATGCCCAGCTCGGCAATCTTCGCATCCGGACAGCTTACGATCGCCGCAAGCAAATGTCCGAAATGAGTCGACAGCCGCCGGATCGTGCTTTCTTTATAAAGAGCCGTTGCAAATTCAAAGCTGCACTCCAGGCCGCCGTTTTCTTCCGTTACATCCACACTCAGGTCGAACTTGGCCGTGCCGTATTCGCTAGGGTACGGGGACAATTTCAGCCCTTCCAGCTCAAACTCTTTATCCTCCAAGTTTTGCAGGGAGAACATCGTGTCAAACAGCGGGTTGCGGCTCAAATCCCGGCTGACCTGCACTTTATCGACGAGCTCTTCGAACGGATAATTCTGATGCTCGTAAGCGCCTAAGGTCGTTTCTTTCACTTCCTCCAGATACGACAGAAAGGTCTTCTCCGAAGCCGGATAATTGCGGAGCGCCAGCGTATTGACGAACATTCCGATCAAAGGCTGCGTGTCTCCGTGCGTTCTGCCCGCAATCGACGTTCCGACGATCAAATCGTCCTGACCTGTGTATTTTTGCAAAAGCACGGTATATGCCGCAAGCAGCACCATATACAGCGTCGTTCCTCTTTGAGCGGCCAGCTGCTTCAAGCCTTCGTTCGTTGCCTCGTCCACGAAGGACGTCAGCGTTTGTCCCTCAAAGCTCTGCACGGCCGGACGCGGATAGTCCGTCGGCATTTCCAGAACCGGCAGCTCGCCCCGGTAACGGTCCAGCCAGTAAGCTTCCTCGCGTTTCAACTGCGCTTTTTGCTCGTCCGACTGCTGCCATACCGCATAGTCCTTGTATTGAATGCGCAAAGGCTCTAATGACTCGCCGCCGTACATACGAACGAGTTCCTCGACTAACACGTCCATTGAAACCCCGTCGGAGACGATATGGTGCATGTCGAACATCAGCAAATAACGTTCGGCTGCCAGCTCTACGAGCTCCGCCCGCAGCAGCGGAGGCTTCGCCAAGTCGAAAGGCCGGATGAAGGCCTGCACGACTTCGGGCGCTTCTTCCTCGCTCACATGACGGTACTCGACGGCAAAGTCGACGCTCTCGTAAATGCGCTGTACAGCTTCGCCTTGTACGATCTCAAAGCCGGTTCGCAGCGTTTCGTGCCGTGCGATCAGTCCGCGGAAAGCCTTCTCCAGCAGGCTCCGGTCAATCGATCCTTCCAGCAGCAGCACGCCCGGCATGTTGTAGCTCTGATCGGCCCCTTCCAGCTGATTCAGGATAAACAGCCGCTTCTGAGCTGAGGAAAGCGGATAATATGCTCTTGCGTCCGCCAGCGGAATCGACGAGAACGACTGCTCTCCGATCCGGGAGATGGCGAGAGCCATCTCTTCGATCGTCGAGTAGCGGAATACGTCGCGCAGAGGCAGCTCGACGTTCAGCTCCTGATGCACCTTGCTCACCAGTGTAGTCGCCCGCAGGGAATGGCCGCCCAGGTCGAAGAAGTTGTCATGAACCCCGATGTGCTCCAGTCCGAGCACGCTTTTCCAAATTCCCGCCAAGCTGGCTTCCAGCGGAGTCCGAGGCGGAGTACGTTCTTCGCCCGGCTGCAAGCTCTCCTCCGGCGCCGGGAGTGATCGGCGGTCGACCTTGCCGTTCGTCGTCAGCGGGAGCCGCTCCAACTGGATCAGGTACGCCGGAATCATATAGGCCGGCAGTTCCTGGGAAAGCACGCTCTTCAGCTCGGCCGCCGGAAGCTCGCGGTCCGCTTCATAATAGGCGCAAAGCTGCTTCTCGCCGGAGGCGTCTTCCCTCGCGAATACCGTCGCTTTCCGAATTCCCTCCACTTTCTGAAGCTGAGCTTCGATTTCGCCCAACTCAATGCGGAAGCCGCGGATTTTCACTTGGTCGTCGGTCCGTCCCACGTATTCGATCGTGCCGTCCGGCAGCCATTTCGCCAAATCCCCCGTCCGGTACATGCGCTCTCCCAGCACAAACGGATTGTCCACAAATTTCTCCGCCGTCAGCTCCGGCCGGTTATTGTAGCCCCGTACCAAGCCTTCTCCGCCGACGCAAAGCTCCCCGGCCACGCCGATCGGCAGAAGCTTATTCCGGCTGTCGACGATATACACCTTCGTATTACTGATCGGCCGTCCGATGGGTACGGTAACCGCCGACTCATCGACGAAGTCGACCGGAAGGTACGTGGTATAAACCGTGCTTTCCGACGGGCCGTACAGGTGGTTGAGCCTGCCCGGTCCGATATGGGCGAGCGCTTTACGTACATGTCCGACCGACACTCGCTCTCCTCCGAACAAAATCGCCCGGACATCCCGCAGGCAATCGACGTTCACATCTACAAGGACGTTGAAGAAAGCCGTCGTAATCAGCATGACCGAGATGCGCTCACGCTGGATGAGATCCGCCAGCCGGACGATTTCCAGCAAAGTCTCGCGGGGAACCAGCACCAGCCGCGCCCCGTTGGTCAAAGCGCCGAAAATATCGAAAATCGCTCCGTCGAACGAATAGCTCGAAAGCTGGAGGACATGATCCCGTTCGGTGATGTCGATATAATTCGTATTTCGCACGATCCGCACGATGTTGCGGTGCGAAACAAGGTTGCCTTTCGGCTTGCCCGTCGTGCCTGAAGTATAGATGACGCAGGCCAGATCCGTCGCTTCGGTGCCCGGATTTAGATTTGTGCCGTCCTCGTGATAGAAGGACTCGTCATCCAGTAAGATCACGGAGTCCGAACCCGCCAGGCGCTCGCGCAAGCGGCTTTGCGTCAGCATGACCTGCGCTCCCGAATCCTCAATCAAGAAACGGATACGCTCCTCGGGATATTCCGGGTCAATCGGTACGTAAGCCGCTCCGGCTTTGTGTGCCGCCAGCATGCCCACCACCATTTCGATGGAACGCTCAGCCATAATGGCGACCAGACGGCCTTTGGATATCCCGTGGCTACGCAAGGTACGGGCAAGGCGGTTGACGCGTTCGTTCAGCTCGCGGTAGGTCAGCTCTTGCTCATTCAAGGAGATGGCGGCTGCATCCGGGATGCGCTCCGCCTGCTCTTCGAACAATTGAATGAGCGTCTTCCCGCGCGGAAATTCCGTGGTGGTGTCGTTAAAACGTCCGAGAAGGTCGGCCTTTTCCGCCTCCGTCACAAGTTCCAGCTCGCCCACGGTAATTTCCGGGTTATCCGTCACCTGCTCCAGCAGATGGACGAGATGCCCCTTGAGCAACTCGATGCTGTCTTTATCGAACACTTCGGCGTTAAAGTCGAATCGAATTTCGATCTCGACTCCCGGCACCACGGTCACGTTGAAGTTATAGTTCGTCTGCTCCTCCATCTGAACGTCAGCGATGGTAAGGTCGCCGTGCTGCTGGTCGCCCGCCTGCTCCATCTGCTCGTCCACTGGATAGTTCTCGAAAGCGATGATATGGTTGATCAGGTTCTGCTTTTGCACGCTGCGGGCTTGAATTTCATACAGCGGATAGTAATCATAACGCCCGGACTCCAGCGCCCGCTCTTGGAGCTTCGCCATCAGGTCGGCGAACACGGTGTCCGCTTCGCTCGTGACGCGAACCGGCACCGTATTGATGAACAGCCCGATCATGGACTCGATGCCCGGGATTTCCGCCGGTCTTCCGGCCACGACGCTGCCGAATACGGCATCGTTTGTTCCGTTATATTTTTGCAGCATTACGCCCCAAGCGGCTTGCAGCAGCGTATTGACCGTAACCAGGCGCTGTTTCGCCACCCGGTCCATCCGCTCGCTCAAGTCCTTGCCCAGCTCGGCGGTGACGTGATCAGCCGTAAATCTGCCGTTTGGCGCCGGTTCCTTTTGTCCCGGGAGTACGGTTTGCCCCTCATAACCTGCCAGGAATGCCGTCCAATAGCCGGATGCCGCCTGATCGTCCTGTTTCTCCAACCATTCGATATAAGCGCCATAATCCGATCCCTTATCTCCCGCTGGCTGCTTGCCGGATGCCAAGGCCGAGTACGTCTCAAACAGCTCCTGCGTCAGCTGCGGCAGGCACCAGCCGTCCATCAAAATATGCTGGAAACTCCACAGCACATGATAGCTTTGCTCTTCGGTGCGCAGGATCGTAACCCGAACGAGCGCGTCATGTTCCATGTCGAAGCCGCGAAGCTTGTCATCCTCGGCCTTTTTATCCAAATACGCTTGTTTCTCGTCCGCCTGCAAATGAAGCAGCTCTTCATATTCAAAGCCGACCGGCTTGTCGCGGTATATGATTTGCAGCGGCTCGCCCGCCGGTCCTTTCACAAAATTCGCCCGCAGCACCAGATGACGTTTCGCAAGCTCCATCCAGCTCCTCTCGAAAAGCTGGACGTCGAGCGCTCCCCGCATCGTAAACCGAGTCTGCTCGAAGTAAGCGGCCGTTTGCCGGTCAAGCGCGCTGTGGAACCACATGCCCTTCTGCATCGGCGTAAGCGAGTAAATATTTTCAATTTCCCCGAGATGGCCCGAGCGCTGGGCGATTTGCTCCAATTCCGCGATGGTCAAGCCTTTAAATTGCACGTCGCTCGGCGTCAATTCGGTGTTTTCTTTGCCTGCGCAGTGGGTAATGAGCTCTCGGAGACTTTGCTCAAGCCGCTGAGCGAAGGCTTCCATCGTTTCCTTGCGATACTGCTTCCGGCTGTAGCTGAGATCGAGCGATAAAGCGCCGTCCAGCACCATGCCGTTGATATCCAGCACAAAGCTGCGGGCCTGCCGGTCGCTGGCCGGGCTGCCGCTGGAATAAGAAGATATGCCGATCTCGTCCTGATTGACATCATCGTCGAACTGGCCGAGGTAGTTAAAATTAATTTCCGGCTCTGCGCCCCAAACAAAGCCATCCTCCGATTTGGAGAGATAGCGGCATACGCCGTACCCAAGCCCCTTGTTCGGAATGCGGCGCAAGCTTTCCTTGACCTGTTTAATCTGATAGGCCAAATCCCGGTCGGTTTCCGGCTCCAGGACGACCGGAAACTTGGTCGTAAACCAGCCGACTGTGCGCGTGATGTCGATATCCGTTCCGATCGATTCGCGTCCGTGTCCTTCGAGATTGATCCGCACCCGTTCGTGTCCCGTCCACTTGCGAACAGCTATGCCGAGTGCCGTTACCAAAATATCGTTCATTTCGGTGTTGTAGGCCCGGTGAACCCGCTTCAGCAGCAGCTCCGTTTCTTCGGGAGTCAAACGGACAAACAGCGATTCGCTGTCCTGCTGCGTCGTAACGTCCGCCTCCAGATCCTTCGGCACGGCCGGAACCGCAATTTGTTCCACGGCCTGCCAATAGGCCCGTTCCTTCGCCATCTCCGGGCTTTGCGCGTAAGCGGCCAACTGCTCGGACCAAGTGCGGTACGCATCCGTTTTCGCCGGGAAACGAATTTCCTCGCTTTTGCCGGCCTGCTCGTAACCCACAGCGAAATCCTCCATCAAAATGCGCCAAGACACGCCGTCCACCACGGCATGATGAACCGCGAGCAGCAAATGATCGCCGTCCGCGCACCGGAACAGTCCCGCCTTCACGAGGGGCCCGTTCTCCAGATCGATGCCCGCTTGAATGTCCGTTGCCTTCGCTTCCACAGCCTGGGCGGTATTCTCCGCATCCTTGAAGTCGAACACGTCCAGCGTGAACAGCCCGCCTTCCTGAATCGCGCGATTCCGCGCGCTAAACCCTTGTTCCGTCTTGCGGAACACCATCCGCAAGGCGTCATGATGCTCGGCCAGCTTTTGCAGCACCTGACGTACCGTCTCTTCGTCGAAGCTTTCCTTCCGGTACAGCATCACCGACTGGTTGAAATGATGCGGGGCCGCAAAGGAGCTCTCGAAAAACCAAAGCTGAATCGGCGTCAGCGCCGTTTCACCCGTTATTTCGCCTTGATCGATGGTACGTCCGATCGGTTTCACATGCAGGCTGAGCTGTGAGATAGTCGGATATTTGAACAAATCCCGGATTTCCAGCTTGTACCCGGCTTGATGAAGCCGCGAAGATACTTGAATGGACTTGATCGAGTCTCCGCCCAGCTCGAAGAAATGATCCGTTACCCCAACGCGATCGGCGTTCAATACCGCCTGCCACACATCGGCAAGCGTCCGCTCGGCTTCATTGCGGGGAGCTACGTACGCGCCGCCGGTCAGCGCGTTTCCTTCCGGAGCGGGCAAAGCCTTGCGGTCGATTTTGTCGTTCGGCGTGAGCGGCATCCACGGAAGCTGAACAAAATGCGCTGGAATCATGTAATTCGGCAATTTTTGCGCCAGCGCGCTTCTCAGCTCGCCGAGCGTAAGCGGGCGGCCCGCGACCAGGTAAGCGCACAGTTCTTGCCCGCTTTTGCCTTCCCGCGCGATTACAATCGTCTCCTGCACGGAGTCGATCTTCAGAAGCTGCTCTTCAATCTCGCCGATCTCGATCCGGAATCCACGGATTTTCACCTGATGGTCAATCCGGCCCAAGTACTCAATATTTCCGTCCGGGAGCCAGCGGGCCAAGTCGCCCGTCCGGTACAGTCTCTCTCCGGGCTCAAACGGGTGTTCGATGAATTTCTCCGCCGTCAGATCCGGCCGGTTCCAATATCCCCGGGCGAGGCCGACGCCCGCGATGCATAATTCTCCCTCCACTCCGATAGGCGCCAGCTGATTCTGTGCGCCCAGTATATACAAGCGATGGTTCCAGATCGGACGTCCGATCGGTATCGCTCTGCGTTCGGTGTCATGCGTAGACGCCGCCCACACGGATGTGGCAATCGAGGCTTCCGTCGGACCGTACGCGTTATAGTACTGTACCTTGTCTTTCCACTGCTGCACGAATTCGGCTGAAACGGCGGAGCCCGCCGTGATGAGCCTGCTCAGACTCGGCAGGCGGTCTGAATTCAAATAAGCCGCATAAGTTGGCGGCAAAGTGGCGATCGTAATTGCATGCTCGTTCATGAAACGTTCGAACAGCTGATCATCCAAAATCGTCTCGGTTGACGGTATATATAAGGTCGCCCCGAAATACAGAGCGTTGAACATCTCCCAACACGACGCATCGAACGATAGGCTGGCGAATTGCAGCACTCGATCCTGTTCGGTCGTGTGAAGCGTATGGGCAAACGTCAGTTCCAGGCTGACCAGCCCGCGATGCTCCAGCATGACCCCTTTGGGTTTGCCCGTCGTACCTGATGTATAGATGACATAAGCCAGATCGTTCGGACCGCTGGCCGGCTCCAGGTTCGAGCCATCGTCGCTGTAGGCCTGCTCGTCATCCAGCGCCACCACGGTCCCTTCGAACGGCACCTGCTCCAGCAACTCCCTTTGAGTCAGCAGCAGCTGCGCGTTCGAGTTCTCCAGAATGTAGCGGATGCGTTCTTCCGGGTATTCCGGGTCGATCGGCACGTAGGCACCGCCAGCTTTCAGAACCGCCAGAATGCCAACGACCGTCTCCAGCGATCTCCTGGCCATCAAGCCTACCAGCTGATTGGGCAGCACGCCGACCGATCGCAGCGTCCGCGCCAGCCGGTTCGCCCGTTCGTTCAGCTCCGCGTACGAAAGCCGCCGCCCCTCAAAGACAACCGCCGTCGCTTCGGGCACCCGCTTCGCTTGCTCCTCCACGAGCTGATGAATCGTCCGATCACGGGGATAGTCCTTCTCGGTATCGTTAAAGCTTTGCAGCAATTGAAATTTCTCGTCCTCCGACAGCATGTCCGCCCGCACGATGTCCAGCTCCAACTCGTGAAGCCCCACGGCCAGCAGGCGATTCAGATGGCCGACGACCCGAGTCATGAACTCGGAGTCATATAAGTGCTCGTTATATGACAGTGCTAGCTGTATCGTCCCGCCGGTTAAGCTGAATTCAAAGGAACAATCCGTGACCACGTTTTGCCCGATTTCGTCCAGATGCAGCTCCTTAAGGGATACTAGCGTATGGACGACGGGTATCCCGCCTGCATATTGCAGGTCCAGCTTCTCCGTCATTTTCAAGAACGGAATATGTTGATGCTGAATCGCTTCCGGCAAGGAAGTCCTCAGCTCGCTCAGAAGCGTTCTAAAAGTCGCACCCGCCGAAAGCGAGTTTTTCAAAATGATCGTATGATTAACGGATCGGCGCGTCTCCGTCGGTTTCCGTACAACCGGCATGCCGACCAGAATGTCAGAAGCGCCTGTATATTTATGCAAGAGCGACTGAACACCGGCGAGCAAAATCATAAAAGTGGCCAGCGGAGCGCCCTTGCTCATTTGAAGTACTCGCTGCGCCACTTCCTCCGAAAGCGTCCCGCCGACGGTTGTCATAATGGGCGCCAGGGAGCTTGGAGCTTTGCTGTATGGCAGCCGCGTCAAGGTATAATCGTCGCTACCGAATTTTTCGTTCCAAAACAACATTTCTTTTTCAAAAGCCATCTGGATCGTTCCCCTCTCTTCATCGGTAAAAGCAATCCGGCGGAGCATATGCCGCAGCAACGCTCCCCGCCTTTTCAAACATGTGACAACAATGTCAATGGCTTTCGCCAGGTCACCGCTTCGCTTGCCCGGTTGATCGCATGCGGCAATCCTCTGCCTAGCAGCTGTCCCGCTCGGCTCCCATGCGTGAAAGACAACAAAGAGCATCGTTCTACGCAAGAGATGCGGCTGCTTCCGGCTCCTCTGCTTCAATATGCTTGCTGCGGACGAGCTGCCCGAAGACGGGCTTTGGTTTAACATTGGGTTCGGAATTGGATTTGGGGGTGAACAAGGGATGTTCCTCCCATCGATGTAAGGCTTACTGTAGGATTCCGGCCGGCCAGCAGGAAGTCGGCCGTACCTCCGGATTCGGCACCGGAGCTGCCTTTGTCGAAGCCTATGTTTAAGGGATATTGATACACTCTATGTACGATTTGTATATTCCCCCACCTGGTGTGGATAAGTAAAGATCCGGCTGCGGGGTAGTGAGCTTTTCCTGACGATTAGATGTGACGATGGTGCTGCATGAGGCTCAAAGAATGCTCCGTATGGCATGAACGGGACAGCCCTTGGATTGGCGGTGAATTCCATGCTGTCTGACGGTACCGCAGGCAGTATGGAGAGAAAATCTTCCAATGGGGTGAAAACGTTATCTTAACATCAGGGCCGCACGGCCCCCGGAAGGCACTTCCGTGCCTCTTGCCGGGGCGGCCACCGGCTTGGCCAAGCTTAGGTCGTTACCAGCAAATCCTGGGTCTCCTGAGAGATCACCTGCTGCATACTGGACTTGATAATGTCGCAGCCGGTGGCCAGATGCTCCATCGAGACGGTCAGCGGAGGCATGATCTTTAGTACGCGGTCTCCTCTGCCGGCTCTTTCAATGATTAGCCCGTTCTCGAAGCTGATCTCCGTCATCCGCTTCGCCCCGGCTTCATCCGTGAAGCCCGAGACGTCAATGCCCCAGATCAGGCCGAGTCCGCGGATGGCGATGGACGGATGCAGAGGCTTGATTTCTTTGTCAAAGAACGAGCGCACAAACTCTTCCTTCTGCTTCACCTCGGCTTCCAGGGCGGCTCTGTCCCGGAACTCGAGAGCGGCCTTCGCGGCCGGCTTGTCGATTCCAGAGTGCGAATCAGTCAGGATATTCTCGATATAGCCGAGCGTATCCATTTCTGCGAAAGCCCCGCTCGGGTGCGGCATGAACGTAACTCCGCCCAGAGGAAGCCCCGCCCCTTCCCTCATAGACTTGGAGCTTGTCGCCGACAGGCTGCCGATCGACATGCCGTGGAAGCCGCCCATGAATGCGAATATCCCGGTTCTCTTCTTCGCCTTGCGTGCGAGCTTAAGGGCCGCTTCCACCGCGTTCGTCCCCGTCGGACCGCAGACTTGAAGCTTGTAATCCAGCTTCTTCGGCTCCAGGATCCGCTCCGAGAAGCTCTTGAAGAATTCGCGCTTGGCCATTGTATACATATCCAGACCGTGCATAATCCGGTCGGAGGTCAAGTAATCGAGAACCTGGTCCTTGATATAATCGTTGTTATGACCGTAATTCAGTGCCCCGGCACGTGCAAAAAAATCAATATATGCTCTTCCGTCCTCAGAATATAACAGCTCCCCACCTTCTGACGTCATGGATCAACATATTCTCGGCTGTCATTTTCCACAATTGTCGGTCTCCGCATGCCGGCTTGCTGGGTAGCCAGTGGACTGGTCTCTCGCACACAGCTTGGATAGGTATAAAAACCATCCAATTCTATTTTCTATCATAATTGGAAAGATGACCTAGGTAGAATTATATCAAAATTTCCAATAATGTATAGTAAAACTTCAGTTAAATTTGGTCAACATGGTGTTAATATTTTGCCTAAAAAGAGCGAATGGAGAAGAAACGCTGGGAATGGTTTGCCATCAATCGAGGAATTCGACGCGTGTCGACATTCAGGCGGGGTGCCGGCCGATTTGGGAGATCTTCCCTGTAGACATTCTCTGTCGGTGCTCCGAATCCTTGCGCTTTGCGATAACTTAACATGATTACCTGACGAATTTCTGGAAGCCTGGCTGGAAACGTGACTGGATGTCAGCTGGATACTCTGCTGGAAAATCCGTTGGATACTCGCGTTTTAGGTCGGGTGTAACGTTAACTCCAGACGGTCCAATATCGTTCGAATGATCTCGTATGCCCGATCCGCATCCTTCTTGGGGATATATTGGCGCTCTACGGTTTGCGGAATGTGCAATAAATTTTATACTTTCTTCTTGTTTTACTGTAAGCAACATATCTGTAGTCATAATGATGGGAAGCTTATTCTTGGGGTCAGTTGGATGTTTAATGCCTAACTTTTGTGCAATATAGAGGGTTTTATCTAGGGGTAATAAAGGAAATTGTTCGCGAATATCAATCTCTTGCTCTGACCACTCCATTTGGTAATGATGTGCCAATTCAAAGTGTTCAGACAGATAATGGTGAAGTCGACCACTTTTCCAACCAAGGTTTATATTCCGAAAAGTGGCCTTGACCTCTTCCTTCTTTGATTTTCCGTTGAATAGATGCTATAGATTTACTTGATCGAATTTTGTTCATTATTCACCTTCTTTTTAGAACTACTAAATCAGAGGAAAGTTCAGTTATCTTTTTCTACTCCTAAGATATATTTTAGTTTACTTCAAAATACAAATGTAGAATATAACAACTCACAGCTTTATACAATAGCAAAGCGATATTTTTTAGCTATATTTTACTTTGTATCCTATTCATAGCTACTCGTAGAGTACAGTAGGGTATGAAAAGCTATAATATGGGCTATAAGTAGGTATAATTAGTAAGCAGATGGGTCGGGTTAAAACCTATTTGATATTCTCAATAGAGGTGAACTCATGAATTATTTGGGACAGCCATGTAGAAATTTAAGACTACTCCATAAATGGACACAAGAGGAACTTGCTAATAAAATCGGGGTAACCAAACACGTTGTTTCTAATTGGGAGCGAAATGTAGCACGACCTGAAATTAATCATTTAATATCTTTAGCAGAGGTTTTTGATGTTACAACCGATTATTCACTTTGTATTGCTAATCAAATGACGTTCCCCTACTGTGTGGACTCAATGATACAATTCATTCGGACCTTAATAACGAGAAAATCAAAAAATCCTTTGATCTTTTATCATTTCTAAATTCTGGTTTTCGAATTGAATTAAATGGGCAGGTATTAGAACAAGAAGATTTGAATCTAATCGGTAAAAATATTACCTTTTTAATGGAGCATTTTGTCTCTCCTTTAAAGAAAAGATATAGTAAATAGAAAATTTTAGTACCCATTAGTTCACTTAAAGAAGTAGCGCCTCACACCTTCTTTTACAATTTAATTAACTATGTGTTAGCTGAAGTTTTACTTTTAGGGATAGTCTTTCAATATTTCTTTTGCAAGTTTCATTAGTTGCACACTCTGTAAATAGATCTCTATGTTAAGACCTTGCAATGATTCTTTTACCACCAATCTACATTCTTCATAATCTTCAAATCCATTTCTTATGTAAATTGATTTTAGATCAGTTGGGGATCTAATGCTGAGGTTCCAACCGCCTTCTTTCAAAGCTCTTTCAAACCATTTCTCACATTTTTAATTTTTTTATGCATAAATGCCATGAATAATCGGTATACGGATAATTCGTGACTTTTATGTACCAAAATTAAAATGAGTAATTCTAAGACATATTATTAAGGAACTCCCGCGAAAGATTAGTACCGAACAATCTTCAGTTTTATAAAATCAATAATTTCATCTCTATCTTCTTTAGTAAGTTCTCGAAACAAAGAAATAAGTTCTAATTCCTGAGCTTCAATGGCTAAATTAAAAATAGTGTTCTTTGATACAGGCGTATCTTCAAAGATTAACCACTCTATATGAGAAGTGAAGTTTTCTTTAATTGCTATAATTATATCAAGAGAGGGTATGTATTTATCTTACTCCAGCTCACTCAACGTTCCTTGAGAAATTCCAATTATATTTGCAAACTTTATTTGATTCAAGTTGTTTGTTTTTCTAATAGTTCAAATTCGTTGCCTATTGTAGACATAATTACCCTCCTAAGCTAAAAAGATCCCGATATATTATCGGGATCTTTCTTGATGTTTGTAAAATGACTAGTTCCAGACTTTTTTACTGGTTCCACACTTTTTTATCACCAGACAAAAGTCATAAAAGCAACTTAAAGCTTATTCTACAGTAACACTTTTCGCCAGGTTACGTGGTTTATCAACATCATGACCCAGGGCAAGAGAAGCGTAGTAAGCCAATAATTGGAGAGATACAACTGAAATTGCAGCAGACAGAATTGGAAGTGTCTTCGGAATAGCAAATACCTGATCCACGGACTTCAGCAACTCAACTGCGTGCTCTTCGTACGTAATCGCAAGAACATCTGCACCACGAGCCTTGACTTCCTTAATGTTGCTCACGGTTTTCTCCAACACGGATTCCTGTGTTACCAAAGCGATAACCGGAATGCCGTCTTCAATCAATGCCAGTGTACCATGCTTCAATTCACCCGCAGCATAAGCCTCGGAATGAATGTAGGAAATTTCCTTGAGCTTCAGGGAGCCTTCCTGTACTACAGCATAGTCCTGACCGCGACCAATAAAGAACAGGTGCTTGTGGCTTGCAATTTGCTCAGCATAGGCTTTGATCGCATCTGCTTTACCCAGCATCTCTTCCACTTGCTCTGGCAGGGATTCCATAGCAGCCAGCACATGAGCTACTTGCTCATCCGTTTGTGTGCCACGCACTTGAGCGAGATACAAACCAAACAGATAGAACGCAATCAACTGTGAAGAATATGCTTTAGTGGAGGCTACGGCAATTTCCGGTCCTGCCAGTGTAACCAACACATCATCTGCATCACGGGCAATGGAGCTACCGACTACGTTTGTAATCGCCAGTACATGAGCGCCATTTGCTTGTGCTTCACGCAGGGCTGCCAACGTGTCAGCAGTTTCACCGGATTGGCTCACCACGATCACCAATGTCTCTGGTGTTACGATAGGTGAACGATAACGATATTCGGAAGCCACATCATTTTCTACCGGTATACGAGCCAGACTTTCAATAACTGTACGACCAATCAAACCAGCATTGTAAGCTGTACCACATGCAACAATTTGAATGTTACGGATATTTTTAATTTGTTCTTCTGTCAGCTTCAGCTCAGGAAGAACAACTTTTTTAGTATCTTTATCGATACGGCCCAACATTGTGTCACGATAAGCCTTAGGCTGCTCGTGAATTTCTTTCAACATGAAATGCTCATAGCCGCCTTTTTCCGCTGTTACAGCATCCCATTCGACATGAATCATTTCCCGAGAAATAAATTGGCCTTCGATTGTCATTAATTCGACAGCATCACTGGTCAAAACTGCCATTTCGCCATCGTTCAAAATAAATACATTGCGTGTATATTTCAGAATAGCCGGAATGTCGGAACCGATAAAGTTCTCGCCTTCTCCCACACCAATAACCAGCGGGCTAGCTTGACGAACAGCAACCAGCTTATTAGGCTCGTGCTCTGTCAGCACACCCAGTGCAAAAGCACCGCGCATAAAGGTAATTGCTTTTTGTACTGCTTTAACGATATCCCCTTTATATTCACGCGCAACCAGATGGGAAATAATTTCCGTGTCCGTTTCGGAAATAAAGGTATGACCTTCGCTGATCAGCTGCTCCTTCAGCTCCAGATAGTTCTCAATAATTCCGTTGTGAACTACGGAGAACTTTTGGCTCTCATCCAAATGTGGATGGGAGTTTTCATCAGAAGGCTTACCGTGCGTTGCCCAACGTGTATGTCCGATACCTGCATGGCCTACCAACGGCGTACCATCCAGTTTAGCTTCCAGATTCGCCAGACGACCTTTAGCCTTGGCTACTTGCAATCCTGAATCTGTAAACACGGCAATCCCCGCAGAGTCATAACCGCGATACTCCAGCTTTTTCAATCCGTCAATCAATACCTCTTGCGTATTCTGATTACCAATATATCCTACAATGCCACACATATTCGTTATCCTCCCGATCATCATTTCACAAGACGACTCATCACAGGACTAACGTGTGCGGTAGATTGTGGAATAAAGTTCATTCATCTATGAAGTTGTCAATGATAACTATAGAATTTACAGGCATCTCTTCACGAATGTAACGAAATTCCCAAACCGCGCACGCCAATGATGATGGCCGCACATTCATGAAATGAATCTTATAATTTAGGTTATAAAATAATAAAAGCATCTACCGGTGCGTTGTGTAAACAGTTGCCTGCTCATTTTCCGCTGCCGGTTTACGGCTTGATGCTTCACCGGAAGGTCCCCGCCGAATGTTTCGAACACCTTCACCTCGTCAGCTTGTTTTGTCGTGAACCGATTTGCGAGCAACTTTATCTCAACTGAATCCGTTGCTTCTCCACCAAGTTCCCCCCGCACAAAATCAAGCTCTGGCGCTTGTATTACGTTACCTTACAACCCTCGCTTTCTCTATCTGAGTCACAGCATCCCTATATTATATTCAGCTAAGTATCATTTGGCAATGACACTTTATTCATAATTACACTATGAAGGCCATAAATCGTTAGTAAATAACCGCAAACGCCGTTGCCTGCTTCTTTTTCACAGGCAACCGACGTTTACAAAATTTTAAACTAATTCTTTCTTCACGACATCTACGATCTGACCGACAAATTGCTCCAGTTCGTCCTTATCCGGGCCTTCGGCCATCACACGAATAAGTGATTCTGTGCCTGAAGCACGGACCAATACACGCCCATTATCGCCCAATTGTTGTTCCACCTGCTCAATTGCTTCTGCAATGGCAGGATTCCCTTCGTAATTGCGTTTGTCCTGCACACGCACATTTACGAGCACTTGCGGATACTGTTTCATGAGCGATTTTAGCTCACTCATTTTCTTGCCGGATGCTTTCAAGGTATCTACCAGCTGAATCCCAGTCAGCATGCCATCGCCTGTCGTATTGTGATCCAGGAAAATAACATGACCAGACTGCTCACCGCCTAGGTTAAATCCACCCCGTCGCATTTCTTCCATCACATAACGGTCCCCGACCGCAGTTTTTGCAGTCTTGAGTGCCAGCTTTTCAGTAGCTTTATAAAAACCGATATTACTCATCACTGTCGATACAATGGTGCTGTCCTTGAGTTTTCCCGCACGGTTCATTGCATCTCCGCAAATGCAGAGAATATAGTCGCCGTCTACCTCTTCCCCGTTCTCATCAATCGCGATTAGACGGTCGGCATCGCCGTCAAAGGCCAAACCAATATCTGCTTTCAAGCGGCGTACTTCCTCTTTCAGCTTTTCAGGATGAGTCGAGCCGCAATGATCATTGATGTTCAAACCGTTCGGCTCGGCACCAATGGTGTGTACCTCAGCTCCCAGTTCTGCAAAAAGCTTCGGTGCCAGCTCATAAGCTGCTCCGTTAGCACAATCCAGTACAATTTTTAACCCTTCAAAAGAATGGCTAATTGTTGTTTTCAAGAACTCCAGATAATCGTAGCGAGAATGCTCGTCTACAACAACCGTTCCCAATCCACCGCCAATCGGACGAGGCAGTTGGTCTTCTTTTGCATCCATGAGCTCTTCAATTTTCAATTCCGTTTCGTCTGTCAATTTAAAACCGTCACCGCCAAAAAACTTAATGCCGTTGTCTTCAACTGGATTGTGTGATGCTGAGATCATTACCCCAGCGTCAGCTTTCAATTGACGTGTGAGATATGCCACCCCAGGTGTCGAAACAATACCTAGACGAACCACATTAGCCCCAATGGACAGCAAACCGGCTACAAGAGCCGATTCCAGCATCAGTCCGGATATCCGTGTATCCATACCAATAACAACTGTCGGTTTCTCTACATTACCTGCTAAAACATATCCGCCGCAGCGGCCAATGCTATATGCCAGTTCGGCTGTAAGTTCCTGATTAGCAACGCCTCGTACACCATCTGTACCAAAATATTTCCCCATGTAAAATGACTCCCTTTTTTTGTCTAATAAATCTTGATTATTTTGATTATTTACTACAGATAAAACATGTTATGGCTGACTGTTCTCCGAGGTTCCATTCGCAGAAGAATCTGCGCCGTTATGAGGATTTGTTTTATCCTCCGCAGCTGCGTTGTCCCCGGTCTTAGCGTCAGAGTCCCCACCTTGACTGCCTTGCCCCTCCTGTGGCCTCTCCTGCCCCTTTTCGCCACTACCAGAGGGGTTTGATTCATTCTCACTATTCGGATTCATTACAGCAGGCGTAGAAGGACTCTCAATGTTGACCGTTGCCTTTAGTTGGTCAGCATTTCCGGCTTGCGTAATATATTTAGGCAAGCCTACTTTCAGAGTAACCTCGTGTTGACCAGCCGCGAGGCCACTTACATCTGCCACCAAACTAATATCATCATTGGTTAAATTATTTACCATATCCTGCGGGCCCTTCACAGTAACATCCATCGTCTTACCTACGGGTGCTGTAACAGTCGTAGTCGCTTTATCTCCTGCACCTTGTAAAACGATTGGGATGCCTGACAGCGTCCTTTCCGTATCTGTGACTTCATTGGAAGGGACGACGGTCACCTGAATTTGTATTGACCCTGGCTCGATTTTATCAGAACCTGAGGGGGCTGCCAAATTAGCTTGAACTGTACGAGTCCCCGCTTCCGTGAATTGACTTAAATCCAATGTAGCTGTGACGTAAGAACTGAGGCTGCTCAATACATCCTGCGATGCATACACCGCCGCTTCCTTCACGTTTGCATTGACTTTAGAAAGCGCCAATCCGTCTGGCAACTCTCCAGCATAGACAATCTTAACAGGCACAGATTTCGCCTGCTGAGTTACCGGAATTTCAACGGACACAGTGGATGGCTCAATGACCGCTCCTGTAAGTTCCTGTCCCTTTTTGTTATAAGCCTTCAGTTTTACACGCTTCTGTTCAAACTTTTCTGAGATACCATCCGTATTAACAGCCCCTTGAACGGCAGTAACGGTACTCAACTGGCTTTTAGGCAAGGTAACCTTCACGGTTTGAGGAGCAATTACAGGCTTGCCAAGCTGCAGTCCCCCATCTGGGTTTCCTTTAGGAACTATAGATACATTAAATGATTTCGTTTGTTTTTCCTCAATCGTCACTGTAACACGGTTAGGAGTCATAGACACCAACTCCACTCCATCCGGCAAGTCCGGTTCGAGTGACAATGTTTTAGTACCTGCTCCTAAGCCGTTTAAGTTTAGCTTTGCCTGATAATTATCCGCGAAAAAAGAAGTCAGCACAGAGCGCTGTCCTCTAACCTCCATCTTAACATGGTCAGTATCCATGGTAGACAATACATATTTTGAATCATCCAGACCACTAGCCTGAATGCCCACATTATCAATCACTTTATTATTATAAGAAACGGTCAGCGTAGATGAAGGTGTACCTGTATCTAGATGGACCATTCCCCACAGCAGGACAGCAACCGCAAGCGCCAATATCTTGGAAATCGTATTATTGTTAATCCATTTGTCCATCATGAATTTCCACGGCCTCCCCTCCGATTCCAGAATGAGCCGCGTTTTTCTTTCAAGGACGGTGTTGGCCGCAACTCCTCATACAGCTTGGAGATTAGGGATTCTTCCTTAATGTCGCGCACGACCTGTCCATTAATGGCCAAAGAAATTTGCCCTGTTTCCTCCGATACCACGACAGTTACGGCATCCGTTACCTCACTCACCCCAATCGCAGCCCGGTGACGGGTTCCCAACTCCTTGCTGATGAACGGATTTTCCGATAATGGCAAATAACAGGCCGCAGAAGCAATCTGTTTATTTTGAATAATCACCGCACCATCATGCAAAGGCGTATTAGGAATGAAGATGTTAATTAGCAGTTCAGAACTGACTACGGCCTGTGTCTTGATACCAGACTCCGTATATTCGTTTAGCCCTGTCTCGCGCTCAAATACAACCAAAGCTCCTATTTTCCTACGTGATAGATAATTCAGCGCCTTAATCATTTCTCCGATTAGCTTGTTAATCTCTTCATCATCCGCAGACGAACGCCCAAATAATTTTCCACGCCCCAACTGCTCCAGTGCACGACGCAACTCAGGCTGAAAAATAATAAAGATAGCCACCACACCAAAGGTGAACATCTGGTTCATCAACCACTTGAGCGTATACAAATCAAACCAGGTGCTGACCGCCCAAATGACAACTAGAAACAGAATCCCTTTCAACAATTGAACTGCACGCGTTCCGCGAACAAGTAAAATAAGCTGATACATAATATAGGTTACGATCAAAATGTCGATAATATCTTTAATGGACTCTTTCCAAGTCAGGTCCGCAAAATAATCCAACATGCGCATGCCCCCGCAATTTTCTGTAGTGAGTGGGTGTAATATGTACACAGTATGCTCTCTCTATCTAGGTTATAACGATCAGGCTCACGTTGCAAGCTGTGTGACAAAAGAACCGCTAAAATCAGTAAAATACAGTACAATTCGCCAGCTTCATATACAAAAAAACGCCTTTTCCAGCGGAAAGAGGCGCTCGATATTGTCCTTGCCATTTCAAGCTTCTTTTATGGAGAAGAGGGTCCCCCGAATAAATCAGTAACCTTGTACCAAATCCAATCCAAGGTTTGATCGATACTTTTAACCTGTCCTGCAATATGGGCGGTTGAAGCTTGATAGTAAGAGCCGTCAATCACAGTAAGATTTCCTTCCACATCACCGTATACACGGGCCTCACCATTTTGTACTGTTAAATCTCCGGCAATGGATTTCCCTTCAGGTACAATTACAGTATCGCCCTGAATAACAACTTGATCTAGATTGCTTCCTTTGACTACCAATTGATGGTCCGTGCTAGAAAAGCTGACCATACTTGAGCATATCACAATAAGGAAGAAGGCGGCAGCTGTTACAGCGGGATGCCTCTTCACCCAAGTTAGCATAGGCACCGCAGGCTGTCTTTTATGCGGCGGCAAAGCATTCATAATGCGAAATGTCAGCTCATCCGATACACACGGCACTTGATGATAGCGTGTACCGTAAAGCATCGCATCCGTCCGCTCCAGCTCTTTAAAACGCATGCGGCATTCCGGGCAGTCTAACAAGTGTTGTTCCAACTCATGTTTGTCCTGCTCAGACAGGTCGCCATCTAGATAGTCATGCATAAAAGAGACGGCTTGTTTGCAATCCATATGAGCCAATCCTTTCTAATATTCTTCCGTGTTTCTCAACATAACATGCTCCGGCTTAGAAACTTTGCTCATCTTACATACGTTACAACGAGCATTATGTTTCATAAAACATCTATGCAGACTCTTTTCCTAGAATCTATGCGTATGATCTATAGCTTGTGCTCCAGTTTTTTGCGCAGAAAATCCCGCCCCCTGTGTACTCTTGTCTTAATAGTGGTAACTGGGAGATTGAGCACATCGCTGATTTCCTGTAAGGAAAGCTCCTGCAAGTACCGTAAAACCATAATCGTTCTGTATTTATCTGGAAGGCTGTCAATGGCGTCATGAATCAAAGCCTGCGTTTCGGACAGAAGCGTACTCCCCTCAGGGGTAAGCTCTTCACTGGCGAGCATGGCGTACCCATCGACACCTTCCTGATCATTCATTTCAGCATCAAGTGAGTATGTAGGTTTTCTCCTTCGCAGACGATCAATGCACAGATTTGTAGCAATTCGATAAATCCAGGTTGAGAACTTCTGCCCATGATCATATTTTTCCAAATTACGATACACACGCAAAAAAGTTTCCTGCACCAGATCCTCCGCCTCATGGCGATTACCTAGCATCCGGTAGGAAAGATGAAAAATCCGATCTTTATATAACTCGACTAACTCCGCAAAAGCTCGCTGATCGCCTTTCTGTACCAGCCTTACCAAGCGGCTTTCCATATTATCCACTCTATACTCCCCCAGACTTGCTGATGGGTTACTTATTACATGTTTATGATTATTCATCGTAGTTTAATTTTATCCAGAAATCAACTGTAGCCTTGTTACTAACTGCAAGCACGCCTACCATCAATATACAAACAGCACAATCGGGCACCCCATGAGTACCCGATTGCCTGTTTTCGTACAACCGTACTATATCAGCCCGTATTTCTTAAGCCTGCTGCAATTCCGTTAATTGTCAACAATACCTCACGCAGCATTTCAGTGTCATCACCGTTCTGATCCCTCAGCTCCCGTAGCTCACTTAGCAATTGAACCTGCAAGTAACTTAACGGATCGACATAAGGATTACGCAACCGGATAGATTCCTGAATAACCGGCACGTCGTCCAAAATCTCGGATTGTCCGGTTATTTTCAAAATCAACTCAGATGTCAGCTTGAACTCCGCTGAAATCTGCCCGAAAATACGTTGCCGGGCCTCTTCTTTATCCGACATCCCAGCGTACTCTTCTGCAATCAGTAAATCCGCTTTAGCGATTGCCATTTTCAGTGTATCAATAAGTGACCGGAAGAAAGCAGAGTCCCTAAACATCGTTTGCAACACTTTAAGATTATCCTCATTGTTTTGATAGAAGCTTTGCAAGCCTGTTCCAGCCGCATACCATGCAGGTAACAAGTAACGGCTTTGTGTCCATGCGAAAACCCACGGAATGGCGCGCAAGTCCTCAAAACGTTCGCTGTTCTTACGCTTGGAGGGACGAGATCCGATATTCAGTTCCCCCACCTCGGGCAACGGTGTAGATTCTTTGAAGAAGTTGAAGAAATCCGGATCCCGGAAAATCAAATCCTGATACTTATCCAGTGATACTTGGGAAATGCGGGCGATAATCTCCTCCCAGCTATCCTCAAACACTTCCTTCTTCCCGGAACGATGATATGCCACAGCTGTAATCAGCGCCGATGTTGCCTGCTCCAAGCTCCGGTACGCAATGCCTCTAAGCGAGTATCGGGACGATAGTACTTCGCCTTGCTCCGTGATTTTTATTCCGCCTCCAATCGTATGAGGAGGTTGAGCCAAAATACTGCGATTAAGTGGCATTCCTCCACGTCCGAGCGCACCTCCACGTCCGTGGAAAAACTTCACTTTTACGCCAAACTCATTAACTACTTCGGTAATTCTATTCATAGCGACCCGAAGTTCCCAGTTCGCTGTAACTACACCGCCATCTTTATTACTGTCCGAGTATCCCAGCATAATCTCCTGAAGGTGGTCCATCGCAGCCACAGATTGTCGATATACAGGCAAGTTCATCAATCTTCTCATAATATCAGGTGCAGCGTGTAGATCATCTATTGTTTCGAACAAAGGAACGGATTGCAGCGTACAGATAACAGTGCCATCCTTCTCGATGCGGAACAGGCCCACCTCTTTGGATAAGACCATAACCTCCAGTACGTCACTCGCTCCCTCAGCCATACTGATCAAGTAGCTTGTAATGGACTGCTTGCCGAATTCCTCCTGAGCTAAATAAATCGTACGATATACGTCAAGACATTCCTGTGTGCTATCGCTATATCTTAAATATGGCGAAGTAATCGGACGAGGTTCATTCAGCAGCTTTTCCAGCAGATTTATTTTTTCTTCTTCTGACAGCTTACTGTAATCCGACACAATATTCATTTTAGAAAGAATTTCAGTCATCGCACTTTCATGTTCTTGACTATGCTGACGCACATCCAGTGTAGCTGTATGGAATCCAAACAACTCTACCTGGCGAATCATCTTTTGAATATATGTGTTTGCCACATAATCGGCAAAATGATGACGCAGGCTGTTGTCAATAACATTTAGGTCTGCAATGAGCTCTTCCGCAGAATTATAACGCTCATGGGTACCCTGTTTGCTTTCATCCAGGATGTTGTTCACTTTAGCAATCATATATGCCAGTTTAATGCGGTAAGGCTCTTTTTCGTTATGCCATACTTCCATCTTTTTAAGTGTAATATGAGTACGGTCTTCTTCAATAGAAGCCAGTAGATCATCGGAAACTCGCACAATGCTGGTGCTGAAACTCAAGTAACCCATGAGTTCCTTTAACGTGTGCTGATATTCTCTCAAAGCCAACTTGCGCTGCATACGTAACGTTTCCCAAGTCACATGAGCTGTCACAGACGGATTGCCGTCCCGGTCTCCACCGATCCAGGAACCAAATCTCAGATAAGTGGGTATGTGCCATTTTTGTTCGGGATAATATTTGTCCAAACATCGTTCCAATTCTTGGTACACATCTGGCAGTACATGAAACAAGGTCTCGTGAAAATAATACATTCCATTTCTTACTTCATCTAATACAGTTGGCTTGCGATCACGCAACTCATCTGTCTGCCAAAGCGTAATTACTTCGTTTAGCAGATTCTCCCGTACCTGTTCCCGCTCACGTAAGGTAAGCATCGGATTATCCAGCAGCATGACGTCCTCGGAAATGCGCTTGTGGATATCAAGTATTACTCGTCGTGTCGCTTCTGTAGGATGTGCGGTCATGACCAGCTCCAAAGAGAGCTCATTCAGCAAGTTGCTAACGTCCTCGGCGGAGAAGCCCCCTTGTTTAAGCTCCTGAACGGAACTTTCAATGGAACCAGGTTGAACATCTTCACCAGCGGAATGCTCATAATCCCGCTTACGACGAATACGATGGTTTTGCTCAGCGATATTCACCAACTGAAAATAAATCGCAAACGCGCGAATAACCTGGTGACGAATATCCGTATCCAGTCCGCTGACCATTTGTTTGAAATTCTCATACAACTCCGGTTGATACCCGGCACGTAACGATTTACTTGTCTCACGTATTTTCTCCACGATATCCAAAAGTTCGTTGCCACCCTGATGAACCAAAACCTCACCAAGAATATTCCCTAGAAAACGAACGTCCCGCCGCAGCAGATTGTTGGATTGGTTTTTGTTAGCGGTTAACGTAAGCTCAGTCATGCTTTTCCCCCCATCTGATCTGTTCCACACCATATACAGTTGTAGCAAAGGTACGTATACATACGAAATTTGACACTTTCTTAACATCATACAATAAAACCGCATGAAAAGCTGCAAAATTTACAGTAAAAAATCATGTTTTTGAAATACTTCTTTTTGGTAAAATATTGGATTTTTATGCAAAAAGATGAAATCGATAATAGAAATGAATGTATACACTAGTGATGCGTGAAACATTATGCACAGTCTCTTATAAAGAGTGTGGTTTTAAAGGTCCAAATTCATGCAACATGCTGTGTATATGTTTATTAATTGTTGACAAAGTCAACCCCATTATCCTTCTATCCACAAAGATATACACAAATTAGCCATTTCCTTAGTGTTTCTAGGGCATTTCCTCTTTAAGACTTTGCTTTTACCCACATAAATAAAAGGGAATGTGCACAACGCAAGAGCAGATGCAGAGTTATCACCATGAATTCGTACCATAATAGCTATAGGATTCCTATATTCAAAGGATTTGATCACGAAATTAGCCTTACTGCAGGAGATCGGGGGTACGCTAGAGGGGAAATTCGGGATCTAGATGTCATAAGTAACAAGAGCCTATGTACAATATGCACAAGTCATCCCCAACTGTGCATGACAGGAGATATAGCTGCATTAACTTATATACATAGAAGTAAATGTAATGTGAACAAAATAAAAAGAAGCCTTTCGGCTTCTAGGTAATCGGTAAGCGGGTGATGGGAATCGAACCCACGCTATCAGCTTGGAAGGCTGAAGTTCTACCATTGAACTACACCCGCAAATTAGTATCGGGATGACACGATTTGAACATGCGACCCCCTGGTCCCAAACCAGGTGCTCTACCAAGCTGAGCTACATCCCGATATTATACTTTTTTAAATATGGCGCGCCCTGAGAGATTCGAACTCCCGGCCTTTTGATTCGTAGTCAAACGCTCTATCCAGCTGAGCTAAGGGCGCAAATATGGAGCGGACGACGGGAATCGAACCCGCGACCCTCGCCTTGGCAAGGCGATGCTCTACCGCTGAGCCACGTCCGCAAAAACAAGATGCGCGTGGAGGGACTTGAACCCCCACGTCAAAGACGCTAGATCCTAAGTCTAGTGCGTCTGCCAATTCCGCCACACGCGCATGTAATACAATGGTGAGCCATGAAGGACTCGAACCTTCGACACCCTGATTAAAAGTCAGGTGCTCTACCAACTGAGCTAATGGCTCTTAATGGCTGGGGATATAGGATTTGAACCTATGCATGACGGAGTCAAAGTCCGTTGCCTTACCGCTTGGCTAATCCCCAATATGCATATGATTCACAATTCCCCAAGATTTCATCCAGGTAAGAGGATGAAAAATGGTGGAGGCTGAGGGGCTCGAACCCCCGACCCTCTGCTTGTAAGGCAGATGCTCTCCCAGCTGAGCTAAGCCTCCATACTATCCTATGACCCGTAGGGGATTCGAACCCCTGTTACCTCCGTGAAAGGGAGGTGTCTTAACCCCTTGACCAACGGGCCATCTTATAACAAGCTCTCAACCGGGTTCGAACCGGTGACCTCATCCTTACCATGGATGCACTCTACCTGCTGAGCTATGAGAGCAAATGGCTCCCCGAACAGGACTCGAACCTGTGACAACTCGATTAACAGTCGAGTGCTCTACCAACTGAGCTATCAGGGAATATTAATCATAAAGCTCTGCTTGGCGACGTCCTACTCTCCCAGGACCCTGCGGTCCAAGTACCATCGGCGCTGGAGGGCTTAACGGTCGTGTTCGGGATGGGTACGTGTGGAACCCCTCCGCTATCGCCACCAAACATGAATTTACATCGTAAATTCTTTTTCAGGAATCAGCATCGCCAAATGCTGTGTGTTCGCTTGTTTCACATAAGCCACTTGGGCTTATACAATACAAAACTTACACCCTGAAAACTGGATCCGAAACTTATTTGCATTTTATTCTTTAGGATAAGCCCTCGACCGATTAGTATTGGTCAGCTCCATGCATTACTGCACTTCCACCCCCAACCTATCTACCTCGTCGTCTTCAAGGGGTCTTACTCATTGGGAAATCTCATCTTGAGGGGGGCTTCACGCTTAGATGCTTTCAGCGCTTATCCCTTCCGTACATAGCTACCCAGCGGTGCTCCTGGCGGAACAACTGGTACACCAGCGGTACGTCCATCCCGGTCCTCTCGTACTAAGGACAGCTCCTCTCAAATTTCCTACGCCCACGACAGATAGGGACCGAACTGTCTCACGACGTTCTGAACCCAGCTCGCGTACCGCTTTAATGGGCGAACAGCCCAACCCTTGGGACCTACTTCAGCCCCAGGATGCGATGAGCCGACATCGAGGTGCCAAACCTCCCCGTCGATGTGGACTCTTGGGGAGATAAGCCTGTTATCCCCAGGGTAGCTTTTATCCGTTGAGCGATGGCCCTTCCATGCGGTACCACCGGATCACTAAGCCCGACTTTCGTCCCTGCTCGACTTGTAGGTCTCGCAGTCAAGCTCCCTTCTGCCTTTGCACTCTTCGAATGATTTCCAACCATTCTGAGGGAACCTTGGGGCGCCTCCGTTACTCTTTAGGAGGCGACCGCCCCAGTCAAACTGCCCACCTGACACTGTCCTCGCACCGGGTCACGGTACCAAGTTAGAACCTAGATACGATCAGGGTGGTATCCCAAGGATGCCTCCCTTCAAGCTGGCGCTCAAGATTCAACGGCTCCCACCTATCCTGTACAGATCGTACCCAAATTCAATATCAAGCTGCAGTAAAGCTCCATGGGGTCTTTCCGTCTTGTCGCGGGTAACCTGCATCTTCACAGGTATTAAAATTTCACCGGATCTCTCGTTGAGACAGCGCCCAAGTCGTTACGCCATTCGTGCGGGTCAGAATTTACCTGACAAGGAATTTCGCTACCTTAGGACCGTTATAGTTACGGCCGCCGTTTACTGGGGCTTCGGTTCATAGCTTCGCCCCGAAGGGCTTACCACTCCCCTTAACCTTCCAGCACCGGGCAGGCGTCAGCCCGTATACTTCGCCTTGCGGCTTCGCACAGACCTGTGTTTTTGCTAAACAGTCGCTTGGGCCTTTTCACTGCGGCCCCCTCGGGCTATTCACCCTACCGAGGCACCCCTTCTCCCGAAGTTACGGGGTCATTTTGCCGAGTTCCTTAACGAGAGTTCTTCCGCGCGCCTTAGAATTCTCTTCTCGCCTACCTGTGTCGGTTTGCGGTACGGGCACCTTCTCCTGGCTAGAGGCTTTTCTTGGCAGTCTGAGATCATGACCTTCGCTACTATAATTTTCGCTCCCCATCACAGCCCAGCCTTACGATGTGCGGATTTGCCTACACACCAGCCTCACTGCTTAGACGGACATCCATCAGTCCGCGTCACTACCCTACTGCGTCACCCCATCGCTCATAACGGATTACGGTGGTACAGGAATTTCGACCTGTTGTCCTTCGACTACGCCTATCGGCCTCGCCTTAGGTCCCGACTTACCCTGAGCGGACGAACCTTCCTCAGGAACCCTTAGGCTTTCGGCGGATCTGATTCTCACAGATCTTTTCGTTACTCATACCGGCATTCTCACTTGAATGCAGTCCAGCGCTCCTTACGGTACACCTTCAACCCGCATTCAACGCTCCCCTACCCCTGATGCAAGCATCAAGCCATAGCTTCGGTGGTGTGTTTAGCCCCGTTACATTTTCGGCGCAGAGTCACTCGACCAGTGAGCTATTACGCACTCTTTCAATGGTGGCTGCTTCTAAGCCAACATCCTGGTTGTCTGTGCAACTCCACATCCTTTCCCACTTAACACACACTTGGGGACCTTAGCTGATGGTCTGGGCTGTTTCCCTTTCGACAATGGATCTTAGCACTCACTGTCTGACTCCCGGAACTAAATCGATGGCATTCGGAGTTTGACTGAGCTTGGTAACCCTTGCGGGCCCCGCACCCAATCAGTGCTCTACCTCCACGATTCTTCTTTCCGAGGCTAGCCCTAAAGCTATTTCGGGGAGAACCAGCTATCTCCGGGTTCGATTGGAATTTCTCCGCTACCCCCACCTCATCCCCGCATTTTTCAACATGCGTGGGTTCGGGCCTCCAGTGCGTGTTACCGCACCTTCACCCTGGACAGGGGTAGATCACCCGGTTTCGGGTCTACGTCCACGTACTCAAGATCGCCCTATTCAGACTCGCTTTCGCTGCGGCTTCAGCTCTTCACCTTAACCTTGCACGGGAACGTAACTCGCCGGTTCATTCTACAAAAGGCACGCCATCACCCATCAATAGGGCTCTGACTTCTTGTAAGCACACGGTTTCAGGATCTATTTCACTCCCCTTCCGGGGTGCTTTTCACCTTTCCCTCACGGTACTGCTTCACTATCGGTCGCCAGGGAGTATTTAGCCTTGGCAGATGGTCCTGCCGGATTCATACGGGGTTTCACGTGCCCCGCACTACTCGGGATCCGTCTCGGAGGGAACAAGTTTTGAACTACAGGGCTTTTACCTTCTCTGGCGGGCCTTTCCAGACCTCTTCATCTAACCGGTTCCTTTGTAACTCCATGTGAGACGTCCCACAACCCCAAGGAGCAAGCTCCTTGGTTTGGGCTAATCCGCGTTCGCTCGCCGCTACTGACGGAATCACTATTGTTTTCTCTTCCTCAGGGTACTTAGATGTTTCAGTTCCCCTGGTCTGCCTCTATTCTGCCTATGTATTCAGCAGAAAGTGACTGTCGATGAAGACAGCCGGGTTTCCCCATTCGGACATCCCGGATCAAAGCTTGCTTACAGCTCCCCGAGGCTTTATCGTTGTTCGCCACGTCCTTCGTCGGCTCCTGGCGCCTAGGCATCCTCCGTGTGCTCTTTGTAGCTTAACCTAGACTTTTCTTTCGAAGAAAGAAAATGTCGATGTTCGATAAAGAATGATTTTTGCCAAAGGCAAAAGATCTTTCCTTATCTGCTACCTTTATTTCACTTGTTTACACAAGATCAGCTTAAAGGAATATTCTAAAACGCAATTTCGTTTCGGTATCCAGTTTTCAAGGTGCAATGATAATAAATCTTTTTGGTGGAGCCAAGCGGGATCGAACCGCTGACCTCCTGCTTGCAAGGCAGGCGCTCTCCCAGCTGAGCTATGGCCCCAAAAGGAAATATAAAGTTATATGGTGGGCCCTAGTGGACTCGAACCACCGACCTCACCCTTATCAGGGGTGCGCTCTAACCAGCTGAGCTAAGGGCCCATAATAAACCACCAAAGAAGTTCTTCTTTAGTGGTTGCGCTTGGCGACGTCCTACTCTCCCAGGACCCTGCGGTCCAAGTACCATCGGCGCTGGAGGGCTTAACGGTCGTGTTCGGGATGGGTACGTGTGGAACCCCTCCGCTATCGCCACCAAACGTTCGAGAGTTTGAGCTCTCAAAACTGAGCAACGAGTGAGTAGTTTTTGAAGCTTACGCTTCATATTTGAATGTTTCCGTTGCAGGAAACGATTCTCCATAGAAAGGAGGTGATCCAGCCGCACCTTCCGATACGGCTACCTTGTTACGACTTCACCCCAATCATCTACCCCACCTTCGGCGGCTGGCTCCCTTGCGGGTTACCCCACCGACTTCGGGTGTTGTAAACTCTCGTGGTGTGACGGGCGGTGTGTACAAGACCCGGGAACGTATTCACCGCGGCATGCTGATCCGCGATTACTAGCAATTCCGACTTCATGTAGGCGAGTTGCAGCCTACAATCCGAACTGAGACCGGCTTTTCTAGGATTGGCTCCACCTCGCGATTTCGCTTCCCGTTGTACCGGCCATTGTAGTACGTGTGTAGCCCAGGTCATAAGGGGCATGATGATTTGACGTCATCCCCACCTTCCTCCGGTTTGTCACCGGCAGTCTGCTTAGAGTGCCCAGCTTGACCTGCTGGCAACTAAGCATAAGGGTTGCGCTCGTTGCGGGACTTAACCCAACATCTCACGACACGAGCTGACGACAACCATGCACCACCTGTCTCCTCTGTCCCGAAGGAAAGGTCTATCTCTAGACCGGTCAGAGGGATGTCAAGACCTGGTAAGGTTCTTCGCGTTGCTTCGAATTAAACCACATACTCCACTGCTTGTGCGGGTCCCCGTCAATTCCTTTGAGTTTCAGTCTTGCGACCGTACTCCCCAGGCGGAATGCTTAATGTGTTAACTTCGGCACCAAGGGTATCGAAACCCCTAACACCTAGCATTCATCGTTTACGGCGTGGACTACCAGGGTATCTAATCCTGTTTGCTCCCCACGCTTTCGCGCCTCAGCGTCAGTTACAGCCCAGAGAGTCGCCTTCGCCACTGGTGTTCCTCCACATCTCTACGCATTTCACCGCTACACGTGGAATTCCACTCTCCTCTTCTGCACTCAAGCTCCCCAGTTTCCAGTGCGACCCGAAGTTGAGCCTCGGGATTAAACACCAGACTTAAAGAGCCGCCTGCGCGCGCTTTACGCCCAATAATTCCGGACAACGCTTGCCCCCTACGTATTACCGCGGCTGCTGGCACGTAGTTAGCCGGGGCTTTCTTCTCAGGTACCGTCACTCTTGTAGCAGTTACTCTACAAGACGTTCTTCCCTGGCAACAGAGCTTTACGATCCGAAAACCTTCATCACTCACGCGGCGTTGCTCCGTCAGGCTTTCGCCCATTGCGGAAGATTCCCTACTGCTGCCTCCCGTAGGAGTCTGGGCCGTGTCTCAGTCCCAGTGTGGCCGATCACCCTCTCAGGTCGGCTACGCATCGTCGCCTTGGTAGGCCTTTACCCCACCAACTAGCTAATGCGCCGCAGGCCCATCCACAAGTGACAGATTGCTCCGTCTTTCCTCCTTCTCCCATGCAGGAAAAGGATATATCGGGTATTAGCTACCGTTTCCGGTAGTTATCCCTGTCTTGTGGGCAGGTTGCCTACGTGTTACTCACCCGTCCGCCGCTAGGTTATGTAGAAGCAAGCTTCTACATAACCCCGCTCGACTTGCATGTATTAGGCACGCCGCCAGCGTTCGTCCTGAGCCAGGATCAAACTCTCCATTAAAGACCAACCGAAGTTGGTTTATAGAAAGAGCGATAAGCTCATTTTGAAACTGACGAGATAAAATATCTCATTTTCGCTTCCATTTCATACAACCTAATGGCATGTACCAAAATTTCTGCGTTGGATTTCGTAAACAAAATCCGTACTCACTCGTTGTTCAGTTTTCAAAGATCAAACTTGCATAATGTCTTACTTTGTTTCGTCACCGCGTCTCAGTGGCGACCTTTATAATATATCATCTCTTTTTAGAATTTGCAAGAGTTTTTTTTAATTTCTTTTTTCGAGCAAATCCTTCAAAAAGGAACGAAAATTAATTTACCATGAATATTGAATAGAGTCAATACTTTTTTTGATATCAGAAAGTATAAGCTTTTTAAAATAGTTTACTTCCTGATATCTCTGATATGTTTTCTAACCTATCTATTGTTTGGTTTGTGGGACTCGCCCTCTGCGAGCATATTTTGATAGTTCCTTGGCGGGTGCAAAACGGGCATACATGCGGAAGACTGTTTTATATCGAAGTGCGATTGCGTAGCGAATATCTTGATCCAATCGAGTATCGCTCATATCAAGCAGCATTTCATCTAGCTCCTTACGAAGAACGTAGTCAAGTTCCTTGCATTCTTTTTCGTTAAACAGCATTCCCAACATATGACCAAACTCCCTTATCAGCAGATTATATAGTACTTATATTTGCTCAACTATTGTTCCAATCTTTACCTGTTTTTAAACTCAACTGCTAAGGTTTCAAACTTCCCCCGATTAATCTTCAGCTTCTCTTTAAGCTCTCCCCTTTGTTATGTTCAATTTTCAGGAAATATATAAATAATTGGCCATAATATTTTATTGTGACAATAAACGATAAGTTATGCCACTCTCAATAGCAGCTGCTATAAGCAGTAAGATGACAGACCATAGGGACACCCTCAACGTTTGTTTCATAAATACATTCCACGATGGGCCAGTTCCTTTGCGCTTTAGCCCTATGCTTGTACCTATAGTAGACATTATGTTAATTCCAAACTTCAATCCGAAGGCACAGGCGATAATCAAAACAGGCAATTCAATCACACCGTGAGGCAGCAACCCTTTTACAACAACTTCATACATACTTCTTCCCATATCTGTCTGCAAGTGTACTACAAACCCTAAAACCATACCGTTCACAATCAAAAATATAAACGGTACGATTCCAAATACAGCCCCCATAAATATGACCAGCACACATTTAATTGCATTATTGAAAAAGATAAATACAAAAAAACTCCATTGTGGATGCTCAGAATTCTGCAAGTGCTGCGCTACTTCTCCCAGTCCCTCCATTTGTTGCGCCAGCATGGATTGAATAGTGCCTGTACTTAACCACCCCACTATAATACTTGTGCAGAAAAGAAGTGCAGAGATTAAAATCAACCGTCTTGTCATGTGTAAGTCGTGAAAAAATGCGTTTAGTCCCATTTGATAATTCCTCCTATTAGCCCAATGGAATAATTGACAACCCCTGGCATAGCTTTAAGTAAACAAGCACTTCTAGGATGAAAGGGGCGTTATTAACCATGAATTCTTTTTTTTATGTATTAAACGGTAAAAAAATCAAACGATTCTTAATCGTAATGGCTGCAGCCATCTTTACTGTCGGAGTCATTTATGTAGAAACCGATAATGTTACAGTTTTTTCCGAGGAAGCACCAACCGCTATTTATAGTGTGCCCACGGACAAAAAGTTGATCGCTCTCACCTTTGATATTAGTTGGGGCGATAAGCGCACTGCCCCCATCTTAAAAGTCCTTGAGGATAAGAAAGTGACCAAGTCCACCTTTTTTCTTTCTGCCCCTTGGAGTAAAACACATCCGGAACTTGTGAATCAGATTAAAGAAAGCGGATTTGAGATCGGCAGTCATGGCCATAAACACGAAAATTA
This sequence comes from Paenibacillus polymyxa, assembly GCF_001719045.1. NCBI lineage: Bacteria > Bacillati > Bacillota > Bacilli > Caryophanales > Paenibacillaceae > Paenibacillus > Paenibacillus polymyxa. The sequence goes on from NZ_CP015423.1 coordinate 2,087,593, forward strand.
CAGTAGCTTAAGCGATGAAGATATTCGTAAGCAGATTTCAATTGCTCATACCACATTAACCGAACTGACGGGACAGTCCCCGAAGTTGATCCGTATGCCTAATGGCGACTTTGATAAAAGAGTCCTTCAGGTTGCCGGCACTTTAGGCTACAAAACCATTCAGTGGGATACAGATTCCCTGGACTGGAAAAACCCTGGTACTCAGGTCATAATCGACCGTGTTGTAAATAAAGCGCATCCTGGCGATATCGTCCTTCTGCATGCCAGTGATTCCTGTAAACAAACGCATGAAGCCCTGCCGGTCATTATCGACAAGTTGCGAGCACAAGGCTATGAATTCGTGACTGTATCTGAACTGCTTCAACAGGGTACAGTAAAAGGCAAAGAGGTACGCGATCAGGCACTGGGTCTTTAAGGAGTTATTTTACATCGTTCTCAGCTAAAAACCAAAAGCAAATCGACATATTTCTCCCCATTCATCCGCATACTATCCACATTCATGATGAAGGAGGAATACGGCCATGAATTGGACTCGTTTGCGATTTGTTAGCACGGTATGCGTACTGGGCGTTGCACTGAGTGGATGCGGCTCGGATCAGGGTTCTGCGCCCCCCCAGAACAGTTATAAAGAGATGAAAACGATGGTTGTCGATATCCTGAAAAGCGATGACGGAAAAAAAGCGGTAGAGGAGGCTTTAACCGGGGAAAACAGTTCATCCAAAGAAGGACAATCCGGTCAAAGCAGTGAAGAGGGTGGGTCTGGTGGTGGGTCTGGTGGTAGCATGGGAATGAAAATGCTTATGCCCATGCAATCGGCTGAACAGATGAAGATCGCAGTCAAAGATACTTTGGTATCACCTGAATATAAAAAAGAAATCGAAAAAATTATGACTGATCCACGTTTTGCCGGAGAATTTGCCAAAGCCATCAACAGCCAAAGCAAACAGCTTCATATGCAACTTATAAAAGACCCTTCTTATCAAAAATCAATTGAAGCAATGCTCAAGTCACCAGAATTAACCAAAATGTATATGGACTTAACTAAAACCCCTGAATATCGCAAACAATCTATGACAGTCATGCATGATGCCATGCAAAATCCGATTTTCCGACTTGAGGTTATGAATTTACTCAAAACCGTCGTACAAGAGGAGCTTCAACCCAAGGTTGAGAAAAAAACCGGTGAGCAAAGCGGTGCAGGCGGCGATAAGCAAGGTGGTGGTGGTGGAGGTAGCGAAGGTGGGGGCGAAGGAGAACAAGGAGGAAGCCAATAATAAAAAGGCTGGTTTAATAAACCAGCCTTTTTTCTTTATTCAGATTCCGTGTGCAAAATCGTAATCTGAGCAGCAATATCATTGTAAATGGTCCCCGTAGCAGACTCAGATTTATATACAGATGGAGAAAAGTCGGCCTCTGACGGATGGTTATCTGGAATACCCAGCGGAATTTGAGCAAGAAGTTTTGTATGAAGAGTGTCTGCCAGCATAGCCCCCCCTCCTCGCCCAAAAACATAATCCTTTTCTCCAGTGGAGGACACATAATAAGACATGTTCTCCACAACGCCGATGACCTTATGATCCGTTTGAAGCGCCATTGCGCCTGCACGTGCAGCTACAAAAGCCGCCGTTGCATGTGGAGTAGTGACAATGATTTCTTCACTCTGCGGAATCATTTGATGTACGTCAAGCGCTACATCGCCAGTGCCTGGTGGTAAATCGAGAATCATATAGTCCAGTTTTCCCCATTCGACATCACTAAAAAACTGTCTGAGCATTCTCCCCAGCATGGGACCTCTCCAGATCACCGGGTTGTTTTCTCTAACAAAGAAGCCCATAGACATGATTTTGATACCAAATCGCTCCACTGGCTGAATGATACCATCTTCGACAGTAGGCACATCCTCTACTCCAATCATATCCGGCACACTGAATCCATAGATATCCGCATCAATCAAACCCACACGCTTCCCCTGTCTAGCTAAAGCAGCCGCCAAATTTACAGCTACTGTCGATTTTCCGACACCACCTTTTCCGCTTGCAATGGCAATAAATCGTACGCCAGATGCTGGGCTAAGCAGCTCATGTTCTTCCATGCCAACAGCATGTCCTTTGGTCAAAACCGGGTCAGCCGCTTCCTCGGCCTCCTCTCCATTTTGAAGGGCAGACTTTTCATGCTCAGATGCCTCACGAATACGAATATGAACGTGACTTAATCCCGCCTCTTCTAATGTCTGCCGTATTTCTCGTTCCAACTCTTTCAGCGTCTCTTCCTGGCTATTCAGGGTAATGGCAGTCAAGGATACCCGATCCTCTTTAACCACCACATCCCGAATAAAATGGAGATCGACTAGACGGCGTCCTGTATGAGGCTCCCGCACTTGTTGAAGTAGCTCTATAACTTGCTCTCTTGATTGCATGAATTATCAGCACCTCTGCTTTAATGAATTACGGAGTGGTAAACACTTACAGTATACCACTATCTGGCTTCAGGTGCTGGTGAGATCCCCTTTTCCCCGGCACTGTAACGCAAAATCCCCTTATATATGGACGCCGCCACCTGCCTTTGATAGTTCACGTCACTAAGTCGTCTAGCTTCCTCAGGATGGGACAAAAATCCTACTTCTACAAGAGCTGATGGCATTTTGAGAGCTTTCAATAAATAAACTGTGTTCACGGTCTTAGCCACTCTGTCCGTATTTTCCAAGTTGCGTTTGATCTCTTCCTGAATTAAAGACGCCAAATTCCCGTTATCTGCATGGTTAGGTACGTAAAAGGTTTGGGCTCCACTCCAACGGCTCGACGGAATACTGTTCATATGGATACTTAGAAAGAGGTCTGCTTTCTGCTCCTCAATTATACGCACACGCTGCTTCAAATCCTCCGTTTTTCTTCTGGAATAACCTTTCGTTTCTTGCTGCGCCAGGTCGCGATCATCCTCACGTGTCATGACAACAACAGCACCTGCTTGCTGTAAATAATCCCGCAAATAAAAAGCGATTGCCAGATTAATATCCTTTTCAATAATCCCTTCTTTGCTAACCGCCCCTCCATCAGGCCCTCCGTGTCCAGCATCTAGGGCAATTACTTTACCAGTAAGGGGTAAACTCCAATGGGTCCAAGCTCTCGAAGCAGGTATCTCATACAATGCCAGTGTAATAAATAGAACGGCGAGACAACAGCCCAACAGCATTTTTTGCAACGTCCGATAGCGAATCCACAGTGTAACCTCGTTTTTACGATTATTTTTTTGCATAACAAAACGCCTCCGTCCTATACAGATACTAATAATCTATATGGGACGAGGCGTGTAGATAGTACAACTCAGGCATGAACAAATTCTTTCATACCTTCAATCAGCACTTGAGCGACTTCTGGTCGTGTAAATTCAGGTGGCGGGCAAACCCCAGAGCGCAACAATTCCCGTACCTTGGTGCCCGAGAGCGTTAAATGATGCTCCTTGGGATGTGGGCATGTTTTACTTGAGGCCATATTTCCACATCGGGTGCAATAAAAACTGTGTTCAAAGAACAATGGAGTAATCCCCAGCTCTTCAGGTGTAAAGTGCCTGAAAATTTCCTGTGCTTCGTAGGTACCATAATAGTCTCCTACACCAGCATGATCCCTTCCAACAATAAAATGGGTGCAGCCATAGTTTTTTCGCACAATAGCATGGAAAATGGCCTCTCTAGGACCCGCGTATCGCATGGCAGCAGGAAATACCCCCAGAAAAGTCCGATCAGCCGGATAATAATTGTCCAACAGCACCAGATAGCTCTTCATACGCACATCTGCCGGAACGTCATCTGACTTGGTTTCACCAACGAGTGGGTTTAGAAACAAAGCATCCACAATCTCCATCGCGCTTTTTTGGATGTACTCATGTGCCCGGTGTACCGGATTTCGTGTTTGAAATCCTACTACTGTTTTCCAGCCTTTTTCTGCAAAATAGTCGCGTGTCTGTGATGGTGTATAGTAAAACTCACTAAATTGTGTGGGCTCAGGCCGATTCAGCACTTGCACACATCCACCAACATACGTAGCAGGTCGATCTAACAGTTTTTTTACGCCAGGATGAGCCGGGTCATCCGTCTTGAATACTCGTCTGGCTTCCTCAGCCTGATCTACCTGATAAATACTTTCAATATCAAGTACAGCATAAATAGTACCATCTGTTTCACCCACCAAAGCCACCTGCTGACCTAATTTCAATTCACTGGCTACACTTTCTGCAACTGCAAGAGTAATGGGAATACTCCAGACTGTACCATCGGCAAGACGCATATCTGTTACCACTGACCGATAATCAGATTCATTCATAAACCCCGTCAAAGGAGAGAATGCCCCCACTCCAATCAAATCCAGATCAGAAATGGTCCATGAGTTTACACGGATTGGAAACAATTCCTCTGCGGCCTGCAAAAGTGCTTTTTGCTTCGGTCCTGTAATGATTTTATCAACAAGTGTTCCGCCATGCGGAAGAATTGCAGTCATAATGCACTTCCCTTCTCTTCATAAATATGACTCATAGCTACCTGAATACCATTTTATTGATGGAGCCCGCACTCCGTTTTCTCATTACCTGACCAGCGACCTGCACGAGGATCTTCACCTGGTAGGACCTCACGGGTACATTGCTCACAACCAATACTGGGATAATTGCGGTCATGCAATGGATTATACAGCACTTCATGAGTACGGATATAGTTCCATACATCCTCGGATGTCCAGCTTGCCAAGGGGTTAAATTTAACGAGTCCAAACTTTTCGTCATACTCTACCTTTTTTGAATTCACACGGGTAGGGGCCTGATCCCGGCGAATACCGGTAATCCATGCATCGTATTGTGACAAAATACGTGTCAGCGGCTCAACTTTGCGTATACCACAACATGTGTTTGGATCTGTTTTCCACAGTTCCTCTCCATGCTCAGCCGCTTGCTCTTCAGGAGTAATTAAGGGAGAGACCCTAACAAAATCCAAGTTATATCTGGCTTTCATCTGATCTCGCGTATCATAAGTTTCTTGAAAATGAAAGTCGGTGTCCAAGTAAAAAATGTCGGTGGAAGGGCTAATTTTTTGAAGCATATCTACTAGTACTACATCTTCTGCTCCGAAGCTACAAGCAAAGGTAAGATTGGGAAATGTAAGAACAGCATACTGGATAATTTCCTCTGGCGTAGCCTCTTCCAGTTCAATTGCCTTGACTCTAATCAACGCTTCTTTCTCCAATAAATTCATTATCAATGCGCCTCCATATGAAGATTCATAAATAAGTGTCACTCCAATACCGACTAAACTAATAAGATTAAATACAGTATAAAACTTTCACAATCATTGTCAATCCACCGCAAAATGCCCTGATGCAAGCATTTATCCACCTAAATTTGCAGGAATGTTGCTCTGTCAGCATTCTTTAATGCTTTCTTGCGTATCCAATCAAGTTCATTGACTTTATATAAAATATTCTTATACCAAACATTTGAAAAATGGCCCATAGGCCCAGTGCGCGGCAGCCATCGGTAATGCTGAACAGCTTTGGGTTGCTTTGATCAAGCAAGAACCATCTGTAGAAGAAAGCAAGCATCGTTTCTAAATCTAAGATTATCGAAGGATGCTAACCGAGGGAATTGAAAATGACTTTAGGTTTCACTCTACTATTCTGGAGCTCTGGCGTCAGCGATGCCTTCATTCTGAAAATTATAAAAGGAATGACTGCGCGCTGAACTCTTAGTATACCTCTATTCAATCCTAAAGCGCTCGTAGCGGCAATTCCCGAGGAATTGATCACTGGACACAAGCAAGACTCTTATCGCTACTAGAAGCCTATTTAAAGCCTGTCATCAATGAGGGGCGATATTATGAGGTTAGACAGTCGGACAATACATGGTGCTCCCAGTTATAGTTTGGAGCGATTGCTGTGTAGACTATTTCTATTACCAGTAACATGTACATCGGCGTTGCAATTGCAGTAGCCTAGGAAGCGGACACTGCTAGGCTAAGGACCGTCCTTCTGCTCCGTGCACACAAATAAAAAGAGGTATTCCTTGCCGTATCCCTAGCTACGCCCAAAACAGCTGTACAAGAGGCATAGACAGTGCCAGCCAGAACATATCAAGGAGGACTTTACATAAACAAGTGAAAGCAAAGTATCCTCGTGAAACAGCACTTAGCAGAGAATATTAAGATGAGGCTATATAGAATAACCGAACATTATATTTTTAGTCACAGGTTATAAACATTACAGAATAAACTGCGTTGAAATAGCAAACTGTATTTGTGTATAACAATATCATCTTCAATTCCATGGTGGATAACTTTTCGTATTCCGTGCATTTGCATGCAGTTATTTATGTATTCGCTGAAACATGCTGAAGCTTGTAACTTTTAGAGCAGGTCTACTTATCCACATGTGGATAATGATCAGGAAATGACTAAATAAAAAAGAACCCTTTCCATAAGGAAAAGGTTCTTCTGTATTCGAAATATTAACGTTTCGAGAACTGTGGTGCACGACGAGCGGCTTTGAGACCGTATTTTTTACGTTCTTTCATACGTGGGTCACGAGTCAAGAAACCTGCTTTTTTCAAAGCTGGACGGAATTCTGGATCTGCTTTCAACAGAGCACGGGAAATACCGTGGCGAATTGCGCCGGCTTGACCAGAGATACCACCACCATGAGCGATAACGAGTACGTCATAGCTGCCAACTGTTTCTGTCAGGTTCAGTGGTTGTTTTACGATCAGTTTGAGTGTTTCCAAACCGAAATATTCATTAATATCACGCTTATTGATGACAATGCGTCCTTCACCCGGTACGAGACGAACACGAGCTACCGAATGTTTACGACGACCTGTCCCATAGTATTGTACTTGTGCCATGAAACTGTCCTCCCTTTTAATTATCCGCGAAGTTCGTAAACTTCAGGTTTTTGTGCTGCATGTGGATGCTCAGTGCCTCTGTAAGCTTTAAGTCTCAGCTTCATTTTCTCGCCTTGACGAGTTTTAGGAAGCATACCGTGAACAGCCAATTCTAACATACGCTCAGGCTTGTTCTTAACCATTTCTTGTGCAACCGTTACTTTCAGACCACCCGGATGCAGGGAGTGACGGTAGTATTTCTTGTTCTCCATTTTTTTACCGGTCAATACGATTTTTTCCGCATTGATTACAACAACAAAATCACCTGTGTCCACATGTGGTGTAAATTGTGGCTTGTGTTTGCCGCGAATCAACGCAGCCGCTTCGCTTGCCAGACGGCCGAGCGTTTTGCCTTCGGCATCAATGATGTGCCAGTTGCGCTCAACTTCATTTGGCTTCGCCATATACGTAGTACGCATGAAAAGTATCCTCCTTAAGTTCGTTAACAGAAATCATCATTTATCTTCGTTCGTTAAGTTGCTGCATTATTGATGGATTAGATGTTAATTTAAAGTGATCATCTTAATTGGGGCTGTGGGAAAGCCATTAAGAAAACACAACTTTTATATTACAGGATAACCATCAATTCCGCAAGGGTAAAATCAATGTTTTTTGATGTTTTCGTCGTACTCTACATTCCAGAGCGTTAAAGCGTGTCCAACGGCCGTAGGTCCAGCCTTTGAACGATTTTTCGCCTCCAAAATGGAAGGAATATCATCCGACGATTTTTTGCCTTCTCCCACTTCCAGCAAAGTACCCATAATAATCCGAACCATGTGCTGTAAAAATCCGCTACCTGTAATATAAGTATGGATAATTCCCTGATCATCCGAGCCCGGACGTGAAAAGGAATGGTCTACTGTCATATAGGCTTCGTAAATAGTGCGAACATGATTCGTCTTTTGGGAACGTCGAGATGCGAACGAAGTATAGTCAAAGGTGCCCACTAAATGAGCCAACCCTTCCTCCATCGCTCTTACATCCAGTCTCGTTGGATGATGGGCCTGTGTACGACGGTGAAAGATGTCCGGAAACCGGTTCGCATTAATGCTGTACCGATATGTCTTCCGCTTCGCCATGCGGCGTGCATGAAAGGACAGTGGCACCTCTCTCGCATCCGTAACGATGATATCACGAGGCAACCAGGCATTAAGTGCCAGACACCAGCGCTGTAACGGAATCGGCGATTCAGTGTGAAAATTGAATACCTGCCCGTATGCATGTACACCTGCATCTGTACGGCCTGAGCCTGTAATTTTAAGACGCTCGCCCGTCAATGAGTAAATAGCATGTTCAAGGCAGTCCTGAATGGTGTTACCGTCAGGCTGCGTCTGAAAGCCATCATAGTGGGTTCCGTCATAGTTCACCTTCATGCACAAGTTCCGCATGTTTCTCACACCTTTATAGGGGTAGTCTCTGGCCTTACAAGGAATAACCGAACATAACAAAGGAGAAGTCCCTCAAGGACTCCTCCAAGAGAAAAAAAGGGTTGTTCAGAATCAAGCCGATTCTGTCCACCCTTCCCTCATCTTCGCCTGTCTACGCGCGGTCAACCAATTCCAGATATACCATTGGAGCGGCGTCGCCACGACGAGGTCCCAATTTCAAGATACGAGTGTATCCACCTGGACGCTCAGTGTAACGTGTAGCCAATTCGCTAAACAGCTTTTGGATTGCATCCTGCTCACCATCCAAAGTTTCACGGCGAACGAACGCAGCCACTTGACGACGTGCGTGCAGATCTCCTTTTTTCGCTTTGGTGATCAGTTTTTCAGCAATAGAACGAACTTCTTTCGCTTTAGCCTCAGTAGTTTGGATACGCTCATACAAGAACAGATCGGTTACCAAATCACGAAACAAAGCTTTACGGGCACTGGAGTTACGGCCCAATTTTTGGTATGCCATGTAATTTCCCCTCCTTCACAAAAACGTTGCTGTACTATTCTTCCGTACGAAGTCCTAAACCAAGTTCCTCAAGCTTCTCTTGTACTTCTTCCAAAGATTTGCGACCCAAGTTACGGACCTTCATCATATCTTCTTCAGATTTAGTCGTGAGTTCTTGTACCGTATTGATACCAGCGCGCTTAAGGCAGTTATAGGAACGGACGGAGAGATCCAGCTCTTCGATCGTCATTTCAAGAACTTTTTCTTTCTTGTCTTCTTCTTTTTCAACCATAATTTCAGCATCTTTTGCCTCGTCCGTGAGACCCACGAACAACATCACATGCTCGGTCAAAATTTTGGCTCCAAGGCTCACTGCTTCCTCGGGACGAATACTTCCGTCAGTCCAAACCTCAAGTGTCAGCTTGTCGTAATTCGTAACCTGGCCGACACGCGTATTTTCTACGCCGTAGTTCACGCGTGCAATCGGAGTGTAGATGGAGTCGACGGGAATGACGCCGATCGGCTGGTCATCACGTTTGTTCCGATCCTGCTTAACGTAACCGCGACCGCGATTGGCAAAAATACGCATGTGAAGTCTCGAACCCGGTCCGAGCGTAGCAATGTGAAGATCCGGATTAAGAATTTCCACATCACTATCCGCACGGATATCTCCTGCCGTTACAACTCCTTCGCCTTCCGCATCGATTTCGAGTACTTTCTCTTCATCCGAGTGGATTTTAAGCGATAAAGCTTTCAAGTTCAGAATGATCTCCGTTACGTCTTCCTTCACACCGGGAACCGTTGCAAACTCGTGCAGAACCCCATCGATCTGAACCGATGTGACTGCTGCCCCCGGTAACGAGGATAACAGAATACGGCGAAGCGAGTTACCCAACGTCGTACCGTATCCGCGTTCCAGCGGTTCTACTACGAATTTTCCATAGGTGCCATCATCATTGACGTCAACCGTCTCAATTTTCGGCTTTTCGATTTCTATCACTGCAATATCCCTCCTTCAAAACGTCGCTCCTATATGAAACATTCACCTTATCCATAGTCTATCATGCAGTATACCTAAACATCCATTCTTGGCAGTTTGTGCCGGATCTATACTACACGCAGAGGAGAAATCTCATTAGACGCGACGACGTTTTGGAGGACGGCATCCGTTATGAGGTACCGGAGTTACGTCTTTAATCAGGTTAACTTCCAAACCAGCAGCTTGCAAAGAGCGAATTGCTGCTTCGCGACCTGCACCAGGTCCTTTAACCATGACTTCGACAGTTTTCATGCCGTGTTCCATAGCAGCTTTAGCAGCAGTTTCTGCAGCCATTTGTGCTGCGAATGGAGTAGATTTACGGGAACCACGGAATCCCATGCCGCCTGAGCTGGCCCAAGAGATTGCGTTACCGTGTGGATCTGTGATCGTAACGATCGTGTTGTTGAACGTGGAACGGATGTGTGCCACGCCAGTCTCGATATTTTTACGGTCACGGCGTTTTGTACGTACAACTTTTTTCGGTTTAGCCATTGAATGTTATCCTCCCTTCTTATTTCTTTTTGTTCGCTACAGTCCGACGAGGACCTTTACGGGTACGAGCATTAGTTTTAGTACGTTGTCCGCGAACAGGCAATCCACGACGGTGACGAACACCACGGTAGCAGCCAATCTCAGTCAGACGTTTAATATTCAAGGAAATTTCACGACGCAGATCGCCTTCTACTTTAACTTCTTTGTCGATCGTTTCACGTAATTTGCTCACTTCATCTTCAGTCAAATCACGAACACGCGTGTTTGCACTGATGCCTGTTTCCTTCAAGATTTTCTGAGAAGTCGTTTTACCGATTCCGAAAATGTAAGTCAAGGCGATCTCAACGCGTTTGTCACGTGGCAAATCCACACCAGCTATACGAGCCATTTTACGCTACACCCCCTTCTATTAACCTTGTTTTTGTTTGTGTTTCGGATTTTCGCAAATAACCATTACATTCCCTTTGCGGCGAATGACTTTGCATTTTTCGCAAATAGGTTTTACAGAAGGTCTTACCTTCATGTTGATTACCTCCTCCAAGCTTTACCCTGGTAAAACTCGCTTCGTGAACATTCACATCGTTTTGCCGAGCAAAACAAGTTTTTTTAAATGACATACGTTTAATAAAAACCTGCATGAATTACTTGCGGTACGTTATACGGCCTTTGGTTAAATCGTAAGGCGATAACTGTACAACCACCTTGTCGCCTGTCAAAATACGGATAAAGTGCATCCGCAGCTTTCCGGAAACATGAGCAAGAATTTGATGACCGTTCTCCAGCTCTACCTTGAACGTAGCGTTCGGTAGTGGCTCGATTACCGTACCTTCAACCTCAATGACATCTTCTTTGGCCAAAGTCAGTCTCCTTTCTCTTCAGCTTGGTATTCGGACGAGTCCAGGAAAGTTTTCACTGCATGGCGCAGCTTTCCGTTCGTCACCCGACCGCTTTCGTTTAAACTGTTTACAATCTCGCTACTAATCTTTGGCTGAGGCACCAAATGAAGAACATTTTTCTTCTTCGCTTGATCAAACTTTCGTTTATCCCCATCCGCAATATATACAAACCTGCTATCTGCTACTGAAACGACAACCGCAATCTGTCCGGCACCTCTGCCCTTCAGAATCTTCACCAGCTGACCGATTTGCAGGTTTCCTTGCTGAATCATTCCAATCACCTACGCACTCAGTTTCGTGAAAATGTCCATGCCGCCCGTTTCGCACGTCACCGCTTGCTCGTTATGAGCACATGAGGTTACGTTCATCGTAACGACCGTCCAGTTGTCTTCCAGCGTCCCTACATGGTGAGAACCTATCTGAATCATAGATTCAATAGCCAGCCCAATGCCGGTTTTCAGCCTCGGCCCCTGCTCAGGAATACCACGGTTTGGATTCTCAATATATTGCCGAATGGCATGCGACATTGTAAACTGGCGAGTTTTCGCGATGATATCGCCTTTGTTTAACTTGCGTTTGCCGGGAAATCCGTGCACCAGTTGTTCGTTGACTGAAGCGCAAATGCTAGCAGGAAAACCGTTATAACCTTTAAAAGACGGCACAGCTCCCTGACTGCGAATATACCGATCAGCTAAATGATCAAGTTCACCGGTCGTAATACCGGGCTCGATGTGTCCTGCCAAGAGATGATCCGTCTCCGTATCTATTCTCTTAGCTTTCCTCATTAAGCTTGATTCCGTCCCCGACTTGCAAATGATCATTACAGCTAACCCCGCAACAAGGACACGATATTTTGGGAAACCACATCAATATCCTGTTCTCCGTCAATATGACGCAGAAGATTCTGGTTCTCATAAAACGTGAGGAGTGGTGCTGTTTTATTACTATATTCTTCAAGTCGTGTTCTTACGCTATCTTCATTATCGTCAGGACGCTGATAGAGTTCCCCACCGTCTTTATCGCAAATGCCTTCAACCTTAGGAGGATTAAAGACAATATGATAGCTAGTTCCGCAGCTTTTACAAACCCGCCGTCCTGTGATTCGTGCCAACAAGTTGTCACTATCCACTTTCAAGTTGATGACGTCATCTAGCTTCGTATTCAAACGACCCAAAATTTGATCCAAGGCTTCAGCTTGAGCCAAAGTTCTTGGAAAACCGTCCAGCAAGAACCCTTTCTTGCAATCTGGCTGTTGTAGCCGTTCTTCAACGATACCGATTGTTACGTCATCCGGAACAAGTTCACCCTTGTCGATATATTCTTTAGCTTTAATGCCAATAGGTGTTCCCTGTTTCATCGCTAGGCGAAAAGCATCACCTGTCGAGATATGAGGAATGCCGAATTCCTTCACAATGACATCTGCTTGTGTACCTTTACCAGCCCCCGGAGGGCCCATGATCAAAATATTCACAATCTGTCACTCCTCAAGACGACCCCTACACAAGAAACAGCACAAAAGGTGCCGGTAAGCATGCGAACATCCTAAGCCGGTACCTATTGCCTATTTGTTGATGAAGCCTTTGTAATGGCGTTTGATCAGTTGGCTTTCGATTTGCTTCATTGTATCCAATGCTACACCAATGATGATGAGCAATGAAGTACCGCCAATTTGCACGGAACGAGGCAAGCCCGAAAGCGAACCGAAGAATACCGGCAAAACGGATATGACTGCCAGAAACAAAGCTCCTGTCATTGTCAAACGTGACATTACTCGTGTCAAGTATTTCTCCGTGGCTTTACCCGGGCGAATTCCCGGAATATAACCGCCGTTTTTCTTCATATTGTCGGCCATTTGCTGCGGATTCATCTGTACAAAGGTATAGAAGAATGTGAAACCGATAATCATTACGACATACAAAACCATGCCCAGCGGCTTGTCATAGTACAAGTAAGTGGTAATCCACTTAGCCCAAGCATGATCTGCCCAGAAACTCGCAATAATTGTCGGGAATTGCAGCAATGATACCGCAAAGATTACCGGAATAACGCCTGCCGCATTAATTTTCATCGGAATATGCGTATTCTGGCCACCGTACATTTTGTTGCCAACTACACGTTTCGCGTATTGTACCGGGATTTTCCGAATACCTTGCTGGATGTAGATAACACCAACAATAATCAGAACAATCACCAGGGCAATTATAATTGCCTTCAGAATATTCATAAACAGCTGATCTGCCTGAATAAACTGAGATTCTACAACCGTCCGAATATGTCTTGGAATACCCGCAGCAATCCCTGCGAAGATAACAATAGAGATACCGTTGCCGATTCCCTTTTCAGTAATTTGCTCACCGAGCCACATAAGGAACGTAGTTCCTGCTGTAAGCACAATGGCAATAACCAGATAATCTGCAAAAGTGGCTCCTGGAATCATCGCTGCACCGTACAGTCGATTAAAGCCAATCGACGTTCCGAATGCTTGAATCAGGCCAAGTATTACCGTACCATAACGCGTAATTTGAGCCAACTTCTTTTTACCATGCTCTCCTTGTTTAGCCCATTCCGCAAGTTTCGGAATCACGTCCATTGACAGCAACTGTACAATGATGGACGCTGTAATATATGGCATAATCCCGAGGGCGAAGATCGAAAACTGATACAATGCGCCCCCTGAGAAGGTGTTAAGGAGTCCAAACAACTCGCTTCCTGCCTGATCCTGAGAAGTAAAGACTTGCTTATTCACGCCGGGAACCGGCACGAAGGAGCCAATACGATATACAAAGAGTATAAACAGGGTAAACAGGATTCGGGTTCTAAGATCCTCAACCCGCCATATATTTTTCAGGGTCTTGAACATTAGATCACCTCGGTTTTACCGCCGGCAGCTTCAATTTTCTCTACCGCAGATTGAGAGAACTTGTTCGCTTTAACTGTCAACTTCACAGTGATTTCACCGTTACCCAGAATTTTAATTCCGGATTTGGCGTTTTTCACAATGCCATTGTTCAGCAAAAACTCAGGGCTTACTTCTGTACCCGCTGCAAAACTGTTCAAATCTTCGATATTCAAAACCGCATACTCTTTACGAGTAGGATTTACGAAACCGCGTTTAGGCAAGCGACGATACAGTGGGTTTTGACCACCCTCGAAGCCCGGACGTACACCACCGCCGGAACGAGCGTTTTGACCTTTATGACCACGACCAGAAGTTTTACCCGTACCGCTACTAGGACCACGACCCAAACGTTTACGTTCTTTGCGGGAGCCTGGAGCTGGGGAAAGCTCATGTAACTTCATCGTTCGTTGCACCTCCTTGATTATTGTTAAAATACTTTATTTCTTAAGCCTCAATTTCTTTAACAGAAACCAAATGGCTAACTTGATTAATCATCCCGCGAATAGCTGCATTGTCGGGTTGAACTACTTTATGGTTGATTTTACGCAAGCCGAGCGTTTTAACAGTCGTTCTCTGATTACCAGGACGGCCGATCAACGAACGAACGAGGGTAATTTCTAATTTCGCCATGATATTCCCTCCTTAGCCCAGCAGCTCTTCGATGGATTTGCCGCGCAATTTTGCAACTTCTTCAGCGCGTTTCAAGCGGGACAAACCTTCCAAAGTCGCATTGACCATATTCATGGAATTCGAAGAACCCAAAGATTTTGTCAAGATATCACCTACACCAGCAAGTTCCAGTACAGCACGAACCGGGCCACCAGCGATAACTCCAGTACCTTCCGATGCCGGTTTCAACAGAACCCGGCCAGCACCGAACTTACCTGTAACAAGGTGAGGAATTGTTGTTCCTACGAGTGGAACGTGAACCAGGTTTTTCTTAGCATCTTCAATACCTTTGCGAATTGCATCAGGTACTTCGCCAGCTTTACCGATTCCAGCGCCTACCCAGCCGTTGCCGTCGCCCACTACTACCAGAGCACTGAAGCTGAAACGGCGTCCGCCTTTGACAACTTTAGCTACACGATTAATATTTACTACTCTTTCAGTCAGTTCCAAAGTATTCGGATCTACACGCAAGTCGTTAACCTCCTTTTGAGAAATGTCTTAGAATTCAAGGCCTGCTTCGCGAGCTGCATCAGCCAAAGCTTGAATCCGTCCATGATACAAGTATCCACCACGGTCAAATACGATGTTAGCATGACCTTTTTCTTTCGCACGTTTAGCAACGAGTTCGCCAACTTTACGAGCTGCTTCTACACTACCGCCGTTTTTGATTTCGCTGCTCAGTTCTTTATCCATAGTGGATGCAGATACCAATGTTACACCAGCTACATCATCAATCAGTTGTGCGTAGATATGCTTGGAAGAACGGAACACGTTCAAACGAGGACGTACAGCCGTACCTTCGATTTTCTTACGTACACGCAGATGTCTTCTGACACGTGCTTTATTTTTATCTTGTTTTGTAATCATCTCAAGTTTTCACTCCCTTCAGTTTGCCTTTTAAAACTTTATACTAAGACGCACTGGGTAAAAAAGAAGTACGAAGTCCTTCCAGCAGAAAGACCGCACAAAGTCGGTAAGAAACTTATTTCTTCTTACCGGCTTTACCTTCTTTACGAATGATGCGCTCGCCTTCGTATTTAATCCCTTTACCTTTGTACGGTTCAGGTTCACGAACGGAACGAATTTTAGCAGCGTAGGCACCTACACGCTCTTTATCAATTCCGCGAACGATGATTTTAGTGTTCGAAGGAACTTCGAATTCGATGCCCGCTTCCGGTGTGATTTCAACCGGGTGAGAGTATCCAACGTTCAGAACGATTTTATCTCCGGATTTGCTTGCACGATATCCGACCCCAACCAGCTCCAGAGATTTTGAAAACCCTTCAGTTACACCACTTACCATGTTGTTGACAACGCTGCGGGTTGTTCCATGCAAAGAGCGGTGAAGTTTGTTGTCCGAAGGACGAACTACATTAATTTCATTGTTTTCCACAGTAACGGACATGTCTTTATGAAGCTCACGAGTCAATGTTCCTTTAGGACCTTTAACTGTGATTGCTGTGTTGTTCAAAGTCACGTCAACACCACTTGGTACTGTGATTGGTTTACGACCAATACGGGACATATCTGTTGCACCTCCTATCTTTTAAACGTTATCTTACCAAACGTAGCAAACAACTTCTCCGCCGGCTTTGGACTGACGCGCTTCTTTGTCAGTCATGATACCTTTGGATGTTGAAATGATTGCGATCCCGAGTCCACCCAGTACGCGTGGAATCTCATTGCTCTTCGTGTAAACGCGAAGACCTGGTTTACTGATTCTTTTCAAACCTGTAATAACACGCTCGTTGTTCGCACCGTATTTCAAGAAAATACGGATGATCCCTTGTTTGCTATCTTCAACAAATTCCGCATCACGAATGAATCCTTCACGTTTCAGGATGTCGGCGATTTGTTTTTTCATTGTAGATGCAGGCATTTCTACTGTTTCGTGACGAACTGTGTTCGCGTTACGAATACGAGTAAGCATATCTGCAATTGGATCAGACATAGTCATTGTGTATAAACCTCCTTCCCAAACAGGACTTTTTACCAGCTTGCTTTTTTCACGCCAGGAATCTGGCCTTTATAAGCTAATTCACGGAAGCAAATTCTGCAGATCTTAAACTTTTGCAGTACCGAATGTGGACGACCACAACGCTCGCAACGAGTGTAAGCACGAACTTTAAACTTTGGTGCGCGTTGTTGTTTGACTTTCATTGAAGTTTTTGCCACTTAGCCTGACACCTCCTAAATAGTTTCGGAGAACAGGGTGTCTTTAAAATCAGACGCCCGAAACGTTATGCCAACATTATTTTGCGAAAGGCATGCCCAGCTGAGTCAGAAGCTCACGGGACTCTTCGTCAGTTTTGGCAGTCGTTACGATAACGATGTCCATACCACGAACTTTATCAACTTGATCATACTCGATTTCCGGGAAGATCAACTGTTCTTTCAGACCAAGCGTGTAGTTACCACGTCCGTCAAAAGCTTTTGTCGATACACCATGGAAGTCACGTACGCGAGGAAGAGTAATGTTGAACAATTTGTCCAAGAAATAATACATACGCTCGCCACGAAGTGTTACCTTTACACCGATCGGCATGTTTTCACGCAATTTAAAACCTGCAATAGATTTTTTTGCGCGAGTGATTACTGGTTTTTGACCAGCGATCAGCTGCATGTCGTTGAGAGCTGAATCAAGTACTTTGGAGTTTTGGACTGCGTCGCCAACACCCATGTTGATTACAACTTTCTCGATTTTAGGCACTTGCATCACTGTTGTATAGTTGAACTTCTGCATCAAAGCAGGAGTGATTTCTTTCAAGAAACGTTCTTTCATTCTTGTTGTAGCCATGAATCATATACCTCCTTTCTTCAAAAAATAATTAGTCGATCACTTCGCCAGAACGTTTTGCAATGCGCACTTTTTTTCCGTTATCCAAAACTTTGTAACCAACACGGGTTACTTTTCCGCTCTTCGGATCAATGTGCATAACGTTGGAAACGTGAATCGGAGCTTCTTTCTCGATGATGCCGCCTTGTGGATTCAACTGATTAGGCTTTTGGTGTTTTTTAATCATGTTAACACCTTCCACAAGCACACGGTTTTGACGAGGGTAAGCAGCGATAACGCGACCTTTTTTACCTTTATCTTTACCTGTAATCACCAGAACAGTGTCGTCTTTTTTGACGTGCAGCTTGTTGTTATGGGATTCCAGAACTTTTTTCACTTTTGGCATTTCGTACACCTCCTACGGGCACATTTTAAGGTGAGTTTAGATCACTTCCGGAGCCAAGGAAACGATTTTCATGAAGTCCTTGTCACGAAGTTCGCGAGCAACTGGTCCGAAAATACGAGTACCACGTGGGCTCTTGTCTTCTTTAACGACCACTGCTGCGTTTTCGTCAAATCCGATGTAGGAACCGTCTTTACGGCGGATAGAACGTTTAGTACGAACAACAACCGCTCTTACTACATCACCCTTTTTGACAACGCCGCCTGGTGTTGCTTGTTTTACGGAACAAACGATCAGGTCACCAATTTGAGCTGTACGACGTCCCGTACCACCGAGCACACGGATACACATCAGTTCCTTCGCGCCGGAATTGTCAGCTACAGTCAAACGTGTAAATGGTTGAATCATTTATTTATCCTCCTTTCGGAAAAACTACACTACATTAGATTATAACAGCTTTTTCAACGATTTCGACCAGTCTCCAGTTTTTGTCTTTGGACAAAGGGCGAGTTTCCATGATTTTAACAGTATCACCAATTTGTGCGGTGTTGTTTTCATCATGAGCTTTGAATTTCTTAGTTACTTTAATGCGTTTATGGTAGAGATCATGTTTTTTGTAAGTTTCTACAGCAATCACAATCGTTTTATCCATTTTGTCGCTGACTACTTTACCGACTAATACTTTACGGGCATTACGTTCGCTCATTGTTGGCCTCCTTCCTAATTACAGGCGGATTTTCCACCCGGTCTGATATCTTAGCTAATCCCAAGTTCTCTTTCACGGATCACAGTTTTAGCACGAGCAATTTCCTTACGCACAGCGCCGATCCGAGTCGGGTTATCAAGCTGACCGGTAGCGAGTTGAAAACGAAGGTTGAAAAGTTCTTCTTTAAAACCGGAGATCTTTTGTTCGATTTCAGCAGTGGTTAGGTTGCGGAATTCACTAGCCTTCATTTGCTTCACCACCCAATTCTTCACGTTTCACAAACTTAGTTTTGATTGGCAGTTTGTGAGCGGCAAGACGCATTGCTTCACGAGCAATCTCTTCCGGAACACCAGCAAGTTCGAACATAATCTTGCCTGGTTTCACTACTGCAACCCATTTTTCTACGTTACCTTTACCACTACCCATACGAACCTCAAGAGGCTTCTGAGTAATTGGTTTGTCAGGGAAAATTTTAATCCAAACCTTACCACCACGTTTGATGTAACGAGTCATCGCAATACGAGCAGCTTCGATTTGACGGTTAGTAATCCATGCAGGTTCAGTAGCTTGCAAACCGTACTCACCAAAGTTCAGTGTAGTACCGCCTTTCGCACGACCCTTCATATGACCACGTTGTTGTTTACGATGTTTTACGCGTTTTGGTACCAACATGATTAGTTGCCTCCTTCCTGAGGAGCTTGTTTCTTAGCTGGAGGAAGAACCTCTCCACGATAGATCCATACTTTTACGCCAAGACGACCGTAAGTAGTATGAGCTTCCGCTGTACCATAGTCAATGTCGGCACGAAGCGTATGCAGTGGAACTGTTCCTTCGCTGTACCCTTCGGAACGAGCGATTTCGGCACCGCCAAGACGTCCGCCTACTTGAGTTTTAATTCCTTTTGCTCCGGAACGCATAGTTCTTTGAATTGCTTGTTTCAAAGCACGACGGAAAGAAACACGACGTTCCAATTGTTGTGCAATGCTTTCAGCAACCAGAATTGCATCCAGTTCAGGATTTTTAATTTCAGAAATATTGATGTGTACCTTTTTACCGCCTGCGATTTTAGTAATTTCATTACGCAGATTTTCAACTTCGGAACCACCCTTACCGATAACCATACCTGGTTTCGCAGTGTGAATCGTTACGTTGACACGGTTAGCTGCTCTCTCGATTTCAACACGGGATACAGCGGAGTCTTTCAATCTTTTTTTCAGATGTTCACGAATTCTAACGTCTTCCAGCAAAAGATCACCGAAATCTTTGCCTGCATACCATTTGGATTCCCAATCACGGATAATACCGATTCGGAGTCCGACGGGATTTACCTTTTGGCCCACACGTTTTCCCTCCTTATTTTTCAGATACCACCAGAGTAATATGACTGGTGCGTTTGTTGATGCGACTTGCACGACCCATTGCACGCGGGCGGAATCGTTTCATTGTAGGACCTTGGTTTACAAAAACCTGAGATACTACCAATTTATTTACGTCCAAAGAGTAGTTGTGATCTGCATTTGCAATCGCAGAATTCAACAATTTCTCAACGACTGGAGAAGCGGACTTTGGAGTGTGACGAAGAATTGCGATCGCCTCACCAACCTGCTTACCGCGAATCAAATCGATAACAAGTTTCACTTTGCGAGCAGAAATCCGTACGGACTTAGCATGTGCTTTTGCTTCCATTGAGTTTACCTCCTCTCAAACACTACGCTGTGTTGATTATCTTCTTGTTTTCTTATCGTCATCCGTATGGCCTTTGTACGTACGTGTTGGAGCAAATTCGCCCAATTTGTGTCCGACCATATCTTCCGTTACGTATACTGGCACGTGTTTACGACCATCATATACACCAAACGTATGTCCGATAAATTGTGGGAAAATCGTAGAGCGACGGGACCAAGTTTTGATTACCACTTTTTTGTCCGACTCATTCAAAACCTCTACTTTTTTCAACAGGTAACCATCAATGAATGGTCCTTTTTTGAGACTGCGACCCATTTATGAATCCTCCCTTCGTTAAAACGTAGTCGTTCCTTAATATGTTAACGTGCGACTTAAGCGCACGTTTTATTACTTAGTACGACGACGAACGATGTACTTATCAGATGCTTTACCTTTTTTACGCGTCTTGTAACCAAGGGTTGGTTTACCCCATGGAGACATTGGAGATTTACGTCCGATTGGAGCGCGACCTTCACCACCACCGTGTGGGTGATCGTTAGGGTTCATTACAACACCGCGAACTTCAGGACGTTGTCCCAACCAGCGACTACGACCAGCTTTACCGATCTTCACCAGTTCGTGGTCTTCGTTACCTACAGAACCGATTGTAGCGCGGCAAACTTTCAGAATGCGGCGAACTTCACCAGAAGTCAAACGAATTGTAACATACTTTTCTTCTTTACCAAGAAGTTGGGCTTCCGTACCAGCGGCGCGAACGAGTTGGCCACCTTTACCCGGTTTCAATTCGATGTTGTGGATAACCGTACCTACTGGAATGTTTTCCAACGGCAAGGAGTTACCGATTTTGATATCGGAACCTGCACCGGATACCACTTCGTCTCCTACTTTCAGACCTTTAGGAGCGATGATGTAACGTTTTTCACCATCCACATAGTGAATAAGTGCGATGTTGGACGTACGGTTTGGATCATATTCGATCGTAGCAACGCGGCCCGGTATTCCATCTTTGTTACGTTTGAAGTCAATAATACGGTATTTACGTTTGTGTCCGCCGCCTTGATGACGAACTGTAATTTTACCTTGGTTATTGCGTCCAGCTTGCTTGCTCAGAGGTGCCAGCAACGATTTCTCGGGCTGATTAGTTGTAATCTCCTCGAAAGTAGATACAGACATAGCACGTCTGGCCGGGGACGTTGGTTTATACTTTTTAATTGGCACTGAGTTTCCCTCCTTACTTTACAGTTTCAATTATACCGTTTCAAAAAACTCAAGCGGCTTACTGTCTTTGCTCAGCGTTACGAACGCTTTTTTCCACTCGCTCGTATAGCCGGAATGACGTCCGTAGCGTTTTGGTTTTGCAGGAACACGAAGCGTATTTACGCTACTTACTTTCACGTTAAAAATGGCTTCGATTGCTTTTTTAACTTCGACTTTGTTAGAACGAATGTCAACCTCGAAAACGTATTTCAAGTCATTCATCATGCCAGCCGTACGTTCGGTGATAACCGGACGTTTGATAATATCACGAGGATCCTTCATTACGCGAGCACCTCCTCTACCTTCTGAACTGCTTCCTTCGTAATGATCAGTTTGTCGTGTCCGAGCACATCAAGAACATTAATGCCGTCTGCGGCTACAAACTTCACACCAGGAATATTACGAGCGGACAGTGCTACATTATCATCATAGCTAGGAGCTACGATCAATGCTTTACGATCAGCTTTAAGGTTATTCAAAATGGCTGCGAATTCTTTCGTTTTAGGTCCGTTCAGTGTAAGAGCGTCCAATACGATAATTTCATTCTCAATCACTTTGGATGACAACGCCGATTTGATCGCCAGACGACGAACTTTTTTAGGCAATTTGTAAGCATAGCTGCGTGGAGTCGGACCGAATACAGTACCGCCACCAACCCATTGCGGTGCACGGATCGAACCTTGACGAGCGCGGCCAGTACCTTTTTGTTTCCAAGGTTTACGTCCGCCACCACGTACTTCAGAACGTCCTTTTACTTTGTGAGTACCTTGACGCAGGGAAGCCAATTGCATAACAACAGCGTCATGAAGAACGTGCTTATTCGGCTCGATACCGAACACTGCGTCGTTCAATTCAATTTCACCAACTTGGCTGCCGCTAATATTAAATAGTGCTACTTTTGGCATTTCGTGTTCCTCCTTTCTTCAGTTGTTTATTTTTTTACCGTTTCTAATACTTTAACGAAGCTATTTTTAGGTCCTGGAATGGAACCTTTCACGAGCAATACATTACGTTCTGTATCGATCTTAACAACTTCAAGACGTTGGATCGTTACCGTTTCATGCCCCATGTGTCCTGGAAGGTGTTTACCTTTAGGAACGCGGTTAGCTTGAATGGAACCCATAGAACCTGGACCTCTGTGGTAACGCGATCCGTGTGCCATTGGTCCGCGGCTTTGTCCCCAACGTTTGATAACGCCGGCAAAACCTTTACCTTTAGAAATACCTGTTACGTCAACGAACTCGCCTTCTGTGAAGACATCAGCCTTCAGTTCTTGGCCAACCTCGTACGCAGCAAGGTCGATGCCACGAAGTTCACGAACGTAGCGCTTAGGTGCAGTATTTGCTTTTTTCGCATGTCCTGCTTCAGGTTTGTTGGATCTTTTTTCTTTCTTATCAGAGAAACCGAGTTGGATAGCTTCGTATCCATCGTTTTCCAGATCTTTCTTTTGCAGAACAACACAAGGACCTGCTTCGATAACCGTAACAGCAAGTACGTTACCTTCAGGGGTAAACACTTGAGTCATTCCGAGTTTTTTTCCTAAGATACCTTTCATGTTGACACCTCATTTCTTTTCCTAATTACATATTACAATTTAATTTCGATATCTACACCGGACGGCAGGTCCAAGCGCATCAAGGCATCCACAGTTTGTGGAGTCGGGTTAACAATGTCGATCAAACGCTTGTGTGTGCGCATTTCGAACTGTTCCCGGGAATCCTTGTACTTGTGTACCGCACGGAGAATAGTAATGATTTGTTTTTCAGTTGGCAGCGGAATTGGCCCGGATACACCTGCGCCCGAACGTTTAGCTGTTTCAACAATTTTCTCAGCGGATTGATCAAGAATTCTATGATCGTAAGCTTTCAAACGAATACGAATTTTTTGCTTTGCCATTTTAGTCCCTCCTTCTATCGCCCAATTTGGTATCGGACATACTCCGTGAAAATTTTCCGACAGCCCTCCCATGGCAAAGGGGCCGGGTGTGTCAGTAACCTCTCACATCATCGCACAGTCACAAACAACATTAGTTATTATATCGAATAGTTCTGCCTATTGCAAGCAAAAACGAAAAAACAATGCATCTTATTTTCAAAAGATGCAGTTGTGCTCGCAGCTCGCGATTTTCCCCAAGAGAAAAGCCCCCGCACCAGGGCAGGGGCTCGTTTAGCTTCGTTCCAATACAACGTTACTCGTTCCAGTACACTGTTACTCTATTTAAAGGCTAAAGCCTTCTTATTTGGAGATTGTTGCTACAGCACCAGCGCCAACTGTACGTCCACCTTCACGAATAGAGAACTTAGTTCCTTCTTCGATAGCGATCGGGTTGATTAGTTGAACAGTAACTGTGATGTTATCACCAGGCATTACCATTTCGGAACCTTCTGGCAAAGTAATGATACCAGTTACGTCAGTTGTACGGAAGTAGAACTGTGGACGGTAACCAGTGAAGAAAGGTTTGTGACGTCCGCCTTCTTCTTTAGTCAAAACGTAGATTTGAGCAGAAAATTCTGTATGTGGGTTAACAGAACCTGGCTTAGCCAATACTTGGCCACGCTCGATTTGTGCACGATCTACACCGCGAAGCAGTGCGCCGATGTTGTCACCAGCTTGAGCGGAATCAAGCAATTTACGGAACATTTCTACGCCTGTTACTACGGATTTACGGGATTCTTCTTGAATACCGATGATTTCGATTTCGTCGCCCACTTTAACTGTACCACGCTCTACACGGCCTGTAGCAACTGTACCACGACCAGTGATGGAGAATACGTCCTCGACAGGCATAAGGAAAGGCTTGTCAGTGTCGCGTTCTGGAGTTGGGATGTAAGTGTCGATTGTTTCGAACATTTCAACGATTTTCTTAGCCCAGTCGCCATCTGGGTTTTGCAGTGCTTCACGAGCGGAACCGCGAGTGATTGGAGTGTCGTCGCCTGGGAAGTCATACTCGCTCAGCAAGTCGCGAACTTCCATTTCAACCAATTCCAGCAACTCTTCGTCTTCAACCATGTCGCATTTGTTCAGGAATACAACGATGTAAGGAACACCAACTTGGCGGGACAACAGGATGTGCTCGCGAGTTTGCGGCATTGGGCCGTCAGCTGCGGATACAACCAGGATCGCTCCGTCCATTTGTGCAGCGCCAGTGATCATGTTTTTAACATAGTCGGCGTGACCTGGGCAGTCAACGTGTGCATAGTGACGGTTAGGTGTTTCATATTCCACGTGTGCAGTGGAGATTGTGATACCGCGTTCGCGCTCTTCTGGAGCTTTATCGATTTGATCGAATGCTACAGCAGCACCACCGTAAGTTTTGGACAATACAGTTGTGATTGCAGCAGTCAAAGTAGTTTTACCATGATCGACGTGACCAATAGTACCGATATTAACGTGCGGTTTGTTACGTTCAAACTTAGCCTTTGCCATTTGAACAATTCCTCCTCAATAACTTGTTTTATTTTAGGCTGCCGGATGCCTTTTTGGTAAAACCTTAAGCATACCGGTCAGCTGATACATTGTATTACTCGCCGCCTTTGGTTTTGGCAACGATCTCTTCAGCAATGCTCTTCGGTACTTCTTCATAATGAGAGAGTTCCATGGAGAACACGCCGCGTCCTTGTGTACCGGAGCGAAGTGTAGTCGAGTATCCGAACATTTCGGACAAAGGCACCTTCGCACGAATGATTTGAGCTCCACTGCGGGAATCCATACCTTCAATCCGACCACGACGGGAGTTCAACATACCCATTACGTCACCCATATATTCCTCAGGAACCGTTACTTCAACTTTCATAATCGGCTCGAGCAATACTGGTTTACATTTGTCTTTCGCTGCTTTCAGCGCCATTGATCCGGCAATTTTAAATGCCATTTCATTGGAATCGACATCATGGTATGATCCGTCCACGATTGTAGCTTTAACGTCCACAAGCGGGAAGCCTGCGATAACGCCGTTTTTCATTTGTTCCTCAATACCAGCAAGAGCAGGAGCGATGTACTCTCTAGGAACAGAGCCGCCGACTACCTTACTTTCGAATTGACTACCAGTACCTGGCTCGAGCGGTTCGAACTCAACCCATACGTGACCATATTGACCACGACCACCGGACTGACGAACGAATTTACCTTCGACACGTGCTGGAGCACGGAACGTTTCACGGTAAGCAACCTGTGGTTTACCCACATTTGTTTCTACCTTGAACTCACGACGCATACGATCAATGATGATGTCCAAGTGAAGCTCACCCATACCCGCCAAGATGGTTTGACCTGTTTCTTCGTTAGTATGAGCGCGAAGAGTTGGATCCTCTTCAGTCAACTTACCGAGAGCTACAGACATTTTATCTTGGTCAGCTTTGGTTTTAGGCTCAACCGCGATTTCGATAACCGGATCAGGGAAGTTCATGGACTCGAGAATAACAGGACTCTTCTCATCACACAGTGTATCACCTGTACCTGTATCTTTCAAACCTACGGCAGCCGCAATATCACCAGAGTAAACTACAGTGATTTCTTGACGACTGTTCGCATGCATTTGAAGAATACGTCCGATACGTTCGCGTTTACCTTTTGTTGCATTCAATACGTAAGAACCGGATTGAAGAACACCGGAGTATACGCGGAAAAATGTCAACTTACCAACGTAAGGATCCGTCATGATTTTGAATGCCAATGCGGAGAATGGCTCTTCATCGGAAGAGTGACGTTCAACTTCCGTACCGTCTTCCAAATGCCCTTGAATACTTGGCACATCAATAGGAGCCGGCAAATAGTCGAGAACAGCATCCAACATCAGCTGAACACCTTTATTGCGGTAAGAAGATCCACAGATAACTGGGAAGATTTTAACTTCTACAACACCTTTACGGAGAGCGGCTTTAATTTCGGCAACCGAAATTTCTTCGCCTTCCAGGTATTTCATTGTCAATTCTTCGTCCAGTTCAGCAACCTTCTCGATCAATTCATTACGAAGTTCTTCAACTTGATCTTTGAATTCCGCAGGAACTTCTACTTCTTCGATATCTTGACCAAGATCATCTTTGTACATATGAGCTTTTTGTTCAACGATATCGATAATACCAGTAAAATCATTTTCTGCGCCGATTGGCAATTGAATCGCAACTGCGTTCGCTTGAAGGCGATCACGCATGTCAGAGACAACATTCAGGAAGTCGGCACCAATGATATCCATTTTGTTTACATATGCGATCCGTGGAACGCCGTAGCGATCAGCCTGTCTCCATACGGTTTCGGACTGAGGCTCAACGCCTTCTTTCGCACTGAAAACACCAACTGCTCCGTCCAATACACGAAGGGAACGTTCAACTTCAACAGTGAAGTCAACGTGCCCCGGGGTGTCGATGATATTGACGCGGTGACCTTTCCAGGCAGCGGTCGTCGCAGCGGAAGTAATCGTGATTCCGCGCTCTTGTTCTTGTTCCATCCAGTCCATTGTCGCAGCGCCTTCGTGAACTTCACCGATTTTGTGCGTACGGCCTGTGTAGAACAAGATCCGCTCTGTTGTTGTGGTTTTACCCGCGTCAATATGAGCCATGATCCCGATATTACGTGTATTTTTCAAGGAGAACTCTCTTGCCATGAAATGGGTCTCCCTTCAAAATTGAAGTTATTTTTTTGAGCTGAATCCTACCAACGATAGTGAGCAAACGCTTTGTTCGCTTCAGCCATTTTGTGCGTGTCTTCACGTTTTTTCACGGAAGCGCCTGTGTTGTTGGAAGCATCAATAATTTCAGCCGCCAAACGCTCTTCCATGGTTTTCTCACCGCGGTTGCGGGAGTAGTTTACGAGCCAACGTAATCCCAGGGACGTACGTCTTTCTGGTTTTACCTCGATTGGTACTTGGTAGTTGGCACCGCCGACACGGCGTGCTTTAACTTCCAGGACTGGCATGATATTCTTGATAGCTGCTTCAAAAACTTCCATCGGGTCATTCCCCGTACGTTCTTGGATAAGCTTGAACGCATTGTACAGAATGCTTTGAGCAACGCCTCGTTTTCCGTCGAGCATGATGCGGTTGATCAAGCGGGTAACCAACTTGCTGTTGTATACCGGATCTGGCAACACGTCTCTTTTGGTAACTGGACCTTTGCGTGGCATGGATATCCCCCTTTCTTACATGTTAAACCGACATACGCGGTTTATATTCATTAGGATTTTTTAGCTTTAGGGCGTTTTGCGCCGTATTTGGAACGAGCTTGCATGCGGTTGTTTACGCCTGCAGTATCCAAAGCACCGCGAACGATGTGGTAACGCACACCCGGAAGGTCTTTTACACGACCGCCGCGAATCAGCACTACGCTGTGTTCTTGAAGGTTATGTCCAATACCTGGAATGTAAGCAGTCACCTCTACACGGTTCGTCAAGCGAACACGAGCATATTTACGAAGTGCGGAGTTTGGTTTTTTCGGAGTCATAGTACCTACACGAGTGCACACTCCGCGTTTTTGCGGGGCACTGATGTCGGTAGCTTCACGTTTCAAGGCATTAAAACCTTTTTGCAAAGCCGGTGATTTCGATTTCTCGATTTTGGCTTGACGTCCTTTACGAACCAGTTGGTTAATAGTTGGCATGTTGGTTGCCACCCCCTTCCTCAATTTTTGCTGTTACTTTACAAACCTTATCTAAGCCCACAGACCCAGGCGGTTCATAAAAGAACAAATGAAAAGTCTTTGCCGCCAAGAATAACAATTCCTTAGACAAAAACGTTCCTTACCCTATTGTTTTACGATAGCAGCCATTGCGGCTCCCACTTCAATCCCACATGCAGCTCCGAGATTTTTCATTGTGTCTACGAGAGTCACTTTGACTCCTTGCTTGTTGCACAAAGCAATGATGTTGGAAGTGAGACGCTGATCTGCGTCTTCTGCCACATATACTTCTGAGGCAAAGCCCAATTCTACCATACGAATGGTTTGTTTGGTACCGATTTTGACATGAGCATCTTGCAGTCCTTGTTCTTTAGACATATCTCATTCCTCCGAAAAGACCCAATAGCATATAGGCTGCTCACGCACCTTTGCTATATTAGCATTGACTATAAGTAATGTCAAGACAATTATAAACTATAATTCATTTAAACAGAATAGTACGATTCATTTTTGAAAAGCACCGGAGCACCGTCTGCTGTAGCTTTTATGCAAAGCTTATGTCTACGGTGTTCCGGCAATCATACTATTTTTATATTACTCGGCCGAAATTGGTTCGAGCTCCTCAGATGGAGACTGCCCCTCTTCCGGTTGGGCAAATTTCACGCTACGGTAACGGTTCATACCTGTTCCCGCAGGAATCAATTTACCAATAATTACGTTCTCTTTCAGTCCAAGCAACTGATCGACCTTGCCTTTAATAGCTGCATCAGTCAGGACACGAGTAGTTTCCTGGAAGGATGCTGCTGACAAGAAGGAGTCAGTTTCCAGAGATGCCTTGGTAATACCGAGCAGTACCGGCTTGGCTACCGCTGGTTCTTGGCCGCTGAGAATCGCTATCTTGTTTGCATTTTCATACTCATGGACATCAACAAAGGAGCCTGGAAGTAAGATCGTGTCGCCCGCATCAATGATACGGATTTTACGCAACATTTGACGAATCATAACTTCTACGTGCTTGTCGTTGATTTCTACACCCTGGTTCCGGTATACGCGTTGAACTTCCTGAAGGATATAGTTCTGTACCCCGCGAATACCTTTAATACGTAGCATTTCTTTAGGATCAATCGAACCATCCGTCAGTTCGTCCCCAGCTTCAACAGTCATACCTTCGCTTACGCGCAGGCGGGAACCATACGTTACTGAGTATGTTTTCGTTTCGGCTTCACCCTGAATGTCGATCTCACGGCGGTCTTTACCTTCACGAACTTCTTTAACTGTACCGTCAATTTCACTAATAGTTGCCTGACCTTTAGGATTACGTGCTTCAAAAAGCTCCTGGATACGAGGCAAACCTTGTGTAATATCGTCACCCGCTACGCCGCCTGTGTGGAACGTACGCATAGTAAGCTGTGTTCCTGGCTCACCGATGGATTGTGCAGCGATGATACCAACTGCTTCACCAATCTCAACGTGTTTACCAGTAGCCAGATTGCGACCGTAACATTTCTTGCAGACGCCATGTTTAGCCCGGCAACTTAATACAGAACGTATTTGAACTTTGTGTACGCCAGCTTTAACAATCGCTTCAGCTTTGTCGGAGTCAATCAATTCGTTACGTCTAGCCAAAATCTCGCCAGTCTCAGGATGACGTACAGTTTCAAAGCAATAGCGACCTTCCAGACGGTCATAGAGATCCTCAATTACTTCTTTACCGTCCTGGATACGACTTACTGTGAAGCCTTTATCCGTTCCGCAGTCTTCTTCGCGCACGATAACATCCTGCGCCACATCTACGAGACGACGAGTCAGGTAACCGGAGTCAGCCGTACGAAGGGCTGTATCCGCCAAACCTTTACGCGCTCCGTGAGTGGAGATAAAGTACTCGAGTACTGTCAGACCTTCACGGAAGTTTGATTTGATTGGGAGTTCGATAATACGTCCGGATGGATTGGCCATCAGACCACGCATACCGCCGAGCTGAGTAATCTGTGATTTGTTACCCCGCGCTTTGGAGTCCACCATCATCATGATGGAGTTGTAGCGATCCATGGACTTCATCAATACTTCGGTAATATCATCTTTCGCTTTAGACCAAATATCGATAATCCGGTCATAGCGTTCTTCATTCGTAATCAGACCACGACGGTACTGATTCGTTACAACTTGCGCTTTGTCTTCGGATCCCTTAAGAATCTCTTGTTTTTCCACCGGCACGATTACGTCCGATACAGCAACGGTTACCCCTGCACGAGTGGAATACGTAAAGCCAAGCTGCTTGATTTTATCCAGAATTACAGCTGTTTCTGTTGTATGGTAAGTCTCAAAACAACGGGCAATGATATTACCAAGGTAATCCTTGCCTACCCCGCTAGCTTGCGGAGCGTTTTGAATGGCTTCTGTAAGATTTACACCCTTTTCGTAAACAAAGAACTCCTCCGCAGTACCATAAAGCAGGTTCGCACGGGTAGCATCATTGATGTACGGGAAGCTTGCCGGGAAAATTTCATTAAAGATAATTTTACCAACCGTTGTGATCAACATCGCTTCCTGTTGTTTTTCCGTAAAGCTCGTTTTATTCAAAGCTTTAACCGGAATAGCTACACGAGCATGAAGTCCAGCTGTACCACGTTGGTAAGCCGATATAGCTTCATTCATGTTGCGAAGGATCATATTGCTTCCTTCTTCTTCTTTGTTATCCATAGTCAGATAGAAAGAACCAAGAACCATATCCTGGGAAGGTGTAACAACTGGCTTACCGTCTTTCGGATTCAAAATGTTGCCGGATGCTAGCATAAGCAAACGAGCTTCAGCTTGGGCTTCCGCAGACAATGGAACGTGAACAGCCATTTGGTCACCGTCAAAGTCGGCATTATATGCAGTACATACGAGCGGATGCAGACGAATCGCACGGCCTTCAACCAAAATCGGTTCGAACGCCTGGATACCGAGTCTATGCAGCGTAGGGGCACGGTTCAGAAGAACTGGATGCTCCTTGATTACTTCTTCCAGCACATCCCACACTTCTGCACTCACACGCTCTACTTTACGCTTCGCGCTCTTGATATTGTGCGCCAAACCTTTGTTCACCAGTTCCTTCATAACAAAAGGTTTGAATAGTTCCAGTGCCATTTCTTTTGGCAAACCGCATTGATACATTTTCAAGTACGGGCCTACAACGATAACGGAACGACCAGAGTAGTCAACACGTTTTCCGAGCAAGTTCTGACGGAAACGTCCTTGTTTACCTTTCAGCATGTGGCTGAGGGATTTCAAAGGACGGTTACCTGGACCTGTAACAGGACGACCACGACGACCATTATCAATCAAGGCGTCAACAGCTTCCTGCAACATCCGTTTTTCATTTTGCACGATAATATCTGGCGCACCTAGATCTAACAACCGTTTCAGACGGTTATTACGGTTAATAACACGACGATACAAGTCGTTAAGGTCAGAGGTAGCGAAACGACCACCATCCAACTGTACCATCGGACGAAGCTCAGGAGGAATAACAGGAAGTACGTCCATGATCATCCAATCCGGTTGGTTGCCGGAGTTACGGAATGCCTCAATAACTTCAAGGCGTTTGATCGCACGGTTACGACGTTGTCCTTGAGCTGTACGCAGCTCTTCTTTCAAGAATTCTAACTCTTTGTCTATATCCAAATCTTGAAGAAGCTTTTTAACCGCTTCAGCACCCATACCTGCCTGGAAGCCATAGCCGTATTTCTCACGGTAGCTACGGTATTCTTTCTCGGACAGGAGTTGCTTTTTCTCCAAAGGCGTATCTCCTGGATCGGTTACAACATAAGATGCGAAGTAAATGATCTCTTCCAGAGATCTTGGAGACATATCAAGAGCAAGACCCATACGACTTGGAATGCCTTTAAAGTACCAAATGTGCGATACAGGAGCAGCCAACTCAATATGGCCCATACGCTCACGGCGAACCTTAGCACGAGTAACTTCTACTCCACAACGGTCACAGACAACACCTTTATAGCGTACACGTTTGTACTTACCGCAATGACATTCCCAGTCTTTCGTAGGTCCGAAAATTTTCTCGCAAAATAGTCCTTCTTTTTCCGGTTTAAGCGTACGATAGTTAATCGTCTCCGGTTTTTTGACTTCTCCGCGGGACCAAGAACGAATCTTTTCGGGGGAAGCAAGCCCGATTTTCATATATTCGAAATTGTTAACGTCCAACAAGGAGCAACCCTCCTTAACCAAATCCTGAGTTTTTAGGTTTGATACCGCCCAGCAGCACCGGGCGGTATCAAGAAACCTGATCCATCCTAGAATGGATCAAGGTATATAACAAAGCTGATATGAGTCAGTCAGCAGTCAAACTACTCTACGCCAACCTCAGAGCCTTCCAGATTCAAACTCAGCTTATCGCCGGTTGTGTCATCCTCATCATCAAGCTCTCTCATTTCGATCTCTTGTTCGTCTTCAGACAGAATCTTCACGTCCATACCCAAGCTTTGCAGCTCTTTGATCAAGACCTTAAATGATTCTGGAACACCCGGTTCAGGTACATTTTCACCTTTGACAATGGATTCGTAAGTTTTAACACGTCCAACCACATCATCAGATTTCACAGTCAAAATTTCCTGAAGCGTGTACGCTGCACCGTAGGCTTCCAATGCCCATACTTCCATCTCCCCGAAGCGCTGTCCACCGAATTGAGCTTTACCACCCAATGGTTGTTGCGTAACAAGAGAGTAAGGACCTGTAGAACGAGCATGGATTTTATCATCGACCATGTGCGCCAGTTTGATCATGTGCATGACACCGACAGTAACTTCACGTTCAAAACGATCACCCGTACGTCCGTCATACAACACAGTCTTACCATTACGCTGCATGCCTGCCTCTTCCATTGTATCGAATACGTCATATTCCTTGGCACCATCGAATACTGGAGTTGCCACATGAATACCAAGACGCATTGCAGCCATACCCAGATGGACTTCAAGCACCTGTCCGATGTTCATCCGTGAAGGTACACCCAACGGGTTCAGAACGACCTGTACCGGTGTGCCATCCGGCAGGAACGGCATATCTTCTTCAGGCAAAATACGAGCAACGACACCCTTGTTACCGTGACGTCCAGCCATTTTATCGCCTTCGGAGATTTTACGTTTTTGAGCAATATATACACGAACCAACTGATTTACACCTGGTGGCAGTTCATCGCCATTTTCACGTGTAAATACCTTTACATCTACAACAATCCCGTCTGTTCCGTGAGGAACTCTCAAAGAAGTATCGCGAACCTCGCGTGCCTTCTCACCAAAGATTGCGTGTAAGAGACGTTCTTCAGCTGTCAATTCAGTCACACCTTTAGGTGTTACTTTACCAACGAGAATGTCACCTGCGCCAATTTCAGCACCAATACGTATGATACCACGCTCATCCAAGTTGCGAAGCGCTTCTTCACCGACATTTGGAATGTCGCGAGTGATTTCTTCAGGTCCAAGCTTCGTGTCACGAGCCTCGGATTCGTATTCCTCAATATGGATTGAGGTGTATACATCTTCCTTAACCAGTTTCTCACTCAGCAAGATCGCATCCTCGTAGTTGTAACCTTCCCAAGTCATGAAGGCAACGACAACGTTACGTCCCAACGCCAACTCACCCATCTCTGTAGAT
Source organism: Paenibacillus polymyxa (assembly GCF_001719045.1). Classification (NCBI taxonomy): domain Bacteria; kingdom Bacillati; phylum Bacillota; class Bacilli; order Caryophanales; family Paenibacillaceae; genus Paenibacillus; species Paenibacillus polymyxa. Next base: position 2,121,478 of record NZ_CP015423.1, read on the forward strand.
GGACCATCCGCAAGAATATCGCCAACTTTGACAATATCTCCTCTGTTCACAATCGGACGTTGGTTGATGCAAGTTCCTTGGTTAGATCGCATAAATTTGTGTAATTTATACTTAACAATGTCGCCCTTCACTTCAGCGCCATCTACAGTTTCGATACGACGCAACCAAATTTCGTTAGCCGAAGAACGTTCGATAACTCCGTTGTATTTGGATACAACGCAAACACCGGAATCTTTTGCAGACTTGTGCTCCATTCCTGTTCCGACCAATGGAGACTTCGGAATCAGAAGCGGGACAGCCTGACGCTGCATGTTGGAACCCATCAATGCGCGGTTAGAGTCATCATTCTCCAAGAACGGAATCAGTGCAGTCGCGACCGATACGACCTGTTTAGGCGATACGTCCATGTAATCGACACGGCTACTAGCCATCGGAATAATGTTATCAGACTGTTTGTTATAACGGACAATGACAACCTCATCCTTAAAGGTGTTTTCCTCCGTCAATTCCGCATTCGCCTGAGCTACGATGTAGTTATCTTCTTCATCAGCAGTCAGGTAATCAATCTGGTCTGTAACTTTTCCGGTTTTTGGATCTACCCAACGATAAGGAGCTTCGATAAACCCATACTCGTTAATGCGTGCAAAAGTGGACAAAGAGTTGATCAAACCAATGTTTGGTCCCTCTGGTGTCTCGATAGGACACATACGGCCGTAGTGACTCGGATGGACGTCACGCACTTCCATGCCCGCGCGTTCGCGCGTCAAACCGCCGGGTCCGAGTGCGGACAGACGACGTTTGTGCGTTAATTCAGCAAGCGGGTTCGTCTGATCCATAAACTGAGACAGCTGCGAGCTACCAAAGAACTCTTTAATCGAAGCAATTACTGGACGTATGTTAATCAATGCCTGTGGCGTAATTACATTAGCATCCTGAATCGACATTCTTTCGCGCACTACGCGTTCCATACGGGATAAACCGATACGGAACTGGTTTTGGAGCAACTCACCTACAGAACGCAAACGACGGTTACCCAAATGGTCAATATCGTCCGTACTTCCGATTCCGTGAAGCAAGTTAATAAAATAACTGATGGAGGAAATAATATCGGCAGGCGTAATATTCTTAACCGATTTATCAATATTTCCGTTAGCAATCAGTTTTACTACTTTACCATCCTCAATTGGTGAGAACACATCGATTGTTTGAAGTGGAATATCATTGCTTTCTAGCACACCACTCGCAACATGATACGTACGATGTCCTACTGATTCCTCCAGTTGGGCCAAAATCTCGTCCAACAGGCGGCGATCTACCATTTGACCGGCTTCAGCGATGATTTCACCAGTTGTTGTATCAATCAAAGTCTCAGCAAGTCGTTGATTGAACAAACGGTTTTTAATGTGAAGCTTTTTATTGATTTTGTAACGGCCTACGTTGGCCAGATCATAACGTTTAGGATCAAAGAAGCGAGCAACTAGCAAGCTCTTTGCGTTATCCAGTGTAGGCGGCTCACCTGGACGAAGACGCTCATAAATTTCAATCAGCGCTTTCTCGGTGGAATCCGTGTTGTCTTTATCAAGTGTGTTGCGGATATATTCGTCATTGCCGAGCAAATCCAGAATCTCAGCATCAGTGCCAAAGCCCAGCGCACGCAGCAACACCGTAACCGGAATTTTACGGGTACGGTCAATCCGGACATAGATAATATCCTTCGCATCCATCTCCAGTTCGAGCCAAGCCCCCCGGTTAGGAATTACCGTTGCGGTGTATGTTGTTTTCGCATTCTTGTCGACTTTTGTGCTGAAATAGACGCTGGGAGAGCGAACCAACTGGCTGACAATAACCCGTTCCGCACCGTTAATAATAAACGTACCCGTTTCAGTCATCAGCGGGAAGTCTCCCATGAATACTTCCTGCTCTTTCACTTCCCCGGTTTCTTTATTAATAAGCCGGACTTTTACCCGAAGCGGTGCTGCATACGTAACGTCGCGTTCCTTTGCGTCGTCAACGGTATATTTGGGTTCTCCGAGAGAATAGTCGATAAACTCCAGAATCAGATTTCCAGTGAAATCCTGAATTGGAGAAATATCCCGAAACATTTCCCTTAATCCTTCCTCCAAAAACCAATCATAGGATTTTTGTTGGATCTCAATCAGGTTCGGAACCTCGAGTACCTCATTAATACGTGCATAACTGCGCCGAGTGCGTCGACCATATTGAACAAGATGTCCTGCCAACTTAAACTCACCCCTCATGTCTACTCACTTTAAAAATACATTGCGAACCTCTGTTTGTGACCTTATAATAAGACACATACAGAAGATTCAATCTTACAAATACAGAAAAGCCCTTACTCGAATGCATTCGAAAAAAGAGCACCGTATCAGCAGAATCCTCTTACCGGAAGATCTTCATCACTTGTAGATTTGCCCAAAATGGTTGTATTATACGTAATAGAGATAAATACTATACCTACTACGCATAAATCTATTGACATTTCAACAAACTAAAGCCATGGAGGGCATCCTAATACTGACATTTTATAATAATATCACAGACCAGGATTCAAGTCAATGGTCCTATTGCATTTTCTTAAAAACTTTTTTCAGCTTTCAAAATTCGATAACCTTTATCCTTTGTAACTTCTTCTACATGACCGAAAAGGCTCTCTATCTTAGCACTCGCCGAAGGGGCCCCCTGCTTTTTCTGAATGACTACCCACAAAGCTCCACCTTCGTTTAAATGCTCATAAGCAAGCTCAAAAATGGTATGCACTGTTTCTTTTCCTGCACGTATAGGAGGATTCGTCAAGATCACGTCAAAGCGTTCATCCTTCACTTCCGCAAACAAATCGCTTTGCTTAATGGTGACATTCTTAACCCCATTACGTTCCGCATTCTCTATCGCAAGTTGAACGGCTCGCTCATTAATATCAACCATTGTGACGTGTCCCTCTGGGACAAGCGCGGCTGCCGCCAGACCAATCGGGCCGTAACCGCATCCTACATCCAATACCGAGGCTTGTGCAGGAAGCTGCATCGCTTCAATCAGCACACGACTCCCGTAATCAATTCCCTGCTTCGAAAAAACGCCTGAATCGCTGGCAAAACGGTATGACCGCCCCCGCAGCACTGTTTCCAGGCTCCGTCGTTCATGCGCCGTCTCTGGCCGCTTGGAGTAATAATGATCAGCCATTCATGCCCACCTCTTTCGGTTGTACTACCATCATAGCCTTTACAATAACCTTTCAGACATGCTGGTACTACCGTTTTACAGCAACAAACCCCTTGAAGATCACCTCAAGGGGTTTGTTTTAGTCCATTGTCTGCTAGAAAGCAGTCAATTATTTTACTTCTACAGAAGCGCCTGCTTCTTCCAATTTTGCTTTAATGGATTCAGCTTCTTCTTTAGCGATTTTTTCTTTCAGTGGTTTTGGAGCGTTGTCAACCAGTTCTTTTGCTTCTTTCAGGCCAAGACCTGTGATTTCGCGAACTGCTTTGATAACGTTGATTTTGGAAGCGCCAGCGCTTGTCAAGATTACGTCGAACTCGGATTGCTCAGCTTCAGCTGCGCCACCTGCTGCGCCACCTGCTACAGCTACTGGAGCTGCTGCAGTTACGCCGAATTCTTCTTCGATTGCTTTCACGAGATCGTTCAGTTCCAATACGGACATACCTTTAATTGCTTCCAAGATTTGCTCTTTACTCATGGTTGAACCTCCATTTAAATTCGTATTTTTTTGTTCTCAACTGCTATACAGCAGGTTTAATCCCTAACTTATGCGCTTTGCTCTTCTTTTTCTGCAACAGCTTTAACTGCAAGCGCGAAGTTGCGCACAGGAGCTTGAAGCACGCTGAGGAGCATGGAAAGGAGACCTTCGCGGGATGGCAGTTCTGCCAGTGCTTTGATTTCCTCAACACCGATAACGCGACCTTCTACAACTGCACCTTTCAGTTCCAGTGCATTGTTCTTCTTAGCGAAATCGTTCAAGATTTTAGCTGCAGACACTGCATCATCTTTGCCGAACGCGATTGCAGTAGGACCTGTCAATACTGCGTCCAGTTCAGTCAATTCTGCTGCCGCAGTTGCACGGCGGAGCAGTGTGTTTTTCAGCACTTGAAATTCGATTCCGGCTTCGCGAAGCTGCTTACGCAGCTCAGTTACTTGGGCAACATTCAGACCGCGATAGTCTGCAACCACAGTCGTTACGCTCTCGCGCAATTTTGCAGCTACAACTTCAACAGCTTCTTGTTTTGCTTGAATCACCTTTGCATTTGCCAAACTGTACACCTCCTGATCAATTTATCCGCTTTGTTCGAAGCACCCACTCTGGTGATCTTACAAAGCTTGCTTTCATAAGCATGAAAAAAGCCTCCGTAGAGTACGAAGGCTTGATAAATCTACATGGACGGGACAAGCCCGTCACATGAAACGTTCTATCATAACACCTCGGTAGGAAATTAAGCCCAAAGGCACCTACTGTCTACGGTAAGCATATTCAACTTTAATGGTCAGTCACAAGGACTCACAACTTTTATAGAATAACAAATTTGATTGAACATGTCAATCAAAATATTATCTGTAAACAGATGCGTTCACACGTGCACTTGGTCCCATAGTCGAAGAAATAGCGATGTTTTTCAGGTATACACCTTTAGCAGCCGCTGGCTTCGCACGGTTCAAGGCTTCAACCAAGGCTTTAAGATTCTCGTTCAGCTGTTCAGCACTGAAGGAAGCTTTGCCGATTGGCGCGTGAATTTGACCGGCTTTGTCGAGACGGTATTCGATTTTACCGGCTTTAATTTCTTGAACAGCCTTGGCAACGTCGAAAGTAACTGTGCCTGCTTTAGGGTTAGGCATCAAACCTTTACCACCGAGCAAACGACCCAGTTTACCAACCTCACTCATCATATCAGGTGTCGCAACGCAGACGTCGAATTCGAACCAGCCTTGTTGGATTTTGTTGATCATATCTTGATCGCCAACAAAATCAGCGCCAGCCGCTTCCGCTTCTTTCACTTTGTCACCTTTTGCAAATACCAGAACGCGTTGTGTTTTACCCGTACCATGCGGCAGGACAACAACACCACGAACAGCCTGGTCTTGTTTACGGGAATCTACGCCCAGACGAACTGCTGCTTCAACGGTTTCGTCGAATTTAGCAGTCGCAGCCTTTTTCACCAGTTCAACGGCTTCTAAAGGCTCGTAAGTTGCTTCGCTGTCAATCAGCTTAGCAGCTTCCAGGTACTTCTTACCATGTTTAGCCATAATGTTTTCCTCCTTATGTGGTATTAGCGGATATTCCTCCCACACTTGCCGGACAGTCAAACTGCCGGCACACGAAGATTAATAAAATTAATCTACGATGGTGATACCCATGCTGCGAGCAGTACCTTCAACCATACGCATTGCCGATTCTACGGAAGCTGCGTTAAGGTCAGGCATTTTTTGCTCTGCAATTTGACGAACAGCAGCGCGATTTACAGTTGCAACTTTCGTTTTATTCGGTTCACCGGAACCTTTTTCGATTTTAGCAGCAACTTTCAACAGAACAGCAGCCGGTGGAGTTTTGGTGATGAACGTAAAAGAACGATCCTCAAATACCGAAATTTCAACCGGAATAATCAGGCCTGCTTGATCAGCAGTACGAGCATTGAACTCTTTACAGAATGCCATGATGTTGACACCTGCTTGACCCAAAGCTGGACCTACTGGAGGCGCTGGATTAGCTTTCCCTGCAGGAATCTGCAGTTTTACCATTTTAATTACCTTTTTTGCCATGGATGACACCTCCTTGACTCAATAGTGGTAGACGGACCTATCGATCCTCCCACAAGAAACCTGTAAGAAAAATCTATATTTTCTCCACTTGAGTATAATCCAACTCAAGCGGGGTTTCCCGTCCAAACATGTTGACGTGAACCTTAAGCTTGCTCTTCTCAACCAAAATTTCTTCCACGGAGCCCACAAAATTCGCAAAAGGACCAACTTTAATTCGCACGGATTCCTTAACATCGAATTCAATCTTCGGTTTCGGCTCTACCATGCCCATATGCTTCAGAATCTGTTCAACTTCTTCTGGAAGCAATGGCGTCGGTTTGGAACCCGAGCCTGTCGACCCTACAAATCCCGTAACACCTGGTGTATTGCGTACAACATACCAAGAGTCGTCGGTTTGGACCATTTCGACTAAGACATAACCAGGGTAGACTTTACGCATAACGGTTTTTTTCTTACCGTCCTTGGTTACCAGTTCTTCTTCCATAGGAACAAGAACACGGAATATCTTGTCTTCCATGCCCATGGACTCAACGCGTTTTTCCAAATTGGCTTTGACTTTGTTCTCATACCCTGAATAGGTATGAACGACGTACCATCTTTTTTCCATATCAAGCCACCTGGAACCCTTCCTAGATAATCGCTTCGATCACAGCGGAAATGCCGATATCGAGAACCCAAAAATAAATCGTGACGAACGCAATTGTCCCTATGACAATCAACGTATAGTTGGTCAGTTCTTTACGATTGGGCCAGCGAACCTTCTTGAGTTCAGCCCAGCTTTCAGAGAAAAAGGAAAACAGAGACTTGAAACTGCGTTTCACGCCGACTACACCTCCAAAAACTATCTGGTTTCCCGATGAGAAGTCTGTTCGTTACAGGACTTACAGAATTTCTTCATCTCCATGCGGTCGGGGTGATTACGCTTGTTTTTCGTCGTTGTGTAATTTCTTTGTTTGCATGTTGTACAAGCCAAAGTAATAATTACCCGCATGATGTGCACCTCCCGAAGACATCCAACACCGGAAGTCTCATAATTGATCCTAAAAAAAACCGCGAATTTAGGCCTACCTAAAACACTTTATCACACGGGGTTTTCCATGTCAACGAATGTTTGCATACAATTCGTAGTCCCGGCTGTGGTGCATTTTAACATCTGTGCATCCTTTAAAACTGTTCTCTGAAAAGCTGCTTCAAAAATCAAGGCGATATCTATTATTCATCTTTTTTAGTATAAATCATTTGTAACACTTATAAACCTGCATAGCCTACCTATAACGAATAAAAAAAGACTCGGACTCGAGCCTTTTCCCTGTCAGCCTCTACTTTCAACTATCTCTTACTTCCAGATACTTTTCAAGTTTACGCTTGACCCGTTGCAGCGCGTTATCAATGGATTTCACATGGCGGTCAAGATCCTCTGCAATCTCCTGATACGAACGTCCGTCCAGATACAACATAAGTACCTTGCGTTCCAGCTCGCTCAGAATCTCGGACATCTTGTCCTCAAGGCCCACAAACTCTTCCTGATTGATTATCAGCTCTTCAGGGTCACTTACTTGTGTTCCGCAAATCACATCGAGCAACGTGCGGTCTGACTCTTCATCATAGATGGGTTTGTCCAGAGATACGTAAGAGTTCAGAGGAATGTGCTTTTGTCGTGTAGCCGTCTTAATTGCCGTAATAATCTGTCGTGTAATGCACAACTCGGCGAAAGCCTTGAACGAAGCAAGCTTGTCTCCCTTAAAATCACGAATGGATTTGTAGAGACCAATCATGCCCTCCTGAATAATATCCTCGCGATCAGCACCAATCAAGAAGTAGGATCTGGCCTTGGCCCGTACAAAGTTCCGGTATTTGTTAATCAGAAACTCCAGCGCTTCCCCATCACCTTCATGGACTGCTCCGACAATGTCTTCATCATTTTTGTAATCAAACTTTGACAACATGATATCCTTGAGGTCCACACTCACTAACAATCCCTCCGGCTGCAACGCAAGGTACCCGTTACTCTCTCAAATATACGACAAGTATACGCGATGTAACCTGATACCGTCAACCACAACAACCTAAAAAAGAAGAGCGCTAACAAAATTGTCAATGGTTTCAAAATGGAGGAGTCCCCAATTATTGGTTTATTCTCTTCTCCATCGTTCAAACAACTTTCGAAGCTCCGGACTCAGTTTGGCATCTAGCGAGTTACGGGACAATTTGGCACTATCCTGCTGGATTCGCTTCTGCACTTCCCTTTCGGACTCCTCAATCTCGATCAGTAATTCCCGCGCCGACACCCTGAGTGCACCTTGTCCAAATGCGACATGTTGCTCTACCTGATCGCTTGTCGCTACGTAAATACTTCTTCTTTTACTGCTCAGCTCCCGAACCAATCGCTCGATGCACTCATCAGCAGTTTCTTTTTCTCTGGTAAAATAAATCTGGACTTTGCTCTGAGCAAAAGTTTTACCTAATCCTGGCACCCTGTAAGCATCAAATACGACGATGACTCTTCTGCCGGAATACGCCTGATGATCCGCCAGTCGTTCAAGAAGTCTGTCCCTCGCTTCCTGCATACCAGATTGTACCAGTGCGGAAAGTTCGGGCCAGGCTCCAATCATGTTGTAACCGTCCACAAGCAGAACATCCCGCGTGTCAGCCATATCGTTAGCCCCGTGCCTGTCGTCCGCGCAATACTTCGTACATGACAACACCCGCAGCTACAGAAGCATTAAGGGAATTAATTTGCCCCGCCATTGGCAGCTTGACGAGTACATCGCATTTTTCACGGATCAAACGGCCCATTCCTTTATTTTCGTTACCAATGACAATAGCTACTGGCCCCGTGAATACTCCATTCCCAAAGACAGGATCTGTCGCTGTAACATCCGTGCCAACTACCCATACACCTTCTTCTTTAAGACGATCAATGGTTTGTCCCAGATTGTTTACACGCGCCACCGGGACGTACTCCACAGCACCTGCCGATGTTTTGGACACTGTTACAGTTACAGCTGCAGAGCGCCTTTTCGGCACAATAACACCATGTGCTCCAGTACAGTCCGCTGTACGAAGGATGGAGCCCAAATTATGAGGATCTTCAATCTCATCCAGCAAAATTAAAAACGGCTCTTCTCCCTTATCACGAGCAGTGGCGAGCAATTCTTCCACTTCAACATAGGCAAAGGGCGCAGCTTGCGCGACCACTCCCTGATGCTGAATGCCCGGAACCATTTGATCCAGCTTACGCTTGTCCACCTGCAAGACAATAATTCCTGCTTTTTTGGCCTCAGCTGTAATCGGCAGCGTCAAATGTTTTTGTGCATTATCCGCAATCCATATTTTATTTATCGTTCTGCCTGAACGCAATGCCTCCGTTACCGAATGCTTACCGGCAATCCATTCTTCTTCCATCTCTAGCTTCCTCCCGGGACACGGCCGATGCTTGTTCCATCCAGTCCGTTCCCATTTATGATTTTTCTGTATTTTCCATCTGTGCAATTCCGTACGTAATCAACTCTCTTAATCTGTCCAAATGTCCATCACAATAAAGAGATCCAATTAACCCTTCCAGTGCAGTGGCATGACGATACTCAAGCACATCAGCATTTTTAGGCAAACTTCCTGATTTAGCATTTCTTCCTTGTCGGACAATATCGCGTTCTTCTTCCGTCAGTACCTTTTCCAATAGCCCCAACATACGACTCTGCGCCTTGGCAGAGACTAGCCCTGTGGCTCGGCGGTGCAGATGATTTGGACGCAGGTTGGGCTGTGCCAACAAATATTGCCGGACAGCTACCTCATACACTGCATCACCAATATAAGCTAGTGCAATGGGAGGCATCAAACGAGCTGGCTTGGACGCAGGGTACGGGAACCAGTTCCCCGTACCTGCCGATGCTCCTGAGTTCAGTGGCTTATCACTCATTTTCGCCGCCACCGCATACCCTGCGCTGTATCTTCAAGCACAATGCCTTTTGCAGCCAACAGATCGCGAATTTCGTCAGCTCTACCCCAGTTTTTGGTCTTACGAGCTTCGACACGTTCTGCAATTAACTGCTCAATTTCGTCATCCAGCAACTCTTCACTCGGTTCCGAATAAATGCGAAGAACGTTATTCATCGATTGAAAGGTATGCAATACAGCTTGTAGTTCCGCCTGATGTACGACATCTCGCTGCAACAAATGGTTTGCTTCGCTAACCCAATCAAATACAGCAGTAATCGCATCAGGTGTATTGAAATCATCATTCATTTTTTCGCCAAACTGCTGCAAAATTCCGTCGAGCTTCGTTTGCAGTTCCGTCGATACTCCCCCATTACCTTCCAGCGCATTAGCTAAACGATGCTTCACATTGGCAACTGCATTGGCGATCCGCTCGACGCTGTTCTCTGCCTGACTCATAGTCTCTTGGTTGTAGTTCAACGGATTCCGGTAATGCGTCGACAACATAAAATAACGTAAAGCCTCCGGCTTGTGATGAGCGCGCAAATCTTTAACCAAAATACCATTACCGAGTGATTTCGACATTTTTTCATTATCTATGCGAATATAGCCGTTATGCATCCAGTAGCGAGATAATGGCTTACCCGTGATCACTTCGGATTGTGCGCATTCACATTCATGATGCGGAAATTGCAGATCCTGTCCGCCCCCATGAATATCCAGTGTATCCCCCAAATAATGGCGAGCCATAGCAGAGCATTCGATATGCCAGCCTGGTCGCCCATCTCCCCAAGGGCTCGACCAATAAATTTCGCCCGGTTTCGCTGCCTTCCAGAGTACAAAGTCCTCAGCATTTTCCTTGCGCTCATCCACATTGATGCGAATACCGAACTGAAGCTCTTCCAGATTTTGACCTGACAGTTGTCCGTAATCTTTGAACTTTTTGGTTCGATAGAACACATCGCCATCATTCTCATAGGCATAGTCCTTGTCTACCAATTCCTTAATAAAATCAATAATCAGGTCCATGCTCTCTGTTACACGAGGGTTCATACTGGCAGCAGGAACATTCAATCCTGCCAGATCCTCATGGTAGGCAGCAATAAATTTCTCAGCAACTGCCGAAACCTCCATATCAAGTTCCCGAGCTTTGCGGATTAATTTATCATCGACATCCGTAAAATTCACCACATAGTTTACATCATAGCCCAAGTACTCCAGGTAGCTGCGCACCACGTCAAATACAATTACAGGTCGTGCATTGCCAATATGAATGTAATCATACACGGTAGGTCCGCATACATACATTTTAACCTTCCCAGGCTCCAGTGGCACAAAAGGCTCCCGACTCCTCGTCATTGTATTATAAATTTGAAGCGGCATTGTTATGTTCCTCCCTCATGAAAATCATTTTTCTAATTTATTCTCTTGGGTCACCTGATGTTTCTGAGCAGATGCCCCATCCTTCAAATCAGACATTTCTGCACGCAAACGTTCTATTTCCCGTTGAAGTTCTCGCATAGAGTCCACAACCGGATCAGGCAATTGATGACTAAGTCGGTCTGGACGCCTACCATCCTGTCTGACAACTCGCCCCGGGATGCCCACCACCGTACTGTTTGGTGGAACTTCTTTGAGCACAACCGAGTTAGAGCCAATGTTGGATTGTGCCCCAATCGTGAAAGAACCTAATATCTTTGCACCGGAGCCGATAACAACATTATTCCCAATGGTCGGATGGCGCTTCCCTTTCTCTTTCCCAGTCCCACCGAGTGTGACCCCCTGATACAATATGACATCGTCGCCAATCTCACAGGTTTCACCGATGACAACTCCCATGCCATGATCAATGAACAGCCGATCTCCGATACGAGCGCCAGGATGAATTTCAATGCCTGTCATAAACCTTGATACCTGGGATATAACACGGGCTAGAGTACACCAGTTTCGCAAATAAAACCAATGTGCGATTCGATGTGCCCAAAGGGCATGAACGCCGGAATACGTAAAAATGACCTCCAGCTTACTCCGGGCGGCCGGATCATTATCCAAAACAGTCTGAATGTCGGATTTGAAATGTCTGAACATGTCGCCCTCCTATTCCCTTCATATCCTTGCCGCATCATCACTACACTTCACGTTCCGCCAATTTTCGCATCCACCAGCACTCTTCGACATTTTTCAATCTATAACGAGTCTGAGTCTGATAAAAAAAGAAAAAGCGCCTCCGCAGCCTAAGCTGCAGAGACGCATGAACGTGGTCCCACTCTGCTTCGAACATATCTGCTGCATAAAAAGCAGACAGTCCGTCTTTGGCGTCCTGTAACGGGAACGACTCGGCACGCCCTTGTCACATCAGCATTTGACGCTAATGAAAGTTCGGGCGCACGGCTCCCAGGCGCATTTCCTCCGCAGGTCATCTGGACGGCTCTCAGCCTGGGGTTTCCCCTCGACCGTCCTCTCTGGCAGATGCCCATATGCAGTGTACTTCTCCTGTTCGCAGCCTTTACACGTAAATATCAATCCGTATCAATGGAGTCATTATAGCGAAAAGACAACAAATTGACAAGAAATATCAGCCTTTAATTTGTGCCTTGAGACGATCCAGTACCTTGTCACGTCCGAGCAAAAAGATGGTTTCGTTCAAATCCCGTCCATGCGTTTGGCCTGTGAGAGCCACACGAATCGGCATGAATAGTTGTTTTCCCTTAAAACCCGTTTCCTTTTGAACTTCCTTGATCAGCTTAGCCATTTGTGGAGCTGTAAATTCCTCGCTCGTTTCAACTTTACCTGCAAAAGCTCTAAGTACCTCAGGAACCTGCTCTTCGGCCAATACAGCTGCTGCTTCAGCATCCAGTTCCAGATGTGAACGGAAAAACAACTCAGACAACGCTACAATATCGGATGCAGAAGTCATCTGTTCCTGGTATAAACGAACAAGGGCCTTAGCCCAATCCAGTTGTTCCGAAGACAGTTCAGTCGGCAACAGCCCCGCTGCCTGGAGATGTGGAATCGCCATGCTGGCAATTCGCTCAGGATCAGCCTTTTTAATATAGTGATTATTCAGGTAAGCAAGCTTATTGGTATCAAACACAGCTGGACTTTTGGACAAACGATTAGGATCGAAAATCGAAATCAGTTGTTCCCGATCATAGATCTCTTCTTCGCCTTCCGGGGACCAGCCCAGTAGTGCAATGAAGTTGAATATAGCTTCTGGCAAATAGCCCAACTTGTCATACTGCTCCATGAACTGAATAATGGATTCGTTACGCTTACTGAGCTTTTTGTGATCCTCGCCTACAATCAGCGTCATATGACCGAAGCGTGGCGGTTCCCAGCCGAGAGCTTCAAAGATCATCAACTGCCGCGGTGTATTGGAAACATGGTCTTCGCCCCGTAGTACATGCGATATTTTCATCAAATAATCGTCAACCGCTACAGCGAAGTTATATGTCGGAATACCATCCTTTTTGACGATAACAAAATCGCCGCTTTCCTTGGAATTAAACGTAATTTGACCTTTAACGATATCATCAAACGTATATTCACGATCTTCCGGTACGCGAAAACGAATACTTGGTACACGGCCCTCTGCTTCGAATGCCTGGCACTGTTCTTCTGTTAGATCACGATGTTTTCCAGAATAGCGTGGTGTCTCCCCACGTTCCGTCTGTTCTTCACGCTCGCGCTCCAGCTCTTCTTCAGTGCAGTAACAGCGATAAGCCAAACCACGATCCAGCAAATCCTGCCAGTACGTTTTATATATGTCCAAGCGTTCCGTCTGACGATAAGGTCCAAACTCGCCTCCCACGTCTACGCTCTCATCCCAGTCCATACCCAACCATTTCAAATATTTAAGTTGGCTTTCTTCTCCGCCCTCAATATTGCGCTTCACATCTGTGTCTTCAATACGAATAATAAATTTTCCACCTTGATTGCGAGCAAACAAATAATTAAATAATGCCGTTCTGGCATTTCCAATGTGCAGATGCCCTGTAGGGCTTGGTGCATAGCGTACACGAACTTCCGTGCTCATATAATCTCCTCCAAATTGAATTACTCAAGATGATAGCATTTACTTGATAAGACAGACAACCGATTGAGCCGCGATTCCTTCACCCCGTCCGGGAAACCCGAGTTGCTCTGTCGTGGTCGCCTTGACGTTCACCTGGGATAGCTCCTCTGCTTCCAGCGCCCGTGCGATGACTTCATTCATCTGCGGAATATACGATGCCATTTTGGGCTTTTGTGCGATAATCGTAGAATCGATATTCCCCAAGCGATATCCTCGCTCTTTAGCTAGCCCCCACACATGCTCCAGTAGCTTAAGACTGTCGGCATCCTTAAATTCTGGGTCATTATCCGGAAAATGCTTCCCGATGTCTCCCAAGCCAAGCGCGCCTAGGATAGCATCACTAATGGCATGCAGCAGCACGTCTGCATCGGAATGGCCCAACAAACCTTTTTCATACGGAATATTCACACCTCCGATGATGCATGGCCTTCCTTCCACCAGCTGGTGGACGTCAAATCCTTGTCCCACTCTGATCATTTGATATCCTCTCCCTCTGTTTTTACCCATAACGCCGCCATATCCAAATCCTCAGGCGTAGTAATTTTGATGTTCTTGTAGCTGCCTTGAACGACAGTAACCGGAATTCCTAGCCGCTCTATCAGCATAGAATCATCTGTTCCCAAGAATCCCGACTGCTCCGCTTCCTCATAGGCTCGCAGCAGATCGGAAAGACGAAAAGTCTGTGGCGTTTGAATACTCCACAGACTTCGGCGATCCGGCGTTGCTGTAATGATACCATCCCCGTTCACTTGCTTGACTGTATCCTTTACAGGTACTGCCGCTACAGAAGCACCAGTACGCTGGGCTGCCTCAAGGCATGAACGTACAAGCTCAGGTTGAATGAGTGGACGCACACCATCATGCACCATCACCCAATCCGCTTGTAAGTGGCGCAGACCGCGATAAACCGAATGCTGGCGTTCATTGCCACCAGCCACCACCCGTACATTTTTACCGATTTTGTATTGATGAATCCAATCTCGGCAGCGTTCCACATCTCCTGTCCCAGTCACCATCACCATTTCATCCACTTCGGGCATAGCTGCGAATATTTCAAGTGTATGTATGAAGATGGGCTTGTCCCGCAAAAGCAGAAATTGCTTGCTCTCCTGCGTCCCCATACGGGAGCCGCGCCCTGCTGCCACAATGACAACTCCTACCCGATTGTTCATTCAAATAACTCCTGCCCTGATCGCTTTGGACGATCCGTATGATAACACATCTACTTCATCATACCGCGTTTATTGAGCTTTTTCCAATAATTTTGGTTTAGCAAAGATCATACGACCGGCAGAGGTCTGAAGTACACTCGTGACCAGTACCTCCATCAGAGAGCCAATATAGTCACGTCCGCCTTCTACAACAATCATCGTGCCATCATCCAGATAGGCTACACCCTGCCCATGCTCCTTGCCGTCTTTAATAATCTGCACCATAATTTCCTCGCCGGGCAATACGACAGGCTTCACTGCATTCGCCAAATCGTTAATATTCAGCACCGATACACCTTGCAGTTCGCATACTTTATTCAGGTTAAAATCATTAGTTACAACTTTACCCTGCAACACCTTTGCCAGCTTGACCAGCTTACTATCGACCTCTGAAATTTCCTCAAAATCACCTTCGTAAATGAGCACATTCACATCTAGCTCTTTTTGGATTTTATTCAAAATATCCAGGCCCCGGCGTCCACGATTACGCTTAAGTAAATCTGATGAATCTGCAATATGCTGAAGCTCCTCCAGCACAAATTCAGGAATCACAATCGTTCCTTCAATAAAACCTGTCTTGCAAATATCTGCAATACGTCCATCTATAATGACGCTGGTGTCCAATATTTTATGTTCCTCCAGCTTGCGTTCTTCTACACCCGTTCCCCGACCAAAAAAACCAGAACTCCAAAAGGATGACAGCTCGTCCCGCTTTTCTAGTCCAACCATCAATCCTACATATCCGCATATCACGGTAACAGCGGTCTGGATAAGTTGACCTGGGGCCCCCAACCATGAAAAAAGCGGATAAACTGCTAAGGAAAGCGTCAATCCCACCGCTAAACCAATCACACCTGCCATCATCTCGTTCATCGGAATTCGTACCAAGCCTTCAATGCCCTGCTGCAATCGATTCGCCACGGATGCCCCTGCGAATGAACACCCAGCCATAAATAGCACTGCTCCCGCCATCATCCAAACAATCATTCCCAGTAAAGACCCATCACTCAACCATTGTGGCATCCACGATACAATGCCTCCTACCCGCTGGTATAACGTATAGCCAAACCATGCTCCGCACAATCCTGTAAAAGTTAAAATAGCCTTTCTCCACATTGAGTCTCTATACCTCCTTTATTTTCTTTGCATATAGTCAGCTGCTTATTGGATACATAGCATTTCTCTTACCAGTATGATCCATTTCCCACATAACTAACCCTGTGTTTTCACTTTTTATGCATAAAAAAAAGCATTTATCTCCCTAAAATGATTCAAGGAAATAAATGCTTATTCTTGTTCTTGCTTGATACTAGCGCTGTGAATGACGATATTGATCGTCCTGTTCTTCCTGACTGGAACGCTCCCGCTCACGTCCACGTCTGCGTGACAGCTTACGAATGTTCAGCTTCATACCATACAATGCATACAGCACCAGCGGTACAAAAATCAGCTTCGATAGCTGGTCAGGGAATTTAACAGCCAACACCACCGCTGCAATTACGACCCATGGAGCAACCCAGATCGCTTTTTTCGGAAGGCCGACCTTTTTAAAATTCGGATATCTCATGGAGCTGACCATCAAATAAGAAACCAGCAACATGGCAATCGACATGTATAACAATGAAATATCGTTATGGAATAAGGACAAAGTGGCTAATACGCCACCTGCTGCCGGAATTGGCAACCCCGTAAAATAACCTGGTACACCAGGACGTACGTTAAATCGAGCCAAACGCAACGCTCCGCACATCGGGAAAATGGCAGTAACCGTCCAAGCGAGAGCCGAATTCGCATCATGAAAAGCAACCATGTACATAATAACTGCGGGAGCAACACCAAAAGATATCATATCTGATAAGGAGTCCAGTTCTTTACCGAATTCGCTTTGGGCATTCAGGACCCGGGCCATCCTACCATCCAGTCCGTCCAACAACATGGCGACAATAACCATAATAGCGGCAAGACTGTATTTTCCGTCTACCGCCAATAAAATGGCGATCATTCCGAGAAACAAGTTACCTAAGGTACACATGTTCGGAATTGATTTGGTAATCATCTCTTCACCTCAATGTATGAATTGTTCCATTATAATCCTTTCACTGTATTACATTTACATTTGCCTGTCAATGAAAACTTGTTCCTGCAAACGTTTAAGACCTTCTTTAATCGTACGCGCACGAACCTCTCCAATACCATCCACTTCATCCAGTTCTTCTATCGTTGCTGTGATGACATGTGGAAAACGTCCAAACCGCTCCACCAGATTATGAATAATCACATTCGGCAAACGCGGTATCTTGTTCAGTACCCGATAGCCACGTGCAGCAATATACTCCTCTGATGTCGCAGCTGAAGAAGGGTAGCCTAGTAAGCGTACAATATGATTCACATCCAACAATTCGTCGTCCGTAGAACGTTTGAGTCCCAATATAATTTCACGAATCTTCTCGTCGCTATCGTCTTTGGCATAATCCTTATACAGCAACCAAGCTTCTTCTTCAATGTTGCTGACAAGCTCTTCCATCTGCATACTAATCAGACGGCCCTCATTTCCGAGCTCGTTAATAAATCGTTTGATTTCCATTTTGATGCGCAGCACCATTTCGATCCGCTGGATGACATTAACGACTTCCGGCATGGTAACCAGCTCTTCAAATTCAGATGCTGTCAAATTCGTAGAGGCTTGCCCCAACACGGATCTATATTTTTCTAACGTCTGAATAGCCTGATTGGCTTTCGTTAGAATAACCCCGATTTCCTTAAGCGCATACCGTAATGTCCCCTGATACAAGGTAATAATATTACGCCGTTGGGAAATAGACACAACTAATTTGCCAGTCTGCTTTGCAACTCGTTCTGCTGTCCGGTGCCGAATTCCCGTCTCAATTGAAGAAATGGAGGAGTCCGGAATCAGTTGTGTATTGGCATATAAAATTCGTTTTAAATCCTCGCTCAATATGATTGCGCCGTCCATTTTAGCCAACTCATACAAATAGTTCGGTGAAAAATCACAATTGATGGAGAAACCGCCATCCACGACTTCCATAACTTCTGGGCTATAGCCAACGACCAGAAGAGCACCCGTTTTGGCACGCAAAACGTTTTCCAACCCGTCGCGAAAGGGAGTTCCCGGTGCCACAAGCCGCAGCAAATCGTTCATTTTATCCAGTTGGCTCGCTTCTTTCATTCTCAATGCCCCCTAATCTAATGCGGCTGCCAGTGCATCTGCCACCGTTCCTACTCCTATAATTTGTATCCCTTTCGGATGTGTCCAGCCCTTCAAACTTTTCTCCGGCATGATCACGCGTTTGAAACCTAATTTCTCCGCTTCTCGTACTCGCTGTTCTGCTCGGGATACCGCGCGCACCTCACCTGTCAGTCCCACCTCGCCAAAAATCACATCATACGGCTTTGTAGGAGCATCCCTAAAGCTGGAAGCAATACTCACAGCTATAGCCAAATCCACCGCCGGTTCATCCAACTTCACGCCTCCGGCTACGTTGAGATAAGCGTCCTGGTTTTGCAAAAACATGCCCATCCGTTTTTCTAGCACGGCTATGATTAATCCCATTCGATGATGGTCGACTCCTGTGCCCATTCGGCGTGGAGAGGGAAAATGTGTAGCTGCAATCAATGCTTGCAGTTCAACCAATACAGGTCGGGTTCCTTCCATACTGGCTACAACAGTAGAACCTGCCACACCCAGTGGTCGTTCAGACAGGAAAAGTTCAGAAGGATTCGACACCTCACGCAAACCGCTTTCAGCCATTTCAAAAATACCAATTTCATTTGTAGAACCGAAACGATTTTTAACTGCACGCAATAACCGATACGTATGGTGACGCTCTCCTTCAAAATAAAGTACACAATCAACCATATGCTCCAACAAACGCGGACCTGCAATGGCCCCTTCCTTGGTCACATGTCCTACCAATACCGTAGCAATACCTAGCCCCTTGGCAATTCGCATAAAGCGTGAAGTACACTCCCGCACCTGAGCCACACTACCTGGTGCACTCGTCACCTCAGGCAAATATACAGTCTGTATCGAGTCGATGACCAAAAACTCCGGCTTCAAGCTGTCCACCGCTTCTTCAATCGTCTCCAAATTCGTCTCACATAATACGTATAGGCTGGGGGACAAGGCACCGAGCCGATCTGCACGGAGTTTCGTTTGACGGACAGATTCCTCCCCAGACACGTACAGCACCTTTAAACCAGTTAAAGCCAGTTCATTAGATGTTTGCAGCATGAGCGTAGATTTACCGATTCCCGGATCACCGCCCACCAAAACGAGTGAACCCGGCACCACACCTCCACCGAGTACTCGATTCAATTCGCCAATTCCCGTCAAAATTCGTGTTTCTTTGCCACTCTCCACCTCTATAATAGGGAGTGGCTTGTCTTTTGTGCTATGAGTAAGAAGGGAAGACCCCATTCCTTGAGTTTTTACAACGCTTTCCGTTTCTTCGACCATGGAATTCCATGCCTGGCATCCAGGACATTTTCCGTACCATTTGGGCGATTCATAACCACATTCCGTACAGGAAAATTTAGTTTTCACTTTAGCCATACTTTGTTCCCTGGCTCCTTATTGACGACGATGATGTCAAATTTATGTTCATACAGCCCAGAAAGAGCTGTAACAATAAAAGTTTACCATTGAAGCTTGGCGGACGTAAAGCAATATCACAAACTTTCCCAAAGCACTTACCCAACCTTTTCACCGTGTTTTATACACAAAAAGGGTGTCTTCGCAATAGCTTTCCAGCTTGCGAGACACCCTTTTCTACTATTTATTTAGTAAACTGCTTTAGGACTTGGCAGATACATTATCCTTTTTGGTTACAGTCAATGCACCGTTCTCCTCATCAATGAAGAGTGAGTCACCTTTAGTAATGTTGCCAGTCAACAGTTCCTCGGACAGGCGATCTTCAATATGCTTCTGGATTGCACGACGCAATGGACGCGCACCATACGCTGGATCAAAGCCTTCCTTGGCAAGGAATTTTTTAGCATTGTCTGTCAACTCGAAGTCCACCTCATACTCATTCAGGCGCTTACGCAGCTCCTCAGACATGAGTGATACAATTTCGGCAATATGTTTTTCTTCGAGAGAATGGAAAACGATAATTTCATCAATCCGGTTCAAGAACTCAGGACGGAAGCTTTTCTTCAGTTCATCCATCACTTTGCCCTTCATATTATCGTAATCCGCTCCAGCGTCCACTACAGCTGTAAAACCAAGCGTGGAGTTACGTTTAATCGCCTGTGCACCAACATTAGATGTTAGGATGATGAGTGTATTACGGAAATCAACGACACGACCTTTGGAATCTGTCAGACGCCCATCTTCCAGCACTTGCAGAAGAATATTGAATACTTCTGGGTGTGCTTTTTCAATTTCATCCAGCAACACAACAGAGTATGGCTTACGACGTACCTTCTCAGTCAGTTGACCGCCTTCTTCATATCCAACGTACCCTGGAGGCGCTCCTACCAGACGGGACGTGGAGTGTTTCTCCATATATTCGGACATATCGATACGGATAACCGCATTTTCATCTCCAAACATGGATTCAGCCAAGGCGCGTGCCAGCTCTGTTTTACCAACCCCAGTTGGACCGAGGAAAATAAAGGAACCAATTGGACGCTTCGGATCTTTCAGTCCGGCACGTGCCCGGCGAATCGCCCGGCTTACTGCCTTAACTGCTTCATCCTGTCCAATTACCCGCTCATGCAGCAACTCTTCCATATTCAACAAGCGGTGTGTTTCTTCCTCTTTCAGCTTGCTGACTGGAACACCTGTCCAGATTGCAACGACTTGAGCGATATCCTCTGGGGTAACTTCGGAATCTGTACGACCCTGTTGTTCTTTCCATTGGTTTTTCGTTACGTCTAACTCTTCACGGATTTTTTGCTCTGTATCACGCAGCGCTGCCGCTTTTTCAAACTCCTGACTTTGTACCGCTGAATCCTTTTCCTTACGAATATCTTCCAGACGGTTTTCCAGCTGTTTCAGGTTTGGCGGTACAGTGTAAGAATTCAGCCTTACTTTGGAGCCCGCCTCATCAATAAGGTCAATAGCCTTATCTGGCAGGAAGCGGTCGGTGATATAACGATCTGACAATTTTACGGCCGCTTCAATAGCCTCATCTGTGATCTTTACACGGTGATGCGCTTCGTAACGGTCACGCAGACCATACAAGATTTGAATCGCCTCTTCTGGAGAAGGTTGATCCACTGTAATTGGTTGAAAACGACGCTCCAAAGCAGCATCTTTCTCAATATATTTGCGGTATTCATCCAGCGTGGTCGCACCGATGCATTGCAGCTCGCCACGTGCCAGAGCAGGTTTCAGGATGTTGGACGCATCAATTGCGCCTTCCGCTCCACCAGCACCAATCAGCGTATGCAGCTCATCAATGAACAACACGATATTACCCGCTTGACGAATCTCGTCCATAATTTTTTTCAAACGATCCTCGAATTCACCACGATACTTAGTGCCTGCTACCACAGAACCCATATCCAGTGTCATTACGCGCTTGTCGCGCAACGTTTCGGGAATCTCATTCGCTATGATTTTTTGGGCCAATCCTTCGGCAATCGCCGTTTTACCTACCCCAGGCTCACCAATCAGAACCGGATTGTTCTTTGTACGGCGGCTGAGCACCTGAATCACGCGTTCGATTTCCTTGCTACGCCCAATAACAGGGTCCAGGTTGTTTTCCTTCGCAGATGCCGTCAGATCGCGTGCCAGACTGTCCAGAGTTGGCGTGCTGACATTAGCTGGAGCACCGTGATGGCTGGAAACAGCCTCGCTGCTACCGAGTAATTGAAGCACTTGCTGACGCGCTTTGTTCAGGCTAATGCCCAGGTTATTCAGTACACGTGCTGCTACGCCTTCGCCTTCACGAATAAGACCAAGCAAAATATGTTCTGTACCTACATAGGTATGGCCCAGTTTACGGGCTTCATCCATAGACAGTTCGATGACTTTTTTGGCGCGTGGAGTATAGGCAATGTTCGTCGGTTGCTCTTGACCACGTCCAATCAGCGTTTCCACTTCATCCTGGATTTTTTCCAGTCCCAGTCCTAAACCGATTAAGGCTTTCGCTGCTATTCCTTCACCTTCACGAATGAGGCCTAGCAAAATGTGCTCTGTGCCAATGTTGTTGTGTCCCAATCGAACAGCTTCTTCCTGAGCCAAAGCAAGCACTTTCTGTGCACGTTCCGTAAATCTTCCAAACATCATATATCCTGCACCTCCACAGTGTGTATTTCAGATCATTCTATATATTAAAGGGTTGTGCCTAATTTTTGCCGGATCAGCTTCGCCCGGTACATATCGCGCTCTTCGGTATTCATTTTATCCCCAAAGCTTTTTTGCAGGAACCCGGGTTGTGTCATCACATTCAGCTCATTCATCGCTGCGGTGGAAGGACGCTCCAAAATCCCCAAATCTACGCCAAGACGCACATCGGACAGCCGCTGTGCAGCCTCCTTGGAATCCAGTACTGCTGCATATGACAAAATACCGAATGAACGCATCACCCGATCTGTAATTCGCAGCATAGATTCATTCATTAGCCGTTCTCTGGCAGAACGCTCGTGCTCAATAATTTGTAGCACCACGCCATGTAGATTCTCTATAATTTCCGCTTCGGTTTGTCCTAGTGTAATCTGATTAGATACCTGAAACAAATTTCCGACCGCTTCGCTACCTTCACCGTAAATGCCGCGAACCGTAAGACCTACCTGTGAAACAGCAGACAATATACGATTGATTTGATGAGTCATGACTAATGCGGGCAAATGCATCATCACCGAAGCTCTCATACCTGTGCCGACATTCGTCGGACAACTGGTCAGAAAACCTCTCCGATCATCAAATGCATAATCAACATGCGCTTCAAATGCATCATCAATAATCATAGCGCGTTCCCAAGCTTCCCTAACCTGACATCCCGGATATAAGCACTGGATTCGCAGATGATCCTCTTCGTTTATCATAACACTAACCGATTCATCATCGCTAATTAAAACAGCACCGTTACGAGATTCGTTCGCCAAATTAGGACTAATCAAATGCTTCTCAACCAGCACCCGCTTGTCGATCTCATCCAACTCGGATATTTTCAACGTATGAAAAGTACCAAAACCACCTAAATCATCATACTGAAGGATATCCGTTAAGCGTTGAAGTGCTTCTTCCGACTGCTGATTGGTAGCAAGCATGGGAAAAGGCAGATGCTGCAAGTTACGCGCAATTCTCACCCGGCTGCTAATGACAATCTCCGAATCCGCAGCATCACCACGCATCCAGTCACTTAGCGGCTTCTCCGTAAACCGAATATTGGGCATTACGCATCCCTCCTACTCTTCACAAACTTTACTCTTCAGTCATTTCTTTTTCAAGCTCTCTGATTTGATCCCTAAGCTCAGCAGCTGATTCAAATTCTTCCTGTACAATATGCTGTTGCATCTCTTTTTTCAAATCGTCAATTTGCCGTTTAACCTTCAGGCGGCCTCCAGTGCGAACCGGAACTTTACCAACATGATTCGTACTGCCATGCACACGCTTGAACAGAGGGTCCAGACGACTATCAAAGTATTGATAGCACGACGGGCATCCGAAACGTCCCAGCTTACTAAACTGTGCATAGGTCATGCCACAATCCTTGCATTGCAGGTTTTGCGGACCACTGTGGCCTGGAGACTGGCTCTTTGTACTGGAGTCAAAATCCAGCATCCCCGACAACAAGCTATGAATCGAAAAGCCGTTAGGTGTTCCAGGGATCATCTCCCCTTTTTCCTTGGCACACGTCTCACAAATATGAAACTCTGTCTTTTCGCCATTCACAATTTTGGTGAAATGCAAAGTTGCCGGCCGCATATTACATTCTTGGCACAGCATAAAAGCACCTCCTTTAATGTCAGGATTTATACCAATCCCTACATCCAAACGTTAGTCTCTTTTCACACACTATTTGGTCGCCAGCAACGAGATCAGCATAGCCTTAAGCAATCTTGCTCGCAGTTGATCACGATAGGGAAGCTTCAGTAATAATGTATCCCTCGATAAGGCAGCCTTCATTAGATTAGCTTCCCTTTTGCTTAAAAAATGGGCCTCCTCTAACTGATAAATCAGTCCTTCTGCTGCCGATTGGCTTATTTCCTCCCCGATGCTCTGATGAAGATGTGTATGGATGGCATGCTGTGCAGGCAGCTGAATTCGCTGAATACGAATGTAGCCCCCGCCACCGCGTTTACTTTCCACCACATAGCCTTTTTCCAGCGTAAACCGGGTGCTAATTACATAATTAATTTGCGACGGCACGCAGGAAAAGCGGTCAGCCAGATCATTGCGCTGAATCTCCACTAAACCTTGGGGACTTTCCAGCAATATACTCTTTAAATATTGTTCAATAATATCGGAAA
The DNA here is from genome assembly GCF_001719045.1 of Paenibacillus polymyxa. NCBI lineage: Bacteria > Bacillati > Bacillota > Bacilli > Caryophanales > Paenibacillaceae > Paenibacillus > Paenibacillus polymyxa. The sequence continues at coordinate 2,145,928 of NZ_CP015423.1, forward strand.
CATTGCGCATTTCATCATCCTCCACTAACGGAAACGCAAGTATTCAAGTACATTTCACGCTCCACAGAGTCCGCCGTATATTGAACTTAACCAAACGGTAAAGTCACGAATCTAAGCTGTATTCAGGCTGTTGCCTATTCTACACTCATTGGAATTGTACCGTTTTGTCTCTAGTGTGGCCTTTATTTGCGATTAGTCATACACTTCTCTTATTTTCATAAAAGGCAGTTCCTAACTATACGCAAATCATTTCGATCCTCGTTTGCTTCTTTGCTATTAAAATTACTTTATACGGCCAATCCACCAAAATACTTCTACAGAACCTCACGAGCTTTGATTGACTTTGACTTTCTTTGACTATATTCATATTATAGCACATTATTCATTTTTGCCAAGGGGTCAATACCATTTTTCGCAATCTAATTATGTTTTATACAATACCATAAAAAAACTCTTCCCAATTACAGAAAGAGTTTTGGAAATTATAATAAGCACATAAGTTATATTCCCTGAAAAACGGGAACATAAGAAGATCTAAATGGGCCTTTATCAGAAAAAATCCAATAAGAACGTTTGTTTTACTGGTATTACACGTTTAAGCGCAGACACAAATTCACTGCCCCCTTCAATACGCCCCCACTTATACAGATCATCAGCCTGCTGGTAGCCAAGCATCAGAGTCGTCAATGACTGAATCCCAAGTTTCAAGTCAGCTACCATAGCGTTTTCAGATGAATTGCTTGTATCCACTCTCTCCAGATGTCCTTTCCCTTCCGTAGTAATTGTTAATCTCCATACTCCTTCATTCCATGGTGCATATCGATCTATCAGATTTAAGGTTAAACGTGTTTCCTCTCCAACCTGCTCAAAAGGGTATCTTTCTACAAAAGCAGCTGCATCCACAATGCGACCCATAAAATAAGGCACGATCTCCTGTTGAATTCGCGGATCATCAAGTAAAAATGGCAGATTGTCATCTGCTGGAACGTAAATAAATTTACCATGGGTTATCATGGAGTCATGATTTGCAAAATAAGTCCATAAAGCCTGACGGGCCGTCTCATTTTCATAAACCAACTCATCACAATTCAACTGTTTATCTTCAATTTTGTATAGTGCATATCCCTGAGGATCGCCTGTTTTTGAGTAATATACCGCAGTTCGATAGTTCTCATTTAAAATCCGCTCTTGCCACCATTCCTTATCTCGTACCAGCGTGCCATTATAACGAGATGCATACGCTTGATACACTTGGTCCAGTTCTGAAATATCTTTGACATCGCGTTTGACTGTACCTTCTGTTTTAAGTTTTGCAGGGAATTTATCAATGGGAATGACGTACTTTTTGTATTCAATATACGTTTCCCATCCAAATTTACGATAGAAGGCAAAGGAGAAAGGATGCAGAAAAGAAAGGCTTTGTCCCGCAAACTTCATCTCTTCAAGCGCATGCGTCAACAAACGTGAAACCATGCCTCCGCGACGCTTTTCCGGCCACGTTGCCACACCAGCAATGCCTCCCATATCAAAAACCTGACCATTTATGTATACCTGTAGCGGTAACAAAGTCAATTTAGCATTCAAGTCATGTCCGTCGAATATTCCCCATGTTTGCTCTGGTTTGAACTTCTTCCCAGCTTTCTCCAGATCCTCCAGGGACATTGTAAACTGAAAAGCATATTGAGATAATTCAATAGCCGCTTCAAATTCCTTACGTTGTAATTGTCTGATCTCCATAACTTCGTCACCTCGCTTGTATACTTGGGCATCCATAAAAAGATTACACACTTAGAGTGTGGCAAACCCCATTCTCTCTGTCAACCTTAGAAACAGGTGGTCATCTAAAAACGCATAAAAAAAGGATGATAATCTCATTGAGATTATCATCCTTTTCACTTTTGCTTGGCGACGTCCTACTCTCCCAGGACCCTGCGGTCCAAGTACCATCGGCGCTGGAGGGCTTAACGGTCGTGTTCGGGATGGGTACGTGTGGAACCCCTCCGCTATCGCCACCAAACATGAATTTACATCGTAAATTCTTTTTCAGGAATCAGCATCGCCAAATGCTGTGTGTTCGCTTGTTTCACATAAGCCACTTGGGCTTATACAATACAAAACTTACACCCTGAAAACTGGATCCGAAACTCATTTGCGTTTTATTCTTAGGATAAGCCCTCGACCGATTAGTATTGGTCAGCTCCATGCATTACTGCACTTCCACCCCCAACCTATCTACCTCGTCGTCTTCAAGGGGTCTTACATACTGGGAAATCTCATCTTGAGGGGGGCTTCACGCTTAGATGCTTTCAGCGCTTATCCCTTCCGTACATAGCTACCCAGCGGTGCTCCTGGCGGAACAACTGGTACACCAGCGGTACGTCCATCCCGGTCCTCTCGTACTAAGGACAGCTCCTCTCAAATTTCCTACGCCCACGACAGATAGGGACCGAACTGTCTCACGACGTTCTGAACCCAGCTCGCGTACCGCTTTAATGGGCGAACAGCCCAACCCTTGGGACCTACTTCAGCCCCAGGATGCGATGAGCCGACATCGAGGTGCCAAACCTCCCCGTCGATGTGGACTCTTGGGGAGATAAGCCTGTTATCCCCAGGGTAGCTTTTATCCGTTGAGCGATGGCCCTTCCATGCGGTACCACCGGATCACTAAGCCCGACTTTCGTCCCTGCTCGACTTGTAGGTCTCGCAGTCAAGCTCCCTTCTGCCTTTGCACTCTTCGAATGATTTCCAACCATTCTGAGGGAACCTTGGGCGCCTCCGTTACTCTTTAGGAGGCGACCGCCCCAGTCAAACTGCCCACCTGACACTGTCCTCGCACCGGGTCACGGTACCAAGTTAGAACCTAGATACGATCAGGGTGGTATCCCAAGGATGCCTCCCTTCAAGCTGGCGCTCAAAGTTCTACGGCTCCCACCTATCCTGTACAGATCGTACCCAAATTCAATATCAAGCTGCAGTAAAGCTCCATGGGGTCTTTCCGTCTTGTCGCGGGTAACCTGCATCTTCACAGGTATTAAAATTTCACCGGATCTCTCGTTGAGACAGCGCCCAAGTCGTTACGCCATTCGTGCGGGTCAGAATTTACCTGACAAGGAATTTCGCTACCTTAGGACCGTTATAGTTACGGCCGCCGTTTACTGGGGCTTCGGTTCATAGCTTCGCTCTTGCGAGCTTACCACTCCCCTTAACCTTCCAGCACCGGGCAGGCGTCAGCCCGTATACTTCGCCTTGCGGCTTCGCACAGACCTGTGTTTTTGCTAAACAGTCGCTTGGGCCTTTTCACTGCGGCCCCTCGGGCTATTCACCCTACCGAGGCACCCCTTCTCCCGAAGTTACGGGGTCATTTTGCCGAGTTCCTTAACGAGAGTTCTTCCGCGCGCCTTAGAATTCTCTTCTCGCCTACCTGTGTCGGTTTGCGGTACGGGCACCTTCTCCTGGCTAGAGGCTTTTCTTGGCAGTCTGAGATCATGACCTTCGCTACTATAATTTTCGCTCCCCATCACAGCCCAGCCTTAACGATGTGCGGATTTGCCTACACACCAGCCTCACTGCTTAGACGGACATCCATCAGTCCGCATCACTACCCTACTGCGTCACCCCATTGCTCATAACGGATTACGGTGGTACAGGAATTTCGACCTGTTGTCCTTCGACTACGCCTATCGGCCTCGCCTTAGGTCCCGACTTACCCTGAGCGGACGAACCTTCCTCAGGAACCCTTAGGCTTTCGGCGGATCTGATTCTCACAGATCTTTTCGTTACTCATACCGGCATTCTCACTTGAATGCAGTCCAGCGCTCCTTACGGTACACCTTCAACCCGCATTCAACGCTCCCCTACCCCTGATGCAAGCATCAAGCCATAGCTTCGGTGGTGTGTTTAGCCCCGTTACATTTTCGGCGCAGAGTCACTCGACCAGTGAGCTATTACGCACTCTTTCAATGGTGGCTGCTTCTAAGCCAACATCCTGGTTGTCTGTGCAACTCCACATCCTTTCCCACTTAACACACACTTGGGGACCTTAGCTGATGGTCTGGGCTGTTTCCCTTTCGACAATGGATCTTAGCACTCACTGTCTGACTCCCGGAACTAAATCTATGGCATTCGGAGTTTGACTGAGCTTGGTAACCCTTGCGGGCCCCGCACCCAATCAGTGCTCTACCTCCACGATTCTTCTTTCCGAGGCTAGCCCTAAAGCTATTTCGGGGAGAACCAGCTATCTCCGGGTTCGATTGGAATTTCTCCGCTACCCCCACCTCATCCCCGCATTTTTCAACATGCGTGGGTTCGGGCCTCCAGTGCGTGTTACCGCACCTTCACCCTGGACAGGGGTAGATCACCCGGTTTCGGGTCTACATCCACGTACTCATTCGCCCTATTCAGACTCGCTTTCGCTGCGGCTTCAGCTCTTCACCTTAACCTTGCACGGGAACGTAACTCGCCGGTTCATTCTACAAAAGGCACGCCATCACCCATAGATCGGGCTCTGACTTCTTGTAAGCACACGGTTTCAGGATCTATTTCACTCCCCTTCCGGGGTGCTTTTCACCTTTCCCTCACGGTACTGCTTCACTATCGGTCGCCAGGGAGTATTTAGCCTTGGCAGATGGTCCTGCCGGATTCATACGGGGTTTCACGTGCCCCGCACTACTCGGGATCCGTCTCGGAGGGAACAAATTTTGAACTACAGGGCTTTTACCTTCTCTGGCGGGCCTTTCCAGACCTCTTCATCTAACCGGTTCCTTTGTAACTCCATGTGAGACGTCCCACAACCCCAAGGAGCAAGCTCCTTGGTTTGGGCTAATCCGCGTTCGCTCGCCGCTACTGACGGAATCACTATTGTTTTCTCTTCCTCAGGGTACTTAGATGTTTCAGTTCCCCTGGTCTGCCTCTATTCTGCCTATGTATTCAGCAGAAAGTGACTGTCGATGAAGACAGCCGGGTTTCCCCATTCGGACATCCCCGGATCAAAGCTTGCTTACAGCTCCCCGAGGCCTTATCGTTGTTCGCCACGTCCTTCGTCGGCTCCTGGCGCCTAGGCATCCTCCGTGTGCTCTTTGTAGCTTAACCTAGTATTTACATCGTAAATACGATTTGCTCTGAATTTCGGTTCAACACGAATGTGTGAATGAAATTCAAGGCAGCTACCTTTATTTCACTTGTTTACACAAGATCAGCTTAAAGGAATATTCTAAAACGCAATTTCGTTTCGGTATCCAGTTTTCAAGGTGCAAAGCTGTTTGATTATCAGTCAATCTCTAAAGAGTTAATGATCCTCATACAGTTTTAGATGAAATTGTAATTGGTGGAGCCAAGCGGGATCGAACCGCTGACCTCCTGCGTGCAAGGCAGGCGCTCTCCCAGCTGAGCTATGGCCCCTCACAAGTTCCATCAAAACTGAACAAATGGAATGATGATTGTTGAAGCTTACGCTTCATATTTGAATGTTTCCGTTGCAGGAAACGATTCTCCATAGAAAGGAGGTGATCCAGCCGCACCTTCCGATACGGCTACCTTGTTACGACTTCACCCCAATCATCTACCCCACCTTCGGCGGCTGGCTCCCTTGCGGGTTACCCCACCGACTTCGGGTGTTGTAAACTCTCGTGGTGTGACGGGCGGTGTGTACAAGACCCGGGAACGTATTCACCGCGGCATGCTGATCCGCGATTACTAGCAATTCCGACTTCATGTAGGCGAGTTGCAGCCTACAATCCGAACTGAGACCGGCTTTTCTAGGATTGGCTCCACCTCGCGATTTCGCTTCCCGTTGTACCGGCCATTGTAGTACGTGTGTAGCCCAGGTCATAAGGGGCATGATGATTTGACGTCATCCCCACCTTCCTCCGGTTTGTCACCGGCAGTCTGCTTAGAGTGCCCAGCTTGACCTGCTGGCAACTAAGCATAAGGGTTGCGCTCGTTGCGGGACTTAACCCAACATCTCACGACACGAGCTGACGACAACCATGCACCACCTGTCTCCTCTGTCCCGAAGGAAAGGCCTATCTCTAGACCGGTCAGAGGGATGTCAAGACCTGGTAAGGTTCTTCGCGTTGCTTCGAATTAAACCACATACTCCACTGCTTGTGCGGGTCCCCGTCAATTCCTTTGAGTTTCAGTCTTGCGACCGTACTCCCCAGGCGGAATGCTTAATGTGTTAACTTCGGCACCAAGGGTATCGAAACCCCTAACACCTAGCATTCATCGTTTACGGCGTGGACTACCAGGGTATCTAATCCTGTTTGCTCCCCACGCTTTCGCGCCTCAGCGTCAGTTACAGCCCAGAGAGTCGCCTTCGCCACTGGTGTTCCTCCACATCTCTACGCATTTCACCGCTACACGTGGAATTCCACTCTCCTCTTCTGCACTCAAGCTCCCCAGTTTCCAGTGCGACCCGAAGTTGAGCCTCGGGATTAAACACCAGACTTAAAGAGCCGCCTGCGCGCGCTTTACGCCCAATAATTCCGGACAACGCTTGCCCCCTACGTATTACCGCGGCTGCTGGCACGTAGTTAGCCGGGGCTTTCTTCTCAGGTACCGTCACTCTTGTAGCAGTTACTCTACAAGACGTTCTTCCCTGGCAACAGAGCTTTACGATCCGAAAACCTTCATCACTCACGCGGCGTTGCTCCGTCAGGCTTTCGCCCATTGCGGAAGATTCCCTACTGCTGCCTCCCGTAGGAGTCTGGGCCGTGTCTCAGTCCCAGTGTGGCCGATCACCCTCTCAGGTCGGCTACGCATCGTCGCCTTGGTAGGCCTTTACCCCACCAACTAGCTAATGCGCCGCAGGCCCATCCACAAGTGACAGATTGCTCCGTCTTTCCTCCTTCTCCCATGCAGGAAAAGGATGTATCGGGTATTAGCTACCGTTTCCGGTAGTTATCCCTGTCTTGTGGGCAGGTTGCCTACGTGTTACTCACCCGTCCGCCGCTAGGTTGATTAGAAGCAAGCTTCTAATCAACCCCGCTCGACTTGCATGTATTAGGCACGCCGCCAGCGTTCGTCCTGAGCCAGGATCAAACTCTCCATTAAAGACCAACCGAAGTTGGTTTATAGAAAGAGCGATAAGCTCATTTTTAATGCTAGCGATTCTTCTTTATAAAAGAAGAAATCTTTTTTTCATCATCCATTTGTTCAGTTTTCAAAGAACTTGTCTGTTCTCGTTCGTTCAACGAGCCAGGAGTTATATCATATCATGTTGGTTGCTTTCTTGTCAAATCTTTTTTTCAATTATCTTTTCAGCAACCTCGCTTCAAGAAATGATACTCTCAAAGCAACGTCTAATAATATATCATGCCTAAAGTTATTTAGCAAGCATTTATTTATATCTATTTTATTTCCTACTATACAACAGATAATAAGGCAGCCACCCCGCCCCAGAGCGGAATGACTGCACTCATTGCAAAACTATTATTCTTGTTCCAGCAGTCTGATAAATTCATCCTCATCTTCTATGGTGTCAATTCCGAGCTGTTGGGCCTTAGCCAGCTTACTCCCAGCCTTTTCACCAGCTATGACTAGATCCGTCTTTTTCGATACAGACCCCGCAACTTTGGCTCCCAGCGCCTCCAGCTTGGATGCAGCTTCGTCACGCGTAAGCTGATGCAAGGTACCTGTAAGCACGACCGTTTTGCCACTGAAAAAGCTGTCTGTCTTCTTCTCCTGTGGAGCTTCAGGGGCCTGAGCTTTCACCCCTAGAGACAGCATCTTTTCAATTCCCGCCTGAGTAAATGGATCTGCAAAGAAAGCAACAATGCTTTCGGCTACGATCCCGCCCACATCCGGTAGTTCTATCAGTTCTTCCACCGTAGCGGACATCGTCTTGTGCAAATCACGGTAGTGTTCAGCCAACATGCGTGTTGTTGCTTTACCGGTATTTGGTATACCTAGACCATAAAGGAAAGAAGCCAAATCTCTCTCTTTACTCTTTTCAAGTGCTGCCAAGAGGTTACTGGCCTTTTTCTCACCAAACCGCTCCAGCTTCACAAGATCATCATATTGGAGTGTATACAGATCCGCAGGCTCGCGCACTTCCAGTTCGTCATGCAGCTGTATGGCCGTTTTGTCACTGAATGTCTCAATATCCATAGCATCACGTGATGCAAAATGGGAAATACGAGCTACAATTTGTGGTTTACAACCCAGCTTATTGTCGCAAAATAAATGGGCACCTCGCTGCTGCAACGGAAACCCGCAGGCTGGACAATGATCTGGTACGACAATTTCCTCTCCGTCGTGCTCAGATGTTACCTTTCCTAATATCTCCGGAATGACATCGTTTGAGCGACGGATAAACACACGTGCACCCAAAGCAAACTTCAGGTTTTTGCGCTCGATGTCACCAGCATTGTTCAGTGTACAATTTTGTACAGTGACTCCCGCCAGTTCTACCGGCTCTACCCTCGCAAGTGGGGTGATTTTACCCGTTCGTCCTACATTCCACTCAACCGAGTTAAGCACCGTAGTTGTTTCCTCGGCTTCGAACTTATAGGCCACCGCCCAGCGTGGGAATTTATCGGTATACCCGAGAGCCTCACGTGTGCGCATATCTGTAATTTTCAATACTGCCCCATCAATGAGGTAATCCAATCCGGCACGAGATTCTTCAATCTCAATCAGTTGCTCCATTACATCTTCAAAATTATCAAAGTAAGTCAGGTAAGGGTTTACCTTAAAATGATTTTCACGCAGGAAAGTCATCATTTCCTGGTGGCTGTTAAACTGGATACGGTCTGCATAACCCACATTGTAGAAAAATGCATTCAATCGCCGTTCTGCTGTCACTTTGGGATTCAAGTTACGCAAAGCGCCAGCTGCAGCGTTGCGTGCGTTTTTAAGAGGGTCAGCGGCAGTCTCATTATATTTGGACAGTACAGAGAGATTCATTATCCCTTCTCCCTGAACTTCAATAGTTCCATTTCGAAAAGGAATTGTAAGTGGCACGGATTTAATCGTTTTTACCTGCGCCAATATCCCCTCACCCACCACACCATTACCGCGGGTAGAAGCCTGTACCAGCTGTCCATCAGTATACGTCAGGTTCAGCGTTAGACCATCAAATTTAAGTTCTATCGCATAAACTGGAGATGGCAAAGGTTGCTCTGGGTTCTTGGTATTGTAATCATTGACCAGCTTCACGACACGCGCGTTCCATGCACGCAGCTGTTCCATATTCTGAGCTTTATCAAGGCTCCATAATGGGGCAAGGTGGCGATGCGGTGTGAACCCTTTGAGTAACTCCCCACCCACACGCTGTGTCGGCGAATCCGGCAGCACAAGGCCGCTCGTCTGTTCAAGCGCTACCAGCTCGTCATAAAGCACATCATATTCTTTGTCGCTGATCTTGGGTTCATCCAGTGTGTAGTAATGATAGTTATATGTGTTCAGTTCAGCAACAAGCTGCTCCATCCTGTGCATTGGGTTCATGCAGGCGTATCCCTCCGGGAACTTCATCAGGGCAGAGGCCCTAAGCCAAGCTGCCACTCATGAGGTTCGAGATTTAATGATGTTTGAGATTTATTCTACTTTTGTAATCGGTGCAAAGCCAGCTAACAGTCGTTTAACCCCTACTGGAGCCGGGAAAGCAATTTGAAGCTCCATATCATTGCCCGTCCCTTTTACAGCTACAATAGTTCCAATCCCCCATTTACCATGCTGTACCTTGTCTCCGGCAGCAAAAATGGAGGGGCCTCCTGCCGAAGCAGCCGGAGTGGGTTTCGTGGATGAAGATGTCGTTACTGTTACTCGGGGTGACGCGGAAGCGGACGAACCACTACGGCTCATCGTATCAAACGAGCGTTCTCCACCAAAGTTGCTGCCACTACCTTTATTCAGTCCGCGCCCACCATAAGATCCGCCTACATTGCCTGAACGACGGTAGCGGTCACGTTTGATGATCGTATCCTCTTTTAACTCGTCCGGAATCTCTTCGAGAAAGCGGGAAGGCGGGTTAGCTGTGGTGCGGCCAAACAGAGTGCGCATCTGTGCGCATGTAAGGAACAGTTGCTCCTCTGCACGGGTGATCCCGACATACGCCAATCTGCGCTCTTCCTCCAGCTCTTCGTTATCCAGAAAGGCACGACTATGAGGGAATACTCCCTCCTCCATACCGACAATAAATACGATGGGAAACTCCAATCCTTTGGCGCTATGCATGGTCATCAATACAACCGCATCGCTTTGCTCTTCTTCATCGTCATTCATGGAATCAATATCGGCAATCAGCGCAAGGTCGGTCAGGAAGGAGACGAGTGACTTGTCTTCCGCTCCTTTTTCAAATTCCATGGTTACCGACAGGAACTCATCAATATTCTCCAAACGTGAGCGCGACTCGAGTGTATTCTCGTTTTGTAGCTCCAAGCGATATTGGGTGGTTTCCAGCATTTTTTCTGTTAACTCGGTAACCGACAGGTAGTCTACCATCCGACTTAAACCTTCGATCATATCGTAAAACTCTACCAACGCATTGCGCGTACGTCCTGCAAAGCCCAAATCGTCTACAACTTGAAGGACACGGAAAATTGAAACTCCACGTTCTGCTGCAGCTGCCTGCAATTTGCCGACGGTTGTGTCTCCGATGCTTCGTTTTGGCACATTAATGATTCGGATCAAGCTGATGTCGTCGTCAGGATTGGAGAGCAGGCGAAGATACGCCAGCAAATCCTTAATTTCCTTCCGATCATAGAACTTGATACCGCCCACGATCTGGTAAGGAATATCCGATTTAATCAAAATTTCCTCGACAACCCGAGACTGAGCATTCGTACGGTACAAAATGGCATGATGGCTATATGTTTTGCCCGCATTAATATTCTTATGAATTTCGGAGGCGATAAAGTAGCCCTCATCATGCTCAGAGTCAGCACGGTAAACTTTAATCTTGGCGCCGCCTTCTTTGTCAGTCCATAGTTTTTTCGGCTTGCGGCCTGTATTTTGACCAATAACTTCGTTGGCAGCATTGAGAATATTTGAGGTGGACCGGTAGTTCTGCTCCAGCAAAATGGTGCGCGCTTCCGGGTAGTCCTCTTCAAAATTCAAAATGTTGCTAATATCCGCACCCCGCCACCGATAGATGGATTGGTCACTGTCACCTACTACGCAAATCCGGTGATGCTTGTCGGCTAGCATTTTGCACAGCATGTACTGCGCACGGTTCGTATCTTGATATTCATCAACATGAATGTATTGAAATTTCTTCTGATAGAAATCCAGTACCTCAGGTACTTCTTTAAAAAGCTGAATCGTCGCCATGATCAAATCATCAAAATCAAGAGAGTTGTTATTTTTAAGTCGTTGTTGGTACTTGGTATATACCTTCGCCACAATCCCCTCAAAATAATCGCCAATCTTGCGTTCATACATTTCGGGAGTGACCAGTTCATTTTTAGCCGTACTCATCATAGACTGAACCGCTTTGGGTTCAAACTTTTTGGTGTCTATATTCAGATCCTTCATACAACTCCGAATGACAGACAATTGATCCGTAGAATCCAAAATGCTGAAATTCGAGGTGAATCCAATCCGCTCGATATCCCGACGTAAAATACGCACACACATCGAGTGGAAGGTGGATACCCACACATCTCTTCCCTGTGGGCCAATGAGCTTGGATACGCGATCCTGCATCTCACGCGCGGCCTTGTTCGTAAAGGTAATCGCCAAAATGCCCCATGGAGCCGTCTTGCGGGTCGCAATGAGGTAAGCTATTCGATGTGTAAGCACCCGCGTCTTACCACTGCCTGCGCCAGCCATAATCAGCAGCGGACCATCTACCGCCTCCACAGCCTGACGCTGAGGCGGATTAAGGCGAGCTACCGCCTCGTGTATATCTATTGATTGCATGCGTGCATGCTCCTTTCCCTGAGCTTCCATAAATTCACGTTCTATACTTCCAATTTCACAGCTACCGTCTCCAGCGCTTTCGCCAAGTCACGATAAATGATGTTCCCTACTACAATGGTGTCACAAACGGCAGCCGCTTGTAACGCGGTAGATTTATCCACGATACCTCCCCCGTATAGGACACGAGAGCGCTCCGTACTGCGATGTATTATCTGCACCAGCTCCATATCCCCAAAAGCACCGCTATATTCCACATATACAATCGGTAGATGCATGAGCTTGTCAGCAATCTGTGCATATGAGGCGGCTGATGTAGCACCCAGCGAAGTATCTGCTCCGGTAAGCTTAGCGACCGTAGAATCACCGTTCAAAACAATATATCCTTCCGCCACAAGCAAATCCCACGGGATCATATAACCAAACTGTTCAATCGCACGTTGGTGCTGCCCTAGAATCCAATTACTGTCAGTAGTATTCAGTACCATAGGAATCATATATAGATCAAACCCTGGCACTACAGCCTCCAGATCGGACACCTCAAGCACGCACGGCACCTCATAACGCCGAACCCTCGACAGCAAATCCACCGTATTTTCATAGGTAATACCTGAGGAACCTCCTACCATAATCGCATCCGTACCAGACATACACACAGCGTCAAGCGCACCATCATCCAGTTCCTTGTCAGGATCAAGCTTAAACACATGCCTCCATGATTGAATTGAATCTGCCAACACACATTCCTCCAGCATTCATTGCTTTTGTCATGATCCAGGCGAGCCGAATTCCAATATCCAAAAGCGTTCTATGCTAAGTCTATGATAGTGCTTAAAAGGTGTCAATGTTCGTATCAAATGGGAACACCCCGTTCAGACAACTTATGGTCGTAGCGCATACATCCAACTGCGTTCACTAAGTTCTTTTTCCGTTAAACTATCTGTATAGAAACCTCGTACACCCATCTGTTCATACTCAGCCGCATCCTTCAACTCATTAATGGTATTTACGTAGCACACTGCCCCTGCCTGACGCAAACTTTCCACTAAAGCACCACTCACCCGATTCTCTGGTAAAGTTACTGCCGTTATATCATTTTGTTGTACAAATCGAATGATCTGGTCGTCCTTATCTTCTGTGGCATAGAGCGTATAAATAACGGATGGATAGGGATAAATACTCCGTAACGTTCGCAACATTTCTTCATTATAAATTTGAGGAATAATACGGGACAAAAGCTCGGGGTTTTTCTCCTGTGCCTGACGGGTCAGTTGCGCAAACAACTGTTTGATTTGGACAGGGTCCTGTTCTTTCGTATCGGTCACAATATAAGCATCCGGGTATGTTTCCAATAAATCCAATACATCCTTCCAATCTACTGGGGTATAGGAACCGTGTATGGGGGTGTTCTTAAATTGATGATAGCTCCAAGGTTTTCCGCCCTGTTCCGTAGCAACTGCATGTTCCTGTTGCATTTGCTCTGTAAAAGATTCTGTCCATTCATGGCGCGCCACCAATTGTCCATCCGATGTAAACATCAGGTCGACCTCGAATACGCGGCTGCCTTTTTTATAATTTTCCACAAACGCTTCACGCGCATTAGTATAGGCCAAACCATCAACGGCTCCCATGGCATGCGAAATCACACGGTGCGTGGTAAAGCCAGTATGTTCTTCTGTAGATTTTCCTTTGTATGCCAGTAAAAATGTGCCGATTAACATTAAAAGAATAACCGCAACAATCAATCGTTTCATGGGGTGTCACATCCTTTTCGTACAGGTCAATACCCCACATACGCATGCTCAAAACAACTGCCAGACGCAAAAGCACCCTCCGGCTAAACCGAAGGGTGCTTCTGTATTAATACGCGTTCTTGAAACCGTTGCGAATCGTGCGGAAAATAATTTTAATATCGAATAAGAGCGACCAGTTCTCAATATAGAAGATGTCATGTTTAATCCGTTCCTCAATAGATGTATCTCCACGCAACCCGTTGCTCTGTGCCCAGCCTGTGATTCCAGGACGAACATGATGCTTCACCATGTATTTTGGAATTTCCTCACGGAACTGATCCACATAATAGGGTCGTTCTGGGCGCGGACCAACGACACTCATATCACCCAGCAGAACGTTGAAAAATTGCGGCAGCTCGTCGAGACTCGTTTTACGAATAAAAGTACCAAAACGTGTGCGTCTTGGGTCATTAGCAGTCGTCCAACCCGTATCTTCAGTTCCAGGAGGCAGTACCTTCATCGAACGAAATTTGTACATTCGGAAGGTGCGACGATTCAAGCCCACCCGCTCTTGCTTAAAAATGATGGGCCCTCTGGATGTGATCATTACACCAATCGCCACTGCCAGCATGATCGGAGACGTCAGAAGAATCGCGAATAAAGAGAATAAAATATCGAATAGACGCTTAAACAATCGATTCCCCGCCACATCCAGTGGAATATCCCGTACATTAATCATCGGCATACCTGCAAAGTTATCAAAGTACGGACGAGCCGGCAAATAATCAAAAAAGTCAGGGATTATAAGCGTGCGCACTCCAGCCTTTTCACACATGTTGATAATCTTGGGGTACTTATCATGGGCATCCAGCGGCAACGCCAGAATGACCTCGTCAATCATCAGACGCGACAGCGTAGCCTCCAATTGATCTAAGCCTCCAAGAATCGGGCGGAAATGCGCTTCTTCCTCTTCACTCCAATGCCGCTTATCATCCAGAAAGCCCACGACCTCGTAACCCAGATCAGGATACTGTCCAAGATTATGATAAAATCGTTGGCCTAGAGTGCCCGCTCCGAGAATAAGCATGAATTGCTTGTTGTACCCTTTTTGACGGAGAGCTTTAAGAACTTGCTTCAAAAAGAACCGGTAAAACAAAATAAGCAGCACATTCCCAGCCATATAGATCGCCAGATAGGACCGCGAAATGTCGATTTGCTTCACGAAAAACATCACACTCAACAGCACGAACAGCCCAACGATATGAATCTGGGTGACTCGGAATACGTCGTCTGCAAACCGCTTTTTGCGTTTGGGCGAATAGAGCGAGAATAGCATTCCCAGCACTACGGCAATCAGGCCGTAGATTAAGCTCCAGCCTCCATATACTTGAATAGGAAGCGGTTCTTTATAGGTGATCCATTCACTTTCAAATTTGAAAAACCAAGCGATCAGAAAGGACAACTGAATGACCGCGAAATCCGCCACAATATATAATTGGGTTAAAAAACGCTGATTTCTGCGTATCATGCTTTCACCTCAGTACGAGATTGTTCCCCGCTGTCCGGCTTGACCGGTGCGGACAACTTATTTTTTAGAAAGGCCATTCCAAATTTTACGGTAATTCCCGCATATACAGCCATATTGGTGATCCAACTGTATTGCTGTTTATAATGCTTACGATGAAATACCCACATAGCTCTATGAAACTCATAAATAATTTTCAAAGGACGACGGCGAGCGCTGCCCCCTTTGATATGAATAATATATGTGCGCGGGTAGTAGTAAATGCCCCACCCGGCTTGCTTAATCCGGTAACACCAGTCAATATCCTCACCATACATAAAAAAGGTTTCGTCCAAGCCCCCAACCTGGTCAATTGTCTCCCGGCGCACCAGCATAAAAGCACCTACCAGTACATCTACAGGATACTCATCGTCCGGGCTTAGATGCCCAAGCTGATATTGATTGTACTTCGGGTTATCCGGGTAACGCTTCGACCAGCCGAAAGCGTAGTAAAAAGAAGCTGACGGCGTTGGAAATCCTCGCTTACAAGCCTTATCTAGCGAGCCATCTGGCAAGATGACCTTACAGCCCGATGCCCCCATCTCCGGATGCGTGTCCATAAACTGAATCATTGTATCCAGCGTATCCGGCTGCACCAACGTATCGGAGTTCAGCAGCAATACATAACGCCCGCTGGCTACTTCCATCCCCTGATTGTTCGCCTTGGCGAAACCTGTGTTATCCTTATTAGCTATCAATGTAATATCCGGGTATGCAGCACGAATAGCCTCAACAGACCCGTCACTGGAGTGATTATCGATAACAATCACTTCATATCGATACTGCGTCTTTGACGCATACACTGACTGCAAACAATCCAGCGTCAATCGACACGTGTTATAGTTGACGACCAGTATGCTTACATCCATATTTAAAACGCTCCTGACAAATTCAGTAATCTATTCTACTATCGCCTATTATAGCATACCGCGCAGACCACGGGGCGCAAAAAAGCACATAACTTGTAGCCTTACATAGTTAGTAGAATTTCACAAAATTCGATTCCAGTCGCTCCAAAGTGCAAATATAGACAAACGAAACCATTTCGATCTATATATTGTTCATTGGAAGTCGTTTATTAGATTTTTGTAAAATCCTCGGTTGAGGTCTAAAATTCATCGTGGTAAGATATACATGGAAAAAGGGCTGGTGCCAGCCAGCCCCTGCGCAACCAACGCTCCAAGAGCGGACGGTTTTGGAACAATCAGGCCGAAAATAGACCCTTCCTTGCGGGGGCGGTCTATTTTCGTTTGTTAAACTCTAACAGTGTGACGATTAACGCCCCGAACGTCAGCATTAAACTGAGCGCCTCAAACACTGTCACAGGCTTCACCCCCCTCCTCGGGAGAGTTAGCCGACCGCCCTTGGCAGCTCTATCGGTTGCACGTTTCAATTATACTATATTTTTCCATAAAGGAACACGCATTCGATGGTATTTTATCTAGTATTCATTTGCACCTTTGACTATTTGACGCTTATATATGGAAAAAAGTTTCAATATTTTTTCTTTCCATACCTCTATAACTTCCTCAATACAAAAACCAACTTATAAATCCAGTTGTCCAACCGTGACTGCCTGTAAAATGGAGACTGCCAAATATATTTCATACGAGAAAACACACCCTTTTGGTAGCTGTCCAGGAATTGATCCATATCTTTATACATTTGAGGGGACATGTCTTGTCCATAAAGTTGAATAAATTGTTGGGCTTGTTTGCTTAAAATATAGCGATTTTTTCCTTTTGCAAATCTACTTAGTCTTTTCCTCCACTTGCTAACCCAGCCATCCGTAGAACCTCCCAGCACATTGTTTTGATGCTGCCGATACCAAATGTACGGATCGGGGTCAAAAACAACCTCACCAAAAGAGGAAGTGCATAAGTAAATCCACCAGTCATGCATGATAATATTATCCAAAGAAGTCGGAATTCTCTTTTTCACGAGCTTGAGTGTTTCTTTATTGATCACCATGGTACAACCTACACATACATTCTCAATGAGAGCATTATAGAAGGATACAGGTCGGGGGATGTAAGCTGGCCATACTTTGAGTGGTTCCAATATTTGAGAGACCATTTGAGTAGCAGAACAGTACATCAGCGGTCGGCTCTCATCCTGAATCCTGAGATGAGCCACAGCCTGAGCAAGTTTATTCGGCATCCACACATCATCCTGATCACAAAAAGCGTAATAGTCGAATGTCTCAGACGATCTTTGAATCAGATCAAAAAAGCTTTTAATAACCCCTACATTGCTCTCAAGGCATAAAAAAATCTGTTGAGGATAACGTTGCTTCAGCGCTCTCAACTTGGCAACCGTATCATCTGTCGAGCCATCATCACGAATTAGAATCTGAATTTCTACGTCTTTTTGATTGATGAGACTTTCTATTTGCTCATCTAAGTAAGCTGCTCCGTTATATGTAGATAATAAAATTTGTACGTTAGGTCTGTTCAGAGTAATGACCTCCTTCTTTTAAAATGTGCAATAGAGGGACAATATGTTTCATCTGCTTATACATTATAATGCTCATCGTCCTTAATCAACATAGGCCTTAATATAATAAAATCTCCCAATCATGAACTGATGGGAGATTTTTGATATTTATAATAAGGTTTTATTTACTCGGATGTACTAAGACACTCCTGCAAAAAATCACGCAATCCCTCACGCCAGTCGCGCAAATCATTCAATCCATTGGTTCGGATCGCTATATGCTCCATAACAGAGTTACGTGGCCGCGCTGCTGGTCTGGGGAATTGCTCTGTGCTGCATGGTTCCAATTTCGCTGTGATCTTGGCATCTAATATTTCCGCCGCATCCTGTAAAATAGCTTGCGTAAATTCATACCAGGTACAGGAGCCGCTATTGGATGCATGGTATACGCCGTACTTCTCCGTTTGAATCAATTCCGCCAAAAAACGTGCCAGATCCACCGTATAGGTAGGTGAACCCTTCTGATCATTCACTACCTGGAGGAGCGGCTTCTCCTGTCCAAGCTTCAGCATCGTTTTGACAAAATTGTTCCCGTGCAATCCATATACCCAAGATGTACGAACAATAAAATACCTAGAGGAAAGTGTTTGGGTCAATACCTCCCCCGCCCGTTTGGACTTTCCGTAGATACTCTGCGGATTGGTATTATCGTACTCATGATATGGCTGTTTTGCCGTTCCATCGAACACATAATCTGTGCTGATATAAACCAGCTTGGCTCCAACCTTTTCCGCAGCCATTGCCATATTACGTGTACCTGCCGCGTTGACTTGATAAGCCCCGTCTACATCGGTCTCCGCTGCATCCACAGCCGTATACGCTGCACAGTGAATTACGGCATCAGGTTGGTACTGTTCCACGATCTTCACAGCCTGCTCCAAATCCGTGATATCCAGCTGTTCCCGATCGTATCCAAGAACATCATGTCCTTGCTCCTGAAAAACCTTTACTACATCTTTACCAAGTTGACCGGATGCTCCAGTAACCAATACCTTCATTTTACGCATCCCCCAAGCGGGAACCGTACTGCTTTGTATAGTATTGTTGGTATTCACCAGATTGAATACGAGTCCACCATTCTTCGTTGTCTAAATACCAACGAATCGTTTCTTTAATGCCGGTTTCAAAAGAGTGCTTTGGCTTCCAGCCCAGCTCATTCATGGTCTTCGTTGGATCAATGCCGTAACGGCGGTCATGACCTGGACGATCCTGCACATACGAAATCAGAGATTCTGGCTTGCCCAGCTCCTCTAATACTGTTTTGACGATATGCACATTTGTCCGCTCGTTATTTCCCCCGATATTGTATACTTCACCCAGTTTACCCTGATGAATGACTAGATCAATTGCGCTGCAATGATCCTCTACATACAACCAGTCGCGAATGTTCAAGCCATCCCCGTATACAGGTAGCTGTTGGTCGCTCAATGCACGTGAGATCATTAGCGGGATCAATTTTTCAGGAAACTGATATGGACCGTAGTTGTTAGAACAACGCGTGATGTTCACTGGTAAACCGAAGGTTTCATGATATGCACGAACTAGCAGATCGCCGCCTGCCTTGGATGCAGAATAAGGACTATTAGGCTGCAACGGAGTTTCCTCCGTAAACAAGCCTGTTTCTCCCAAAGATCCATACACCTCATCTGTTGATACCTGTACAAACTTGGTCACGTTATATTTCTTGGCCGCGTCCAGTAGCACTTGCGTACCCAATACGTTTGTTTTCACAAACACTTCCGGTTCCAGAATACTCCGATCCACATGTGACTCCGCTGCAAAATTAACCACCACATCAATCCCCTGCTGCATCAGTTGGTCAATCGCTTGTGCGTCGGTAATATCTGCTTTGATGAAGCTATGCTTGGGGTTATTTTCAATGGATTTCAAATTTTCCAGGTTACCTGCATAGGTAAGAGCATCTATATTTACAATTTCATAATCTGGATGCTGTTTTAACATATACAATACAAAGTTACTGCCTATAAATCCGGCCCCGCCGGTGACAAGAAGTTTCATACTGACCTCCTAAATCTTATTATTCCTCTAATCAAAATTAATGTCAGCGTCGGCCAGTGCCGGATGCTTCTGATCCTTCTCTGAAAGAATAGCATGAGAAGTTGGCCAATCAATCCCTAGTGCTGGATCATTCCACAGAATTCCACGATCATTTTCAGGTGAATAATACTCGTCTACCTTATACAGCACTTGAGTGTTAGGAACAAGCGTACAGAACCCATGAGCAAAACCCTTGGGCACCAGTAGCTGACGTCTATTATGTTCACTCAAGATTACCCCGACCCATTGACCGAATGTTGGAGAACTTTTACGAATATCCAAAATCACATCGTAGATAGCTCCAGAAAGCACACGAATGAGTTTGGTCTGTGCTTTAGGATTAAGCTGATAATGCAAACCACGAATCACACCGGCTTCTGCAGACAAGGATTGGTTATCTTGAATAAAAGCATGGTCTATTCCGTTTTCTTTCATGATCTGTTCATTGTAACTTTCCATAAAAAAACCACGGTGATCACCATGAACCACGGGTTCAATGATTTTTGCACCTGAAAGTACTTCCTTTATTATCATTCACGAAACCTCCAACATCTTGAGTATATACTTTCATTTATGATTACTATAAAATTAATAAGCACACTATATTGGGAGGGAATATGCTTTTGAATTTATCGAGAGTTAATAAAAATTTTGTTTGGTCCTATTTGGTTTTGACGTGGCTACTTATCCCGATTCTAATACTGTTTAAAGTCGATTCTTACTATATTTCCATATTATTCGGTCTAAATATTGCACAGTCGTTTGTCATAGGTGCTACATACATTTTACACATTAGTGGTATCTTAACATATGCCAAGAAAGAAATAATGGTGCAGTACCTAGCTTTTGGCGGTTATCTAGTTGGAATAATATTCATTTACGCCTTCCTTCAAAGGGAACATTTCATTTATTATTGGGACTTTTCAGCCTATTGGAATACATCCATACAATTTAATAACCTTTTAAGTACAGATTTTATAGCAGCTTCTAAACAAATCTATGCAAGCATTTTAAGAGATGATTATTCCGTTTTCCCAACAATCTTTCTCTCTTTACCATTAAAGTTCTTAGGTACAAGCTACATGAGCTATGTCTTGGCAATCTATACCTGCTTCTTGTATCCTTCTTGTTTGATACTTTTCTTATTATGTATCAAGATTGCTGATCAAATCCAGTTAAACACAAAATTGAACATTTTCATGATCTTTGTACTTACATTTACCTTTCCAATTATGATAGCTCCTATGTTAGGTGGATATCTGGATTCTATAGGACTTATTTTTATTTGCTTGTCGCTTGTTATCTTATTTAATAATGACTTTGAACGTTTAAATTTAAAAGCAGTTTTACTCTTAGCCGCTTGCCTAGTATTACTAACATTTACAAGAAGATGGTATGGGTTTTGGATCGTATCTCTTTTTGGCTCGATCAGTATCGCTTTTTTGTTCAAATGGATTCTAGAAAAAGAGTTTCGCTTCAAGCAGCTCTTGCAGGTTATTTTAAATTTTTTCATTATAGGATCTTCAAGTGCATTATTTCTTATTATATTCTTCAATGAATTTATTCAAAGAGCCCTAACCAATAACTTTAAAAACGCCTACTCAGCTTATTATTTTGGTGACGTCTTAAGTAACTTACAGAATTTATTTTATCATTATGGTGCCTTCATTTTTCTGATAGCTCTTGTTGGTTGCATAGGCTTGTTATTTATTAGTAAAACTAGGTATATATCAATCTTTCTAGTTACAAACTTGTTTATTACGTACTTTCTTTTTACAAGAATTCAAAGCTTAGCTTCTCAGCATTATTATCTTCTTACCGTGAACGTATTAATTTTATTTATTTGTGGCGTTATTCTTATTCTAAACTATTTGTCCAAGATAAAATATGCAAAAAATGTTTTCTTAGTTATTCTAGTTTATTTAGTCGCTTGTAATTTCTTGGTAACGTTCACTAATGTAAATGCACGTCCTGTTACCTATTTTTCTTCTTTATTCAGTGACTTTAAACAAACACCTAGAGTAAGAACAGATATACCTGTTTTAAAACAATTAACGACTTATCTTAAGGAAATCTCATCAGAGCAGCATAAAGTATATGTTCTGTCTAGCTCTGGAATTCTTAATGATGACATACTCAGACAGATTGAAATGCCTGACAATAGCAACGCTCTTCCATTTATGAATCTGACCCATCACGTTGATTTAAGAGATGGTTTTCCAGTGTCGTTTTTTGAGTCCGATTATGTCGTGATCGCATTACCTACACAATACCATTTAGGTGAAAGTGGTCAAAAAGTTGTAGGTATACTCGCAGAAGAGGTTATGAACGGATCTCTTAAAAATAATTATAAACCTTTAAAGAGCTATGCCCTTGATAATAACGTTAAAGCCATAGTCTTGAAAAAGACATCATCCATCACGAAGGAAAAAGTTGAACTAATACGTTCACAATTCAAAAAAATATACCCTGACAATCCAGATCTTTTCTAATTCAATACAGATGTCGATGCATACAAAAAAGCCCTCGATTTTTATTCGAGGGCTTTTTAAGTTAATCGTTAAACAATCTTACTGGGAATTGTTGCTGTTTTATTAGAACTACCAGAACTAAATTTTTTGCCAATCAGGAAAGGTAAAAATCTATTAAATAGTTCAATAAAAAGAATACAACTTAAGAAGACAAGCAAGGTAGAAATAACAACAAATGAAATTCCATCTAAATACATATTTGTTGTAACAGAAAACTTCTCGTAAAAATTCACATTCTCCCAGAAGCTAAGTATTAATCCATGCAGACCAAATATAATTAAAGAGTTTTTACCAAAATAGGACAGTAAACTAGATGACTCAATTTTTTTGGATAAGTATATATAAAATATTAAACTAGCCAATACCGACAGATAAAATAATACATAATTATGTCCATAGTAATTTCCTGACATGCCTGGTTTATCATTTATTAAAAATAATAAAAGACCCAGAAATCCCGCTACGTAAGCAAAATATGGTTTGTTAATTCTAATTTTTTCAATAAAATATTGTTCATTCAATTTGAATATATAACCACAAATAATTAAAGAGGCTGCATTAATTGACGTGCCAAATGACCAAGGAAGTGCATGTGTGTCAAGCTTGCTTAAGAATGCACCAAGTATGGTTAGCAATATCCAAAATATATACATATAACTTCTTTTGGACGAAATTTTCAAGACCAAGTACGAAATGATCTGGGCTAAGAAGAGACAAGGTAGGAACCAAAGAGACATATTTAGAATACCTAAGTGATCTCCATCTGCATATAAAAAAGTTTCAATAACAATCATTGGATCGAGCGTTCCGACAATCCCCATCCAGTGCATCCAACCAAAATACAGTAGTGAGCATATATACAGAGTCGTATATGGTAAAAGGATTGTTTTGATTTTAGACCACAAAAAACTACTAAACTTATACTTCTGAAAATTAGAAGTAAACCCAGAAGCAAAAAAGAAAAGAGGCATATGGAAGGAATAAAAATAGCCTATAATAAAGCTCTTATCCATCATTTCATTACCTTTAAAACCATGGGGCACCAAATGTGAGAATACTAAAAAAATAATCGCCAATCCCTTTAGTACATCCACCCACTTTATTCTAGTTGGAAGAGCTTTTACAATTTGCATTTAAATAGACTCGCTTTCTTAATTATTTAGCATAAGGTATCTTTAGTTCTATGATAATACTAAGAAAACAGCTCATAAACCATTTCACTTACTAATTTGTTAGCAAGCATCAAAGAACTATGTGTTCCCGCATCAGTCCACCAGTTCTCTAAAATATCAAATGTAAGTTGATTTCGTTGAATATAAGCGTTATTAACATCTGTTATTTCATATTCTCCTCTTGCTGAAGGAGTCAAGGTCTTGATGATATTGAATACAGAGTGATTGAACATATAAATGCCCGTAACTGCATAATCACTCTTAGGAACCTCTGGCTTTTCTTCAATATTTACAATGTTATCGCCTTGTAGTTCTGGTACTCCATAGCGATTAGCATCAGGCACTTTATGAAGTAATAATTTCGCTCCTGATTCTTGAAGTTTGAATTTTTCAACAAATGATGATATATCATCTTTAAAAACGTTGTCCCCCAAAATAACAACCATCTTGTCATTGCCAACAAAATGCTCAGCTAAAAGCAAGGCCTGTGCAATCCCCCCGGCTTCATCTTGCACTTTGTAAGTCAGAGTAACTCCAAGGTCGACACCACTTCCTAAGAGATTGACCACATCTCCCATATGTTCTTTTCCAGTAACGATTAAAATATCATTTATATTCGCCTTTTTGAGTTTATCAATAGAGTAATATATCATCGGATATTTACCAATCGGCAACAAATGTTTGTTTGTAACTTTAGTAAGGGGGTATAATCTAGATCCAGTCCCTCCAGCTAATATAATCCCTTTCATATCTAAGTTCCTCCTATTGAAGCTCTTTTATAAGCAGCTCCATAATGGTTTTTGCACGAGCTTCCCAATTATTATGGACTACGAAGTTTTCCAGTTGCTCTTGATCATAAAAAGGGCGTTGTAGGGTATCTATATCCATTAGATATTTTCTTATTTCCTCTAAACTATGATATAGATAAATCCCTTCCTGATTTAAGAGCCTTGTTTCTTCGCTATCCACCGCTAATATCACTTTATTAAAACTCAAATACTCATAAACTTTTACTGGATTGATCGTATCAATTCTATCCGAATTCCTCAAAAAGGGGTATAAACAAATATCAAAAGCATCAATAATTGCACCAATTTCTGATTTAGGAACAGTCTCATAATATTTAATCCTATTATGCTGTTCAAAATTATAATTCAGGTTATTTCTCCCAACCAAACATACAACAAATTTCTCATCAAAATCAGTAATAGCCTTAACCGCTTCTACATCAAACCAGTGGTCAATCGCTCCCACATAGCCAAAAATATAGTAGCCCTCTTGCTTTAAACGTCTCAATTCATCAGCAACCAAGCTATCTACATTTATGTTTAGTATAGCTGTATCCACAGCATTTTTCACTAAATAAGATTGTCTACACAATGTTTGAGAATGCTTATGCAAATGATTACTTGTAGAAATAACCAGATCCGCCTTGGCAAGTAATTCAAGTTCCCACTTTTCGAGTAATTTCTTCATTAATGCATTGTTAGTTAGAAATACATAGTCGTCCATTCGATCAAACACAATCTTCTTCTTATTATTATTTGATTTAATAAGAGGATAAAAGACTGGACTTCCTAACCAAATGATATCTGCACTGCAAACTAAATCTTTCAACTGTCTTTTTTCAAACCATTGATTCAAATGGAATATGTCTAAGCTTTCAAAGCTTCTAGGTAATCTCAGACTGCCCGAAGGCCTGAATATTTGAAGACTATCATTAATGATTTGATTTCTTCTCTTATAATCTGAGTTCTGCCTTACAATACTATTAAGTATACTAATGGATGGTTCTACAAAGGTGATGTGAACCCCCGGCATTTTAGCAAACTCTTCGGCCAAATGTTGCGGACGTTGTTTTAAATCATTCCAATAGATTGGAGAGAAATATAAAATTTTCATTTAACCGCTCCATACTAATAAAGGCGCCCCTTATTTTTTATAAAAGAGGCGCCTTTAAAGTTTTATTAATTATCTATATGCTCTTGCCAACTGTTTTCGGGAATTTATATCGTTTTCCTTCATTTGTATTAATTCTTCATACGCTTCAACTGTGTATTGTTTATACAGAATATCAATTTCAACGTCTCGATTTTTAGTCGGAATCTTCTGCAAATGATCTAATTCAGCTTTAACAATTTCGAGGTGATTCTTATCTGCCTCAATATCCGATTCCATCGGCGCATACAGATCCTTTTGCAATTGGTAATTAGTCAAAATACTGTTTCGCATTGTCTTTCTAACATGCTCAACAGTATATCGGGAGGTGTCCACATCATGAATGACCTTCATTTTAGGATTAAGACCAACCTTATAGCCGATTTCTCTCATAGCAAAAGATACAACAATTTCTTCTCCTCCAGCGTAATTGTTTCCTTTACGCCCATAGGCGCTTCTAAAGCCCCCAATTCGCATTAGCGCAGCATGTCTAACCGCAAAATTGGCTCCATAAGGGAACTCCCACTGAAAATTAGAATCGATAATTTCTTCGCCTTCCACGATAAGCTGGCTCCAGTATGCTTCAGTACCTGGTTTAACCACTTCTGGCCGTTCCTCATGTAAATTGAGTATGATATTCCCACCCATGACCCCGATATCGGGACGATCTGAGAACCCTCTGATGGTTTCCTCAAGCAAGTTAGAGTTTGCAATAGCGTCATCATCAATATAGAGTATGACCTCTCCTTCTGCCCCAAATAAACCAACATTACGTGCAAAGGAAAGACCTTTTAATGGAGCCTCCATATATCGCAGGAAGGATTCGTCAATATTATAGGTTGCTCTGAAATCACGAACCAAATGATGAATCTCATCATTCAAATAATCATTATTTACAACGATAATTTCATAGTCTGCTTTATCCAACGACTGTTCTATGACAGATTTAATCGCATTCGATAGCTTTTCACTCCGCTGGTAAGTACAAATAATAACTGATAATCTCTTATTATAAACGGGTTCACTTTCAATGACCGCCTCAATACGGTACAAGTGATCGTTCTTAACCTTCGTATTTATAAGAGAGAACAGAACTTCCGTATCCTGTGCAAAAAAGTCATAATTGCTATCTGTTTCACCATTCATTTTATCCTTTATTTTCAGATCCCACGGATAGTTAGCTACAAATGTATCTGTTGTATGCTCTGATTTATCTATAAGCAGTGCATACATAGACGATAAAGCATTAGAATCAATAAATTCAAAATCATGGACTTCGCCTGTTTTTATATATAAATAGCAAATAGGCGTTGCCAAATTAAGACCAATAATCGTATTCACTTCATCTCTTCCAACCACAGTATGTCCTTTAGCAAGAACATACTTCTTAAACCCACCAACTTCAGTAGCATCTCCCTCAATGATCCATACTAATGGGGTCAGATAAAAATCTCTTCTAAAATCATCAAGTACCATGAGTTTATATCTGTTAGAGGTGATGCCCAGTTCTTGATCTAAAGCGGTCAGTGACTTATCGTGCCAGCGATAATCATATATAGGCTCATCGAACGTCACATGTTTGAGCTCAAATAGAGAGTTCACTCTCATCCAGTAATCATAATCTTCAAGGGTATGCTTATAACTAGAATAGTCACCCAATAACTGGGTTACCTTGGCCCTATACATAAAAGCTGCACCAATCGTATTGTTAGGATATACGTTTAACTCCAATGCAGACTTAGGCAGCATAACATTGCCACTGAACTGTGGTTCTTCATACCAGCCATGGTTGGAAATCACTTGACCAGCAGAGTCGATTAACCTCATGTTCGCATATACCATACCAATATTTTCATCACTTTTAAGATCAGCTACCATCTTCTCCAGGAAATTTTCAGGGAGGATATTATCTGCACTTGTCCACGTATGATATTCACCCTTGGCTAGTTTAAAACCTCTGGATAATGTTCTTGGTATTTTACGATTTTCCTGATGAACTACTCTGATACGATGATCTGCTTTAGCATACTCATCAATAATTTCTGCCGTTGAGTCTTTTGAACCATCGTTAATAATAATGAGTTCAAAATACTTGTAAGATTGCTGCAGAATACTATCAATAGCTTTTGATACATAATCCTCACCGTTATATACAGGAAGGACGACCGATATAAGATCCTTCTCAAATTTAATCTCGAACTTATCAAGCTCCAGAGAAAATGAGTTATCTTTAGATACTTTATAATTGTAAAATTTATACTCATACCAGGTTAATAACTGCTTGTAATTCCCTTCATCTTTGCGTAGATCAATCGGCTGATCCCCCGCGTTCGTTCTGTTAAGCTTATGCGACACTTTAGATTTTATCTTTTTCAGTAAGATAGTGGTGCCATAACTTTTCCATACTCTATATCCCTTAAGAACATATATCATTTTGGACTTGTGTAAGATATGTTTAAGTTTATTCGCCATTTTCCACCTTTTAGAGTTATATATATTGTGAATCTCTGTAGACAGTCTTCCATTATATTCTTCCAACTCACTGAACTGGGTGTTCAGTTCATTATATTGACCAAATAGTTGTCTATATTGATGATTTAATATATCCAAGTTGTTTTTTTCATTATTATAATCCTGTGTAAGTTGAACATATTTCTGTTCTAATTCGTCTTTCTTTTCAGACAGGGATTTAAAATCTGCTGACATGCTACTTATTACATTTTCCTGATGATCTCGCGTTTGAATCAATGTGTTAATCTGATCCATATGCTCAACAATGTGTTGTTTTTGCTGCTCTATTTCTTGGCTTTGAGCATGATTATGAGCTTGTAATTCATTAAATTCATTATTCAGGCGTGTATGCCCTGCTCTATAAGCATGGTCCACGTCATCTTTTAGAAATCTGCTAATTACATCCATACACTTATCTATCGTCTCTCTTCCTTTAACCGGAAACATCTCTAAAGTAAATTTCCTTCTTTGTTGTATTAGTTGTTCATCTAAGATTGCATTAAGTAAGGTTTGTTTAATATTGCCGTTATCGCTCACAAAAGGAACAATGTTTTGCTGAACTATTTGTTCTTCCAAAGGTAAAATCCCCTCGAAAGATTCTGTTTGGGGATGTTGGAATATTACAATTGGAGTGTCCGTAAACAGCGCATCAAATATAGCCCCAGAGCCGTCAGACAATATCACATCAGCTTCCTCTATTAAATGAACAAGAGAAGCCTTATGATCAAGCACATCAGGAATATGAGACTTAACTAGACTAACCCGATCATGCTCCAAAAAAGAAGTGCCATGATGCAATTTCACCTTCATATTAAAGGTATCTGACATTTCTTCAATATGGTTCATAACAAGCTCAATAGACGACTCATTCCCATACGTAGGCAAATAAAGCAAATTATATTTATCCGTTTCGCGCTTCTTCCTTTGAAATTTGGCGTATTTAATCATTCCAACGATTTCAGTCTGAGTGTACGCTGCCAAAACCGAGGAATCATACAGCCCATTACAAAAGATAAAATCGAAATTTCGACTCCATGTGTCTAAATTCCAGTTTGGCTTAGCCATTCCATACTGATATCTAAACTTATAATCGGACTTAACTTCCAAATAATAAGGGAGATAAGGATAGAAGGCTATTTTATATGCCTTGTCAGGTACAGAGCTTGTTAGAGTCAATTTTATACCATTGTTCTTCAAATAATGATAGGTATCTAAGGACATGTCTCCCCAATCTTCTTCTTCAATGTGAGGGACATAAATATCACAAACGATCTGCTTTCTTTCACACTCCTCAATTAAAGGCTTAATCGTTTCATATAAAACTAGATTGTGAATGACAAAAGCTATAGATCTGTTCATATTCACTGCAAAACCTCTTCCTTTCAGGCAAAAATCTTATACTTATTTTCTTAATTTCAGTAATGTCTCATTCAGTAAAGTCGATGATGTACTCTTCGTATAGGGAAAATATATAATTTTCACTCCAACTTCCTTAAACTGCAACTCATACTGGTCCCAACGTTCATTTTGAAACCAATCATCACCAACGAACATTACGTCATATTTTAATTTTTGCCAAACCTCAAATTTATCCATGGAGTCCTGAGGAATTACAGTATCAACAAAGCTGATGTTTCTGACAATCTCAATTCTTTCCTCAAAAGGAATTACCGCTTTTTTGTACTTATATGAAACCAACTCATCTGTGGTCACACCAACAATGAGTTTATCACAGAGTGATTTAGCATTTCTCAACAAATTCAAATGCCCAATATGAAATAAATCGAAGACCCCGGAAGTATAGCCGATAATCATAAGATTTCTCCTAACGTAGTTAAATTGAAGTTAAACCATTTGTCGAATGTCGTCTTCCCTTCAATTTTCTCAGAAGATAGGACTTTTTCAAGTTGAACAGGAAAACCCACCTTTTTTCTGTTTACAATCTCTGCAGGGACAATATCTTTAAAAATTCTCTTGAGAGGAGCCTTAACAACCCCATCCTTCATTTTGTACAGAGAATTTACACCTGCAAGCCTTTCAATTAATCTATAGTCCAAGAAAGGAGACCTTGCTTCCACGGAATTTAACATTGAGGCACTATCCAGTCTTTTAAGTAACCCTCTCAAATGGGCTTGTTGAAAGAATGCAGCTACGATTTTTTGAGGCGACTTTAACTTCATGAAAGGTGCCAAAGCGTCTTCTACAATCTCTATATCATCTTCAGATCCGTAGGTGTAGAGTTCACTAAAGGTACGGATATCGAAGTCTGTAGTGCTACTAGCCCATCTGAAAATACGGTCATACCCAAAGAAAAGCTCATCAGCGCCTTCTCCACTTAATATGACTGTATTTTTAGCAGATGCTTGCTGAGTCATATGATACAGTAACACTTCATTGGGCACAGACAGAGGCTCTTTTTTTACAGTTATAAGCTCTCGAGCTAATGATAAAAAGTGATCAGGTTCAAACAATATCGGATGATGAATGGTATTGTATCTTGTTGCTGCGATTTCAGACCACTGAAACTCATTATAATCTTCAAAACCAACAGTCCAAGTATGCTCTACTCTGGCAAGTGCGGTAATAATCGTACTGTCCAATCCCCCGCTTAGGTAACTTCCAATTTCAACATCTGCGATCTTACGGTACTCTACTGCAGAGCGAATTAGAAATTCAAGTTCCTCATCGGAAGGAGGTTCTTTTTCAGAGTAATCAATTTCCCAATATTTAATAAATTCGCCATTCTCGTAATAATATCCTGGTGGAAACTCTTTTATTTCATTATAGATAGTACGATCATTAAAAAAGCATCTCATCTTTTTATATTGTCTTACGGCTTCTTGATCTATAGAAATGTTGTGGACTAATGGGAGCAATGGAGCAATTTCAGAACTGAAAATGAACTCTTCCCCATATCTGCTGTAATAAAGCGGCTTTACTCCCATACGATCTCGTGCTACAAAAAATGATTTCTGCTGGATGTCTAAAACAATAAAACTGAACATTCCATTAAGCCAATTCAACATTTGGGGACCATATTGAATATAAAGCTTCAATAAAAGTTCAGTATCTGAGTTTGTTCTCATTTGAATTGAATAACTGGAGGCTAATTCTTTATAATTATAGATCTCTCCGTTAAATATAATCACATATCTTCCGTCATCAGAGAAAAAGGGCTGATCACTTCTCCGATCCAAATCTAAGATACTTAATCTGTTATGCCCCAGCATAAAGTTTTCACTCTGATATACACAAAGTGGGGCCGTAGGCCCCCGGTGTTTCATTATATTTAAAGAATTAAGAAATACTTCTTTATTTATGGCTACATTAGAAAACAAAATCCCACACATTTTATCACCAGCCTTAATTAATGACTTGCAAATCTATTGTGTTATCTACAAATATTAATCCTGGTACGTAATTATTCTCGGGCTTAGGAACCTCAAAAACAGCTGCTATACTTACGCTATCCAGATAAAGAGGCTCAAAAGGCTTAGGCTTCAAACCAATAGAAATGGTGTATTTACCACTTTCAGATAACAGATTACGGAAATTAAAGTTAACCTCCAGAATGCCTCCCGCTTGCATTTTCGGAACTAATTTTGCTTTATTATAGATATTCATGCCAAACACATCGACACCAGTATGGTTTCTAACCATGTAGCCAATAGTTCCCTCAGAATCTATATCTTTATAATATTGTGCCAATAAACGCAAAGTAACCATTTCGCCAAAAGGGACCTGGTTCACAACTTCTCCATTGACTAACAAGTCCGCTCTTATAAAGCGCGCATCTCCCGTTCCAGAACGAAACTCATTGGCACGTTTTGCAAAAGCAGGATCCTCTTCTAATAGCAACAGCGAACTCTTCTTATCTGTTTCGGAATTAACAAATACATCCAAAGATTGAACACGTTTCATATCTGCAATTTCCTGGTTAACAATATTTTCATAAATTTGTGCTACACGTTTCACTGGACCAATTTCGACCATGTGTCCTTTATCAATCAGCAACGCTGTATCACAAAAACTTTTAATGGTATCCATGGAATGAGAGACAAATAAAACCGTACTTTTTTTGGAGAGCTCTTTCATTTTGGTAATACATTTTGCCTGAAAATAAATATCTCCAACAGACAAGGCCTCATCTACAATCAAAATATCCGGATCAACATTGATGGCTACTGCAAAAGCTAATC
This sequence comes from Paenibacillus polymyxa, assembly GCF_001719045.1. Lineage (NCBI taxonomy): Bacteria > Bacillati > Bacillota > Bacilli > Caryophanales > Paenibacillaceae > Paenibacillus > Paenibacillus polymyxa. The sequence continues at coordinate 2,177,986 of NZ_CP015423.1, forward strand.
TGGCAAACATACCACTGGAGTACATTTTGACTGGTTGATTAATGAAGTCCCCGATATCCGCAAAGGATACAATAGATTCAAGTTTACCATCCATCTCTATTTTGCTATACCCCATAAGGGTTCCGTTCAAGTATATGTTTTCCATTCCTGTTAAATCTGGATTAAAACCTGCGCCCAATTCCAAAAGAGCAGCAACTTTCCCATTCACTTTAATGCTTCCGTTGGTGGGAGTAATCACGCCTGTGATCATCTTTAAAAGAGTCGATTTTCCAGAACCATTTTTACCAATAATACCAATCGCTTGTCCTTTATTTATGGAAAAAGACAGGTCACTGATGGCCTTAAATTCAGAATGATACTTTTTTTTAAAGGGATGAACGGCCTCTTTTAATCGCTCATTGGGATTATCATATATTTTATATATTTTAGTGACATTATTAACTTCCACAGCAACTGATTCTGTTTGATTCATCATTTTCTCCTCACAATACATCTGCAAAATGAGATTTCATTTTCTTGAAAATTTTGATTCCTATAGTACCAGCGATAATCACAATAGCCCAAAAGTAGATCGTCATTGATGGATGCTCCCAGAACCATTTGTGATCAATAAAAGTATCCCGATATCCTTCGACGATATAAAAAACAGGATTTAGTTTAAAGAAAAACTGATACTTATCTTCAACAATATTTAAATTCCAAAAGATCGGCGTAAGCCAAAAGAATAGCTGAATAAATACCGCAACAACTTGACCAACATCCTTTACAAAAACAACTAATGTCGCTGTTATGTAAGAAATGGACAAGGAAAGAAAAATCGTGGCTAATAAATAATAAAGGATTTGAATGTTATAAATCGTAAATTCAACATTGTAGATTTTAAACATAATGAAAAGAACAATGATAAAAAATACATGTACAAAAAGAGCAGACAAAATTTTCACCATCGGCAGCAAACCAACTCGGAAAACAATCTTCTTTACCAAATAATTGTTTTCAATAATACTATTGGTTGCAGTTGCTAAGCTTTCAGAAAAGAATAACCAAGGCACCATTCCTGTTAATAACCAAAGTATAAAGGGAGTATCTCCAATAGGTACATTTTTAAAACCAACCTGAAATACGACCCAATAAACAAGTATAGATACCATAGGATGTATAAAAGCCCAGAGTACCCCCATGAATGAACCAAGGTATCTAGATTTAATATCTTTTTTAGACAATTCCCAGAGTAACTTTAAATTTTTCGAAAAGTTTTGAGTTAAATTCATACGAGTGTGTCACGACCTTAAACATGGTTTGGTAAGTCTCTTACAATCAAACAGTGTAAAAATTTGGTAGGGTCTTTGTTGTGATATGGCTCTAACAGCTACGATATGCTAAAATGTTGACGTATCTACAAGAAAAGGAGATTGTAAACCTTGTCGAATCCAGTATACGGGAAACAGGCCAAAACGTCGACCCGTGACGATAAAAGGCCGGCTATGTTTTGGGTGTTAATTGTTGGCATGATTCTGTTTTTAGCTTGGGCTCCCTTCCAGGCTGCACTTTTTAATGGGCAAATGCTCGATTTTGAAAAGCCTCTCTATTGGGCTGTTATCATCGCCTCGATTCTGTTGATCCTGGCAATCGTATCTTATTATAAAAAATTCAAGCTGGAAGAGCAAAGGGATTGGCTGGCTGTATTAGTACTACTGCTTCCCTTGACTTATGTGCTTTCACTGGCATCAGCAGCTTCACATTACCTGGCCATGAATATGGTGGTGGTACAGTGCATATATGCAGCCCTGTTTATCATCTCAATTTATCTACTCCAGGATCGCTTAGGCAATAAGATTATTCACAATCTGATTATGACTATTGCTTATGTCATTGTAGGCTTTGGTTTTATTAACTGGTTCGGACAGTGGGTGCTTGCCGGCAAGCTGGTAGGCTGGCTTAGCCAATATGTGTATCATGACCGTTATATCAATGCAGTCATGACAGATACAAATGGGCTCCGGCTGACATCCGTGTTTCAATATGCGAATACATATGCCGCCTTTCTAATGGCTTTCTTATTCGCTGCCGTTTTTTGTTTAATGAAATCAAAATCATGGTATGGCAAAGCTACTCATGGTTTCATGTTGGTGCCCATTCTGGTCTCTCTATTCCTGACCTTATCACGGGGCGGTCTAGTTATGCTGCCAGTCGTGTTCGTCCTGCTCTTGCTTTTCCTTAAACCTGCACGCCAAATTATATGGATTTTGCATTGCGCCATTGCTGGTGTAGCGTCAATATCTATCTTGTCGCCGATTACAAATATGGGATTACAACTCAATAAGACCTACAACGGCGGAGAGGCTGCCAAAGCTTGGGGATTACTTATTGGCGTCTCCCTGGCTGTAGTTGTCGTACTGTGGCTTGTTGAACGTTATCTGGCACCAAGGTTGGAAAGTGCCCTCACAGGGTGGACTTCCCGTAAGTTATCCAACCTGTGGCTGCCTGTCGGATCAGTTGTGGTGATTGGCTTGCTGGCTTTTCTGTTTATTGGAACTGGCCTACGCAGTGTTCTGCCTGAAAACGTCCAGGTCCGGTTGGAAAACATCAATTTCCGCCAGCATAGTGTACTTGAACGAATTGCATTCTATCAGGATGCTGCCAAATTGATTAAAGATCATCCTGTTATTGGCACAGGCGGCGGCGGTTGGGCTTCTTTGTACGAAGAATATCAGGATTATCCTTATAGCAGCCGTCAGGCCCATAACTTTTTCATGCAGTACCTAGTTGAAGTAGGTATTTTCGGTTTTGTAATTTTAATGTCATTTATCTTATATATTTTCTATAAATATACTCGTAGCTATATTAGACAAAATGATGAAGAGCGGGATTCTCACTTTCTGTATCTTATTCTGGCACTCTCAATCTTACTTCACAGCTTACTGGACTTTAATATGAGTTACGTGTTCATGGGCATACTGGTATTTGTGAGTCTAGGCGGCATGGCCGCTGCTATGGACAGCAAGCCTCTTAAACGCTTATTCATGAGTGCTTCCGGTTTTCGGATCACGTACAGTGTAGTCATTGGTATTCTGAGTATCGTCGCGCTATTCTCAGGTTTTCGCTTTGTGCAATCGGCTAATGCCGCTTCATATGGCAAACAGATCATGGCGGTCAGCACATCTTTTGAGGAAATTCAAAGTGCTATTAATAAAGATCTTGAACTTCGCCCTACTCACCCCGATTCTGTTCTAAGATTGGCTGCACTATACAAAAATGTGTATGATCAAACGAAAAAAGAGGAATTTTATAATGCTGCAATAGAGATACTAAATACGGGCTTGAAGGCAGAACCGTATAATAAAACCATGTATAACTTCAAAGTTAACCTTTTACAAGCAAAAGGTGAGCATGAGCAAGCTTTCAGCATTTTGGAAAATAATATTCACAAATTTAACTGGGACAATGATTGGTACAATATGTTGATTACCCAGGCCTACACTATTGGTAATAAGGCACGTGAGCAGAAGGATACAGCCAAGGAACAGAAGTATTTCCAAGCAGGTCTTGCTGCTTATCAGAAGGTTCTTGATGGGGTAGCCCATCTTAAGACGATTCCACCTGAAATTGAGTTGACACGTACCTTTGAAGTAACCTCAGGTATTGCGCTTAGTACTGGCAAGATTGAGTTCATGTCAGGTAAGCCTGCTGAGGCTGCAAGCATCCTTAAAAACGGCCTGAAGGACGACCTGAGCGATGCTACGAATCGTGAGGTTGCTCGTTATTACGTTGCTGCCCTACAGCAGCAGGGCCAAAACGACGAAGTTTTATATAACAAACTGATTCAAACTGATCCGAAAGAGAAGGAGCAAATTGAGCAGTTAAAGTCCTTAAAGCTCTAGGTATACCATTTAACATTGAATGCAAATACAGAGCTACATCAACCAAAAAAAGGAACATCAGAAGTTTTCACTTCTGGTGTTCCTTTTTTCATCCTAACTTTTACTTCTCCTGCTATGTGATTAATAAGCTCCTTCCCCAAAAACTTCCCTCGGATTCAAGGCTATCCAACAAAGTCATAGCAATACCTGAAACACCATCCAATAAACCTACGAAATCCAAATGTTTGACCGATTGGGTATCCTTTACGATATCACAAAAACCGAACGCTAATTCACTATCAAACTTTTCAACGACTTCTAAAAGCAAACCTCGGGCATATTCACACAGCTCGATATCGCCCGTATCCAGATACATCTGATGGGTAAGCTTTATTAATCCCGAATAGCCATGACATACCGTTGGAGAATATATGCTCCAACGTTCGCGGGGACGTGCGTATATGGATTTAAAGGCATCCACAGCAAGCGACTTTAAGTCTTCATTCTCTAGAGCCCTCCCTGCCAACCATAAGCTTCTAGCAACCCCTGGAGATCCATAACACCAGGCTTCACGTTCTGTTTCATCGGGAATGATTCCGTTCATATACTCTTTGTAGCTTATATTATTGGGCCAATACCACCCAAAATCATTTTTTTGCTTCCAATGGTCCAACCATGAACTGTATCGCTCTATAGCCTCCTTATGGCCTGATACTCTCACATTTTGGTGCCAGGCTATCGACAATAAGGCCAACGGACCAGGAATACCATGGGCCAACCCCATGTTAAAATATCCTTCGGGATACCTCAACTGCTCATGTGAGGGTAAATTGTGAACAGGGATATACCAGCCTGGAAGAACCTCACCCTTCCAAGCTCTCTCTCCACTTAACATGACAAGATAGCTGAGAACATCTTTAAGGAGATCTCTCATCTCAGGTACATCTGGGAACAATAACAGATATCTACCTATTCCACTCCACCCTGAAATGACATCATAGTCATGAAAATTGACCCCTGTTTCTAGATTATTTTTTGAACTTTCCAACAAAGCTACGCCATAGTGAACGATTAAATGATTAATCTGTTGAATAAAACTATGGTATTTACGAAGTTTGTCAGATAGCGCATAAGCCGTAAACCCAATGCCCGACAGCCCGCTCCATAGCGATAAAGAGATGTTCTCCTCTAGCTTAAGTGCTTCTCTTGTATTTACAAGATATTGATGTGCATATCGTGTAAATGTATCCTCTTGAAATACAACACCCAATCTCCCGAACAATAGACTCACTGCTGGATAGCCACTCGCAAGGCTTATATTATCCCATTTATAATCCTCTTGAAAGGCTGTTTGATTTGTCTTTGATGAGCATACAGCACTTACATATTCTGGGTCTGCCAATCTTCTTGCAACTCTTTGTACAATCTCCAGAATAGTCTGACGCAAATCTTCCGATATTCCTGTTGTGATCATATTTCAGTTCTCCTTATTATTCATTCGCTTTGTGTACTTCTGAGCACGGTTCAGATGGTAAAGGGCATGGCTTAATAGTGACATTACTTTCGCCTCTTTCATTCGATCCGTACCTATCAGTCTGTTCAGGTGCATGTGAATAAAACTTTCCATAATATCCAATAAAGGTTCGCCCCCGTATGTTTCCTCTTTTATCTGAAGGAAGCTCTCCTTATATTGCTTTAGTTTTTCCCTACGAGGTTGAAAGCGCTCTATCATAAATTCACCATAATCATATGCTCTCAATGAACTCCATTGATCTGAAACATCGGATATTGACATGTACCATGTACGATTTTTTTGAAATGTTTTGGTGTGATTATTGTGCCAATCTTTCTGTTGAGACCATTCAGCCTGTTTAGCTAATGCAGGTATCCATTGATTTAACATATCAACCACACTAATAAACGCAATATGTTCCAAATCAATCTTCAACTTCTTGTTATATTGCAAAAAGATGAATTCAGAAGTAAGTTTGGAATCCTCGGCAAAAATCTCTTCAGCCAGTTGAATCAAGCTTTCTCCGCCGTATCTTTCCACCTCTGGCACGTATGTATCATACACAACTTGGTTCAGCAGTCCTTCCTGCTTGAGCTTGTTCGCCCACGATTGAATAGCAGGAATTAGTTGTGCACACAACATTGCTGCATCTCCATGAAATCTCACACGTACATGATCGTCAGAATCTCTATATCGAACGATAAAATATCGATCAATAATTTTTTGTTTTTCTGCCAACTCACAAAACGGCCTGAGGTAGTTCCCAATAAATTCTCTTTCACGCTCAGACATGCCATACAGCTTGACGTAAAGCCATTCATCTCCCGGAAAGTAGACATTCATCCTACTAGTACTGATAGGGTTTTGCATAGCACTAGGCTGAACAAGATCCTTTATACCAGACGGGACTATTCCATTCATTCTTATTAAAGGAATGACATACTCAGCAATGTGGTGTCCTTTAGTGGACTCTCCCCATACTTCATTCCATTCAAAACCGCATTCAGTCAACCAAAGGGATGCAGGACCTGAAAGCTTTTGATATTTATCATATAGTTCGGATATACAAAAATCATGTGTAGTATCCATTAATAATCTGTTATCATCAATGGTTATATACACGTGCCGCGGAATACTCCACTCCTTCCTATACCTTTCAAATGCATGAGCCCAATCACTTTTGTTATGACATCCCTGAAAAGCCTCCATACCTGCATTTAAAGACCACATCGCTGGTGAAAGAATAGTATTACCGTACTTTACGCGGGGCAGAAACGGAAATCCTGAGAGGCTTCCCCATTGAAACGATGAAATATTTCTTTGCCCTTCCTGTTGAATTTCACGTAAAAATCGATAAATATTAGGCGCCCTATAATAATTCAGCATATTTGTAGATATAGGTATCACTCTCTTATTCAAAGAACGTGATATTAAATAAAAAGAGTTGTGTGTACAACCTACATATAAGTCAGATAAAGGGATGGTTGCCGCTCCATCATCTGTGTAATTATTCGTTCCAAGGATAATCTGATGAGAACAAGATCGATTTGTTATAACAACGTTTGAATGCCTATTATTAGTTGTTAAATAAATAAGTTCCGCAAAAACTACGTTTGGATCCTGAACAGATTGTAGCTCATAAATACTGGAGATTTTCCCTTGTGCAACTTCATTTAGAATCGGACCAAATCTGCCAAATGCTTTGCCTGCACCTGGGTCTCCTGAATTGGGATTTATAATCAATTTATAACTCTTCTTTTTCAGATCGTTCGAATTCGAAGCGGCAATGGTAACATACATCTCTAAAGATGGCGGAGGTATGAGATCAGATGGAACACTTTCTATTTTTTTGATCTTTTCATCTGTAAGTTCAATCTCGATACTACCTTGTTTGATCGCTTCTCCAACCCAACATGCTAATTGTTTATCTCTGTCAGTATTGGTAGCGGGTATTTCCCAACTTCGTCTGCTCACAGGATATTCATAACCTGGAGGAGCTCCTAATCCCATATCTTCATCCAACAGTTCTAACAAGGGAATCTGACGATGTAATCCATACTTCTCAATAAAAGCACTCCGATAGGTCTCAAGATGCGGATTGCACACATCATTCGATAATCTCCATAAAATTTCGGCAGCTTCGGCAACCTCTTCAGCTATACTGTGGCTTAAAGTTGCACTTATTATAGATGTTTCCATATCAATTTGGAGTGGATCTTTGCAAGGAAACATTTTATTCATGCTGTTGCTTATGTCTATATATAGCTCTTCCCCCTCACCTACAGAGGTTTGATTATATTGTTGTACGTGGTCATGAATCTTTTGAATGGAAGTCTTGAGATCGTCTATACCTGTTACGGATGCTAGTTGCCCTTTTAAATATTCAAACGGCATTTCAGAGTTACGAATGGATAGAGGCGGCCTTAAATCACTTATTAAAAACTCTTGCTCTACTAACTTCATCAAAAAATCAAATAACTGCTCTCGATTCATAGTGGGGAACTCTTCTTGCATCTTAATCATTAACAACTTTATGGGAATAGGCTCTTTTGCACAGTGAATGGCATAGTCCACAAACTTGGAAATGCGGATTGAACTGCTTTTCACTTCGTTAGTGGAATCACTATGATCTATAAAATTAAGATAAGGTAACTTCATACGCGATCCGGAAACATACAAGATCGGATTCATACGAACTTTGATTTGCTTAACGACATGCCTCATACGTTCCAAACTCTTTACGAGATCCATTAACCATTGCATATCTGGACGTGCTACTTTTCGGTTACAGCTCAGCTCTCCTAATACAAGTTTGTTTTCATTATTAAAGGAACCCACAGCAACACCAGCAAAAAGACCATAAGGGGTAGCTCGTGTTGAAAGCCTAATCATATAATAAGCTAATGCTTTGATAACCTTATCTACTTTCTTTAAATTTGAATTGTCTATTATTTGATTAACAGAGTTCATTAATGAGGGACTGGCAATCAAAAGTGCCTCACGGATAATATAATCCTCCAAAATATGAAATATTTTATTTTGCAAACCTTCATTCCAAGGTTCATTAAATAATTCTTTGTACTGTTCAATAGACAACAACGGAATTCTAACTAAAAAAAATTCCAAAGCTTTGAACATATTCATATCTGTATTCCTGCTCTCAGCGTTCTTCATAGCTCATGAGCCTCCTTAACGTAAAATAACCCCAGATATAGGAATCATATCTGGGGTTGTTTGGTTAACTAAACACAGCAGTTGCAAGTTACGTATTTATTCCAACTATAGCAAGAAGAAGCGGCACAGGAAACAGAGCGAGTAACACTACATTGAGGTGCCGATTTAACTGATAAAGTACTAATCTGCAAGTCCAAATCAAGGGTGTCTTCTTGTTTCAAAGTGAATAGTCCTAAAGAGTTCAACTTTATACCTCCTTCCCTTAAAATAAGATACTATTTGGAATATTGCTCTCTTATTTTAAGGGGAGAACTTAAAAATCCAGAACTTCTTTTTATCGCATACAATTACAATTTTGTTACATTTTATCAATATCTTCAATAACCTTTCTCATATAAGCCAGTACTTCATCCTTGATTTCGTTATGCTGTAGAGCATAATGGATCGTTGTTTCAATGAATCCCAATTTCTCGCCAACGTCATGGCGATTCCCGTCAAATTCGTAGGCCAGGATCGGATTCTTTTCTCCCAGTTTGGACAATGCATCCGTCAACTGAATCTCCCCGCCTACTCCCGCAGATTGCTGACCCAGGATATCAAAAATATCAGGCGTCAAGATATAACGTCCCATGATCGCCAAGTTGGAGGTTGCTTCTTCCTTCTTTGGCTTTTCTACCAATCGTTCCGCTTCAGAGATTTTGGAAGTAAGTGCATGACCTTCTACTATGCCATAACGATGTACCTCGTTCCAATCCACTTGTTTTACACCTACAACAGAACGCTGATACTCATCGAACACGTCTATCATCTGTTTGAGGCACGGATTCTCAGACTCAACGATGTCATCCCCTAAAAGGACAGCAAAAGGTTCGTCACCGATAAACTTACGTGCACACCAGATGGCATGCCCCAACCCTTTGGGTTCCTTTTGACGAATATAGTGGATATCTGCCATCTCCGATGGTTTACGCACTTCATTGAGCAGATCCCATTTTTCCTTCGCAGTCAAATTATGCTCCAGCTCAAAGGAGTAGTCAAAATGATCCTCAATCGCCCTTTTACCTTTACCAGTAACGATAATGATATCCTCTATACCAGATGCAACAGCCTCTTCAATAATATATTGAATTGTTGGTTTGTCTACAATGGGAAGCATCTCTTTAGGCATCGCTTTCGTAGCAGGAAGGAACCGGGTTCCTAATCCCGCAGCAGGAATAATCGCTTTACGGATTTTCATAGGTTAAAACTCCTTTTCAACAAAGCTTACTAAATTATTCAATAATTCGATTAACGTTTGTAAATTGCTAATAGTTTATTATAGCACTTAGTCATTGCAATGTTATATAATTTAAGTAAACCATATTATAAACTAAAAAGGATAGAAATTTGAGTACCAGATATGCCAAAATTTGAGGAGAGAGTTCTTTGGATTCAATAATCAGTAACCCTGTTTTAACGTTAGTTATTCCCTGTTATAACGAAGAAGAGGTACTGCCTGAAACTATAAGCAGACTTACGGTCATTCTTGAGGAGTTGGCAGAGAGCCAGCTCATTTCTAAACATAGTAAAATGTTGTTTGTTGATGATGGTAGCCGTGATAAAACATGGGACATCATAGCATCATATAATCTAAAAAACCCTTTTGTCAGTGGTCTCAAATTGGCAAAAAATGCCGGCCATCAAAACGCCCTATTATCTGGATTAATGGAAGCTAAAGAGACATCTGATTGTGTGATATCCGTTGACGCTGACCTGCAGGATGATCTCAATGCCATCCGAGAATTTATAATAAAATTCAAAGAAGGTTATGACATCGTATATGGGGTTCGAAAAAGTAGAACCACCGACACATTCTTCAAGCGTTCAACAGCCCAAGGCTTTTATCGTGTTATGAGTAAAATGGGAGTCAATATTGTATACAATCATGCGGATTACCGTTTAATGAGCAAAAGAGTTCTCCAGGAATTAAGCAACTTTAAAGAGGTAAATCTCTTTTTACGTGGTCTAGTTCCGTTAATAGGTTATAAGTCTACTGAAGTTTATTACGATCGACATGAACGCTTTGCAGGAGAATCCAAATATCCTTTAAAGAAAATGCTCGCTTTTGCTTTCGATGGAATCACTTCATTTAGTATAACCCCAATCCGGCTTATCTCAGCGGTAGGTTTTGCAATGTTTGGCATAAGCTTATTAATAGCTGTGTACACCATTATTAGTAAGCTCGTTGGAACCACTGTCTGGGGCTGGTCTTCTTTAATGTTGTCCATCTGGTTCATAGGTGGTCTGCAACTTGTAGCACTGGGACTCATTGGCGAATATATCGGTAAAATATATAAAGAGGTAAAACAAAGACCCAAATATATTATTGAGACCCTATTAGATTCCCAGAGCACCCTAGATACTGAAAACACAAAAAAAGTGAAAAATAGTGAGAGGGAAGCTGTGGCTGTCCAATAAACAGATGCGAACAGGTGACTAATTTGACTTTATTTCAGAATAGCTTTTTCCGTTTTCTTGTCGTAGGTGTCCTAAATACAATATGCGGCATGTCCGTCATGTTCCTGCTCTTTAATACTTTAGGGACTAACTACTGGTTATCGACCTTTATTGGTAATTCTGTAGGTGCCACTGTAAGCTATTTCTTAAACAAAAGATTTACTTTCAAAAACAATGCAAGCCATGGACAGACCATTTGGAAGTTTGTCTTTATCATATTGATATGCTATTTACTATCGTATTGTCTCAGCTATCTAATCAGCCACTTCCTGATCTCAAGTCTGAGTATTAAAAATAATGCAATTTTAGGCAATCTGTCCATCCTAATCGGGAATATCTTCTATACTTTAATTAATTATGTCGGGCAAAAATTCATTGTTTTTTCCAAAAAAACGAAAGTCCAGAAAGTATAACAATACGAGATTCATAGTATTTCAAATGGACTTATTGATAAAAATAGGGTATGTGCTCTCAAAGCACATACCCTATTTTTTCTTTTTCTACGTTCAAATATCAAAATAAATAACTGTGATAACCTGTAGCATCCTTTTACTTCACCAGCTGCCCACGTGTAACACCCAACTGATTCGTCGCTTTCAGCGTCTTCCATACTTGTGTTCCACTGATTTCTCCGCGCAGGGCACGGTTATAGAGATCAATAACCTCATGCACTTGCTCCGGTGTCTCCTCCAAAAATTCCACGCGGTAACGGGACACGCCCAGCTCCAGGAAGTTGGACAGATATTCCGCGCCGGATTGCTCAATCGCGTTGTATACCGTGTTGCGGCAGCCTTCGTCCACACGGACCGGATGAGACATACCAATTCGATCACGCAGGGATGCGCGATGGTCCTCACATGGACGTCCACAGTTAGTGTAGTCGGTGCCTTCACTCATAAAGGTACAGTATACGCAATGTTCAGTATGGAACATTGGCATATGCTGCTGGATCACGATCTCCAGCTTATCAGTACGTGTACGTCTGAGCATATCGACCATTTGCTGAATGTTCAGATCGTACGAAGGCGTAACCAGGTCGCAGCCGGAATCCAGGAACAGATCAGCCGCTTTATGGTTGGCTATGTTCAGCGAGAAGTCACCAATCAATTGCGGGTGATGTGCGTCCGGGTTCTCCAACCGATGTCGCAAGTAGAAATACAGTGCCCCTGGATTGCGTACCAACACAGCATCCGGCTTCAAGCGCAGGATGTTGTTGTGGTAGCCATTTTCACCCGGCATGTGAATACGCGGGGTCGCCAGCGCAATTCGACGGCCTGCAGCGTGCACAGCCTCTACGGCTGCCGGGAATTGCTTGATGAACTCGAAGTCGGCGTAGATGAATTCCACGCCGGCCTCGAGCGCAGCCTCCACCTGAGGGAGGCTGCGGCACAACGCGGTCAGCTCTGCCTGACCGCGTGCCACAGACGATGCCGGAGTCGATGCATCGTCATACACCTCGACCGCCCGTTTCGTGTACACGGGCGGTTTGGGGCGCTCGCCCGCGAGCAGTTCCACCGCCTGGCGGCGGATACCGTTCAGCTCGCGCATCGGCACGATGACGTCCCCATGCAGATGGACGTCCAGCTCTTCCAGCTGGAACACCGTTCCGCCCAGTCGGCCGAACTGCTCTTCGAGCAGTTCATGCGTCATCGGACGCTTCTGGGCAATTTCGAGCTCCAGCTCGGAGTCCACGCGGACCGTTGTGCCTTTCTGCACGTCGGTCCACCATGTCGACAGCGGTTGCCCTGGAGAGCCGCTGACCCGCACATGTACCGGGAAGACCCGGTACGGCTTGTCGGTGTCGTACGACTGGCGCAGACGTTTGTCCAGCGCTGGGTCGTTGGTTTTCCAAATGCGGTCGCCCACGTGCACACGGCGCAGATCCACATCGTTGCGTCCCGCTACGATGTCGATGATCCAGCCTTCTCCGGCTTCGCCTTCAATCTTCACGCCCTTGCGGCGGATATCGTATACGCGTCCGCCTTCTTCTTTTTGCGTGGGATCTCCCGCATCGAATACAATCCCATCGCCACGCTTGAGTGGGGCATCAATACGGCACACTACGCCATCACGAAGGATTTGTTCCACTCGGCCCAGATACACCCCCCGGCTTTTCGGGAACGTACCGTCAACCAGCTTCTTGTTATTGGTCCCTTCGAGAAAACCGTGCGTAAAGCCGCGTGAAAAGCTCTGCTGCAGCTCGCGAATATCTTCTTTGCTGGTCTTGGACGTATCGCCATCAAAATACTTATCAATGGCCTTGCGATACTTGCTGACCACATTCGCCACATATTCAGGTGTTTTCAATCGTCCTTCAATTTTAAAAGAAACAACACCCGCGTCGATCAGTTCAGGCATCAAGTCGATCGCTGCCAGATCCTTAGGTGACAGCAGATACGTCACATCTGCCATTGGTTTCTGCTCTCCATCTACCATCAGATCGTAAGGCAAACGACATGCCTGTGCACACTCACCACGGTTAGCAGAGCGGCCGCCCCACATTTCTGAAGTCAGGCATTGGCCAGAATAAGATACGCATAACGCTCCATGTACGAATACCTCCATTGGAAGTCTCGCCTGATCCCCTATTTTTTGGATCTGTTTCAGGTTGTTTTCGCGTCCAAGCACGACCCGTTCCATATTGTACGGTTTTGTAAACTCTACCGCTTCCGGCGAGGTAATCGTCATTTGGGTAGAACCATGAATCGGAAAATCCGGTGAAATGTCGCGGATCATTTTCACCAGGCCCATATCCTGGACAATTAAGGCATCGACTCCAGCATCAATACAGGCATCGACCAGCTCCTTAGCGTCCTCCAACTCGTTTTCAAATACCAATATATTGAATGTTAAAAAACCTTTAACCCCATAGCTATGCAAAAACGCCATAATTTCAGGCAGTTCCTCCATGCGAAAATTATTCGCCCGTGCTCGTGCATTAAACTTTTCCACCCCGAAAAAGATCGCATCAGCCCCGTTTGCCACCGCCGCACGCATACAATCCCAGTCACCGGCTGGTGCCAGAAGCTCGACATCTTCTCTTCGTACTGCTGATTTCATTATTGCCCTCCCCATATGCTGAAAACGAATGATCTCCGAGGGATAATCGTTGTTTTCAGGGCAGCTATGCTGCTTACTTGGTAATCTCATGGATGTTCCATAGACTCATTCCAAAGCTGATCATGTTTAGTCAGGGGAATGGAAGCCTACTAAGAATCATATTTTAAATCCTATCCGTCTCTATCATCTTGTCCGATCATCCACACACTGAACCATCGGTTCCTCGCGTGAATTACATCCAACTCAAAAAATCCGCATCACAAACATCTGCGGCAGAATCATTCTTATCTTGTAACTAATCTAGTGTACCAGACTGCGACCTAAGCTTCTACACTTTCCAAGCGATTCCTTTAAAAAATAATACTAAAAACACCTCCAATCCCGTCAAGCGGTGCTTTGGAGGTGAGTCATCCTATCATTAACTAGGCAAACCTATACTTCGCAAGCATTTCTCCCCAGGGTGATATTCCCTTCTCCCTGAAGCCTGTTTTACTATATAGCTTTCTAGCTAGTTCATTGTCTGGTTTATACCCAATCATGATAACATCCGTCCTATCAGTGGCTTTCCTTATTTCATCGATAACCAGTAACATCGCATTGTAGCCATAACCTTGACCTTGAAATCTTTCGTCAATCATAAATCGGTAAACCCAGTAATTTCCGTCATCCGGGTCTAAACCATACATTGTAAAACCAATTAATTCGTCATCATTATAAATTACTTTAGATAAAAATCCATCTAAAAACTGACACTCCGCAATCGAAAAAAGGTTAGATACCATAAATCTTTTTTGCTCAGGTGTCGGTTTAAGTTCGGCACATGCTTCCCAATTATGTTTGTCGACTGCTTTTAGCGTAATCATTTTGGATTCCTCCTATACGGGGAAATCCGTATAGACTTCCCTAGTGCTTACTTCACTCATTATAAGATTGGTGGTATTTGGCGGGCGCCAGTGAAGCGTGCCATTTGAATCCGAAGAAGCGTCAACGCTCGTAGGCTCAAATGGCACGCGTAGCGCTTCCCCCACAACCTCGCTAATCTTTTACCTACACCTTCTACTTCACAAAATTAAACGAATTTAACGTCGAATCCAGTGCGTTAGACTGTACAGCCGTGTTGTTCGCATCATTTAATGTTGTTGTCACAGTATACGTTTTTCCGTCACGTTCCAAAACCAATTGGTGGCCTGTGTAGCCAATGCCTTCCTCTATACGATGGAATGTAAAGGACACTGCCGGAACACCAGCAAACGTTACGTCCTTAACTTCCTCAACTTTGAGGTTTTTGTAGTTCTTTGCTTGCTTATCATAGAAGTCCTTGAGCTGGGATACCGTTAGTTCAAATGATTGGTCGTTGTCGATTTTGATGGAAAAACGACCTCCGGTAAACTGGTACTCTACATCGCCCAATTCAAATTGATCGCTAATCGCGGTCCAATATCGTGGGATATTCACCGTATATTCATAGGCTTTCGACGTCTTTTTGACCGTTTTCGTTTTGTCCGTCAAATAGTCGTCTTCTTCCAACTGTCCAAAGTTACTTGCTACGGTTTGAAAATCGATTTGAAGCGAGGAGATGAGCGCGTTGAACTGATCATTTCCTTTGCTTACTTTTTCAGGCACTGCGTATTCAGCCAAATAGCGATATCCATTTTGCTGAATCAGCACATTGTACTCTTTGACCCATCCATCGCCAAAATTATAGCGGTACTCCTGTACTAACCCTTGAACGCCTGCAACCTCCAGCGGATACGTCTTCTGTGCCTCATAAGCTGTGGACACAAAGGAATCGCTCAGCCATTTTTGCAGCTGCTGGCCCCAGTTCTCCAACTTTCCATCCGCTGGAGCCGAGGTTACTTTCACGCGGAAGCTCGATCCATCATTACTTTCATATTGCATCCGTTGATCGTCCATTTTCCAGCCTGCGGGTATGCTGAGTGACACACCGTAGTCTGGATTTCCGGCCTCGCGTGTGCCTCCTACGACAGTGGACAAGTCTTTAATACTTTTATCCTGCGCATTAAAAGAGGTCTTGAAGGAATTTAACAGTCCCGCATACTGGGCCAGATCTTTATAATTCGTTGCTTTAGCATCGGAAAAATAAACTACATACAATCGTCCGTTGTCATAGTACTGACGATTTTCCCACAATACGCCGTCCCCATCCTTCGTAATGACACGAGCATAAGGTACCTTCGCTTTCGGGAAGGATTTTCGATCGATCACAGTTTCTCCCGTTTCCTTGGCTGCCTGCACTAATTGTTGCAACAGATCGTCCGCATTCAGTGGAACCGGCTGTGACGCTGTGTGCACTTCCATATAGTACGCACTGTTCTCGTCCATAAAAGTGGAGATACTCTCATCTCCACCTCCCTGACCGATGACGAGACCTGTTGGATAGTTCATAGACCAGCCATAGTAACTGTTCCCGATCTGCGTCTTGCCCTCATCATTATCAATGTTCGGTGTCTCTTCAGCTACCGTGCCCGCCTCTTCTTGTGCTTCCATCCGAATAATGATTCCGGCGCCGTTCTTCTCCAACTTACCGCCAAGCCCTTCTGCTACTTGACGCAGAGGCACCATGAGAATACCTGATGACATTTCCGGTGGAGCTGGAAGTGTCACCTTGTGACCTCTCACCCAAGCAGTACGGCTACCAATGGTCAGCGATACAACATGAGTTCCGCTAGTGATTTTAACCACATTATCTTCAGCCAATCGAATTTTGCTGTTAAATGCCTTTTTAAAAATACCAGCTGGAACCATCAGTGCACCACTTTTTGAATATGGCTTCGTAATATTGGCATTATGGCCGTTCACGATGGCTGTATTGCTGCCGCTTTGCAACCGCAATTCCAGCATGGTTTTATCTTGATCTGCTGCAACTGCTGGCAAAGCGGAAAGCAGAAGGGACAATGCGACAGCGCCGACCCCCAGCTTACGCATCATTTTTCTTTGAATATGCTTCACAGTAAATCTCCCTTTAGCTTTATTTTATAGATTCAAGAGCCGTTATTGTTCACTTTCCAGTAGTTGCCCCTTGAGCTGGCTCCGATGTTTCCTTAGGAAGCGCTACGCCGCCATCTTCAGCGGCCTCCGAACCGTTCGAATCTTCACCATCTTCTCCAGACTGAATGGACTCATAGATTTCACCATTATCCTGTGTCAGTACTAGCTTGCGCTTCACAATATCACCGTCCGACTGCATTAGTACACTCACCGTTTGACCTGGTTGATAGTTTTTAAGCAGCTCATTGACATCAATGGCCGAAGCTACACGCTTACCGTTAATGCTATACAGCTCATCGCCTTCCTTGATTTTGGCCTGAATGGCATTGGCTGAGGTAATTTTCGTAACTTTCAGAGGGTCCTCGGTAGGTAATCCAACGATAGCTGACCAGCTCTCTTCCAGACTCAGACCAAGACTGGCACGCCGAACCTCTCCGTATTTGAAAAATTGGCCGATGACATATTTCACCGTATCCGACGGAATCGAAAAGCCCATATTTTCAATGCCGACCGCCGAGAATTTCATCGTATTGATCCCAATGACCTCACCCTTGAGATTGACCAGCGGACCGCCGCTGTTACCAGGATTGATCGCGGTATCACTTTGGATCAAACGATAAGCAGCGTTGACACCACGGTTCAGCCCGCTAACAACACCCGAGGTTGCCGAATTGCGAAGTGAAAAGGATATAGGCGTACCAATAGCCACTACCTGCTCACCTACCTGTAGACTGTTCGTTGAAGCTGCCAAGGTGGCGGGTTTGAGGCCGCTTGCCTTGATTTTGACTAATGCCAAATCACTGATCGGATCGCTGTAGCTGTCGGTGATTCCGTAAGATTTTCCGTCCGAGGTTACGACCACGGCATCACCTAATCCTTCGATAACATGTGCATTCGTCACAATCCATCCATCGCTACGAATGATAACACCCGTGCCGTGAGCTAGGTTGTATCGATCTCCTCCTGCTACGGTCTCTCCCGTGGCTGAACGGCCAATGATACCGACCACAGAAGGAGATACATTTTTAACCACCTGCGGCACACGATCGGCCGATAACGTATATGTACCATTTGCGCTGTTATATGCGCCGCTGGTTCCTAATGCTTTATTCATATCGCTTACGTTAACATAGACCCCACCATTAATGACTTTGGCCTTTAACGCAGTCCCACTGCTGGCTGCACCTGCCGTTCCAGAAACACATAGAGCGCTGCCCAAAGCCAGAACAACTGCCCTTTTCCCCATCTTACGCATATACTCACCATTTCCTCTCTTACATGACCCTGTTCTATCAGTTAGTCCAAATCTACCATAGAGGGGACACGTATACAATCGCTTTAAGCCCTATCTTTTTCTAAAAGGCGCCGTTTGCTACATCCCTGTCCTCTCATGCTATTTATATTATAAATTTTCCAAATCCTTATATCAAAAAAATAAGCAAAAACGATAAATAATCGTTATACCGTTTAGGTCATTCCTTCGTTTACGGGCATAACCAACTATGATACCATCACATTATATCTTAGTTTTATTGTCGGAAATAAAGAATAAAATCATGAGTCCTCTATCCAAAACACTAAAGTATAAATAAGCACCCACAGGAGGTTAAAAGAATGGCCTACGAACCAATCTGGAACGCTCATCCCGATAAGCTTAACAAATTCGAGTTAGTCAAGCTGGAAAAGGACGGTCTCGACGTTATCCGTACCATTATCGAAAACTATGCCAACGAAGGCTATGACTCGATCTCTGCGGACGATATGGATCGTTTCAAATGGGCTGGGGTATATCAGCAAAAGCCCAAGGATGGTCATTTCATGATGCGGGTCCGCATCAACACAGGGATCATGACTTCAGCACAGGCACATGCATTGGCGGACATATCCGCGCTATATGGACGCGGTCTTGTGGATGTCACCACTCGCCAGGCGATTCAATTTCACTGGCTGACGGTCGAAAGCTTACCCGATATTTTCGAAAGACTGGAAAAAGTCAATTTGTATTCCTTTGAAGCCTGTGGAGACTGCCCGCGTACCATTGTCGGTAATCCGCTGGCTGGCATCGATCCCAATGAATTGGTGGATACCCAGGAGATTGTAGATGAAGTAAACCGCTTTTTCTTATTAAATCGTGACTTCTCCAATCTGCCGCGCAAGTACAAAATGTCTATCTCCGGTAATACGTACAATAATGCACAGGCTGAAATTAACGACCTGTCCTTCACTCCAGCCACCAAGATCCTCGACGGAAAAGAAGTGGTCGGCTTCCATGCGATGGTTGGTGGAGGTTTGTCCGCCAAGCCGCATATGGCACAGTCTCTGGATTTGTTTGTTCGTCCTGAGGAAGTACTGAAGGTTGCTATTGCTGTCACCACCATTTTCCGTGATTACGGCTATCGGGAAAAGCGGCACCATGCCCGCTTGAAATTCCTCGTTGCCGATTGGGGCCCAGACAAATTTCTGGCTAAGCTCACCGAGTACATCGGTGAAATGCCCGGACGAGGCGAGGACAAAACGATTGGCTGGCAAGCCGCCTATTTTGACGGCGTGCATCCTCAAGCTCAAAAAGGTCTGAACTATGTCGGTCTGAACGTTCCTGTCGGTCGCCTTAGTGCTGACGAGTTACATGAACTGGCCGACCTGGCTGACCGCTATGGCGATGGTCAGATTCGTACCACGATGTCGCAAAACATTTTGCTGAGCGGCGTACCGGATGAGCAGGTGGATGAACTACTGGAAGCCCCCGTCCTGCAACGCCTGACACCACAGCCCAAGCATTTTATGAGTCGTACGGTATCGTGCACAGGAAATGAGTTTTGCAATTTGGCGATTGTGGAAACCAAAAAACGGGCGGTTGACGTTGCCGAGTATTTGGATCAGCACGTACAATTGGATGAAAAGGTGCGCATTCATTTTATCGGTTGTCCGAATTCCTGCGGTCAAAAGCATATTGCGGACATTGGTCTGCAAGGCTCGCTTATTAAGACACCGGAAGGCTTGGTCGACGCGTTCGATATCGCTGTCGGCGGAGCGCTTGGAGCAGGCGCCCAGTTTAACAAGGCGCTCAAAGGCCGCGTACGCGGGGATCAGGTTGGACCTGTACTGGCAGAGCTCATTCAGTTCTACAAAGAAAACAGGAGCGCCGGCGAAAGCTTTTACGCATATGTACAGCGTGTAGGTATTCCGACTTTCCAGGAAAAGCTGTCTGCCATTTTACAATCCAGCCACGTTGCATCCTAAATATAGAGTCTATTAACAGCCTGCTTGTATTACATATACAAGCAGGCTGTTTCTTATCGTCATACAACCTCGCAATATCGTTTCCCTCAATTCCACAAAAAAAGACACCGGATTACTCCGGTATCAATATTTTCGCAAAATCCAGTACTGTTGGCTTATGAGCACCTGTTGTAGATGTCACCACCACGTAGCCT
The DNA here is from genome assembly GCF_001719045.1 of Paenibacillus polymyxa. Taxonomy (NCBI): domain Bacteria; kingdom Bacillati; phylum Bacillota; class Bacilli; order Caryophanales; family Paenibacillaceae; genus Paenibacillus; species Paenibacillus polymyxa. The sequence goes on from NZ_CP015423.1 coordinate 2,198,532, forward strand.
GAAGGTATCTTGTATATCAATCCCGTATCGTATCGGATGCCGAAGGAATTATCCTCCTTATAATGAGTCCTCGTTTCCCACACCTTCGTACCGTTTCCTTTCAGGCCTGTAATGGTGATGCCATGCATTTTCGTGGTTTTACCCAGTGGATCATATTGATCACTGAACTGGACATACAACTGCTCCTCAGGCAGATACACCCGGTCAGCCGCATAGTCCTCTGTATTACCAAATAATTGCAGGCCATTACTTAGCACCTGTGTACGCTTGCTGTTTCCTTTAAGCCCTGTTACAGCAATATGACCGCTCGGCAACTCACGTACTGCGGCAATTTCTTTACCTGATCCTAAGTCCAGATGGATGTCACGAATATCGCGACCATATACATCTGCTTGTACCCCAACGGGACCATCTGAGCTGTTCAAAAGCGCATAATATCCATTGTGACTGCCGACCAGCCAACCCGAGGTCACTCCGGCCGTCGTTCGATTCCATTGTAGATCGCCAGTTTCAGTGTATTTGAGTACAGTGAAGGACTGCTCCGCAAGGTTTAGATAGGAGACCAGGAAACTGCCATCCTCCAGTGTCTCCAAACCAACCTGAGAATCCTGCCCATGAGATATCAAGCCATCTGTGGGTAATGTTTTGGACCACAAGGTGTTTCCATCCTCGTCCAATCGGGAAGCCTGCAACTCTCGTATTCCGTTCGGTTTTGTATAATCAATCAGAAACAGCAAGCCCCTATCCGGCGTCTCCCGCTGGACTCCCCTGCTGCTTGTCCCGGGTTGTACGTTCAGGTCCTGCTGATGTTTCCATACAGCCTCCACAGAACTGTCCAGCTTGCCATATGTGACGTGTACTACACTTGCTTCTGTATCGTCCTCGACGTTCAGCATTAAAAACCCACCATTCGCTGCGGGTTGAATGTAATCATGAGCGTTTTCTAAATCCTTAATACTGCCAATTGCTGCACTTGTTTCGATTTCGGCTTGTTTGGGCGCAAACGCTTCAGACACCTCGGAGGCATAGGACGGTGCAGCACTATAACCCATCAAACATGCCGCCAAAGCAGCTCCTGCTACCCATGAATATACACGTGTACGTAAAACTCTACTTTGCTTAATCTTCAAGCGTTCCAGCTCCCTTCATGACTTCCTCAATGATGTTGTATGAACCTTAGATGTGATAAAACTACAGACGGTTTCGCTTCAACTTGTAATGGTTGTCACGCGGGCAAGGAACTCCGTATGATGCTAAGTAATCATAAATTATATATTTACCTCTTCAAGCCCGAGCCTAAACATCCAAAACTCCAAAATTTAGAGACTACTCAGAGACTTTCTGTCGATGAATATACGTATAGATTTATTATTCCAGCGCTTGGTAAACTATGTGTCACATGCTTTAACGCAGGAATTTGATAAAAGTTTTCTTTTTTTACAAAAAAAATAAAACCCTGCAAGACGAAGGCATCAATACACTAGTTCGTATTCTGCCTTCCTGCCTGTGCAGGGTTTTTAAATCGTACGTTAAATGGTATCTATAGATCGACTGTCTGAAGCGCTTGACTACGCTGGGTATCCCGTTCAAGGATCGGCTTTAAGTATCGGCCTGTATAGGATTCTTCGACTCTCACGAGTTGCTCCGGTGTCCCGGTAGCCAAGATCGTTCCACCGCCGCTTCCGCCTTCCGGTCCCAAATCAATCAGATAATCGGCTGTTTTAATCACATCCAGATTATGCTCAATAACCAGCACCGTCTCTCCTGAATCAACCAAACGATGCAGCACCGTCAATAATCGGTCAATATCGTGAACATGCAGACCGGTTGTCGGCTCGTCCAAAATATAAATGGTTTTGCCTGTGCTACGACGATACAATTCGGAGGCCAGCTTCACGCGCTGTGCTTCACCGCCAGACAAGGTAGTTGCAGGCTGACCCAGCTTGATATACCCCAATCCTACATCCATCAGCGTCTGGATCTTGCGATGAATCTTCGGAATATTTTCAAAAAACTCCGTTGCATCCTCAACCGTCATCTCCAGCACATCGGCAATACTTTTCCCTTTGTATTTAACCTCCAGGGTCTCCCGATTATAACGCTTGCCTTTGCACACTTCGCATGGAACATACACATCCGGCAGAAAATGCATCTCAATCTTGATGATACCGTCGCCTCTACAAGCTTCACAACGGCCTCCCTTAACGTTAAAGCTAAAGCGGCCTTTCTTGTAGCCTCGTACTTTGGCCTCGTTCGTCTGCGAGAATAAATCACGGATATCATCAAATACACCAGTATACGTTGCAGGATTGGAACGCGGTGTACGGCCAATTGGCGATTGATCGATCTCAACAACCTTTTCGATATGTTCTAGTCCGCGAATTTCTTTATGCTGCCCTGGACGTACTCTCGCCCGGTTTAGATCACGCGCTAACGTTTTGTACAAAATTTCGTTTACCAGTGTCGATTTTCCAGAGCCGGAGACACCAGTAACAGCTGAGAAAACACCCAGCGGAATTTTGACATTCACATTTTTGAGATTGTTCTCCTTGGCTCCGCGAATCTCCAGCCACTTATCAGCAGGCTTGCGCCGCTCGGTATTGACCGGAATGAACTTGCGTCCGCTCAAATACTGCCCGGTTAAGGAATTCGGGTCTTCCATAACTTCCTGCGGAGTCCCCTGCGACATGATCATCCCACCATGGATTCCAGCTCCTGGCCCAATATCAATGATATAGTCCGCCGCCATCATCGTATCTTCGTCATGCTCCACGACAATCAACGTATTACCGAGGTTCCGCATATGCTCCAAAGCACTTATCAGACGGTCATTATCTCGCTGATGCAGACCGATACTAGGCTCGTCCAAAATATAAAGCACACCCATCAGACTGGACCCGATCTGTGTCGCCAGTCGGATACGCTGTGCTTCACCGCCTGACAACGTGCCTGCCGCACGGCTTAAAGTCAGGTATTCCAGACCAACGTTAACGAGGAATCCCAGACGGCTGTTAATTTCTTTTAAAATGAGATTGGCAATCGACATCTCCTTCTCACTCAGCTCCAGTGTATGGAAAAAGTTTGAGGCTTCACCGATAGACAAAGCTGTCACAAAAGCTATATTACGCTCTTGAATGGTTACCGACAGACTTTCTTTTTTCAGTCGGTGTCCCTTACAGGTGTTACATGGCTTTGCACTCATAAACCCTTCAATAAATTCACGTATACCTTCAGAAGCCGTATCACGATAACGACGCTCCAGATTGGGGATAATCCCCTCAAAGGTCACATAGGCTTCCTTACGTTGACCAAAATCATTCTCATAGCGGAAACGGATCTTCTGCTCTCCCGTTCCATGTAAAATGAGGTTCATTTGTTCTGTCGTCAATTGACTAACAGGAATGTCCTGCGGAATACCGTAGTGCTCGCATACTGACTGTAAAAATTGAGGATAATAAGTGGAAGTTCCACCACTCCAAGCCTGAAACGCCCCATCCTCCACACTTTTTTCAGGATCGGGAATGAGCAGATCAGGGTCAACTACCATTTTAACTCCTAACCCATCACAATCTGGACAAGCGCCAAACGGACTATTAAAGGAAAACATTCTTGGAGACAGTTCATCTATGCTGAATCCACAAATAGGACATGCAAAGTTGGAGCTGAACCGCAACTCCTCTTGCCCCATAATGTCTACGAGCAACTGCCCACCTGAAAGATTCAGTGCCGTCTCAATAGAGTCAGACAGACGCGCACGTACATCTTCCTTGACTACGATGCGGTCTACGACCACTTCAATCGAGTGCTTCTTGTTCTTTTCCAGCTCAATCTTCTCAGACAATTCACGTAGTTCTCCATTCACACGTACCCGTACAAAACCCTGCTTGGCTATATCCGTAAACAGTGTTTTATGTTCACCTTTGCGGCCGGATACCAATGGAGCCAGAATCTGAAGTCTTGTCTTTTCAGGATACTGTAAAATGCGGTCTACCATCTGTTCAACGGTCTGTGAAGTAATTTCAATGCCATGTTCAGGACAATGAGGATGACCCACCCGAGCAAACAACAACCGTAGGTAGTCATAGATTTCGGTAACCGTTCCGACAGTAGAACGCGGATTCCGACTTGTTGTTTTCTGGTCAATGGAAATGGCAGGAGACAGACCGTCAATCGAATCAACGTCTGGTTTCTCCATTTGTCCGAGGAATTGACGGGCATACGCAGATAAAGATTCCACATACCGCCGTTGCCCTTCCGCATAGATCGTATCGAAAGCCAGCGACGATTTACCTGAGCCGCTAAGCCCTGTCAGGACGACGAACTTGTCCCGTGGAATCGTCACGTCAATATTTTTGAGATTATGCGCGCGTGCGCCTTTGATGATGATGCTTTCATTCGCCAAATGTTTCATCTCCTTAGCCGTAGTTCACGTCATGCTATATCGCATTGGATTATCCCATGGAAGTGATATATCGCAAAGAGAACGACCACATAGGCCGCCCTCACTATTTTTAAAAGCAAAGCAATCAAACATTTTTTTTCATATGTTTTGCTTCTAGCTTATTCTCAATCTTTAATCAGCTCGTAACTCCAGCAAAGCATCACGCAGCTCGGCTGCCCGCTCGAACTGTAGGTTCTTGGCGGCGTCTTTCATCTCTGCTTCCAGACGCTGAATGAGTGATTGACGCTCCTTCTTGGAAAGTTTACCCGTCTCATTAGGAAGGTAATCATTCTTAGACTCTGCCACCTTGGTTGCTTCAATAACATCACGAATCTTTTTACGGATGGTTTGCGGGGTAATCCCATGTTCTTCATTGTACTGAATTTGGATCGCACGACGACGTTCCGTTTCCTTTATCGCTTTATCCATAGAATCGGTAATCTTATCGCCGTACATAATAACACGACCGTCACTGTTCCGTGCTGCCCGTCCGATCGTCTGAATCAGAGAGCGCTCAGAACGCAGGAAGCCTTCTTTGTCCGCATCCAAAATCGCGACCAGCGATACTTCCGGCAAATCGAGGCCTTCCCGCAACAAGTTGATCCCGATCAATACATCGAAGGTCCCTAGACGAAGATCCCGCAAAATAGCCATCCGCTCCAACGTCTTAATCTCGGAGTGCATATACCGAACCTTGATGCCTACTTCTTTTAAATAGTCAGTCAAATCTTCAGACATCTTCTTCGTAAGTGTGGTCACCAGTACCCGTTCTTCACGTTCTATGCGAAGCCGTATCTCACTAATGAGATCGTCAATCTGCCCCTTGCTCGGACGCACCTCAATAATCGGATCAAGAAGCCCGGTAGGACGAATAATCTGCTGTACCATCGTTTCGCATTTCTCCATCTCATAGGGTCCTGGAGTAGCCGATACATAGATGATCTGACTTACCTTGTCCTCGAACTCTTCAAACTTCAACGGGCGATTATCCAATGCGGATGGTAGACGGAAACCATGTTCTACCAGTACATTCTTACGTGCTTGGTCACCGTTATACATGGCACGAATCTGCGGCAACGTAACATGGGACTCGTCAATGACGATCAGCATATCATCCGGGAAATAATCCATCAGTGTATATGGTGTCGCACCTCGCTCGCGGAATGTCAGTGGACCTGAATAATTCTCGACACCGGAACAAAAACCAACCTCTTTCATCATCTCGATATCATAGCGGGTACGTTGTTCCAAACGTTGGGCCTCTAACAGCTTCCCTTGCTCCTTCAACTCCGCTAACCGCTCTTCAAGCTCACGTTCAATGTTGACCAATGCTACCTTCATCGTATCCTCATGAGTAACGAAGTGAGATGCCGGGAAAATGGCAATATGATCACGTTCACCGATCAATTCACCCGTAAGCACATTAATCTCGGTAATTCGTTCAATTTCATCCCCGAACAGTTCTACACGTATAGCGTGTTCCCCATGGGAAGCCGGGAATATCTCCACAACATCCCCCCGTACACGGAAAGTACCCCGCACGAAGTTGATATCGTTCCGCTGATATTGAATATCGACCAAGCGGGACAAAATCTGATTGCGGGGTTTCTCCATGCCGACTCTAAGCGAAAGCAGCAGGCTTGAATATTCTTTCGGTGAACCCAAACCATAAATGCAGGAGACACTCGCTACAATAATAACGTCACGACGCTCAAACAGAGAGCTTGTCGCCGAGTGGCGAAGTTTATCAATCTCCTCATTAATGCTGGAATCCTTCTCAATATACGTATCGGAAGACGGGATGTATGCTTCCGGTTGATAGTAATCATAGTAGCTGACAAAATAATCGACTGAGTTATTCGGAAAAAATTCTTTAAACTCACTCGCCAGTTGAGCAGCCAAAGTCTTATTATGTGCAATAACCAGCGTAGGCCGATTCAACTTGGCAATGGTCTGTGCGATGGTAAACGTCTTACCTGTTCCCGTAGCACCCAATAGCGTCTGATGCTTCTTTCCTTCTGCAATTCCCTCTACCAATTCAAAAATGGCCTGAGGCTGATCGCCTTGAGGTTGGAATTCCGACTGAATTTCAAAAGTCTTGTCGCTAACAACGATATCACTCATTGCCCTGCATCACCCTTATCGTCTAAAATGGAAACATCATGATTTTACACCAGTCGAGCTTTAACGTCTTTACCTGTAACTCTATGTCGATATTTCCCGAGCAATGATACTTGGGAAATATGGTTGGATAAGAATGTTTGTTCCCGTATTATACCTCTTTCTTACCGTGGATGCAAACGATAAGTCTTGAATAGGAGTGAATTAAATTTTGGATATCACCATCGTATTGGGCATCATCGCCGGAATCATAGCATTAATCGGTGGCTTCTTATGGGAAGGCGGCGAATTTACAGGGCTGCTTCAAGGTACATCGGCTCTCATTGTATTTGGGGGAACTTTCGCCGCAGTTGTGATCAGCTACCCAGCTTCCAAGCTGAAGACGATCCCCACCGCCCTACGGATGGCATTTAGCCGTGAGGACAATCCTACGAAGCAATATATAGAAGATTTGGTTTCCATGGCTGCCACCTCACGCCGATCCGGTGTGCTTGCGCTAGAGCGTACTTCATCAGAGCATCCGAATGCATTTTTGCGTGAAGGTCTTCAGTTGGTCATCGACGGCACCGAGCAGGAGCAGATCAAACAGATTTTAGAGCTTGAGTTAGATGCCATTGAACACAAACATGAAGGGTACGCCAAAATATTTGAATCCGCAGGCGGTTATGCCCCTACGATGGGGATTATCGGTACTGTCATGGGCCTGATCCATGTACTGGGCAGCCTGACCGAGCCTACTGCGCTTGGTCCGTCCATTGCTGTTGCTTTTATCGCAACACTATATGGTGTTGCTAGCGCCAATCTGATCTTCCTGCCCATCGCATCCAAAATAAGAGCTGCCAGTGAGAGTGAAATTATCACTATGGATTTGCTGCTGCAAGGTATTTTGGCTATCCAAAACGGAGAGAATCCAAAGCTTGTACGCAAAAAGTTGGAGTTCTTTATCCGCTCAGAGCAAAATATAGATCGCAAACCGCCTCGTCGCTCACGCACAGAGGACGCTTCTCCAAAGGAGGACTTCCATGAGAGCGCGAGGTAAGCGCCGTGGGGGTCAAGGAGGCGGCGGAGACCATCGTGACCGCTGGATGATTACCTATGCCGATCTGATCACCCTGCTGCTCATATTTTTCGTTGTGATGTATGCCATGAGTAGTCTGGATGCTAAAAAATACGATGTCGTTGTTCAATCCCTCCAGGATACGTTCCACAAGGGAGATTCTATTTTGGAGCAAGGCTCGGGCATTACAGGTACTGCCGATCGTTACACCAGCAAGAATCCACCCACGACCAAGCAACCACCAGCCGATAAAAAGGAAGCTGGATCGACAAAGCTCACCGAACGTGAACAAGCATTCCGCACGCAGGAAAAAGAGCTGCAAAATTTAATGGGTGTCATTCAAGAATATATTACGGACAACAAACTGGAAAACCAAATTTTCGTGTCAGATCAACCGCGTGGTATTGTCATTACGCTAAATGACCGCTTTTTATTCGATCAAGGTAGAGCAGCACTCAAGCAAGGCTCTGCCAACACGCTATCCAAGTTGGCCAGTCTGTTTCGAGATTTGAAAACACCGATTAGCATTGAGGGCCATACGGACAACATTCCGTTCACACGCTCCTCGAACTCATCGACGTATAAGGATAACTGGGAGCTTTCCGGCGCACGGGCACTTTCTGTACTCCGATTCTTTCTCGACAGAGAGCAACTTTCACCCTCAGGATTTCAGTATGCGGGGTATGCAGATACCCGGCCGGTTGGTGACAATAGCACCGAAGCTGGACGACAAAAAAACCGTCGTGTCGAAATCACCGTGCTTCGCCAGCTTCAACAGTAAAACCCAAAAACCTCCTGAGTCACGCAATAACGTGAATCGGGAGGTTTTTTTGATACATATTCATCATTAATACATGGCTTCCGCTCTGATGTAGACGCAAAACAATAAACCGTACGAACAACGTGTATAAGAGCGGCGTACGAGATGCAATAGAGATTATTTTGTTTATTCTATATCCCACTATGTATTAGAAGCCCTGTTGAAGTTAGGTTTTATCTTGTCATGATACTTGATAATTAATAAGATAGGACAAGCTCGTGTTGCTTCTCTTGTATTTGTGAACTTTGGGGTATGCTCTGTTGTCTGCGATAGCTATATTTCCAGTCACTGTATTTATTAAGGAGTCGATCCAACTCCATGGACTTGATTAACACCCGCCGATCCTTCAATCCCACCTCATTCGCCAAATCATTTAGTTCCTTCCGCTTTTCTTCGATGCATTCCTCCAATTGTTTCCATTTCACATCAATAAACCTCCTGTTCGGTGTGGTATTTACATTAGTTTACAAGCTGATACCTTCCCTACAGGTTAAAAATATAATAAAACCCAGTTCATTCCTTTAACGGGATGAATCAAAAAAGCCAGCCTCAGTAAGGCTGGCTTTTTGATAACTATTAAGCTCCAGTTCCATGTCCAAAAACAGTAATAGTATGGGTCAATTCAAGGAAACTAAAAAGCCCTATAATTAGCATGTATTTCAGGTTTTTTACTTGCATTGGTTAAAACCTCCTCCATGATACTTTCATATTCTGCTTTTTGGTCTTTCGTGGCCTCAAGTCTGAATCTTTCGAACAAAGCTGTACAGACCATACACTTTTCTTTGTTATTGATTTCAAGATATTTTCTTAAGCTTTTTAAAATATAATAAACACCTTTCTCATGGAGAAGGTTATTAAACATATATATGGCCAGTTGGTAACACAAATCAGCATAAGTGTCATAACTAAATGACTGCTTATAATAACTCGTACCAACAGATAATTCAGTATTAAAGGACGTAAGTTCGTTAGAAAACTGCTGTAGAATATGTTCTATCAAAAAATCATACTTGTTAGCCGACTCTACTATCGTTAATAACCCCAATAAAATTTCAGGAGGGTTACTTTTAAGAAATTGAATATACATTGGCAAACTACTTGTATCGCCCATAAGAATATTCAAGTTAAGTTGATTAGCATTTGCCCAAAGTGTGAACCTTTGCACTTCTTGCTGACCAATTTCCCCTAAATCTTCAAACCAACTCAAATCGGCATAGCCAGAAATAAACTGCATGGCCTCTTCGTATTTCCCTTGCTTTTCCAACGCATTTCCCTTCGTCAAGTAACCTTGACCATAGTAGACAACTAAATGTCTCTCAGTTTTCAATGTAGAATTCTTTTTATTAGTTTCTCTACTTTTACTTACAATAGTTGCAAGCGCTCTTAATTCATCTGCATAACGCTCTGCTTCTTTCCAATGATGCAAGTTGTAATAAAGATTTGACAGTTTAAGCAGACCATCTAAATGATAATCTAAGGGTACCCGATTTCTAAAGGGTACAAATCTTAGGGCGGCTTCCAAATTTATCTTCATATTTTCACTAACAGATATTGAAAAAATTCTATAGTGACTGATAGCCAACCTCTCGGAATGTTGGTATTTTTCATTTTCAATCACACATTCATAGAAAGGAATTGCCTCTTGTAACTTCCCTTCTTCATAAAGCTCCTCTGCCAAAGCAAATATTGTTGGAATGTGGTTAAGATCTTCCATTAAGCGTGAAAGCACTTTCTCCACGCATCGCAGATTTCCTACTTCAACACAACGTATCAGGAACGGCTTGACCCTTTTCCAATGTGGTCTTCCATCATAAAAACATTCATCCACATACAGGTCATACAACCAGCCCTCTGGATAATTAAACGCTTTAGTAATCAAGTCCATTTGTCTTACGGAGATAGGTTTAGGCGGATTCCCATTAAGCATAGCACTAAATATGCCCCGATTAAGACCCGTAGCTTGTCCAAAACTATTAAAAGTGTAGCCACCAAGTTTTAGTTCTTTCTCAATTTCCGAACGGATCGTGGTTGCATTTTCCAATAAAAACACCCCCGGCGTATTCAGATGATTTTAAAAAATCACCCTCCTCGACAATCAATTACAATATACTAGAAATTATATGAATAAATTGGATGACGGTCAACCCCTTTTCTACACTGTTTTATTATATTATGGAATTTGATGTTTATTAAATAGTTCTCATAAAAACTAAATATATAACAATTTAGGCAATTCAATTACCTCCACGCCTGATCTGGCTTTGTCTACACTCATACTATAGGAGTGTGGAGGTCTATGGAAACGACGAAACTTATAGGAACGAAAATTCGCCAATTTCGAAAATTGCGTGATATTACACAAGAACAACTGGCAGAAGCATCCGATTCAACAGGCTCCTACATAGGGAAGTTGGAACGCGGTGAAGTCAATGTGCAGATCAAAACATTAGAGAAAATAGCAGAGGCGCTGAACACAAACGTATTTGCATTTTTTAACTTTAATTCATATGAAGAACTCAAAAGCCAGCCCTGGATATGGGGATGTATTCATATTCTTTCCCAGCAGAGTGAAGCGGAACAGAATAAAGCTTATCGGATCTTAAAAGAACTGTTCACCTCTTCAGAGGGTGAGCTTTTAGTGAGTAAATCAGGTGATTCGGATGCTAATGATAAATTAAATTCTTAGAATTAGCGGTGCGCAATACTCTCTAATGTAAAAAAGGCTATGTCTCTCTACCTATAGTAGAAAAGTACATAGCCTTTTTGAGTTTTAAGGCGTCATTTGCTTAATGTTATATTCGACAGCTTTAAGTACTTTTTCATATTCTGCCCGTTGTTCATGTGTCGAATGGTCTTTGTATTTCTCAAACAATAACGTGATAGACCTGATATAGAAAGCCTTATCATTCAACTGTGAGGTTGCTTTGAGACTGTTCAACATACTATCGATCGCCTCAGAATAGTTCCCCTTATTAAAATAATAGCGACTAAGCTCAAGAAAAAAGCGAGAATAGGTCACTAGGTCATAGTTCGTCATATAATAAGAAATATTTGTGCGTAAGTTCCTAGATTCATTAATATTCTCAGCAAAAAGGATCAAAATATCGTCTACTGTGTAATTGTAGGTATTGGCCGACTCTATTATGGTTAGTAGTCCAAGTAATATTTCCTGAGGATTATTCCTAATAAGTTCCACATAAGCGGGTAAATTAGTCATATCTCCCATTAGAATTTCTAAATTCAAACGGTTTGCCTCTGCCCACATTTCAAATTTCTGTGCCTCTAAAACTCCCACTTCATCTAGCCCTTTAAAAGAAGTCAATTTTTCATAGTAAGGTATAAATTTCATTGCTTCTTCATACAGCCCTTGCTTTTCAAGGGCAACTCCCTGTATTAAATAGGCTTGACCATAATAGACGATTAGATTTCTTTCTGTATTTAGAGGCTTGATTTCATGTTTTTTCAGCCTGGTTAGAATCTGCTGTTCAAAAATATTTTTTGTGATCTCCTCAAGTTCTTTAGCATATTGTATAGTTGTCTCACAATCATCAACTTGGTAGTACACATTTGCCAGCTTTAATAAAGCATCCAGTTGATGATTTTCAGGCAAGTTTCTGCGATATGGAGCAAATTTTATAGCTTGTTGACGATTATTCTCCAGATCTTTGTTTAAAGAGCAAGAAAATAGCCTATATTGGCTGACAGCCAGCCGCTCCGAGTGGTAATATCTTTCGTTTTCTATCACACACTCGTAAAAAGGGATCGCTTCCTTTTCTCTGCCTTCAAAATGTAACTCTTCTGCAAACTCAAATACCGTCGACACATAGGATAAGTCCTCCGTTAGTCTCGACAATACCTTTTGAATACACTCCTTCCTCCCCAACTCCACACAACGCAATAAAAAAGGTTTGATCCGTTTCCAGTGCCCTTTCCCCTCGTGAAAGCATTCATCTATGTATAACTCATACAACCAGCCTTCGGGATACCCTAATGCCTTAGTAATCAAGTCCATCTGCCGAACGGAGATGGGCTTGGGTGGGTTACTGTTCAGCATGGTGCTGAATGTACCACGGTTAATACCAGATATTTTACTAAAGCTGCTAAATGTATAGCCTCTCTGCTTTAGTTCCGTCTCTATCTTCGAGCGGATCGTAGGTGTATGTTCCATGTACATCCCCCTTGTGTGGTCAGATAACCATTAAATATTAGTTCAGGGAACCAATTGCTTCATACCAGAACGTACTTCTTCAAGCACTTTTCCATATTCTGCAAGTTGTTTATGTGTAATATGGCCTGTTAGTTTTTCGAATAACAAGGTTACTCCTTTAATAAAAGTACTCTTCGTATTTAACTGAGTGGATACCCTAAGGCTTTTTATTATATTGTCAATAGCTTCTGAATATCTGCCTATGTTGAAATAGTAACGCGCAAGTTCCAGATACAAGCGGGAATAATTCCATAAAAGAGTACTTATTTGATAGTGTGATGGTGTTGAGACGAATTTCTCATAATCAGCAATTTCGTCAGAGAAAACATCTAGGACATTTTCTAAAGAGAAATTATACTTGTTTGCCGACTCTATAATGGTAATCAGACCATGAGAAATTTCTTGGGGATTTTGCTGTATAAGCTCGACATAAGCTGCTAAGCTGCTGACATCTCCAATTAAAACTTTTAAATTAAGAAGATTAGCCTTTGCCCATAATTGGAGCATTTTCACCCCTTGTAGACCATTTTCATCCAATCCCTCAAACCATGACAAATCTTCATAATAGGGAATGAATTTTAAAGCCTCTTTATACATTCCTTGATTCTCCAACGCGTTCCCGTGCAATAAATACCCTAGACCATAGTATACGACAAGGGGCTTCTCACTATTGAAGTTATCCGGTTTCCTATTTTTCGAACAACTATAAACTTGCTGATGATAGACACTTATAGCCAGTGTCCGAAGTTCTTTCGCATACTTTATCGCATTCTCCCAATTACTTGTGTTGAAATAAACATTAGTTAACTTCAATACTCCATCCAACTGATGATTCTCTGGCAAGCTTTTGCGAAATGGATCGAATTTAATAGCAGCCTTCAAGCTGCTTTCTAAATCTTCAGTAAGCGAGTAACAAAACAACCTGTATTGACTAATAGCCAAGCGCTCCGAGTGGTAATATCTTTCGTTCTCTACCACACACTCGTAAAAGGGGATCGCTTCCTTTTCCTTACCTGCTTCGTGCAGTTCTTCTGCAAACTCAAATACCGTCGATACATAGGACAAGTCCTCGGTTAGCCTCGACAATACCCTTCGAATACAGTCCTTTCTTCCTAACTCCACACAACGCATTAAAAAAGGCTTAATCCGTTTCCAGTGCCCTTTCCCCTCGTAAAAGCATTCATCTATGTACAACTCATACAACCAGCCTTCGGGATACCCTAATGCCTTAGTAATCAAGTCCATCTGCCGAACGGAGATCGGCTTGGGTGGGTTACTGTTCAGCATGGTACTGAATGTACCACGGTTAATACCGGATATTTTGCTAAAGCTGCTAAATGTATAGCCTCTCTGCTTGAGTTCGGTCTCTATCGTCGAGCGGATCGTAGGTGTATGTTCCATTTCAATCCCCCTCAATATAGTTACAGATATATCGTAGGTCATACTTAACATGTGATTTCGACCATAAGAACTTCATTACATTACAAAATAACTAAAATAGTGAAATATATGGTCTATAAAGTCATTTTATTTTATGATGCCTTAGAAGGAAGTCTTTTTTTAATGAATCCCGTGATAATTGAAAAGTTAAATGAGGTACATCTGGAGAAGCATTAAAAGCAAACTTCAAGTTTTTTTAGTTGAATGTCACAAATGCATATCTTTTTCAGTTATATAGGCAGAAGGGAGGGACGTTAATGGAAAAGCTAAATACAAATAATCAAAACGCAGATATCAATCTTGTCATAGAGCAGGTCCAAGCAGGCGACAAACAAGCATACACACATATCATACGGCGTTATCAACAACAGATTTTTTTATACTGCTACTATTTACTTAAAAATCGGGAAGAAGCGGAAGATGCTGCTCAAGAAATATTCATTAGAGGGCTAGAACATATACATCATTTTGTACCTACCGTCTCTTTTTCAGCTTGGCTTTACAAAATCGCTCAAAACCACTGTACTGACTTATTAAAAAGAAACGCTAGAACATTCAAATCCTTCATTCAGTACAAACTGAATCTAAAGCAACAGCCGATACACGAATATACAAATTTAATTCACGAGTTACTGGATCAGCTATCATTAAAAGATCGTCAAATTTTATTATTACGTTCGCTTGAGGATTACAACTACGAAGAGATTGCTACAATTATGGGGCTGAAATCATCCACGATCCGAAAAAGATATGAGCGACTCCGTAAAAAGCTAATCAACTACAATGAAAAGGGAGGAAAACAAATTGAGCACTCATTTAAACCCGGAAGATAAAGAAATTGAGCACTTACAAAAGCTTATTCGGAATACCCCATTCCAAGTGGATTTAATTGATAGAACTATGGAACGCTATGGTAATATGAAAACAAGACGCTATGAGCGCTCTAACTCTCGTTCAAAAAGGGTTCGCAATACTTTTTTCGGAACCTCCGCTGCACTTGTAGTAGCGTTTGCACTTGTAGTTAGTACTGGTTTTATTTCACCAACAATGGCTGCATCCTTAAAACAAATTCCAGGTATTGATTCTATATTCCAGCTTGCTGGTGATCTTGGTTTACAAACAGCAGACGAAAAAGGGCTAGTATCAAAGCCCAATCTTAGCGATACTCACGATGGCCTGACTCTCAGCGTACCAGAGGTCATGTTTGACGGAACACGTGTATCCATTGCCTTAGAACGACAAACCACTGACAAAAGATTTACAAAAGAAACAGTATCATCACTGATCAACGATATAATACTTACTATTAATGGGAAAGAAATAAACTCTTATGCACCTGCTAATACAAGCAACTCCATTGATCCTTATATGATTCCTGGAAAAAGCTCCAACTCAGTAATTATACAGTTCTCAGATTTACGTAACCAGGGGGGAAAATCCTTTCCAGATAAGTTTGATTTAACACTTTCCATGCCCGTGGCAGGGGTTCAGCAACCGTTCAAAATTCATATCCCTGTCGAGAAGAATACCAAAAACAACATAGTACAGACACCTGGCCTCAAGCGCCAGTATGAGAAAATTCATTATACATTGGAAAAGATTGAGCTGACCCCAATTACAACTAATATAACTACACGTATTGAATTACCCAAACCCCTAAAAATCTCTACTTTACCTTTAATAAGTTATGAACTTTATGATGATAAGGGAAATGAAATAAAACAAATCGGGGGCAAAGGTTGGAGTGCAACAGACGGTAATGTTCTAATGACTGATTCTCAGTTTGAACCCTTTATATCCCCTCCAAAAGTTATTACTATTAAAGTTTATAAATACATTTTTAAAGAAGGGAATAAAAGTCAGTTTGAATTGGATAAGGACGGCAACCCAATAAAGGAGTATTTCCCTGATCTAGAGATCAGCTTACCAATAAACTCATAAAAATAGCTGTCGAGAGGAATCTCGACAGCCTCAGTGAAGAAAGTGAAAGTATATTTCTCTTTCTTCACTAGCTTATCTTTTAACTATAAATGTATAAACGCCTAACTTGTCACCATTAGATTTATATGCCGCCACTTGGGCTGTACCATATCCAATAACTGTAGCTTTATTGCCAGTGAGCTTAATAACGTTACTTCCATACAAAAGCATCCAGTTTGAACCTTCCATGTAGAAGTCACTTCCCATACCAAGAGGTACTTCTGTATCTTGCAGTTTAATAGGTGCCTTTTCTCCGTTAGCAGGCACAAATGTTACTTTCACTGTGGCAGGAGCTCCAACAGATATTGTTGAACTTACTGGTGAAGCGGATGCTACTCCCCCTAAAGATAAAGCTAACGCAGAAATTGATAGTGCTAAGATCGCTCTTTTCATTTGTCATTTCTCCTCTTTAAGTATTTTTACTGATTAAACATTAGACTTCCAAGCAATTGTAGACAGTAGACATCACCAAAATACTAGTTTTTTCATTTTTTCATCTCCTCCCTACTAACTAATTCCATTCTAATTCTTGATGTGTTACAAAAAAGATTAAAATAAACATATCATTTCATTTTTTACAGAATAATCATATATGATTTTTCTCGTAAAAATAAATGAGCAGGTAGGATACTAAATCCCCCTGCTCATTTCAGCGATAGTATTTATATCATTTTAATTAGCTGTCGGTTCGGTTCCCCAAACAAGTACGCCATTATGATACAACGTAGCTTTCGTATGATCGGCGAATGAAGTCTGCGTTCCTTTATACGAGTAATCGTCACTTTCGTTATAGTTCGACCAGTCTGCTTTATGAATACGGGTTTGAATTCCGCCTGTGCTTCCTCCAGGTGCTAACACGCCTGCATCCGAGTTGAAGCTGACTTCCAAATAATAATCAGCGCCTCCTACAGCTTTATCCATTTTAACCAGCTTACCATTCAGTTTCGAGCAGCTCAGCGTCGCATAGTCGCAGTTGAATGTCTGCGCGCGGTCGCCGTCGATCGTGTAGTAGTAGCGAATTTTCAACTCGTTGATCGGTACGGAGGTTGTACCTTTGTTTACAATTTGGAAATGCGGGTTCAAGTGATTGTCGTTCACATTTGTATCCGCTGTGCGATACTGGAGCACCAGTCCCGTTGTCGGCTGCTGAGTATCCGCTTTCGGCGCTGCGCTAGCCGTGTTCGAAACCGTTTGACCTGCATCGTTCTTCGCTACGACTTGGTAATAGTACATCGTGTCTGCCGTTACGGCTTTGTCGGTGTAGCTGCTTCCGTATACATCACTTGCTACTGTGGCGAAAGCGCCATTTTCAGCCGTCGAACGCTTCACTTCATAGCTTGCTGCATTCGCTGATGCTGTCCAGCTCAGCTTTACTTTCGCCGTTTCACCCGCTGCGTTCAGCGTGAAGCTGCCCGGTACTGATGGCTGCTCGGTAATACCATACGTTTTTAAGTTGGTCGGGAGCTTTTCAAGCGTGATGACGTTCGGATGATTATACACTTTTTTCAGATGCTCAAGACTGTTTTGTTTGCCGTCTCTCAGGAAATCCCCATACCATGTAGCGAACCAGCTCCAATGGGCTTGATACGCCTTCATCAGGTCAGGGTCCGGGATAGGTCCGTTTTCGCTCATGGCAACTAACTTTTTGTCCTTACCCAACGTAACAAGGTCTTCGTATTTTGCAATTTGTGGGTTGTAGTCGCCTGCTTGCGGATAAGAGTCGAAGCTCAAAATATCCACATACTCATCTCCCGGATACCAGTCGGGAGCAACAGAGTTCCAGACCCAGATCAGATTGTTCAATTTGTGCACATTAGTCAAACGATCGTGCATCAAAATATATAATTTTTTAACAGACTCAGGACCTTTAGCGCCCCACCAGAACCATTTACCTTCCGCTTCGTGCAAAGGACGGAACAACACAGGAACTTTCGCATCCTGCAACTTCTTCAATTGCCCTGCAATCACATCGATGTCGCGAATAAGCAATTTATAATCTTCGGACTCTGGATGATTCATCGCATATTCTATATCGAATGTAGTCGAATCGGCATAGAAGCCTCTCCACCATTCTTTTCCCTGCGTATCGATCAGACCTTTCGGCGCGTTCCAGTGCCATACAAAGGTAACAATTCCCCCTTGCTTATCCCATTCAATCGCCTTTTCCGTCTCTGTGGAACTAAGACCGTGTTCCGCTCTACTTGGCGAATAGTCGATCAGGTCAAGCGCTGCAATAGCCGGCTTTTTACCTACATTGGCTTGAAGCCAATCAATTTCGGTTATTTCCTCTTGACCGGAAAGCATATTCTTCCCGTATTGATCAACCAGATAGTTCATCAATGCTCTTGCTTCTACCGTCGCATTCGGATTGGTGAGCGTTTTGGTTACCGCATGTGGTGGACGGTCAGCAGCTGGCTCCAGCTTGACGTAGTCGATATCATACCAGCCCCAGCCTGTTTCAAAACCGATCGTGTTCGCCCCTGCATTCAACAGAAGCTTGCCTCCGGAAGTTTCTTTAAAATCAGCCGATTTCGAAAGTATCAGCTCGCCAAACGCTTTGCCGTTTAAAGAGAAGTTGGTGCGTTTGTCATCATGAGGCGAACGGTAGCCGATTGTAAGATTGTACAAGCCTGCCGCCTCTGCCTGGATCGTCATCGTCAGGGAATCCCCTGCATTGTGGAAATTAGTTACATAACCAGTACCGGAGAAGCCGGTTCCGCTGGATTCCACAATGGTTCCCTTCAGCGTGCCATCTTCGGCTTCATAGCGATCCGGTCCGTCTACAGGCGTTCGCGGAACCGCTTTCAAAACATTGGATTCGCTCGTTCCCGCCTTTGTTAGTGCGGTTATTTTATAATAATAAGAAGTGCCGTTCGTTACGTTCGTATCCGTATAAGACGTTTCGACCAAGTTGGATGCTACAGCAGCAAAAGGACCGTTTTCATACGTTGCCCGCTGTACACTGTAACTTACAACTCCGCTGGAAGCGTCCCAGGATAAATCTACTTTCCCATCGCCAGCCTCAGCCCTCAGCGCAAAACTTTCAGGACCTTCCACAGGTGGCACAGACGTATCATTGCCAGCAGTCAAGACGATGTGATAAGCCGTCAAAGGCGGTACTGTATAGGTAAAGCGGTTGCCTGAAATTTGTGTAATTGGCGCTGCTTCTTTAATTTGCGAGCTATTTTTGTCGAAGCCCCATACTTTACCGGAACCGTAAGTCGTCTCACCGGAAAGATCAAATTGGGCGTCGAATGCACTGTCCATGCTTTTATTCATGACAACGAGGTGCAGTTCTTTGTAGGATGCATCCGTTACGGAAGCATGCACCGAGCTATTAACAATATCCGACGTTTGCGCGTTAACGCTGATATCACCGAAAGTAGAGCTTTTTCCGTCATAATTGCGGTAAAGCTTGTAAGCGGCACTAACGTAGTTGTTGGCACCATCCTTTAACTTCCAGTAGTTTGCCATATAAACATCGTTTTTGCCCAAGATGCCCAACACATCGGTCATAGCGATACCGCCGGAAATATCATTTTCGCCGCCATAGCTATACTCAGTCAAGGCCAGCTTGGTTCCCGGGTAATACTGATCCACCGACTGCTTTAATCGAGGCAGTAAAGGCAAGAATTCACTGTTCCATTGAGCGATCCAACTATCTTCCTTGTAGGTCGGGTCCCACAAGGTACGAGGCGCCTGCATTCTGGCTTTCTTCGTATCGTCATTGCCTACCTCATTCGTAATTCGTATGCCTCCACCCATCGCTTCAGGATACCAGTGCACATCGAAAACATCCAGCAATCTCTTGCCTTCAGCTTGCGAACTGAGGCGCATTTGATCGAGGTAATAGTCCACGAACCAGCTGTAGTTGCCTTTTACAGAGTTCCAATCAGGTGCAGTTTGAAGATCTTTATAGGCGCCAAAACCGTAAAGAACGGGCCCAAAAATTTCCGCACTCGCGTCAACCGCCTTAACGGCTTTGGATAAACTTACCGACCGCTCTACCAACTCTTTCGCTCCGACCTTTTCACCATGAATGCGCGGATGCGTATGCGACCAGAGAGCGGGTTCATTGTCGAGCGAGTATCCTTTCACACCTGTTTTTGTTGAAGCAGAGCCATACTTTTTTACTAAAAAGTTGACGAATTCATCCGCATAAACCTGATTGTCTTTCAGATCAGGCTGCAATTGAAACGGCGCTTTTTTAGCGTTTACGACCTCATTCCACCGAGCGGAAGGAGCCTTTTCGCTTTCCTGCACACTTCCGTTTCCATCCTTGGCCACATAACCGGCCATCGGCAGCGTAACTAAAGAATAAGTGCCCTGCTTCAGCGATTGATCGTGAAACGAGGTTGCCACCGCACCTGGCTTTTCACATTCGACTTTTGTCAATCCGGCGTTGTCGCATAAATAGCTATCGCTGGACTGCATCCAGTCGCTTCCTGCATTGGACATATTGTTTTCCCAGTTATATCCGGTCATTCGATTGCCACCAAGTCGTCTGGCAGTCAGATTCTCATCGCCTGCCAACTCCTGATTCGTACCATAAATATAAGGGCTAATAGGCTTACGATCCTTGGATGTATCGACTTTAATGGTAACAGTCTTTGCCGTTTGACCGTGAACTACAGTTGGAGTCGGTAGAGCACCCCCTACTATAATCGTGCATGCCATGACGACAGGCAGCCATTTGGAACGTTTGGACCAAATACTACTACTATTTTTCGCCTTCATGCCGCTTCCTCCCTTCAATTTAAAAAGAGCGGCACCCATAAGAATGCCCCTCCTTGAGGCTTTAAGGCCCCTTCCCTGTCCCCAAACGAGCTTATCGTTCCGTTGCAGCGTCATATCCGTGCTTGAAATGTTCCAGCCGAGAACAACACCCTCTTTCTTTGAAACTGGATTTATAATATTACCTTAACACAAAGGTATATTGACATTTTTAACTATTGTTTTAATTAGATAGTATTAATTTCTTAAATAACCATATAGCTTGAGGTATCCCAATAGCTCTTGCTCATCCACACTGTCTTACCTAGCGCACTTTATCCTTTTGAATAAGCTTATAATAGATGCGTGCAGGCTCTGATTCTCCAGTGGATAAAATGTATTCTGCCAAAGGTGCGCACAGTTTTTGGAGATAAAAGGAGTATAGCAGCTCGGCCGTGTCAAAATGAATTTTCAACACTTGCTTCATCAAGCCTTCGAATTTGGAGTAATCCAGTTCTTCCGGGGTAATATCAAACGGGTACTCAGGAAAGGCTTTTTTCTGAATTTCAACAAACTGCTCCCTAAGCTTCGGTTGATTGCCTGAACGGGCAGCCGAGAAATTCATCATAAAAAAAGACACAAAATCCGTTTCACGGTCACTTAACTTATAGTACTCACACCAACGCATGAATATCAGCGGTTTTACCATATATAAATCTCCTTTAACAAAAGTTCAGATTTATCATGAATCTTACAAAAATCTAGCAGGTTCCATCTTATGTAATATATAGGTTAAGCCCCATTTTAAAATATGATTCCTTAAATGAATTTTGCTTTTTAACATATCCCCTTCTTATATATCTATGAAAGTGTACAACAAAAAAAGACCGTTTCAGCATCTCAATGACGCTGACCAAGTCTTCTCATAATCATCCGTATATTCACATTCGTATTTATTCTAATCCTCTACATAGCTGCAAAGTTACAGGCTGCAAGTGAACACATAAGCGGGCGGGACATTGCAGTTTACCTTTTTAATCTGAATGTCAGCAAAAAAGGTGCGAAAAAAATTGTGTTTGACCTTGCTGTACTGGAACGTAATAAATTTGCCTTCCTGGCCCAAAACCTCAGCCGTTTGTCCCAAAATGAGGCTGGATAATGCAGCGGGCAAGCTGGTGAAAGGGAGCCCTGACACGACATAATCCACTTTTGGGACCTCATACTGTCGTATATACTGAGCTACATGCTCAGCCGATCCATGAATAATG
Organism: Paenibacillus polymyxa; assembly: GCF_001719045.1. Classification (NCBI taxonomy): domain Bacteria; kingdom Bacillati; phylum Bacillota; class Bacilli; order Caryophanales; family Paenibacillaceae; genus Paenibacillus; species Paenibacillus polymyxa. Next base: position 2,220,579 of record NZ_CP015423.1, read on the forward strand.
TGTACCCTCTCCAAGTGTCCGTACTTGCTTTGTAGCGTTTTGTAAAACGATTCATTAGCTTCAATCACTAAAAGTAGCGTTTCTGGACGCTTGTTCAAAATAAGCTCTTGCGTAAACACACCGGTTCCTGCACCATATTCAATAATGCACGATGCTTTGTCAAAGTAAATCGGTGTGGCAATTTGTTTGGCCAACTGTCTTGAGCTGGGTATAACAGCGCCTACGCTGCGTGGATGCCTGATGTACTCTCGAATAAAGTGGATCGCGTTCATCTTTTCCTCTCCCTGCTTGACACACATGATAGGCATTCGGTTCATCAACGCTTCTTATTACATATTCATTGTATACCGATCAGAATATTGATTTCAAGCAGGCTACTGTCGGCATATAAAAAGAGCGTAGTCTTATTCGACTCTAATCAAATAATGACTACCCTCTTGTTGTAACATCTATTTGTCCATGGTATCCAAATGTGCCTTCTCTGCCTGCGATGCCTGTCCAGCTTTACGTCGGCGTGCGCCTATGTGCATGGCAACAATCCGGTAGATGGAGGCTGGCTGTATGGATACGGCCCAGCTCGCGTCTGCATCAGGTGCAAGCACAACCCCTAGCTGGTGATGATCGCCATCGTACATGCCTCGCTGCACAAACTTGCTCTCGCCCTGCAGATTGCGTACCTCCAGCTTACAAAAAGCAGAGTTGATCTGCAAGGCCTGGTGTAACTCGGCACGGGTATTCACAACAATCCCATTCACGCGGTAAATGGCCTCGCCCGGCAGTATGCCCATGGCTGTCGCCGGACTGTCTGGCAGCACAGCGAGAACACGCATCCCTTGCTCCGGATGGACAAACATCGGGCTAAGACGACTTTCCTCTATATTACCATACCAGATCAGCGCCTCATGAGCCAGAAAGGAGAATAACGCTGCTAACAATATCAGCGGACTCCACCATGCAGCCAGCAAGCTCAGCAGAAGTAAAGCCACACTATACAGGAGCAAACGGTTCGAAGTAAGTACCGCCTTCTGTCGTGGTAGCTGGCCTAGCGTCACGCTGCTGAAGCCCATCAGGACTGGCAAGGCTGCCAGCATATACCCGGTTCCGGCATCGCCGCCGAACAAAGGTGTCCAGGGAAGCGTAAATCCTCCCTGAGTCGGTACCAGCAACAACAACGGAATGGGCCAGAGGTCTTCCATACGATAGCCGCCAACCAATCTTCCCCGTTTGCCCTCGACAAACAGCGGAGTGGCCGCCTTCCCCCCTTGCCAGCGAACCAACAGCGCCTCAGCCACATGCAGCACGGCGACCAACACCAACAGTGCTGGAATATCCAATCCGCGGATAGCTGCTACTGATGTTCCGAGCGCTCCTCCAGGTTGCCAGCCACTGGCCACGTTTAGGAAAAATTGAACCACACCTAGCAGACCTACCGAATAAGCGAGACACAGGTAACGGACGCGTACCAGCATGAGCAGTAATGTCGCTACCCACAGGCATACGATGGAAGCCGAGTTCAGATGCACGCTGACGAACATTCCCAGAGCAGATAGCGCCATTCCAGCAAGCAAACCACTCCATACGACACGCCAGGTCTGTGAAGCCCAGCTATGCATTTTGGTATGAAATAGCTTGCGCTCCAGCAGCATTTGCCGACGATAACCAAGTGCTACAATGAGTATTGAGATATAATAAAACGGCTGCAAAAGCAGGTACAAGCAAGCATTTAAGACGCTCCATCCCCATTGTAATGCCCATTCCAAGTCCATTCACACTCCTTATGCCCCTGGCCCGCTGTATAGCGGATCACGTACATTTCATATCCATTTATTCTATATGAAATTGCCAACGTAGGGAAGACAAACCGACAGACTGCAAATAAATCCCAATATAAAAGGAGGCTGTTTCCAGCCCCCTTGTTGTAGCCTCACTATTATTTCGCTACGCTTGTCTTCATTTCCTTCCGAATCTCTTCAATCCCCTGCTTGAGTTGATTATCATTTTTCGGATCACGAATTTTCTCAATCAGCTTGGCTTCCATCGCTGCTGCTGTCTTCGCATCAATGATGCCGCTAGCCGTCAGCTTCGCTTGTTTTTGAAAAGCAATAACAGAGCTTTCAGTTACTTTGTCAAAATAGCCATCCTCGCGACCTGGGTTGTAACCCAAGCCTTGTAGAATGATTTGTGCATTTTTCACATCACTGCTATTCATATTGTATTTCAGGGACTTTTCCTTGTTCAGCGGTGCTACTGTGAAGTATTCAGGCTGTTCCACCGCGATATTCGGCTTAATCCCTTTTTTATGAATCCACGTTCCATTTGGCGTTAACCATTTGGCAATCGTGATTTTGAGCAGGCTACCGTCACCCATTTGCTTGTCATAGCTGGTTTGTACAGTACCTTTACCAAAGGAATTTTCCCCAATCAACACGGCACCCGCTGATTGCTGGAGAGCACCTGCCAGAATTTCGGACGCACTTGCGCTACCTTTATTCATTAGCAAAGTCACAGGATAATTTTTGCGTGAACCTTTGGATTTCTCTTCTTCACGCTTCTGATTCTTGTCTTCCACTTGTACAATCGTTTTGCCAGAAGGTACAAATTGCTGTGCAATATCAATGACTACGGAAAGCACGCCGCCCGGGTTATTACGCACGTCAATGACGAGCCCTTTAAGCCCTTGTTTTTCGAGCTTCGCTAACTCTTCCTTGAAACGTTCTGCTGTATTCAAGGAGAACTGGGTGATCGTGATGACGCCTACACCGTCGCTTTCCATATGAGCCGTTACAGTTTCCATATCAATGCTGTCACGGGTAATCGTGTATTCGAGCGGATCAGGAGAGCCACTGCGCTGAATTTTGACTTTCGCCTGACTGCCTTTAGGTCCACGGATTTTGGAAACAGCCTTGTTTAGATCCAATCCGTCCAGTGTTTCACCATTAACAGACAAAATAATATCCTTAGAGCGTAATCCTGCCTTCTCTGCCGGGGAGCCTTTAATTGGCGTGACTACAACTACTTTCCCGTTTTCCGCTGCTACTTCAGCTCCGATCCCGGTAAAAGAACCTTCTATGGATTGCTCGAATTGTTGTGCAGTTTCTTTACCCATATAAGAGGAATACGGGTCACCGAGCGACTCCATCATACCATTGATGGCGCCATCCACCAGCTTGGTACGATCCACATCCTGATAATATTGTCCTTGAATCAAGTCCATCGCCGTCTCAATTTTGCGGATATCACTTCTGGAGGTAGAACTGCTACCTGTCACACTCGCCAGCAGTCCTTCGCCCAGAGCGCTGTTCCCTACTGTAGTCGTTCCAGTATAGGCAAAAGTGAGCAGACTGCCGCCAAGCAGCCCGATCACCATCAAGAGTATCGCTGTACTTTTTTTCAACATCTAATCGTCCACCGCCTTCTCATTATCTTGTATCCTATTGCCTTACAACGCATATCCATCCACGAAGTATACGTCTAGCTTGTACGGAATATGTTAATTGTATCCTACTCTGTGTCTCAATGCACATGTTCTTCATCGGATATTAACCATTACAGCAAAGCCCTATCTACAACCGTAATGGCTATAAATAGGGCTTACCTTATCTACTATAAATAGTTCATCGGATTTACAGGTTTGTTATTTTCGCGCACCTCAAAATGACAGTGAGGTCCTGTGGAATTGCCCGTCGAACCAACTTCTGCAATTTTTTGACCACGTTTCACAGTCTGCCCCGTATGAACCACCGTACCGCCATTGCGAATGTGTCCGTATAGGGTCCATAGTCCGTCTCCATGGTCAATCACAACTGTGTTTCCATAGCCACTCCACCATTCGGCAACAATGACAACACCATCTTCGGCTGCATGAATATCGGTTCCCTGCGGAGCCGCCATATCAACACCTGTGTGGCCTTTAAGCTTACCGGTAATCGGATGTACCCGCATGCCAAAAGTAGATGAAAGTCGGTAATGGGATACAGGTGTAGCCAACGTGCCTGTTCCACCTGTATACGTACTGGCTGCCGCATGGCTTGAATTCGAGGCGGCACCTGAGGATGAAGATGCATATCGTTTGGCTTCAGCCGCACGTGCAGCCGCTCTAGCGCGTGCTGCTTTGGCAGCCTGCTCCGCTCTAAGCTTGTTCTTCTCCTGCACCAGACCCACACGTTTGTTAGCGAGTGCTACCAGCATGTCATTTTGCTCTTCGCTGATTTCATCTGACTCAGCAATATCATGATCGTAATTGGAAATCAGTCTTTGCTTCTCTTTTTCCTTCGAATTCAGTTCTGCTTTAGCGTCCTGCTTGAGCGCATACAGCTTCTTGGCATTTTTATATTCCGTGTCCAGCTGTTTCTTCTTGCTTACGACCAATGCCTTGTCCTTTTTATGCTCGTCCAACAGGATTTGATCCTGCTCCACGATCGTTTTCAGGGAATCTACCCGGCTGAGAAAGTCACTAAAACTGGACGAAGACATCAGCACGTCCATATATGAGACGGTTCCATCCGTATACATCAAGCGCACACGGGTTTCCAGCATTTTTTCCCGTGACTGGATACGATCAATGGCCTCGGCTAAATCTTTTTTAGTCGCACGCAGATTATCTTCCGTTTGATCAATCTGAACCGCAACACGAGTTAGCTGATCACTGACGCTGTTAATCTGAGCAAGCACAATTTTCAGGTTTTGCACGGTTTTATTTTTGTAATGTTCAGCATACTGTTTATCTTGAGCAGCCTTTTTCTGTTGTTGCTTGGCAGATTGGGCCTGCTTTTCCAATTGGTTCAGCTGCGAATTGATTTCACTCATGCTTTTGGCATATCCGTCAGAAGGCTGGATTAGCAATGCGGCTACCAAGGTAGCGGCCAACACAGATCCTGTTTTTTTCAACTTGCACTCCCCATCCTTTATCGCAAAATAACACCGGGCTTCCCCGTTCTAATTGATATCGAACACGACGTCCAGCCAACGCTTCTTTATACTTTTAAGAACTTGCGCATGGACAGGGTACTGCCAACAATTCCGACCAGCATCCCCAAAATAATCAGCAATGCACTCAACTGAATCCAAATGCCTTCAAGTGGCATTAGCTTCAACATATTCAGAGCTATATCGCCCTGAACGGCAGTCAGCAAACGCTGATAGCCCGTAAATAAAATACCTACAGTAATAAGGGAACCAATGAGACCAATAAGCGCGCCTTCGATAAAAAACGGCCAGCGTATAAAAAAGTTGGTTGCACCGACCAGCTTCATAATGCCAATCTCTCTGCGTCGTGCCAATATGGTCACGCGAATCGTATTCGAGATGAGGAACATGGACATGATCGCCAGTCCGGCGACGAATATAAAGCCTACATTACGAATGAGCTTCGTAATTGTAAAGAGTGTCTCTACGGTGCCTTTTCCATAACGAACCTTTAAAATCGGCTTCTCTGGATGCAACGTATTCAGCTTCTCAATCTTTTCGGCCACAAATGGAACCGTTGTTGGTTCAATAACCTCTACCACAATTTTGTCCGGGAGTGGATTGCTGTCCTTGTCAAAACCCTCCAGCAGCTCCTTGCCGCTGTCTCCCAAATCTTTGCGCAGCTCCTCCAAACCCTGAGCTTTAGTCACAAAGGTCGTTTTGCTGATTTCCGGCATCGCCGCAATTTCCTTTTGCAGCGTTTCACGCATGTTCTGCTCTACATTTAGCTCCAGAAATACGTTAACCTCCACCTGACTATCTGCCTGATCAGCCAGGGAATTGACGTTGAGCACCAGCATGATAAATACGCCCAATATAAGTAATGACACAATAATCGAGGTGACGGATGCCACGGACATCCAGCCATTGCGGAATATGTTTTTGAAACCTTCCCGCACATGACGTAAGAAGGTGTTAAAAGTCATATCCGTACTCCCCTCTTACCTGATCCCTTACGATGTTGCCATTTTCAATGGCAATGACACGTTTACGCATGGAGTTCACGATGTCCTTATTGTGGGTCGCCATTACAATAGTCGTGCCCCGAAAATTAATTTCGTCCAGCAACTGCATGATCTCCCACGATGTTTCGGGGTCCAGATTTCCCGTAGGTTCATCGGCAATGATCACGGAAGGATTGTTCACGATCGCCCGTGCAATTGCTACACGCTGTTGCTCCCCACCGGAAAGCTGGGCAGGCTCACGATTCATTTTTGTTTTCAAGCCAACCAGTTCAAGCACTTCTGGTACCCGTTTGCGAATCAGCTTCTTGGGAGCTTCAATAACTTCCATAGCAAAAGCCACATTCTCATAAGCCGTCAAACGCGGCAAAAGCCGGAAATCCTGAAAAATGACTCCGATGTTACGACGAACGTAGGGAATTTTACGCTGCTTAAGCTTCCCAATATTAAAACCATTAACTGAAATTTGCCCCTTGGTAGGTACTTCTTCTCTATAAATAAGCTTCATAAAAGTCGATTTCCCCGCTCCAGACGGGCCGACTACGTATACAAATTCATTACGGTCAATTCTGACCGATACTCCTTGAAGTGCGTGGGTTCCGTTAGTATAGGTCTTCCACACATCCTGCATTTCAATCACTCGATCACTTCCCGTTGCTTAATCATATTACGCATAACCTAATATCCATTCGACATATTCCATGCATTTCCTTTAAAAACTTCTCTATTTCATCATACCGTTTATCATTGTAACAAATTTGTTACCTAAATAGTACCGAAAGTTTTCTGCTTTTGGCACATATATATGAATATTATGGCACACGAATCGCTATCAAGCTTATCAGACAGGAGACATCTGCATTATGAAAAAAATTCATTTATCTGTCATTTGGATATGGTCTGGTGTTCTGGCGCTGGCCATGTTGTGGGGAGGACTTCATCTGTACGCCGACAGACAAACGCTGCCGGAGGGAGTGAGGGTCGGAGGAATGAACGTAGGAAGCATGGATCACACAGCCGCTCTTCAGCTGGTGGATAAAAAATTGGATGCATTGAAGCAACGTCGACTGCTTCTGACGGACAGTGACAGCAGTGCACAGGATATAAAACTTACACTTGGGGAAGCAGGAATTCATTATAAAGCGGAGGCATTTCGGAATGCCGTGAAGGCACTCAGCTCGGAGCATCTATGGACTCGTGTGCAGACACGTTTTAGCTTCGAAAAAGAATGGTCTATCATATCTTTCCGACAGGAGGAGATATTAAGGGCCCGATTCGGAGCCGATTGGGAGGAGCAACGATACGGCATGCCTATCAATGCTGTGCGTCAGATTGACGGGAATGATCAGGTTCGTTATATTCCAGGGCGCTCTGCCCGACGCCTAGATTGGCCCAGATTGGACGCTGCACTAGATAAGGCGCTGCCCAAGGATTTTACCGCTTCGGAAGAGCCCGTACGAGTGGAATTACCTTTCCGTCAGCTGGAACCGAAAATTTCGGTGGACAGTCTACGGAACGAAGGGATTGAGCGCAAAATCGTACAGTTCTCCACCAGTCTCGGCAGTAGCTCGGAAGGACGCGTGTATAACGTTAATTCAGCGGCAAGCACCGTTGATGGTCTAATTCTTAAGCCAGGCGACATATTCGACTACGGTCAATTGATCGCCAAGGCTGAGCGCACTCATGGCTTTCGTGAAGCTCCAGTGATCGTCAACGGTCAGTTGGAGTCCGGCATAGGCGGCGGGATTTGTCAGGTATCCAGCACGGTGTATAATGCAGCGCTGCGAGTCGGCTTGGACATTGTTGAGCGCCGCAACCATTCTTTGCCAGTCAGCTACCTCCCCAAAGGTCAGGATGCGACTTTTGCTACAGGGTCCATTAATTTTCGTTTTAGAAACAATACAGGCAAGCATTTACTGCTTCGTGCCGCTGTCCAAAACCGAACGCTTACTGTTAAATTTTTTGGTACATTTCCATCCAATGTTTCGTATGAACTGGAATCCCATACGGTTCGCGTACTTCCCATACCGGAGAAGAGACTCCGTAATGACTCACTTTCCCCCGGCTTCTATCAAGTACTTCGGCAAGGCAAAGAAGGGTATGTGGTAGAAACATTCCGGGTAAAAAAGGTAGACGGAAAAACTGTAGATCGCACCCGAATCAGCCGCGATACGTATCGAGCGCAGCAACGCATTATAGCTAGTTATGGCGGTGGCACATCGTCTGAGCCACAAACACGTGAACCCGAGAAATCTATTGTCGAGGACGGTATAAGCGAATAAACAAAAAATCCCCCTTCCACTGTCGGCTGGACTTGTTCCAGGCAGAGTGAAAGGGGGATTTTAGCTATAAATTACTCGCTGCGTTTACCCAAAACAGAAATTTCTACAGGCTCACTTTCGTTACCGTCTGCATCTTCAGCTTTGATTACCAGCCTAACCGTTGCTTTTTGAGCAAGCACACTGATACTAAATGTGCCATCATCTTTGGCTACTGCACTACCGATAGGCAGTTCGTTGGAATAGGCGGTTACTGTGGAACCTGCTTTAGCTGTCCCCGTAATTGTACCTTCTCCATCATACACATTGTTGACTTTCAGAGCTTCCGTAGTTGCTACTGCGTCAGTAGCTGTGTCTGTAGTGCTATCTGTAGTCGTATCCGTAGTTGTGTCTGTATCTGTGTTGGTATCTATTGTTGTAGAGTTGTCCGTAGTCGTGCTATCTGTGCTGGTACTTGTGCTGCTATCTCCTGTTTCGCTACCAGAAGTAGTTGACGTGTTACCATAAGTGGAATCTGTCACGTTGCTGTATGTGGAGTCCGTCACCGTTCCACCAGGAGTCGTCGTCAGATTATCGACAGAGCTCAGGTTGTAACCGGAAGCAGCGTCCAGAATAGCAATCGCCTCTGCACGAGTCAGCGACTTCAGTGGCTGGAATTTACCATCCGGATAACCGTTGATGATTTTTTGCTCCGCAGCTGCCGCTACACTTTTCTTCGCCCAAGACCCAATTTTGTCGGAGTCAATGAATTTAGTAACATCTGCTGCGTTACCCGCAGTCAGTCCAATAGCTTTGCCTACGATAGCCGCAGCCTCTTGACGTGTTACCTTACCATTTGGTTTGAGCTTGTTATCTGCATAGCCGCTTATGTAGCCTGCATTCACGGCACTTGTCAGCTCGTTGTATGCCCAGTGCGAAGCTGGAACATCTGTGAACGTTCTGCTTCCATTACCGTTTACTTTCACACCACCCGCATATGTTACGTCTGTCACTGCTGGAGTTTCCTGTGTGAACGTTCCCAAGCTGCGATTCAGAAGAACAATAAATTCTGCACGTGTGATTGCCGCATCTGGTTTTACCGCCCCGTCCAATTGCCCTGTGGCTGACCAGCGTTGCACCTGATCTCCTGCCCAATGTCCACTTGTAGTTTGGGGAGCAGCTGCCGCTGCACTGAATGCGCTAAGAATAAGACCTGTACTCAATACACCTGTAACTGTGTTTCTTAACTTTTTTCCCATGCTATAAATTCCTCCTCTGATTGGATTCATCATTCTTTTTTAAACACTTTACCAGAAATCAAACCCAAATAACCCCCAAATTAAAAAAATCGTCCCATATAACCATACCCCCACCTAATGTAGGATAAATAAGAAACGGGACTTAATACCTAGTTATTCACTTGGATATGTATATTTAGACAGGCTAAGGTATACTGAATGAATACTCGGTCATATGCTGGAACACCGCAATGAGGTCACAAAACCCTAGGAAAGAGGTCTTCTTATGGCTCTTATTCAATGTCAGTTTTATTCGGAAGTTCTAGGTCTGAGCACATCCATGAATGTTATTCTTCCTCAGGCAACCCGTTCGCAAATCGGACTAGAGGGCAAGCAAGGAACCGGGCCACATCCGACGCTATATTTGCTGCATGGCCTGTCGGACGATGATTCAACCTGGTTGCGTCGAACCTCCATTGAACGCTATGTCGCCTCATTGGGCCTAGCTGTCGTCATGCCCCAGGTACATCGGAGTTTCTATACGAATATGGAGCAAGGAGCGGCTTATTGGACCTTTATCAGTGAAGAATTGCCGTCTTTGGCACGTTCATTCTTTCCTCTGTCCGACAAGCGTGAAGACAATTTTGTAGCCGGGCTTTCTATGGGTGGATATGGTGCTTTTAAATTGGCACTCCAGCATCCAGAGCGTTTTGCAGCCGCTGCGAGCCTTTCGGGAGTCATGGATTTACACGCATCACGCACCGATCCTATGCAAAATGCGATGAGTCCAGCGGAGTGGCTTAACATTTTTGGTCCAGATGAAATACGTGGAACGGATCACGACTTGCTGGAACTGTTACAACGTCATGCTGCCTTGGGGACCTCGCTTCCCCGGCTTTACCAATGCTGCGGCACGGAGGATTTCCTATATAAGGGAAATCAGGCTTTCCGTGAAACATGTAATACTACCGGAGTTCCGCTGACCTACGAAGAAGGTCCTGGGGCTCATGAATGGGGATACTGGGACGCGAAAATTCAGGATGTACTGGCGTGGCTACCACTCAAAGAGCACTAAACAGGTTAAAAAATCCCCGCAGCTTCCCTCATCGCACCATGGCGAAGGGATAGGCTCGGGGATTTTTTTGCACATTACGGATTTGTCGTGGTCTCCGTCGAGGGAGAGGCTTTAGTTAGTGACTTGGGTAGCACCTTGTACAAGCGCCACTCACCGTTAAACTCACGTTCAAGCTGGACCCAAGGAGCGCCTTTTTCATATAAATTCGGGTATACCATATTGATTTTACTCAGTGGCATGCCTGACATGATCTTAGGTACAAGGATATAATCCACATGGTTATCCTGCGGATAACTTAATGCCTTATTGAACGAATAATCACTGGTGATCAGGAAGCGTTTGGGATATTGGCTGTAGACAATCATGGTGTAGGCTGAAGCCGAATCGGTCATAATGGTAGACTTCGGCAGATGCTCATCCAACCAGACGGCAATCTTACGATCTGACTCCTGTCTCACATAGTTCACATTACCCGTTCGTGTGAGAAAGCTGTTCTCATCCGGTGCAATATCCGGGCGAGTCAACGCATAGGAAAGTAATCCAGCGGTAAGCAGCAGACTGACCGACACCAGACCAAAGGCTGCCCTCCGCCATCGTCCCTGAAGCTGGCTCAGCTCATAAGGCAACCAAGCTACAGTAATTGGGAACACGTACATAAAATAACGAAACCACCCATACGAAGATTGCTTCATCATAAGTAAAAACTGCAACCCCGGCACTGACAGGAACAGCAGCAAAATAATCAGTGTTCCCCATCGGAACAAGCGTCCACTCAACAGACGAATGAACAGAATAGCAAACAACGGTACCGAATACCAGAGTGTTTTGGAAGCAATAAATTTCAAGGCCACCAGCGGATTGGAGAAAATCTCTACAAACTTATCATCATTCAGCAGCTCTGCCGATTGAGCTGTGTTCGAATACTCCGAATTCAGGAAGTAAAAAGCATTCCCCATAATGAGATAGTTGAAGAAAATCCACAACAGCCCGGAAAAGACCACGGGGAGCAGAAGCAGTAACCAAGTTGCCTCGACCTTGTGCAGTTTTTCTCGCAAGGCCAGCTCACGTCTGCCTATGTTTCGATGTAGAAACATGATCGCCAATACCACTCCACCCGCCATTGCCACGCCCAGAGGAACCGCTTCATAGCGAGTCCAGAACGCCATGGCAAGCGCTAATCCAGAAACAATCAGGCTTGCCGTCATGCGATCCTTGAGCCACAATGCAAACTCAATCACCGTCATCATAATGAAATATATGTATAGCGAATCGCTCAGCCCATTGGCACCAAACAGTAAAATAAACGGATTCAGTGCATACAGCAGTGCCAGCATGATGCTCATCCCTGAGCTAAGCCCTGTTCTGACCCCAGCCCGATACAGCAGCATAGCGGTCAAAGCGGCAAAGGTAGCACTAAGAATGACAGCAGCCAATCCATAGGTAGCTAATGCCGGAAAGATTGGATACAGCAGTAGAATCACCATTTCCAGAAGACTAGGTAGTGGATTCCAGATAAATCCGATTGCGCCCAGATGCGGGTCACGGCTGTACAACACATAAAATGCATTAGCTACGCGACTGAGCGCGTCTGTGTGCATATATCCCAGAACATAGCTGAAATAGATGCCCGCAGACAACTCCAATGCAAGTATAAATACAAACAGACCTATAGCCATCCATCTGCTTGCAGACCATTTGCGAAAGGACATTCCTCTCGTTCCCCCTCAAACTTCTTGCGGTGATACAGCTGTAGCCCACTCACACCCTACAGCTGTATTCTTCCCTCCGCTACGATGCACTAAAATATAATAATTATTTCGATTCTTCATGCTCTATTTTGTACAGTCGCCACTGCCCGTCAAAGTCATGTACCAGTGAGGCCCACGACGCTCCCTTTTCGAACAAATCAGGATAGTTCCGATTTACCTGATCCAGCGGTACCCCATCCACCAAGCGCGTGACCAAGACATAATCCACCTTGGAAGCAGGCAGATCCATTAAAGATTCCCCAAAATCAAAATCACTCGTAATCATAAACTTCTTCGGGATTTTGCTGCTCAAAATGATCGGATAGGCGGCATAAGAATCTGTCAAAATGAGAGATGAACCATAATGCTCATCCAGCCACGGCGCTATTTTCCGCTCAATAATTTGACGTTCGTAGCTTTCATTACCACTATGCGTCAAATAGCTGTGTTCATCTGCTGCAATCGCGGGGTTCGTCAGTGCGTAGGATAACAAGCCTGCTGTTACCAACATTCCTGCTGTTACCAGAGAGATTCCGATCCCCCTCATTTTCCCCTTCAATAAACTTAGCTCATACGGCAACCAGGCAACCGTAATCGGGAACACATACATAAAATATCGGAACCACCCAAAAGAAGAGTGCTTGAGCATCAGCAAAAGCTGAAGTCCAGGCACCGATAAAAAGATTGCTAATAGCGTAAGCGTGCTCCAACTCAACAGACGTTTGTCCAACAAACGTATGAGCAAAATGGCAATCAACGGAGCAGCATACCATAAGGTTCGTTGCCCGATAAACTTTAGCATCAGCACAGGGTGGGCAAACATGGCCACAAAGCGTTGATCCTCTAACAAAGCCGCTGATTGTGTGGAATTGGAATATTGCGAGCGTAAAAAGTAAAGCGGATCGCCCATGATAATCCAGTTAAAAAAGAGCCACAGCAGACCGGAAAAAACAAGTGGCAACAACAATAGAAGCCATGTCGCTTCCACCTTGTACAGGCGCTCTTTTAAAGACAATTCCGTTCTAAACATCTCTCTGTTTGTACGCCACCTATGCAGAAAAAAGATCGTCAGCAATACACCCAAAGCCATCGCAACGCCAAGCGGAACCGCTTCATAGCGTACCCAAAAAGCCAGTGCAAGCGCAAAACCGGATACGATCAAATTCGCCGCCTTGCGATCCTTCAACCACATACAAAATCGACTCACTGTCAACAGGATGAAAAAGATATATGGCGAGTCACTTAAGCCGTTGAAGCCAAACAGAAACATAAATGGATTCAGTGAAAATAATAGCGCAATCAGCAAGCTGGTTGCACCGTGAAGCCCCAACTGTTTGCCCGTCGCATACAATAATGCCGCGCTCGCCCCTGCAAACAGGCTGCTCACAATCACTGCAGCCAGCCCGTGGGAAGCGAGTACTGGAAATAAAGGATAAAACAACAGCACAATCAGTTCCATCAAACTGGGCAGGGGATTCCATACAAACCCGATAGCACCCAAGTGTGGGTCACGACTGTATAGCACATAAAATGCGTTAGCCACTCGACTGAGCGCATCGGTATGCATATAACCAAGATACCATGCAAAATACACACCCACGGCCAGTTCAAGAGCAGTAATACAAGCAAACAATGATAGAAATTTTCCGTGTTTTCTTAAAATCATGAAACCTCTTTCTGACGCTGTTGCGGAACGGAGAAGATCCAGTAGCGGTTCCAGAAATAATTATGAACAGGCACGATGATGGTAGTTAGTACTTCACCGATCAGATACGACCAACCGATCCAGTGAATGGTCACGTACATCAGAGCGGCATTTAAGAGCAAGCCACAGGTACAGACCAATAAATATTTAAGAAACTGGGTGCGGCTTCTCTCGCCGGTAGGCTCGAACGTCCAGTTTCGGTTCAGCACATACGAAACGAGCAATGTAACTACGAATCCGATTGTAGTAGCCATTACTGCTGGTACCGTAAACAGCTCCACCAGTAGCACAAGCACACCCACATGGATACCTGTACCCAGCAATCCCACAATACCGTATTTAATGATTGGATACTTTAGATATGAACGTCTGATCATGTTGATTAAACTCCCTGTCCACCCACAATCGGTCAGCATTCGCCCGTTTATCTGCTATCAGATAGCGAGGCCTAGCTTTAACTTCGTGATATATGGCGGCAATATATTCTCCTACCACTCCAATCGACAGCATGAGTACACTGCCAATTATCAAGAGCAGCAAAATCACAGTGGTAAAACCGGTCACAGCGTCACCCGTTAATTTGCGCATTAAGGTCTGAATCCCCAATACGACTGAAATCAGCATAAAAATGAGGCCCATCAGACTTACTACCCGCAACGGTACTGTCGAGAATGAAACGATCGCTTCTGCTGCTAGTCGAATCAGCCCTAACGGACTCCAGCGGCTTGGCCCCTCTTCGCGTGGAGCCACCCGGAATGAAATCTGGGTTTTGCGGAAACCTAGCCAGGCTGTCATCCCGCGGAAAAACGGCATCCGCTCTGGCATCGCCATCCAGGCATCCACCACTCGTCGATCCAGTAGCTTATAATCGGAAGCATCCTTGAGATTAAAGCCTGTCAAGCGGTTCAGGGTCGCGTAGAACAATGAAGCACCGAGCTTTTTGCCCACCGACTCTTCTCCCCGAAATTCTTTCACACATTCGACCAAATCATAACCTTCATTTTGCCATAAACGTACCATTTCTCCAATCATTTCAGGAGGATGCTGCAAATCACCGTCCATGACAATAATCGCATCGCCAGAGGCATTTTCCAGACCTGCGCACAACGCCAGCTCCTTACCGAAATTCCGACTCAGCCGGAGCGCGAGCAAAGAGGGCATACGACGGGACAATTCGGACAGCTTAAGCCACGTATCGTCTTTGGAACCATCATCTACTATGATGAGCTCATAGCGTGAGGTGACAACAGACAATACCCCATCAATTACCTTAAGTGAACGCTCGAGATGCGAGCTTTCATTGTACATGGGAATGACGACGGATAAAAAAGGTGTTTTTGTCTCCATTCTTGCTCCTTCTTTCTTCATATTCAGGAGGACTGTGCCGGGGTATCATCCAAGTCGTGCATATCGGTCAGACCATGCGTGGTCTTCTCCCAATAGAACGGCTTGGTAATGAGCTGCCAAGCGGCTTTCACCGCAGCTATACTCATAAGTACCCAATATAACGGCGAGAGTAGCCCGTATTTGACCATCGCGTATGAAAATGTTCGTTCACCGCGCTCTTCCAGTTCCCCGATGACCCAATACATTCCGGCCACATTACTGAATACGAACAGAAAGTTACCGATATAAAACTCCGCGCTGGCCAGGTAATACACATAACCCGGGAATAGCTTGGGAATAAAGGACAACTCCCAGCCAAACCATAAAATAAGCAACCCCCAAAAAATCGGATTCAGCAACGGCAACATCGGAGTTGCCAGAATCATCACCTGAAAGCCGAAAAAGCCTTTCCAGCCCACTTCGCGCACCAGCTTAACCGGATTGCGCATATGAACCAGCCATGTCTGCATATACCCCTTGATCCAGCGTGACCGCTGACGAATCCAGTTGCCCACGCGGCTGTTAGCTTCCTCCCATGTGCGGGAATCGACAATAGCCGTTTTGTAGCCGCCTTTATACAGACGTATGCCCAGATCGGCATCCTCGGTTACATTGTAGGGGTCCCACGCATTAATATCTTTTAATACAGATACCCGAAAATGATTGGATGTGCCGCCTAACGGAATTGGGGTATCTAACTGCATAATACCCGGCAGCAGTAACTCGAACCACATACTGTATTCTTGAGTGAACCAGCGGGTCAGCAAATTTTGTGTGCTATTAAAATAGTTAAGCTTCGCCTGAATACACGCATAATGCTCAGGGAGTGAATCAAACGCCGCAATGACCTTTTTAAGCTGATCAGCATCGGGACGATCCTCAGCATCGTAAATCACGACAAACTCGCCACGTGCCCGAATAAGTCCATAATTACATGCCTTCGGCTTGGTTTTCGGCAAACCGTCTGGAACGACCAGTGTCGTGTAATAGGCCGGCAGCTTCATTTCCCGAAGTAGCTCAATCGTCTCTATGTCGTCCTCTTCAATCAGCAGCCGCACATCCAGCTTGGACTTTGGATAATCCAGTTGCTCCAAATTCCGCAATAACATCGGAAGCACGCCCGCTTCCTTATACATAGGTACAAGAATGGTATAGATCGGCAGTTTCTTTTCATCCATGGCGTCAACCTCTTCCTTCGTAAAACGAAGCTGCGCCCCACGCCGGGAACCGAGATAAATAATGCCAAACTTAAATAGCGTCATCGCAAAATAAAACAACTGAATCATCATATTGATGATCAACACCGTTTTCCAACTGTTCCAGAGGAGACCGAGCAGTGTAATCATACCCATGGCCGCGAACACCCAGAGCTGTCCCTTTGTAAAGGTCGTCCGTGCTGAATTGTGTGGTTCTTTTTCCAATAGCCCGGTCGTGCTCTCCTGCATCATTTCTTCACCGTAGATTTTACCCCAGAGCTGCTCCATCTCTTCCTTCGTAGCAAGCACCTGCTCTACCGGCATACCCAAAATTTCCTCCAGCTTCAAGCGTCGCTCTTCTGGCAGTGGATCGCTGACCGCCACAATATAACGGTTCATATATTGATGGATGACGACCACGCCATATGCCATCGCCACTTGCTCGGGTAGTTTATACGCCGCATCCAGCGCGAGTTCCTCACCAATTCGCCCGATTCGGTTCTGTGTAGCAATCGCGCGGTACAAATCCGCAGGTTCCAGCATTTGCAATGACAGCAAGATGTCTCCCAGTAGTCCGCCGCTCTTCGCCTGGAACTCCAGTGCACGCTCCAGTTGTTCCGGTAATATATAGCCGGAACGAACCAGCATATCGCCTAGGCGCTCCTTGGACTCGTCGCCGCCAACCTGTTCCTGTAGCTGCTCGGCTGTAATGAAGCCCATTTCTACAAGAATATCGCCCAGCCTGCCACCGTAACGCTTCTGGTTGCGGATGGCATCTGTCAGCTGATCGCGGGTGATCATCCCGTTCTCCACCAGTTGATCCCCCAGACGGGCCTTGCCGTTTCGTCCGCTCTGCATTCCTCTTACTGCCTCTTCGCCTTCCGTACCAGAGATACTGGAAGCAGCGCCCATAGCGGTTCCTGCCGCTACCTGTTCCTGCCCAGATGCATATTGGACTTGAGCCTCCTGCACCTGTCCATCCTGTAACCCTTCATCCAGCAATTGTTCCACAGCTGCTGCTGTATCATTGGCGTTCTGTATCGCCTGGATACGTAGTTCTGTATCCTGAAGTCGCCGTTCCAACTCTTCGATATGAAAATCAAGCTTGTACAGCACCGGGGCCTGCTCTGACCGCTGAGCCTCTAGCTGTTGTTGCAGTTGTTCGATTCGCTGACGCTCTTCTTTTATTCTTCTCTTGGTTTGGCGAATTGAAACTCCTCCAACCTGCCACCTAAGCTTGTCACCCATGAATTCCCGCCCTTTCAATCCAGCGCCGCTCTTCCGCAAGCGCATCCGCAAGCAGCTGCTTTAACTCCGCATCCCGCTGCTTTTTCCGTTCCAGCGCCGCGTGGAAAAGTTCCCGCTCCTCACGCAGTAACTCCTCCGCTTGCACCCGTTCCTCATGCAATGAAGATATCAGTTGATCGGCTTCAGAAGCGCGATAACCGATCCAAGCGCTCTTTAACTGACGCGCCGTCCTTTTAGTTCTCATAATACCTCCCTGGATCATCCCGACTCTGCCTTCAGCTACGTCGCTACTTTAGAGCTTTTACTTACCGTTCTCCTAAAAAACCAGGACATACCTATGTTCTCATTCAAGCCCTTCATTTACACATTTATGAAATTCGCCTGATCAAAAGAGCCCCTAGTAACTTGACATTTACTTATTGAATATAGTTCTTGTCCTATTGAATTGGTAATTCGATGAAAAACTTAGTGCTATTCTACCATAATCATCATAGGTGTAGTATACAAAAATGTAAATTCTAGAAACTTTCACACCAGTGTATTAATAGGTATTTGGAACTATGAATTAATGCCCCAAAAAACACAAAAGACACCGCGAACGGTGCCTTTGAAACTTAGATTGCTGATTCCTTAAAACTTGATTTTACACAGCATCCCGCTGCTATGCAAGAGAATAATATCTTTCTTTACTGATTAATTTTTCGGCTTGTGCCCTTCAAACCATGTTGATGTATTCGCCAGGAGCTGTTCACTGCGCCCAATAGCTGCCTGTACCTGTCCGGTAGCGGTTCCGCCATATACATTCCGTGCATTCACTACCGCTTCTGGTTGAAGTACCTCATAGATACGCTCGTCAAACAGATCCGAAAACTGCTGGAATTCGTCCAGTGTCAGATCAAGCAAGTATTTTCCATGCTGGATGCAATACAGTACGGTTTTGCCAATGACCTCATGCGCCTGACGGAATGGAAGCCCTTTGCCGACCAGGAAGTCCGCAATATCCGTTGCGTTGGAAAAATCCTGGTTGACCGCTTGACGCATACGATCCTTGTTCACCTTCATCGTGGCGATCATCGGTGCGAACAGTTGCAAGGCTCCTTCCAGCGTAGCAACGGTATCGAACATCCCTTCCTTGTCCTCCTGCATATCCTTGTTGTATGCCAGCGGCAAGGATTTCAATACAGTCAACAAGCCCACGAGGTTTCCATAGACACGTCCGGTTTTACCACGTACCAGCTCTGGTACGTCCGGGTTTTTCTTCTGCGGCATAATGCTGCTGCCTGTGCAAAAAGCATCATCCAGCTCGACAAAACCAAACTCCGTGCTGCTCCATAGCACCAATTCTTCGCTCAGACGAGACAAATGCGTCATAATCAGCGAGGCGCCAGCCAGGAACTCTACGATAAAATCCCGGTCGCTGACGGCATCGAGGCTATTTTCATATACGCCATCAAACCCCAGTTGCTCGGCTACAAAGTGACGGTCGATCGGAAAAGTGGTTCCGGCCAAAGCGCCAGCACCGAGCGGCAACACGTTAATCCGCTTGTAGCTGTCTTTGAGTCGGTCAATATCACGCTCCAGCATAGACACATACGCCAGCAGATGATGTGCAAATAAAATAGGCTGCGCACGCTGCAAGTGTGTGTATCCAGGTACAATCGTGTGCAGATTATCCTTTGCCTGGCCGATTAATGCAGCTTGTACGTCATACAGCATACCCACCAGCGATACTACACGTCCTCGCAAGTACAAGTGCATATCCGTTGCTACCTGATCGTTACGGCTGCGCCCCGTGTGCAGCTTACCCCCGACCGGACCAATGGCCTCAATTAGATTTTTTTCAATATTCATGTGAATATCCTCATCCGAAACGGAAAATTCAATTTCCCCATGGCGGATACGCTCCAGGACCGTGTGCAGTCCTTCCTTGATCGTGTCTGCATCCTCCTGCGGAATAATTCCGCATTTCCCCAGCATGGCCACATGAGCCAAACTGCCTTGAATATCTTCTTCCGCCAACGCCTGATCAAACCCGATAGAAGCCGTATATTCCTCTACCAACTTGTTCGTTTGCTTCGTAAAGCGTCCGCCCCATAGCTTACTCATTGCATGATCCCCTCTCTGCAATACAAGCCGTCCTCGTCGTTTGGACAAGAACGGCCCGCATTCCGTACATTTTTTTAGGTTACATTATTATTTATGATTTTGTGTTACGCCCGCGTTGACCTTTAAACGCAGAGCATTCAAACGGATAAAGCCTGTTGCATCGCCTTGATCGTAGGCTTGTGTCGGGTCGGCTTCCATGGTTGCAATGTCCGGGTTGTACAAGCTAACCGGGCTTTTAACGCCTGCACCGATAACGTTGCCTTTGTACAGCTTCACGCGCACGGTACCACTGACATTTTTCTGACTCTCATGAACCAGAGCCTGCAAAGCGACACGTTCCGGTGCGAACCAGAAACCGTTATAAACCAAGGTAGCATAACGGGTAATCAGACTATCACGCAGATTCATAACCTCGCGATCCATCGTGATGGATTCCATTTTGCGGTGAGCTGTGAACAGGATAGTACCGCCCGGCGTCTCATAGACTCCCCGACTTTTCATGCCGACAAAACGGTTCTCTACCATATCCACACGTCCGATACCATGCTTGCCGCCGAGCTCATTCAGTTTTTCCATCACTTGCAATGGACTTAGCTGTTCTCCGTTCAAAGCGACGCAGTTACCTGCTTCAAATTCCAACTCCAAATATTCTGCTTCATCAGGAGCGTCCTCAGGCGCGTTGCTGAGCAAGAACATTCCTTTATTTTCAGGAGCACTTGGATCAAACCAAGGGTCCTCCAGCACGCCGCTTTCATAGCTGATATGCAGCAGATTACGGTCCATGGAGTATGGCTTGGCTGCAGAAGCAGTTACCGGAATGTCGTGTTTTTCCGCATAGGCAATCATTTCTGCACGGCCCGGGAACTGATTGCGGAACTCTTCCAGCCGCCAAGGTGCGATCACCTTGATATCCGGCGTCAACGCCGCCGCGTTCAGCTCGAAGCGTACCTGATCGTTACCTTTGCCTGTTGCCCCGTGAGCAATGGCTGTTGCTCCCTCGGCAATCGCAATATCGACCATCCGCTTAGCGATCAATGGACGTGCAATACTCGTTCCGAGCAAATATTGTCCTTCATATAAAGCACCCGCCTGAAACATCGGATAGATAAAATCCTTGGCGAATTCATCACGCAGATCATCAATGTACACTTTGGAAGCCCCTGTAGCGAGTGCTTTTTCCTCCAAACCGTCCAGTTCTTCCTTTTGACCGATATCTGCGGTGAATGCGATGATTTCAGCATCATAAGTTTCTTTGAGCCATTTCAGAATGACCGACGTATCCAGACCGCCGGAATATGCGAGTACGATTTTTTCTTTTGCCATTGTTGAAGTCCTCCCCGAATGCTTCTAGCCTTTATCTTCTTTACCTATCAATACCTATCAATCTTATGCCATTAAAGCAACTAACAGCGCTTTTTGCGCATGCAGACGATTCTCTGCTTCATCAAAGATGACCGAATTCGGACCATCGATTACGCCTGCGCTTACTTCTTCTCCACGATGCGCAGGGAGACAATGCAGGAATAAATAATCCGGCTTCGCCAGCTTGACCAGCTCCTCATTCACCTGGAAGTCGGCAAAAGCAAGCTCCCGCTCCTTCTGCTCTTCCTCAAACCCCATACTCGCCCACACATCTGTGTAGATCGCATCCGCATCTTGTACTGCTTCCTGCGGACTCTGGGTTATAACGATCTCACTCCCTGTCAGTTTGGCAATTTCACGGGAAGCTGCGACCACACTCGGGTCCGGCTCGTATCCAACTGGACTTGCAATGGACACATGCACTCCAAGCTTTGCTCCCCCAATCAAGAGGGAATGAGCCATATTGTTACCGTCTCCGATGTAAGCCAATTTGAGCCCTTTTAGCTTACCCTTTTGCTCATACAAGGTTTGATAATCGGCTAGTACTTGGCATGGATGCGCCAAATCACTCAATCCATTGATCACAGGAACGGACGCATAACGTGCCAACTCTACCACATTATCGTGCCCAAAGGTACGAATCATAATGCCATCCAGATAACGTGACATGACTTGAGCCATGTCGCTAATCGGTTCGCCGCGTCCCAGTTGAATGTCATTTTTACTGAGGAAAAGGGCATGCCCGCCCAATTGATACATACCGACTTCGAAAGATACCCGTGTACGTGTAGAGGATTTTTCGAAAATCAGTCCGAGCGTTTTCCCTTTTAGCGGCTGATAAGTTTCCCCGTTTTTGTGCTTACGCTTAATTTCAATGGCGAGATCAATTAAATACTGGATTTCCTCTGGAGAGTAATCGTCCAGCTCCAGGAAGTCCCGTCCTTTCAAATTCATCTGCTGCAGTGCGCCGCTCTGGCTCATGCTATCGTCTCCTTTTACACTCTAGTCTATGATAATTTGGCCTTTACACTAAGCCAAATGCTCCCGAAACAATTCAGCAATCAAGGTTACAGCCTGATCTATTTCGTCTTTCGTTACATACAAGTTAGGCAACAGACGAATCACGTTTGGTCCTGCTGTAATGAACAGAATGCCCTTCTTCTGTCCTGCCAAAACAAGCTCCGCTACCGGTTCCGCACACTCAATACCAACCATCAGACCTTTTCCACGGATATCCTTTACAAAAGGACTATCCCCAAGCTGCTTTTGCAGACTATGGAAAAGGTAATCTCCCATCTCAGCTGCACGTTCTGGTAGCTTGTCATCAATAATCGTTTCAATAGTAGCTTGAACCGCTGCCATAGCAAGTGGCGTACCACCAAAGGTAGAACCATGACTGCCCGCTGTGAACGCTTCACGCAAATATCCCTTGCCTAGCATCGCACCCACAGAGAAACCACTGCCCAGTCCTTTCGCCAATGTAAAGATATCCGGCTCTATACCATAATGCTCAAAGGAAAACAGTTTGCCCGTCCGTCCCATACCTGTTTGTACCTCGTCAATGATCAGCAGCAAACCATGCTCGCGGCACAGCTTTGTAATCACATCTACGAAAGCAGGGTCTACCGGATACATGCCACCTTCGGCCTGCACCATTTCCAGCATAATTGCCGCCGTGTGCTCACTAATGGCTGCTTCAAGCGCCGTCTGATCATGAAGCGGAACACTTTTGAACCCGGCAGGAAGCGGTAAAAATCCCTCTTTAACTTTGTCCTGACCCGTAGCGGTCAAGGTTGCCAGCGTCCGTCCGTGAAAGGATTGCGTGAACGTAATGATTTCGTAGCGACCGGTCTGCTTTACCTTCTGGTGGTAACGACGCGCCAGCTTAATTGCAGCTTCGTTCGCTTCGGCCCCGCTGTTGCAGAAAAACACGGCATCTGCGCTGCTGTTTGCTGTCAACAAGGCAGCGGCCCGTTCCTGCCCCGGAATATGAAACAGATTAGATACATGCCACAATTCATCGATCTGTTTTTTCAATCGTTCAGCTACTGCTTGAGGCGCATGGCCGAGATTGGTAACGGCAATGCCTGACATGAAATCCAGATAACGCTTGCCCTGATCGTCCCACAGCCAGCTTCCTTGTCCTTTCACCAGTGTAAGCGGGTACCTTGCGTAGGTTGGAAAAAGGGAGCTTTCTGTCTGCGCTTTTGCCGACACCTTTTCCGTTTGCACTCCGCTTCCATCCGTACTTGGCATTTCCTCGCTCACCAGCGTATTCGGTTCCTTACTCATTATGTTCACGCTCCTTTATCGTTTGGTTATATAGGTCGAGCTATATATTGCAATTACTGCATACGCACGATGCGTGTTCCAATTGATTCTCCGCCCAGCACACGGCTTAGTACCTGCGGTTCGCTACCGTTCACAATGACGACTTCCTTCACTTTGCCGTGGATACAGGCAATAGCCGCTCTCACTTTCGGGATCATACCACCATATATTTCACCTGTGCTGATCATATCCTCAATCTCCTGTACGGTGATAGAATCCAGCACTTTCTTTTCTCCGCCATACTTCTTCAATATGCCTGGTACATCTGTAACGACGATCATCCGACTGACCCCCAGATGAGAGGCTACCGCACCCGCCGCTGTATCTGCATTAATGTTGTAACGCTGACCAGATCGATCAATCCCGATGGGTGCAATAACAGGCATATAGTCCATATCCAGTACACCTGTAATAATAGAGGCTTGAACGGATGTTACCTCTCCGACCCAACCGACCTCAGCGGCGTTCGACACAGGCTTGGCTTCGATTAAATAGCCATCACTGCCTGACAACCCCAACGCTCGGCCCCCATGCATCCCTATTCTACGTACAATCTGCTTGTTAATACTGCCTGCCAGTACCATTTCCACGACATCCAGCACGGGTTCGGTCGTTTTGCGTAATCCATGAATAAACTCTGTTTCGATCCCCAGCTTTGCCAAGTTATCGGAAATCGCAGGGCCACCGCCATGTACAATGACAGGTTGAAGACCTTCCGACTGCAAACGCGCCAAATCTTCAAAAAAGGAATCAGGTAACGCAGCCAGCGTACTTCCTCCGCATTTCATCACAAAATTACGACGTGCCACTCCCGCATGATTCGCTTGATCCGCGTGTTCCACTGCCGATTGCATATCATCTCTCCTTTTCTTCTCTGCATATCCGTGCAATTTTCAAATGATACTGGACTTCTATCCGCTCGTTGCTTCTATTATCTACAATCCTTATTCAATCCGTATTTTATTCTGGTCTCTATGTCCGATAAGCAGCGTTTATCCGCACATAATCATAGGTTAAGTCACAGCCCCATGCTGTAGCCGTTCCGTTCCCGTGATGCAAATCAACAATAATTTGCACCGTATCTCCCCTCAAATAGGCTAGCGCCTCTTCTTCGTCAAAAGCGACCGGACTCGATTGGCTTAGCACAACAATATCACCCAAGCGAATATCTACCGTATCTGGATTAACTGGCTCTCCAGCACGCCCTACGGCCGCAATAATCCGTCCCCAATTCGCATCTGCTCCGAAGACGGCTGACTTGACCAGACTGGACCCAACCACCGTCTTGGCTATCGCTTGAGCGGACGCATCGCTTACCGCTCCGCTTACAGACACCTCTACTAGCTTCGTAGCACCCTCTCCATCGCGAGCAATTGCCTTCGCCAGCTCTCGGCAGATATAGGTGAACGCCTCGGCAAAAGCGTCCCAATCGGGATGCCCAACGTTCAGCTCACGATTGCCAGCCAGTCCGCTCGCCATGGCGATTAGCATATCGTTCGTGCTCGTATCCCCATCCACCGTAATCATATTAAAGCTGGTATCCGTTGCCTGCTTTAATAGTTGATGAAGCGCCGTCTGTCCGATCGCTGCATCACAGGTCATAAAAGCGAGCATTGTTGCCATATTCGGATGTATCATGCCCGAGCCCTTGGCCGCCCCAGCGATGTGTACGGTCACACCGTCCACTTCAACCGCCACACACGCTTCCTTTTTAACTAAATCCGTTGTCAGAATGGCTTGCGTAAATTGCTCTGCTCCATCGTTTGCCCCGTTCATACGGTCAGGTAAGGAGGATATACCGCCAAGTACACAATCCATTTTCAAATGCTCGCCGATCACGCCCGTCGAGGCGACGGCTACATTGCTCTCAGCAACACCCAGTTCATGAGCCGCAGCCGAACGCATAGCGTAGGCATCCTGCTCTCCTTGTTGTCCCGTGCAGGCGTTGGCGTTCCCGCTGTTCACCACTACTGCCTGCAATCGGCCATCTGCCAAGCTCTCGCGGGTCACCTTCAGCGGTGCAGCCTGAAACACATTGGTGGTGTACACCGCAGCAGCTGTCGCTTCTACCTCGCAACGAATTGCCCCCATATCGTTGCGGTTCGAATTTTTCAGTCCGCAGTGTAATCCCCCGGCTGTAAAGCCACGCGGAGTTACGATGTTGCCTCCGTTTACTACTGTAAACTCTACTTTGCCCATAATTATGTGCCCTCGTTCGCAACATATTCGATGAATGACAGCTGCCTGTATTCGAAATTCCGCTCGCTGACGTTTCCGTATCCATGTTGCGGTTACTTGCTACTTACGGATATACCGGTATGAAGCCCAGCCCGAGGTTCTCCTCCCATCCCATCATCAAATTTAAATTCTGAATCGCCTGTCCAGCGGCACCCTTCACAACATTATCAATGACGGAAATAATCGTAAGGCGCCCGGTTCGAGCATCTGCTGCAAAACCGATGTCGCAGTAATTCGAACCCAATACTTCCTTCGTTGCTGGCCATATACCTTCACCACGTACACGGACAAAAGGATGCCCTTTATAATAATCCCGGTATAACCCGATAAGATCCTGATCTGTATGGTCACCCTTCAGCGTGACATAAATTGTACTCATAATTCCTCGGGTCATGGGAACAAGTTGTGTCGTAAACGTAATCGTAACGTCCTCGCCCGCAATATCACCCAGTACCTGTTCGATCTCAGGGATGTGCTGGTGCTTATTCACCTTATAAGCTTTAAAATTCTCGTTCATTTCCGCATAATGCGAAACGAGGCTTGTTCCCCTACCTGAGCCGGATACCCCGGATTTGGCATCTACAATCAGCGACCGATGGTCAATCCAATCCGCTTTCAGTGCAGGAATAATGCCCAGCAATGTTGCGGTCGGATAACAGCCTGGATTAGAAATAAAAGAAACGCCCGCCAGCTTTTCTGCATACACCTCACTGAGTCCGTATACTGCTTGCTTGAGATACTCGGGTGAAGCCGCAGGCTTTTTATACCATGCTTCATACGTTTCTCCGCTTCGAAGCCTGAAGTCCCCGGAAAGGTCAATGACCTTCAGTCCGGCATCAAGAAGCTGCGGCACTAACTTGGTACTAACGCCCGATGGCGTAGCAGTGAAAACCAGATCGGCCTTGGCAGCAATTTCGTGGACTTCGACACCGTCCAAATCCTGCACCACAATGTCCGTCAGATGTGGAAACCCGTCACTGATTGGGACACCCGCGCTGGATGAAGAAATAACAGATACAATCTCTACTTGCGGATGATGAACCAAAAAACGAATCAGCTCCACCCCGCCATACCCGGTGGAACCGACAATTGCCACTTTTAACTTGCTGCTCACAGACCTTCCTCCATTCCGTTCCTATGAAATATGTATTATTATACGACTCTATTCATATAAATACAACACCTCATGTCATGTTATTCCTCCAAATTTAAAATATGCGCTCTTACCTATTCTTTTGACGGGCAGGCAGTACAGGCTATAATAAAGGGAATAAAAAATAAACAGAGGGCCTCTTGAATACAGTCTGCCGTTTTGCATAAAGAAAAGGGGGATATTCCCTTTAAATTATTTCACATATTGGTATTCATCTCGATTGGTCATTTGCTGCACTTTATGAACTTGTTGAACATGAAGGGAGTACACGTAGCACTACACACAAGAGCAAATCACATGGGCTGCATCTAGTGAATCTGCGCAGAGGAGCCGCTGAAGCGGATAATTGGGGTCGAAAATAAACCAAAACGTTAGGAGTGCTACACATCGAAACATATACAGCGAATATCGTTATAGATGCAAAAGCAAAGTTAGGCGAGGGGCCTAGCTGGGATCAGCGGTTTCAACGTTTATTTTGGGTCGATATTGAAGGTTTTCAATTGCATATCTATGATCCCTCTACGTGTACAGATTGTACAATAGATGTTGGTGAACATATTAGTGCAGTTGTACCTTATCTCAAAAATAAAGTAATCGTAGCGCTGATTAGTGGTCTATATTGTTTGGATATTGAGACAGGGGCCAAAGTATTGATTCATGATCCTGAGGAAGGTAGACTAGGTAATCGTTTTAATGATGGAAAATGCGATCCTGCAGGGCGTTTTTTAGCAGGAACAATGAGCCTAAATGACGAACACGCGCAAGGGGCATTGTATAGTTTGAGCACAAAAGGCCATGTCTCCTTACTGGTTGATAAAGCCTCCATATCTAATGGATTAGCCTGGAGCGCAGATCATCGTACAATGTATTACATTGATACTCCAACATTGGAGGTCGTCTCCTTCGATTACGATGTGGCACAAGGTACGATTAGGAATAAGCAACTGGTGGCTAGATTGGATGAAAGTGAAGGGTATCCAGATGGCATGACAATCGATGCGGAGGGCATGTTGTGGATCGCGAGATGGGGCGGTAAACGTGTCTCCCGTATCCATCCTGCTCATGGAGAAGTGATTGCTGAGGTGTCACTCCCCGTCAATTGTGTGACTTCGTGCGCTTTTGGCGGTGAACATCTGGATGAGTTATATATTACGACTGCTCAAGATGATGATAGTGCCGATCAACCCTTAGCAGGCGGTCTATTCATGGTAAAAACAGGAGTAAAAGGGACGCCAACCTCGTATTTCAATCAAGGACAAACGGCAAATTGGCTTGAACGATTAGTAAAAGAATCTAGCTAGTAAAGCCATTCTGAAGAGAGAAGAGCCCACTACATTAGTGGGCTCTCCTGCATGGATTCAGTTAAGAGCATGCCTCCAGAAGGCCCTCTTGGTTTCAGCTTTCCTTCTTAAACCCTTCACCCAATACCTCACGAGTATTACTAATAATCACAAAGGCTTCTGGGTCTACCAAACGGACGAGCGTTTTAAGGCGAGTTACCTCGTTTTGTCCGACTACAACCATAAGCACAGGACGTTCTTCGTTCGTGTAACCGCCCCGTCCCGCCAGCTCTGTCAATCCCCGGTCCAAATCCTGCAAAATAGCCTGCGTGATCGTTTCTTTCTGATTGGATATGATGTAAGCCACTTTGGAGTAGCTCAGTCCCATTTCCACGGCATCAATGACCTTGCCCGTTACAAACAAGCCGATCAATGCATACAGTGCCCGTTCCGGCGAGAGGGCGAAACCAGCCAGTGTGATCACCGTGCCATCCATCAACATGACACAGAGAGAAAGACTAAAACCCGTATACTTTTGAATAATCTGCGCCAAAATAGCCAGTCCACCCGTCGAGCCCCTGCCCCGAAACACGGTACCTAAACCCAATCCTACTCCGATTCCACCATATAGCGAAGCCAGCAACGGATTTGTTGTCGGTACTGCCCAGTCCTTCGTCACATAAACGAACAGCGGAAGCATAATACTTCCCAGCAAAGAACGCAAACCGTATTTTTTCCCTAACAGCAGTACCCCTGCGATAAATAACGGAATATTCATTCCCCACTGCGTATAGGCGGGTTCCAGACCAAACAGGTCCTCGCCCAAGATAGACAAGCCCGATACACCTCCGGATGCGATCCGGTTTGGGAGCAAGAACATGTTAAAGGTCAGCGCTGTAATGAAAGAGCCGAGTATAATCAGTAAAATATCGGTCACGTTGCGTGCGGGTCCGCTGGCGGCAATCAGAGGCTTGCGTCGTCTTCGGCGGACAGCGGGAGGATTCATTTGAGACATCATTCTTGTTCTCCTTTAGTAAAAAAATACCGTTACACAAAAATTCCTACAGTCCGCAGGCACATGGTCTGCGGACTGTAGGAAAACGTACAGGCTATTATTCTGCGTCCAGCTTAATTTGGCTGCGCAGGTAACCATCAATGAATGGATCGAGATCGCCATCCATGACAGCTCCTACGTTGCCAGTCTCCACGCTAGTACGGTGATCCTTAACCATGCTGTATGGATGGAACACGTAGGAGCGAATTTGGCTACCCCATGCAATATCGGACTGTTCTCCGCGGATTTCGTCCAATTGCTGACGTTGCTCTTCGATCTTACGCTCGTAGAGCTTGGAACGGAGCATCGTCATGGCACGCTCTCGGTTCTTGATCTGGGAACGTTCATTTTGACAGGTCACGACAATACCGGAAGGTAAATGCGTAATCCGAACGGCTGAATCGGTCGTATTAATATGCTGACCGCCCGCACCACTGGCCCGGTACGTATCAATTTTGAGATCTTCCGTGCGGATTTCAATGTCCACATCATCCGCAATTTCAGGCACCACATCACAGGATACGAACGATGTATGCCGACGGCCGGAGGAATCAAATGGAGAGATACGAACCAGCCGATGCACGCCTTTCTCCGCTTTCAGATAGCCGTAGGCATTATAGCCTTTAATCAATAGTGTTACACTCTTAATCCCTGCTTCATCACCCGCTAGATAATCCAGGGTCTCTACCTTAAAGCCCCGTTTTTCAGCCCAGCGTGTATACATCCGTAGCAACATTTGTCCCCAGTCTTGGGACTCAGTTCCGCCTGCTCCCGGATGCAACTCCAGAATGGCATTAAGTTTGTCATACGGCTGATTCAAAAGCAATTGCAATTCAAACTCCTGAAGCTTACTCAGCAGAGAAGTGACACTGTTCTCGATCTCTCCAGCCAGTGTTTCATCGCCTTCCTCATCAGCCAGCTCAGCCAT
Source organism: Paenibacillus polymyxa (assembly GCF_001719045.1). Lineage (NCBI taxonomy): Bacteria > Bacillati > Bacillota > Bacilli > Caryophanales > Paenibacillaceae > Paenibacillus > Paenibacillus polymyxa. The sequence continues at coordinate 2,250,812 of NZ_CP015423.1, forward strand.
CATACCAGCGTCTTCATATTCCTGACGAAGCTGTTCATAGCTGTCTACTGATGACTTAACAGCATTCATTTCTGCAATTACACCTTGAGCCTTATCATTATCATCCCAAAAGTCAGGTGCAGCCATCTTTACTTCAAAGTTTGCGATCATTTCCTGTTTGAGATCTAAGTCAAAGAGACCCCCTAAGGTTTGTTAGTTTCTTGCCTATTTCTCGCAAATCATGCTTTACACTTGGATCAATCATGATGTCATTCTCCTTTTAATATATGGTTAGGGGGAGTGGAGCATTGTGAGTTACGGCTGGGTGAGGAGACGCTGCGCGAATGATTTGATCTTACGATCGCTGACGCTTCTCCAGATTCAAATCCTCCGCTTCGCTACCGACCGCCGTAAACGCCGTAAAGTCAAACTGCTTTTTAAATAACTGGCTCTGGTTATGTGAGCCAGATTAACTGCTGAATTAACTGACAAACAAGCAGATACCTGCTTGCTTGTCATAATTGTTTTAAAAGAATTGAGAGCAATCTAGCCATTCATCAATATTCAAACTGACCCTCAAACAGAAGAGCTATAAGTTGAACAACATATCAGTCTCACCCCTGTATGGCACAAAATGGCCGACGGTCAGTGGTTGAACTGCCGCCTGCCATTATATGCACTGCAGGGAATAGTGTATCTCAAGATTTCTCCCTTAATTTCAATCCGTTATTTTCTACGCGGACGCGAAGGAGCGGATTTCTTTTTAGGAGCCGCGGGTTCACCACTCGTCGAGATTTTATCTTCGTCGATGACAGCCTGACGCTCTTGATTGGATTCAATTTGTGCTTTCATGATGTATGTCGCTACTTCCTCTTGGATGCTAGCAATCATAGCATGGAACATTTCGAAGCCTTCAAATTGATATTCGCGCAGCGGATCAGTACCGCCGTAAGCACGCAAGTGAATACCTTGACGCAATTGATCCATAGCATCAATATGGTCCATCCATTTGCTATCGACTGCACGCAGTACGATAACTTTCTCGAACTCGCGTACCATATCTTCGCCAATCATTTCTTCACGGCTGTGGTATCTGTTGGTAACTTTTTCGAAGATCATATCCACGATCTCCTCTTTTTCCTTGCCCCACAGGTCGTCACGTGTAAGTGTATTTTCCTCAAGCAGGTTGTTGTTCACATACTCTGCTACTTCTTCAAGTTCCCAGTTTTCAGGAATGTCATCACCGCAATGAGCTTCCACCACACGCTCAATGACAGGCTTGATCATGTCAAACACAATTTCCTTGATGTTCTCTGATTCCAGCACCTCACGGCGTTGCTTGTAAATAATAGCACGCTGCTGGTTCATTACATCATCATACTGGAGAACGACTTTACGTTGATCAAAGTTGTTGCCTTCGACACGTTTTTGAGCTGATTCGATAGCACGTGTAATCATACGACTCTCGATAGGTTGGTCTTCCTCGAAACCCAACCGCTCCATCATATTCAGTACGTTGTCCGCACCAAAACGCTTCATTAACTCATCGCCCAGCGATAAGTAAAACTGTGTGGAACCCGGATCACCCTGACGTCCTGCACGTCCGCGAAGCTGATTATCAATACGACGGGATTCATGACGTTCTGTACCGATGATGTGCAAACCACCGAGTTCTGATACGCCTTCGCCCAGTACGATGTCAGTACCGCGTCCAGCCATGTTGGTAGCGATGGTAACTGCGCCAGCTTCACCTGCACGGGAAATAATCTCAGCTTCCTCAGCATGATACTTGGCGTTAAGCACTTTGTGACGAACGCCTTTGCGTTTCAGCATTTCAGAAAGAAGCTCCGAGTTTTCAATAGAAACCGTACCTACTAATATCGGCTGGTTCTTTTTGTTACGCTCCAGGATTTCATCTACCACTGCATGGAATTTGCCTTTTACGCTCTTGTACACTACGTCAGGCATATCCACACGCTGGTTGGGGCGATTCGTCGGAATTTGGAGCACTTCCAGACCATATATTTTTTTGAATTCTTCTTCTTCTGTTTTCGCTGTACCCGTCATCCCCGCCAATTTGCGGTACATACGGAAATAGTTTTGGAATGTAATCGTCGCTAGCGTCATGCTTTCATTTTGTACAATGATGTTTTCCTTCGCTTCAATGGCTTGATGCAAACCATCACTATAACGGCGTCCAGCCATCAGACGACCTGTAAACTCATCGACAATCAGAACTTCACCGTCAGCTACAACATAATCCACATCCAAACGCATAATAGCATTAGCCTTCAATGCCTGTACAATGTGATGATTAATTGTAACACTTTCCTGATCGTACAAGTTTTCGAGACCAAAGAAATTTTCAGCTTTGGATACGCCGTTTTCGGTCAAAGCAACCGACTTCACCTTAATATCCAGCGTGTAATCTTCTTCAACATTCAGGCTCTTCACAAAACGGTCGGCCGCGAAATACAACTCTGTCGATTTCTGAGCTTGTCCTGAAATAATCAATGGTGTACGAGCTTCATCGACGAGAATGGAATCGACCTCATCAATGATACAGAAGTACAACGGACGTTGAACCATCTGCTCTTTGTAAAGCACCATATTATCGCGTAGATAATCGAACCCGAACTCGTTGTTTGTACCGTACGTGATATCACAAGCATACGCTTCCTGCTTGGCGGCATGATCCATATTGGCCAAATTCAGCCCTACGGACATTCCCAGGAAGTTATAAATCTGTCCCATTTCTCCGCTGTCACGTTGCGCCAAATAGTCATTGACCGTAACCACGTGCACGCCTTTGCCCAACAGAGCATTCAAATAAACCGGCAGTGTTCCTACCAGTGTTTTACCTTCACCGGTTTTCATTTCGGCAATTTTACCTTCATGCAGCGCAATACCGCCGAGCAACTGTACGTCATAATGACGTTTACCCAGCACCCGTTTGGACGCTTCACGAACCGTTGCAAAAGCTTCCGGCAAAATTTCTTCAGCCGTAGTCCCTTGTTCGACCCGAGCTTTAAATTCCTCCGTCTTCGCTTGCAACTCCTCATCCGAGAGCTTTTCGAAATCCGGCTCTATCTTATTGATCAGTTCAACCGTCTTCATTAAACGCTTGACATCACGTTCATTGGTATCTCCGAAGATTTTCTTAACAATTCCTAGCATGGTTTACCCCTTTCACGCAAAACAATTAATAGAATCAATTTCACAATAAGAAAGGGTCCATGATGAAATTGATTCCCGATATGTTTGACAGGCCCGGCTGTACCAGCCCATCGTGCGATGTTCTTTGCATAAATTGTAACAGTTTGTAGGACATGCCGCAACACAAGCAGCCTCCAGATTTGCATCCGGTTAAAGATACCAAAACAATTGACGCACGAGATACACAACTTGGTTATACTTATCCAAGTTGAATTTTCCTTACATTTACAAAAAAACATATAAAAGAGCCTTATCCCGCCAGATTCGCAAGGATAAGGCTCGTGTTGTTTTCATTTTCCTAATATCCATGAAGCATGCTTCATTCGAAATCGTTCTATTCATTTTAAAATGTGAAAAGTTCCTACTTCACAGGCTATTCCCGTTCGATCAGACCGTATTTACCATCATTGCGCTTGTAAACTACGTTAACTTCTTCGTTGTCAATATTGGAAAATACAAAGAAATTATGTCCAACCATGTTCATTTGAAGAATAGCTTCTTCCACATCCATAGGTTTCAATAAGAAACGCTTGGTGCGGACGACTTCCAGCTCATCCAGTTCTACATCCTCATCTTCAGCAACAGCCACGCCTCCTGCCGGATCTTCCACAAAAAGGGTTTTCAAACTACCTTCCTGACGGAATTTTCGGTTTAGCTTGGTTTTGTGCTTGCGAATTTGCCGTTCAAGCTTGTCTACCACGGCATCAATGGATGCATACATGTCATCGCTCTCGTCTTCGGCACGGAGTACAAGCCCCGGCAAAGGAATGGTTACTTCTACAGTGTGCAAATCTCTGGTTGTGCTTAACGTTACACTTCCATCAGACGTCGGGGGTGCATCGAAATACTTTTCAAGTCTGCTGAATTTCTTATCAACGTAGTCCTTCAAAGCGTCGGTAACCTCGATCTGTTGACCTCGTACTGTTAAGTTCATAGGGCACGCCTCCTTTGCCCCTTCAGTATAGCACATATGTTAACGCCAAGTAAAAAAAGAACCAACATTTCGAAGCTATTTTACAAAGTTCTTCTTTTTTCGCTAAAACGCTTCCCATAACGTCATTCTTTGAAAACAGGTCTGTTTAAATTTGACTTGCATACATATGTGAATAATGAGTGCATATACGAATATTGCTCCGCTGACGTCATGACAAACAACTATTTTTGGCTTCATGCTAAGCGATTTTTATCGAAAAAGGGGGTGTCCCTTTCCCGCTTGACAGGTACATGGACTTGTGCGGTATGCAAGGCCTGGTTACAACCCAGACAATTTATACGAAAGGATTATTACACCCAGCCTAGCTGGCTCTTCCCTATACGGAGATCCCAAGATAACGGATTTGGAAGAGATGGAAAGTAGGAAGCTAATCCATGGCTTTTATTCAGCGTTACGTAACGAACCAGACGGGGGCTGTCACCTTTATAGGGAATACACTTGGGCTGGCACGCTCTAATTCGGTAGGAGTGCCGGGAACAACGACCAGCATTGGCGCGTTCATCACAACCAATACAGCCTCTCGCTTCGGCACGTATCCATTTGGCACGACTTCTGCCTTTACCAGTAACTCATCGACAGCATTCCTTGTGCTCCCTGCGGGCAGTACGGTGCTGTACGCTGAGCTTATTTGGGGAGGAAGTTATGCCAACGGCAGTACCAATGTATTGTCCAGCACCAACAACCCGGTCACATTTCAGACACCTGCTTTATCTACTACGGTCAGTCCTGAATCTGCAACATCAGTCAACGTCACCAGTCTCAGTACCTATGTGAGAACAGCGAATGTCACAAATCTGGTCATTCAAGGCGGTGCAGGGGCATACACGGTCGGAAATGTGACGGGCACCATCACGGTTCCCGATTCCACCAACACCAACCATGCCGGCTGGACGCTGGCTGTGGTGTACAATAACCCATCTCTGCCCTTCCGTAACCTGTCGCTACGCGTTGGTGGTGAAGGGGTCAGTACCGCTACAGGCTCGGTTAATGTGGTGGTGAGTGGCTTTGCCACGCCCGTACAGGGGACTTTGCGCGGTAGGGCGCTGATTAGCGCCCAAGAGGGTGACGTGGACATCACTGGTGACCGTGCGTTGTTTGGACCTACCACATCCAGTTTGACTGCGTTGTCTGGGCCTAATAATTTTTCAACTAATTTTTTCGCTTCTCAAATAAACGGAGACGACGGTACATTGGTCATGACCGGGACCTTCGGTACATTGGTCATGACCGGGACCTTCGGTACAACTAATGCCGTGAATGGGGCACCTGGAACGCAGGTGACGGGCGGAAGGCAAGGCTGGGACATTACCAATGTCGATATTTCCTCCACGCTGCTCAACAGCCAAACCACAGGCGTCCTCCAGCTGACAACAAATGGCGACATTTACACTGTAAATGCCAATGCCATTCAAATTGATATCAATGCTCCGCTGGTGACCCTGACCAAAACTGCCAGCTCTACAGGCTTGGTTATTGGCGATACAGTTACCTATACGGTTAACATTTCGAATACGGGGCTCGTCAGTGCTTCCAACACAGTGCTTACCGATACCATACCAGCCGGGGCTACCTTCGTACCCGGCAGTGTTGTTGTCGCGGGCACAGCGCAGCCAACAGCCAATCCCGCTACAGGTATCACAGTGGGCAGTGTAGCTCCTGCTTCCACGGTAACCATTACATTCCGTGCAACCGTCACTTCATTGCCAGCAAACACCCAGCTGGGCAATCAGGCATCGGCATCCTTTTCCTTTCAAACCGTGCCTGGAGGACCTGTCATTTCTGGCAACGTTCCGTCCAACACTGCCAGTACACCAATCTATCAGCCTGTTATTGGGATTGTTAAAAGTGCCAATACAACGGCTGCTACAGTTGGAGATACGATTACGTACACGTTTCAGATATCCAACACAGGCAGCATTGCTGCAAATCTCAGCTTTTCGGAGAGCATTCCCGCCGGATCATCCTTCATACCGGGCAGTGTGACCATTGGTGGTTCTTCCGTGCCTGCTGCCAATCCCGCTACTGGTTTTTCAGTAGGAACGATTAATACAGGTGCTACTATACCCGTGACCTTCCAGACCCTCGTCAATGTGGTCCCCGCCTCTGGTAATCTGACCGATCAGGCGGCTTACACGTATACCTTCACACCGCCTGACGGACGTGTATTGAACGGAAGCGGGACATCCAACACGCTCACCATTTCCGTATCCTCACCAAATGTGACCGTGACAAAAGCCTCTTCCCTGGCAGCAGCCGCAGTCGGAGAGACTGTTCAATTTACCATAACCGCCACAAACAACGGAATCGCCAATGTGACCAATGTAGTCGTTACCGATCCGCTGCCAAGCGGAGTTGCCTTTGTACCTGGTAGCGACACCGTGAACGGAACTGCTTCTGCGACTGCTACACCTGTGAATGGCATTCCGATCGGCACTTTAGCTCCAGGCGCATCGGTTACGGTTGTATTTCGGGCAGCCATTAATTCTCTGCCTTCTCCTACACAGATCAACAATCGTGCAACTGTCAGCTTCACTTCCGGGGCCTTTACCGGATCATCTTTGTCCAATCTTGTAACCATACCAGTCGTTATTGCAGCGCCGACGATTACCAAAAGCGCCAGCTCCAACCGTGCCAGCGTTGGCGGGACGATTACTTATTCATTCCTCATCGCTAATACCGGAACAGCGGTATTAAACACGACTTTGACGGAAACTGTACCGACAGGCTCCACCTTTATTCCCGGAAGCGTCATTGTCGGCGGGTCCTCAGTGCCAGGCGCCAATCCTAATACGGGAATTGCAGTGGGCACCGTAAGCCCTGGTGCACAAATTACAGTCTCATTCCGGACGACAGTGGATTCCCTACCACCCGGGGGTGGATTAAACGATCAGGGCCTGCTCCAATATTCATATCAGTTGCAAGACGGAAGAACCCTGTCGGGCTCACTTCTCTCCAATATTGTTTCCGTATCGATTTCGCTTCCCAACGTAGCAGTAACCAAGTCTGCGGGGTTCACATCCGTTAGTGTTGGCGAAATGCTGACCTACAGCGTGAACGCCGTAAATAACGGAATTGACCCCATCACAAACACCGTGATTACCGATCCACTCCCCGGCAGCGTGTCATTTGTGCCCGGAAGCGTAACCGTCGGTGGTTCACCTGTGAGCACAGCCGACCCAAGAAGTGGCATTCCAGTCGGCACCATTGGCGCAGGCGCATCCGTACAGGTGTCCTATGCTGTGCTGGTCAATGCCGTTCCGTCCGTACAGCCGCTGCAAAACACAGCCAGTGTCAGCTTCACCAGCGGTGCTTTTACCGGAACATCCCAGACAAATACCGTCTCTGTGCCGGTTTATCAGCCTCGCATCAGTGTGGTCAAATCTGCAAATACAACAGCCGCTACGATAGGCGACACGATTCTGTACTCATTGTTGGTCACGAACAGCGGAAACTATAACGCATCTGTAACGCTGACAGATGCTATTCCTGCCGGGTCCACATTTATGGAGAACAGCGTGGTAATCAATGGCGTTAGTCAGCCCGGAGCCAGTCCAGCAGCAGGTATTTTCATCGGAACCGTGTCGCCGCAAAGCCCTATCACATTGACATTCCAAACTGTAGTGGCTTCTCTTCCAACACCATCCCAACTGACAGACCAGGCCACCGCCGCCATTTCCTTTACGTTGCCCGATGGGCGAGTGCGAACAGATAGCACATCGTCCAACGTGTTATCCATTCCTGTGTCAGCGCCGAATGTGTCCATTTCGAAGACTGCAGACCGTTCCACCGCCATTCCGGGTGATTCGGTGTTATACACCCTGACCGTACTCAACAACGGAATCCAGACCGTGAGCAATGTGGTCGTTTCCGATCCTATCCCGGCCGGCTCTCAATTCACTGCGGGTAGCGTAACGCTGAATGGCTCCACAATAGCCAGTGGAGATCCGTCTTTAGGTATCGTAATTGGGAGCATTGCCGCTGGAGGGGGAGCTACGATCACTTTCAGGGCAACGGTATCCTCTCCATTGCCAAGTCCGCCGCAGCTCACCAATCAATCGCGTGTCAGCTACACCAGCGGTGCTTTTTCAGGCGTATCCGTATCTAACCCGGTGACAGTGGCTTTGAACGCTCCGGTGTTAAGCGTAAGCAAAACCGCCGAGCCTATATCAGCCACAGTCGGAAACATCGTAACGTACTCTGTGGCAGTAACCAACAGCGGTAATATTGCAGCTGCTGCCACATTGATAGACAATATCCCCGCAGGCTCAGCACTGGTACCGAACAGTGTGGTTGTCAACGGTGTTCCTATTCCCGGTGCCAGTCCCGAAACAGGTCTGTCTATTGGCTCCATTGCACCTGGAGCCGTGACTCAAACAACTTTTCAGGTGGTGATTACTTCCGTGCCTTTACCTCCCCAACTCACCGACCAGGCGAATATCAGCTTTTCCTTTCAACCGCCGGATGGCCGGATTGTTAACGGCAATGTTTCGTCCAATATTGTCACAATTCCTGTATCATCACCCAATGTGCAGGTAAGTAAAAGTGCTTCGGTAGCTGACGCAGTTCCCGGCGATACAATAACTTATACCATTACAGCTACCAATAGCGGAGTCCAAACCGTGACGGATGTTCGGGTAAACGATACGATCTCGTCGGGCTCCACTTTTGTTCCTGGCTCGGTTATTGTAAATGGAACGACATTGCCGTCAGCCAGCCCCTTAACGGGGATTCCAATCGGTTCCGTCGCTGCTGGTGCGTCAACAACTGTCACCTTTTCCGTGTCTGTCAACAGCCTGCCTACCCCACCTCAGCTGAGTGATCAGGCTACAGTTTCTTTTACCAGCGGTACACTGAATTTTACATCACTATCCAACACAGTTGTCGTCCTTGTTTACCAGCCTATTATCAGTCTTGTTAAAACCGCAAATACGAGTCAAGCAACGGTAGGCGACACCGTAGTCTATACACTCACCGCCCAAAATACAGGTAATCTAGCAGCGACCGCCACCTTCACCGATGCCATTCCATCAGGCTCCTCCTTTATACCGAATAGCGTCACCGTGAACGGTCTGCCTGTTGCTGGAGCCAATCCTCAATCAGGGATAGTGGTCGGAAACATTGCAGCAGGGGCTTCTGTCGCCCTTACCTTTCAAGTGGTCATTAACGCTGTCCCTGCTGGTCTGGGCCTATTAAATCAAGGTTCGGCCACATTCACCTTCCAGCCACCTGACGGCCGCACATTAAATGGAAGCGCACAATCGAATCCGGTGTTCATTCCCGTATCCAATCCGAATGTCACCGTGACCAAAACGGTCAATCAGACCTCTGTAGCCTTCGGCGATACCATTACGTATACCATTAACGCAGTAAATAGCGGCATTACACCCGTAACGGGAACTGTCTTTATCGACCCGATTGCTGATGGCACTACTTTTATACCTAACTCCGTACAAGTCAATGGTGTCACTATACCGGGAGCCAACATCGCCACAGGCGTATCCGTAGGCACTGTCCCTGCTGCCAGCTCAGTAACGGTCACCTTCCAGACCACGGTAACATCCTTGCCAGCGTCAGGTTTGTCAACGGATCAGGCAACGGTCTCTTTTAATTCCGGGGCTTTCGCAGGTCAATCCGTCTCAAATCAGGTCAGCCTGCCTGTATTACAGCCGATCTTGAATGTGACCAATACCCTCAGTGCAGATCGTGCAACCGTAGGGAATACACTTGGCTTTTTCATCACTGTAACCAATACCGGCAACGCGCCCGCAGAAACGGTCGTGCTTGATCTGTTGTCCAGCTCGCTTAGTCTGAATCAAAATAGCGTACTGGTCAACGGTTCGCCCATTCCCGGAGCAGACCCGATTACAGGCATTAATATCGGTTCAGTCGCCCCAGGTGCGACGGTAACCGTCTCGTTTAGCGCCGTGGTCATATCAGTACCACCTGGCTCCATACTAACCAACCAGGCCACTGTGAACTACACGTTCCAGTTACCAGATGGACGAACGCTGACCGGAAATGGTGCAGCCCTACCTGTATCCATTCCGATCTCATCACCGAATGTTACCGCCACGAAGGCAGCTGATGTGGCTGTCGCTGTCGTGGGTGATTCTATCCCCTATGTCATAACTGCGTTCAATAACGGACTCGATCCGGTTACTAACGTAATCGTCACAGATTCCATTCCTTTTGGAACTGCCTTTGTCCCGGGCAGCGTTACAATCAATGGCACTCCTGTTGTTACAGCCAATCCGCAAAACGGCATTCCTGTCGGAACGCTTGGAGCTGGGGGCGGAGCCACCATTCGCTTTTTGCTTAACGTACAATCACTGCCTTCGCCAGCGTCCATTACCAATGAAGCGACCGTCAGCTTTACTTCAGGTGTATTTAACGGATTTTCGGTATCCAATCCCGTTACCATCCCTGTGTATCAACCGATCGTCACTGTAACTAAAAGCGCGGGAACGGGAAGAGCTACGGTTGGAGATACTGTAACCTATACATTCTCCGTTACGAACTCTGGAAACATCGGCGCAGATACCGTCCTTAGTGATCCCATTCCGGCAGGGGCTGCTTTTATACCTAATAGTGTAGTGATCAATGGCACCGCCGCACCTGGTTCAGATCCAAGTGTTGGGATTCCATTAGGTATCATAGGTGCAGCTACGACTGTCACTCTGACCTTTCAGGCAGTCATTACCTCACTGCCCGCATCAGGTACATTGGTCAATCAGGCGACCGCAGCTTACAGCTACCAACCTCCAGATGGTCGTGTCCTGACTGGAAGTGCAGTATCTCCGTCTGTGACCGTCTCGGTCTCTTCGCCAGATGTGGACGTTATCAAAACAGCCTCCGCTACAGATGCCGTAGTCGGAGATACCATTACGTATACTGTGATTGCTACGAATAACGGAATCAGTCAAGTCGTCAATGCCGTTGTATCTGATCAACTGCCACCCGGTACCAGCTTTGTTCCGGGTAGCGTAACCGTGAATGGAACTTCGGTGCCTGCTGCGTCGCCAAGCTCCGGTATCCCTGTGGGCACCATTGCTGTAGGTGGTTCGGCAGCAGTTACATTCCAGGTCTCCGTCGTTAGTCTGCCGCAACCGCCGCAAATAACCAATCAAGCGACCGTCAGCTTTACTTCGGGCGCGTTGACCTCGTCTTCGCAATCCGATCCGGTCACCTTGCCCGTTTATCAGCCGATCATCGGCCTGACCAAAACCGTCAATACCGTCAACACACAGATCGGATCAACATTGGTCTATACCCTGACGCTAACTAATACCGGAAATATTGCCGTTATACCTGTGCTGTCGGATAACATTCCTGCTGGCTCTGAACTACTGTCTAACAGCGTAGTCGTTAACGGCATCCTTGTACCGGGGGCTTCGCCAGTTACAGGCATAACACTCGGATCACTGGCCCCTTCAGGCAGTATTACAGTGAGCTTCCAAACCATCGTCTCGTCTCTGCCAACTCCGCCTATATTGACCGACCAAGGGCAAGCGAACTTTACGTACTCACCGCCAGATGGTAGGGTGATGAGTGGTTCCGTCACATCCAATACAGTCAATGTTGCTGTGTCTGCACCTAATATTCAGGTGATTAAAACATCCAGTCTGGCAGCCGCTGTAGTCGGAGATACGATCAGATATACACTGAGCATCACGAATAGCGGTGTGGATTCAGTCACAGATACTGTTGTAACCGATACAATTCCTGCAGGTACCTCCTTCGTTCCGGGCAGTGTCCTAATCGACGGAGTAGCCTTCCCTAATGCCTCTCCGGTTGCTGGAATTGCCATTGGAAACGTCGCACCTGGAAATACATTCGTCGTCAGTTTCCAGACAACTGTCCAGTCTTTGCCGCAGCCACCACTGCTCACAGATATTGCAGCTGTCACATTTACTAGCGGAACGTTCACTGGCACTGCCTTTTCCGATCCACTCATCGTACCTGTGTTCCAACCGTTAATTGCAATTACTAAGGCATCCAGCACTCTTAACGCCTCCGTCGGCGATACACTGACCTACACGATTACGGCCGTGAATAACGGCAATATTGCAGCAGCGCTTACCATCAGCGATAACATCCCGGCCGGATCGACTTTCCTTGCCAACAGTGTCAGCATTGCTGGCAGTCCGCAACCTGGATTGTCCATCGAAACTGGCGTTCCAGTTGGATCCGTGCTGCCAGGCGGAACGGTATCTGTAACGTTCCAAACCGTTATCAATACTCTGCCTAATCCACAGGTACTGGTCGATCAGGCATCAGGCTCATTCACTTTCCAACCACCAGATGGCAGAACTGTATCTGGATCTGCGGTATCCAATCTAGTTAGTATCTCTGTATCCTCACCAGACGTTAGCATCGTCAAAGGAACGACGGCTACCGACGCCATTATTGGCGATATCATCACCTACACACTGGCTGTCTCCAACAATGGGATCAGTACAGCCAGTAATATAGTGGTTTCAGATATGATTGCGGCGGGAAGCTCCTTTGTGAATGGCAGTGTTACCATAAATGGAACTTCCTTCCCTGATGGAAACCCTGGCTTTGGCATTGCCATCGGTACGCTCGCTCCAGGAGCTGTTACTACCGTTACGTTCCAGGTTCGAGTCGACTTCTTGCCAACACCGGCACAATTAACTAATCAGGCATCCGTTAGCTTTACCAGCGGAGTATTTACTGGCAGCTCAACATCTAATGTGATAACCATTTCGGTCTTCCAGCCGATCCTGACAGCAGTCAAAACAAGCAATACCAATAATGCCACAGTCGGAGACATCATCACTTACACGATTGTCGTATCCAACACGGGTAACATTGCAGCCTCGACTACTGTAAGTGACAATATTCCAGACGGCTCTGTATTCCTTCCGAACACAGTCTCGATTAACGGCATTGCAGCTCCCGGTGCAAGCCCGGTTTCTGGCATCCCGACTCCAGCCATACCACCAGGACAATCGGCAACCGTCACTTTCCAAGTGCTGGTATCCTCCATCCCTGCAACCGTACTGCTGGTCGATCAGGCTGAGGTAGACTATCGCTTTAATGCACCAGATGGACGAGAGGCAGGCGGTTTCCATTTATCCAACATTGTTGAGGTAGCCGTGTCACCGCTAGACATCACATTAAGCAAAAGCGTAAGCTCACCTTTCGCCACTACTGGCGATACCTTGACGTATGAACTCGTGATCCTCAACGAGGATACGAATACCGTGCAAGATGCCCGTTTGCTGGACACTTTGCCAGAGGACATCGAGTTTATTACAGGTTCAGTTCAGATTAATGGATCTACGGTGGCAGAAAGCGATCCCGGCACTGGCATACCTTTGCCACCGTTAGAAGCGAATACCAAAACCGTCATATCCTTTGATGTCCGTATCACAGCGACAGAACAGCCAGGACCACGTACAAATCAGGCGCGCTTGTTACTCTCAAATGATGAAGAAGCGAGTGCCGTTTTGTCCAATGCTGTCACCATTGCCTTACTTCAGCCTGTGGTGAAACTGACGAAAACAGCCAGCACGGAGAGCGTACAGCCAGGCCAAAGCATCACCTATTCTATCGTCACAGAAAATACGGGAAATATCGGTGCGTTTGGCTTGTTAACGGACTCATTGCCATCGGAGCTTTCTTTTGCTCCTGACTCTGTTTCGGTTAATGGAATCCCTCAATATGGGGTCAGTCCAGGGCAAGGCATTGCCCTAGGTACCATCGCACCAGGAGAAAAAACGACTACCGTCTTCTCCGCGCTTGTCATTCGTGCCTCCGAGTCTGGCACACTGGTGAATCAAGCTTCGCTGGCTTACTCCTACCAGCTGCCGGACGGACGAAGCACGAATCTGGTAACTGCTTCACCTTCTGTCTCGGTTAAAGTAGCCCCTACTGCTAGAGGAGCCTTGTCAGCCGTGCTACGCACAACAGTGTCTACTGTCGCATTAGGGGATGCTGTACCTTATCAGCTGACTCTTGTTAACGATGGAGGCTCGGTCATTACCGATGTAGTATTAGCCGATTACGTACCGAATGGAACCATCATAAACCCGGATAGCTTGAGAATTAACGGTTCTCCACCTGCTGCTAGCAAGCCGGGTGAACCATTATTTATCGGCAGCTTACAGGCGGGACAGACAATGGATGTATCCTACAGCGTGAACGTTCAGTCTCTGCCTCTCGGAGGACGTCTAAACAATAGCGTACGGCTTCAATATGCTGGCAGTGACGGTGCGAGCGAGGTTACCAGCAACACCGTGACTATAACTGTTTTTGATCCACAGCTTGCCGCAAGTATCTCTACGGAAAATACGGAGGCCATCGCAGGAGAAACCCTTACTTATACGGTACTGCTCAACAACTTTGGCAACGTAACATCCGAAGTTACACTGCAACATTTCATTCCTGCCGGGACTCTATTGATTCCTGACAGCATACAGTTGAATGGTCAGTCACTGTCGGGAGTCGATCCTGCTGTCGGTGTTAGCCTTGGGTCTGTGGAACCCGGACAGTCATTGACACTGACTTATCAAGTGACCGTATTAGAGACGCCTCCATCCGGCTACATCGTAAATCAAGCTGCCTTCGCCTACTCGTTTACGTTACCTGGAGGAAGATTCGTATTGGGGACATTGAATACCAATACCGTAACGATCCCAGTTGTATTCCCACTGCTCGAATTAGTTAAAAAGGTGAGTACCACGGATGCCTCTGTAGGCGACACACTCACCTTCACCATACAGATTACTAACAAAGGGGGAATCACAGCGCAGTATCCGCTGTTCACAGACCCGTTGCCGCATGGACTCATTTATGTACCCAACAGCCTGACTATTCAAGAAAAAGCACAGCCAGGCGCTAATCCCGCTGCAGGTATCACGCTCCCGAATATTGCACCAGGGGAGACGCTCACCCTTACATTACAGGCACAAATCCGTGAAGCACCTGCAGATGGAACATTCAGCAACCAGGCCACCATCGAATATACCTCACGTCGTAGTGGAGGAGAGACCATTCAGGAAACCTCCCAGACCAACACCGTCGGCGTGACCGTTATTGCAGCCATCCCTAAACTTACGCTTAGCTCCAGCGCTTTGCGTGTTGGCCAAGAAGATACCCTGTCCTTTACCGTCCATGTGGAAAACATCGGAAACACCCCACTGGAAGAGCTCTTGCTCACTGCACCATTTGCAGCCGAAGATTTCATTTTGCTACGAACTGTCACCGTGAATTCTGTGCCACTTCCGCATCCTAACCTGCTCCAAGGTATTCCGTTAGGTCGGCTTGATCCAAACCACAAAGCAGTCATCGTATTCTCTTTCGACATCGAATCTGCGCTCCGCGCGTATCTGATCGCCCAGGTTATCCTGCGCTATCAATTCCGTTATCCAGACGGAAGCGTAGAGAAACAATCTGCCTCCTCCAATACCATTTTTGTGGAGATGGCTGACTTTGACGGTTCTCTAGAGTAAATGTTCTATTGTGTTAAGCTCCTTACCACTGGGTAAGGGGCTTTTTTATGTAATTAGAAAACATAAAAAAGCCCTGGAATATATTCCAGGGCAGTTGCTAGCGCGTTATCCATTGCTAACCATCTTACCAATTATGTAGGTCGGCTATGCCGGGGATGATTATAATTTGGTTACGTTAGCGGCTTGTGGTCCACGTGCGCCTTCGACAATGTCGAACTCCACGTCTTGTCCTTCTTCAAGTGTTTTGAAGCCTTCTGTTTGAATTGCGGAAAAATGTACAAATACGTCGCCGCCGTCAGATGTTTCAATGAAACCATAACCTTTTTCTGCGTTAAACCATTTTACTTTACCTTGCATGCACTAACATTCCCTTCGTCATCAAATGAAGTGAAGCTCTCGCCCACATTTCCGACTATACCACCCAAAGTTATCCATTGTCAATTGGAATTGATAATGTTTTCATTCATAGTTATTCCAATTTTACAAAGCGACCTATTCCTATAGATTGAAATGATATATTAGGCAAAAGAGTTTACTATACTTGTATAGTAAACTCTTTGTGAATGTTTGAAACTTCTAGGGGAAAAAACATTGAAAATTTTTGTTATTTCTTTTTTACCTAATTATAGTAAACTACCGTTGGCTGGGGCTCAATTCCTTTTGCATAGTAGTAATTCAAATTACTTACAAAATCAATTACTTTCTTTGTATCCAGATCATACACAAGAATGTCTGGATCTCCAGCCATATCAATAAAATCTAGGCGTCTAGGCGTAGTTCTGCCACTGGTGTCAACAAAAGAGGAACTGTGATACGGTGGGTTGCCAGAACTATATGCAGATTCAAAATAGGTAAAAAGCGTGTCTGCATTTAGAACAATCAGAACAGCATTATCCGAGCTTGCATAATTTGAGGTATACTTCACAGGCGTAGTGATACTTTTAATCCGAACATCTGATACATTATGACTCCTTGAAGAATAACTGCCCCCACTGGAAAAGTTGAATTCTCTTGACCATTCCAAATTCGGGTTTGCCACCGTTGTGTTGGCAATTTGGGTCCCATTCACCTTAATATCTCCATTTGGATACTCAATGACCGTATATAACAAATTGTTAGAGTAGGATGTTAGCTTGGCCGTCTTACCATTAATCGGTGTATCCGCTGGCGAGGCCGCATTCATGTGGATACTATAGCTTTCACCTACCGTTCCTGTGGAGGTAACACGAAGTCCCCAGTCCCCTGCTTTTAAGTCTGTAGCAAACTTCAATTCAGAGGCCTTTCCTCCAAAACCCGTCAAACTTGCTGTTCCCGTGCTCCAATCAATCGAATACAAATCAAATCTATAATTGGGATTACTGGATTTGATCTGAGCCAAAATGCTTCTATCCGTAGGTACGTTAAAGAACCAAAAATCTGTTGGATCAGTTGTCGTTAAAGAATCAGTGAAACTCATGAGGTCACCGTTCACATTGAAATTAGACATTAATGTAAGCCGATGATTGTTCACTTTAAGAGTCTCGCCATATACAGCCTCAGTCGTGCTAGTAGGTTCCAGCGCTTGAGTCGTATTAAGCGAAAGTGACGTATCAGTATCCTTCGCCGTTGAACTTGATGAGCTGGCTTCAACTGAGGATGGAGCTATTGACATACTGCTTAAAAATAAAATGGCTGATAAAATTCCAGTAAGATATTTCCCCCACTTCATAAACATCATCCCTTCTCAGAATATTTAAAATTATTCATAGATTGAAAATAATCCCTATGGATGATGTACTAATTCTATAACATACTTAATTATCCTTTATTCTAAGGTTTCGTCTTAGACGATCTAGATTGTAGAAAATACATTCATGGGTAACATCAAACATAGTTACAACCGCCCTTTCTCCCCTAACTCACTTATTAATAATGAGATTAAAGCACAAAAAAACGCAAGAAGACCATTTGTTAAATGTCCATCTTGCGAGTCCGGTTTTCCCGTATGGAGTCTTTGTTATTAGTTACTTCTAATTAGTTACTCTTTTACTTCAAACTCTTGATTGAATATTCAACAACGGAACTTGAAAAGTGTAATCAAATTCGTAAGCATAATTATTAGTTTCTATTTTGTTATTATTAATAGAAATCCTGTCGTTAAAAGTAAATTCAACGTTAAGATCATTTAACACATATTCAAATAATAATAGAAGGTCTGCATCCAAACTATGAGAACTAGATTTAAAAATTCTCTGATCCATATTTTCACGAGTTATCTCATGTAGAACACAATTATTAAGCGATAGACAAAAGTCTCTTTTGTCCTCTATTGTGATTATTTTGTCATCTGCGCCATGAAAAGAGTGAATTGTACATTGGTTATTCACTTTCTTAGAAACTGATGGTAAATGCAAAATTTGTGCGTCGATAATAAGCTGCTTTGCCAAATAACTAAAATCAGTTAAACTTCCATTTATAGTTATTTGACGATCGCCTAGAAGATATAACGGAAATATCCAAGCTGAATTATCAATGATTAAAGAAAATAGAGAAGGGGCAAATATATTACATAGATATGCTATATAAGCACCATGCGACTGTCCATAAGCTATGATTTTTCCAGCATTGAATGTTAACCCATTATCTTTAATGATTTCCGCTAGTACTGTGACAGCTGTTATATTATCCAGAGCTTGCATGATTCCCATGTCATTAAAGTTTGACACTGATTCCTGTAGTCGTTCAGCTTGCATGAACTCCCATCCAAAATAGTCACATTGCACCGTAATTAGATTAAATTTATCTGCAAATGTAGAACGCATTTTTTTATAAACATTCGAATTAGCATTCCCTCCAAAACCAGGGATTAGTAGCAATATCCCAGTATCATCGTTGATAACATCTGGTTCAGAGAAGTAAATCTTCAAATTCCTAGGTGAGTAATTATTATATATATTCGGATGTCCATTCATTATAAAATCATAGTTTCTCGACATTCTTTCACTCCCATTGATTCTAGTAAATTGTCTATTTCATTTACACGATATCTATACTAGTGATTGAAAGCATTTTTTATTAATTGAATAACAAACTCTTGATTTTCCCTTGTCATGTTCGTATCTGAAGGAAGACAAATTCCGTTTAAAAACAACTCTCGGCTGATATCCCTACCCACTTCATGTGTAAAATAGTCTGCTTCATTGAACAATGGCTGTAGGTGCAATGGTTTCCATACTGGGCGGGACTCAACATTAAACTTTTCCAAATAATGAACTAATTCATGAGCCTCAATTCCTACTTTCGTGGAATCAATCTGCATAGCAGTTAACCAACGTGTGGATTTACCAAAACCCTTTTCAGGCATAAAATATACGCCATCTAATTCTGACAACATTTTATGATACAATCCAAAAATATCTCTTTTTTGTGAAATTCTATCTTCTAGAACCTTTAATTGCCCTCTTCCAATCCCTGCAAGTACATTGCTTAAACGATAATTATAACCCAACATACTATGTTGATAGTAAATCGCCTTATCTCTTGCTTGTGTTGCATAATGTCGCGCTCTACTTAGTGCTTCTAAATCATCTGAAACCAGCATACCTCCGCCAGAAGTAGTAATAATTTTATTTCCATTAAATGAAAGAATGCCGAATTTCCCAAGCGTTCCACTCATTTGCTTGCCGTAAGTTGCTCCGAGTGATTCCGCAGCATCTTCTACAATTGGCACCTCGTAATAATCACATATTTTTTTCAACCGATCGTAGTCTGCACTCTGCCCATACAAATTGACTATAACTACAGCTTTAGGTTTCTTTCCCTTATCTGCATAAGTCTTGAATGCTCGCTCTAGTGCCTCAGGGGACATATTCCAGCTGTCTGGTTCCGAATCGATAAAGACAGGAATTGCACCTTGATATAAGATCGGATTAGCACTGGCAACAAAGGTAAGAGAAGAACAAAAAACAATATCATCCTTTTCCACACCAAGCAATATCAAAGACAAGTGAATTGCTGCTGTTCCAGAACTTAGGGCAACTGCGCCTCCACATCCTAAGTAATTTGCCACCTCTGCTTCAAAAGCATCTACATTTTTACCTAGTGGAGCAATCCAGTTTGTTTCAAAAGCCTCTGTGATATATTGTTGTTCAAACCCGCCCATATGCGGCGAAGATAAATAAATTCTATCTCGATTGGACATTTTGCTTCATCCCTTATCCTTATAGGTTTTTTATTACTCTGGCTGGACAACCCACAACTGTAACTTTTTCTGGCAAATCGCGGATGACACAAGAAGCAGCACCAACGATGGTATCACACCCTACACGAACACCAGGTATAAGACTTGCACCTATTCCGATATGAGCACAGCACCCGATTTGAACTCCACCTGCCATATGTGCACCTGGGGAAATATGCACGAAGTCTTCTATTCGGCAATCATGGTCTATAGTAGCCGCCGTATTAACAATGACATGCTCTCCAACGTACGCATCAGCGTTAATTACAGCATTAGGCATGACAACCGTCCCTTCGCCAATGAATGCGCTGGGTGCGACTACAGCACTTGGGTGAACAGCGTTACCAAATTGGACTGAAGCAGCTTTTAATTGACTTACAATCTTCCTTCTGGTTGTATTATCTCCGATTGCCACAATGAACAGCGCCTCTGGATACAGAGATAATAGTTGAGCAATCTGATTACGGTCCCCCAAGATCGGCAATCCGTTCCATGCTTCTTCTTTACAATGGTCATCCAGAACTCCAATGATTTCTTCACCACAGGACCGTAAAATATCCACGATGACCTTGGCATGTCCTCCTGCTCCAAAAACAATATAGCTCAAGGCCCATCCTCCTTAATAGGTAATTGTCTTTTGAATAAGCTGCTCTGACTTGGATGTTCGGTTCAATATATCTACGATGCGAGAGCTTGTGTTATCTCTACTGTAAATATTGTCGGCTGCTTTAACAATTTGTTGGAAAGGCTCAGACATTGCGTACTCCATTGCAGAAATCAGTTCGAGTTCGTCAGCTGCAATATCTATTGTGTTCACAGAACGCTCTCTGCCTGTCTGACGAGTTCCAATATTAATGACTGGAACATGAAAGGAGGCAGCCTCAATAATCCCCGACGAAGAATTTCCAATTAACATTTTTGCATTTTTCAACATCGTCAGATAATCAAGTTGCTCAAAACTAGTTACAAGGTGCATCCCTTTTCTTGCAGCAAAACGATTATATACATCAACAATCGCATCAGCTCCAGCATCCGAATTTGGCATCACACAAATTACCTCATTCTCCCCAGCCAAGAGAACTTCCATCATCTTACCAAGGATGTGCATATCCGCTTCTTCCGTGGTGACAGGATGATAAGCAAACAGCACATATTCGTTATCTATATTCAGATCGTATTTACGCTTCGTCCTCCCTAGCTCAGGCAGGGATGTGTTCATCATCGTTTCAATTCTCGGAGCGCCGACTACATGAATTCTCCAAGGTTCCTCGCCAAGCCTGATTAGGCGCTCTCTGCTTCCATTTGTAGCCACAAAGTGGATGTGGGCCAACTTACTAATTGCATGCCGAACAGACTCATCAATCGTGCCGGATACTTCTCCACCATGCAAATGAACAAGCGGAATGTTCATGTGAGAGGATACAATCGCAGCTGCAAGCATTTCTCCCCGATCTCCTAATACAACAACGAAATCTGGTTCCAAAGCTTCTACGGCTTGTGTCATGCCCATGATTGCTATTCCAATAGAGCGAGACATATTAGCATGAGTAGATCCCTGCAGTAGACAGTCTACCTTAGCAGATACACGAAATCCGTCCTTTTGGATAGCGTCCAATGTATACCCATGCTGTGGAGACAAATGCATTCCTGTAACCAACAGGTGGAGCTCCAGAGCATGTTCTTCCTCAAGAGCCCGCAAAACCGGGTAATATATCCCATAATCAGCTCGTGTTCCAGTAATCACCAATACTTTTTTCATTGCACATCATCCCATGATAACAAATAGTCTTCATGTACATCCTTTAAAAGCCGCTTACCAACCAAGTCATCAAAATATTTAGGCTCTATTCCAGTACCCGGACGCTTGATAACTAGATCTTCTCGGGTTAATTGCTGGCCTGTTTTTTTAGGTGTTGCCATCACAATACTTTTTCTTGCAACGGCTCTGGTGCTTTCCTCAGAAGGCATACACCTTTTAACACCATCCCCTAGGGCCTGCTCCACATTACGAATCGCAAGAACCATTTTTGAGAAATCAGCAGGCTCCAGCGAAGCCTTATGGTCAGGACCTGGAAGATTTCGATCCAATGTAAAATGCTTTTCAATAATTCTAGCTCCCAGTGCTGAAGCCGCTATAGCGATCTCAATCCCAGCCGTATGATCTGAGTAACCTGTGACCTTATTAAAGGCAGTAGATATTGTTTTCATAGCTAGCAGATTCACATCTTCTAAAGGCGCCGGATAGTCAGAAGTACAGTGTAGTAATAGTACTTCACTTTTTTTTAATGCTTGTAATGATTCTCCAATCTCACCTAAATTAGACATCCCGGTCGATAGAATAATCGGACGCCCATAGCTATCAAGCTTCTGAAGAAAGGGGATATTGTTCATATCTCCTGATCCTACCTTGAATGCGTCAATATGAATTGAATTCAGAAACTCAGCACTTTCTTCATCAAAGGGTGTAGAAAGGAAATCTATCCCTTTATCCTCACAGTACCTTTTCAAAAGAACAAAATCCTCAAAGCTCAATTCCAACTGTTTTAACATATCTAGTTGGCTTTCAGTCGAATTGGTATTTTCCGTCTGATAATTAGCCTTCTGGGCGTACTTGGTTACCAGCTTTTCGCTTTTAAAGGTTTGGAATTTCACTGCATCGGCACCGCATAAAATCGCTTGATCAATACACTCGAATGCAAGCTCCAATGATCCGTTATGATTGACTCCTACCTCCGCGATAATATAGATGGGGTTGCTACCATTATTTGATAAGAGGTTTTTCATGTTATATCCCTCCCTCCTACTGCAAGGATTCCTTGTGATTGGATTCTCTCCCAAAAAACTCTGCCATTTTTAAATCAAACTCGTCATCTATGTCAATAGATCGTTCTTTAGGCATAATGTAGCCACAATTATTAGGACCAACCAGAGTGTCACTATTCATCAACAGATTTCTTTTTACGATATAGATGGCTCCGTTTAGAGCATGTAGTTCTTTCAGATCTTGTCTCCTCAAATGCTCCCGTTCACCTTTCAGGTAGGGCGTAAGCCGACCGTTATCCATTTCCCTTAGTAGATAGGGTTGCACTCCAGACAAAGTGACACTTTGAAGTGAATCAGCCTGATGATCTAAAAATATTTTATATGCCTCTTTAATGTCCATAGCATTTCGCAGTGGAGATGTGGGCTGCAGCAGCATAATAACATCAAAAAATTGATTTTGCGTCTGCTCATAAAATTCAACTGCATGCTTCAATACATCAATACTTTTAGCTTCATCGGTAGCCAGTTCATCGGGCCTTATAAACGGAACAGCCGCTCCAGCTTGGCCTGACACATAAGCAATCTCTTTACTATCCGTTGAAACTATAACTTCGTCTACACAACCACTGTTTAGCGCGGCTTCAATGCTATATTGAATGAGCGGTTTATCATGTAACAATCTTATGTTTTTACCGGGTAAACCTTTTGATCCACCCCGCGCAGGAATAATCGCCAAACATTTGTGATTGCTCATCATACAATACCTTTTGTGAAGCCCAATCCGTTCTGTTCAATAAGCTCCCGAATGGCTTTCGGGAAAATCTGTGGTGCAGTCATCGAAGAATATTCTTGACGAATTGCCCTTTGAAATCCTTCATAATCTTGCTCTGCGGTATGAAATAACGAAGGAATGATATACATTTGTCCATTCTCCAACGCTCTTTCCGATTCCTCAAGCGTCATGAGTTCCTCATATAGCTTTTCTCCCGGCCGGATTCCGGTCTCAATGATTTCTCCACGATAGGGTTTACCAACTGCCTCTTCATACGAATCAACCAAGCATTGGGCCAAATCCGTAATTTTGAGAATCGGCATTTTCAGTACAAATACTTCTCCACCTTGCGAATAATGCGCCGCATCTATGACCAATTGAGCGGCTTGGGGAATAGACATCATAAACCGAGTCATCTCTGCATGTGTGACCGTCACCGGTATCCCTTTAGCAATCTGATCCCGGAATAATGGAATAACGGAGCCCCTAGATCCCATAACATTTCCAAAGCGGACACAGGAGAAAATGGTACGTTTGCTCCCTTTATACAAGTTGGCGGCAGAAATCAAACGCTCTGATAGCAGCTTCGTAGCTCCCATCGTATTCGTTGGGTTTACCACTTTATCTGTGCTGATGGCTACTACTTTTTCTACATTATGCTCAATAGCCGTCTCAATTAAATTCTGTACACCAATAACATTCGTTTTCACTGCTTCCATAGGGTTATACTCGCATGCAGGCACATGTTTGAGAGCAGCAGCATGAAAAATATAATCCACATCCTCCATAGCATAACTCAGTCTTTGCTTGTCCCTGATATCACCGATCAGATAACGGATATTCGTATATTCTTTTAATTCCTGCAACAGATCAAACTGCTTGCTCTCATCCCTGCTAAAAATCCGTAAGGCTTTAGGGTTATACGACAAAATAATACGTACAATTTCGCTTCCAATCGAACCTGTGCCGCCCGTAACCAATACAATCTTGTTGGTAAACATAATGACCTCCAGAGTGTAAAACGATTAATTTATATATTTTTATGGACCACTGCATCCCTATCTGTTTTTTTATCTAAACGGCAAATCGATTCCGAAAACATTTCTTCAAGTATTGGGATTTGTGTTGTAATATCCTTTAAAATCTTACCAACGTGCTCATAAATTAAATCAGACTTACGAGTCAACTGATGTTCTGTCACAATCACAGGAAGCACCTGATCAAAACGCGCAATTTCGATAGGCATAATGGACTCAAATATAGGTGAGAACCAGTTCCTGTTGGCAATCAATCCCCACATCTGCTCTATGGATTCCATCATATTTTGAGCCTTTGCCGGTTTAGTTCGGCTAAACTCGCGTAATTTATTCATAAGCTTGTGAATGGCTGCAATCTCAGAGCGTACATTGGAAAGGTCCTCACGTGTCGCTATCAGCTTATCTCTAACATCCTGCACCTTATTCATATCAACAGCAACATTTTTTTCATTTATCAAATCGGTAATTGCATCAGGATGAACAGATTCTGAAGCTAACAATTTATACATCTCTTCCATGGGATTGAAAGGAGCACCCTCAATCACTGCACCATTGCGGCTTGAATTAACGAATTCGATTCTCGGAAGGGCCGTAATGAGATTTTCGAGTCCATCCTTCATCAAAGAGAAACTCTCATCTGTAGTATTGTATGTTCCCTTTACATTCAGTACTTTCTTAGGCGCTTCTTGCACTGTCTTATCAGTAGCTTCGGCTGCAAAATGTTCAATTCCATCTGCGTAAAATTTGTTATCAGGGAACGACAAATCCTGACCTGCAAGTATGATCCGTTTAGCCCCTAAACATGCTGCTGCTTGAATAGCCGTTCCTGCAACCGTTTCTGTGGGGGATATAAAGAGTTCCTCTTTACTGAGTCCAAAGAAATACTGAGATACAGCATCACTTTTCATAATACTATGAATTTTCTCTGCACAGTTCTGATCAGAGATTTCATAATAAGATGAGGAGGTAAACAATAAAGGCTGCTCCCTTGTTACAGAAGAAGCAAAGATTTTCTTATTGACTGGATGTCCATCCATAATGACAGCAAGGTGAGGCTGTATTCCATGCTTTACTAAAGCCTGAATACTGGAGCCTGCTGAAATAATCAGTACATGAGGACGTAATTTTTTCAACCATTCGATATCTTCTTGTAACGATGGTCCCGATGATACAACAACCACCGTTGCACCCTTAAAAGCATAAAAAAGTCGCTCAATGGAAGGAGTGTATAACACATCAGAAAGGTGATATAGATAATTCCGAGTCCATTCTTCTCGAAAACGATTCTCTGTATGTTTATCTACCAGGAAGCTCTGACGATATTCCTGAAATTGTTCCTTTACTTCACGCAATAAATTCATATCATCTGATAGATACTTGCGCAGTGCGATAAACCCCAAATCTTCCAGCATATAACTACTTAACATATGAAACATCATATTGAGCTGAGATTGGCCAACCGATAACCAGTACAAATTGGGATGTCCCAGTAAAAGACTGAGGTCATAATCCGTTACTGCCTTCCGAAACAACTGCTCATCCGGCTCGTATACAAACAACCAGTGGTTCGGATACAATTCGAGGAGGTCAGCAATACTGAGCCCCCTTTCAAACCCATATACAAAAATAATCTTACCATTTCCAATAGATCCATCGACAGCATTGAGCCAAGCGATATCCCTTTCAAAGGGCTCAGTAAACAAAGGTATAGATAAGTCATCATTCAGCAAACTATTTATTTTGGTTGCAACATGAGGGAACCTTTGCTCTAGAATTGTATGGTTTATTTGTAGTTGAGACAAGGTAATACCACCGTTTCACATTAATATTTGTTAATTAGTATATCGGATTTACTCTTAATGGAATGAACCTTTTCACAAAAATCCCCCCATTCTAAATCGAATAGGGGGTACGCTCCATAAAGCATTTTTTATTTGCGATGATCAATAAACAAACTGTCTACAGAATAAGCTTGCTGGTAAGCATGCTGCTGCACACGAATGGCTCCACGTTTCTCCATCCAGTGGCCTGCTTCATCCTTAAGTGCTTGCATACGCTGCAAAATTATAGAATCGTTGCTTAGTATATTACGGATTTTCTGCTTATCATGTTCCGTTAATGATAGTTGATAGGGCTGCATCTGTTCTACAATGCGCTGTCTTTGATCTGCAAACTGTTCAAATTCTTCCTCATTTAAATTCAGAAGATTAACCAACACTACTTCTGTCTTATGTTGCAGTTCTTCAAGGAGTACTTGCATATTAGGATCTGCCATCACACACTACCAACTACACCAGGCATTTTCGCGGCTTCCAGCCAAGCCTCCCGTAGGTCAGTCAAATGTTCCAGCACCTCCTGTGCAGGAGCGGCTATCTTGTGAACATTCGCCTCAATCAGCTCATGCAGCATATATTCATACACTCGCAATAAGTCATGGGATATTGGATACTCAAAATTCAACGCAGATATTAACTCATGTACAATAGCTTGCGCTTTACACAAATTATTATTCGCTTTCTCGTTATCCTTATTCTCTATACCCTCAATTCCCGCACGAACGAAACGAATAGCCCCATCGTACAGCATAATCAGCAATTTAGGCTTGGATGCAGTTTGCGCTTGAGTCTGCCGGTATTTCTGATAGGGTGTATTGATCAATTGTAAAACCTCCTTTATGACGACATGCCTGTAAGACTCGAAGATGTAGTATTATATTTGCTTATTGCCGTCTCCATCGCAGTGAATTTTTTGTAATAGTTAGTCTCAATCATCGTTAGACGGCTTGTCATATTACTGATTCGGCGGTCCAGACTCGACAATTGCTCTCCCATTGTGCTCGTAGTAAGAAATGAAGCTGTTAGTTCCTTACTTACTTTTGAAGTACCCGCTGTATCGGCCATTCTTTGAAGTGAAGTATTCGAAATCTTTTTAAGTTTAGCAAGAATACCATCTTGTTGTGTATATTTATTTGTTAATAGGGTACTTGGGTCCTGCTTCCCAAAAAAATTCGAGATAACATCTGGATCTTTTTCAACCGCTGCGCGCAATTTGTCTGCATCCAGAATAAGCTTGCCTTTGGTATCATACGTACCCGTAGTGATCCCAAGCTCAGACATCATTAAGGGTTTATTCTTACCATTTGCATCAACTCTGCCGATGTCTACACCTTGAATCATGGCACTACGCATCTCAGATAATGTATCCTGCAGGATAGGATCGTTTCTAAGCATGCCACTCTTGGCCTTGGTTGTCCAGAGCTTGGCTTCATCATCGCTCATAGCGGCTCTTTGTTCCGTTGTAAGCGGAGCGTATTTTTTATATCTCTCCTCACTAACCTTGCCATTGAGTGTAGCGAGAACATCATTATAAGCATCGACAAAACTTTGAATATTTTCCACAATCTTATCGGTGTCTTTGGTAGCTTCGATCCTTGTCGCAGCACCACCAGCTGTCTTCAGTGTAATATCAATTCCATTAATTATAAAATTATTTGATGACTTTTTGACTTCAAGTCCATTTACCTTTAGCACAGCATCGGTTCCATTCGTTGAAGACAGTTTAAACTCACTACTAATTTGAGCATCGATATTGAATGCTTGGGAACCGGTGGTTTTACTTGTTAACGACAAACCAGATTTGGCATCATACAGGGCAGTTACTCCTGTCTTGCTGTTATCATTAATTTTTTTGACAAACGATTCAATGGTTTCGTTTGCATCTACATCAATAGTGGTCCCACCAACCTGAACCGTACGAGCTGCCCCATCGGCAAAGGCAAGCTCAGTGCTTGCCTTTTCAGACCATGAGCTGTCTGAGACGGATCTTGCGGCAGTAGCGAGATTGGTTACCGAGATATCCAATACTCCACTGGCAGACGATGAAGCCGATGCAGTCAACGCGTCACTATTTCCCGTTACTGTCACTTTCTGCGGATTCATTGAAGCAGTGCGGCTTAATGTCGTCAGTTTATCTTGTAGAAATGAAACAATTTTAGTACTGGACTCACGATAGTTTTCTCGTTTCCATTCCATTAGCTGCTTTTGTTGAGTCAGCTTATCGAGAGGTACACGCTCAGCAGTCATCAGCTTTTTAACTGCTGCATCAATATCCATGCCTGAGGCAAGGCCACTTATTCTAGTTACCATAATTGTATGTCCTCCTATACTTTCTTATCGATAATGATTCCTGCAATTTCCATCATTCTGGCTGCTATATCCAGAATTTTCTCGGGGGGTACCTCACGAATCAAATCGCCCGTTTCCTTGTTCATCACCTTTATCATGATTGCATGCGTCTTTTCATGCACAGAGATCTCAAACGTCTTCTGTGGGCCTTGTATAGCATCAATTACTTTCTGTAACTCCAAAACTGCTTCCTCATGTGATGGTTGCTTCTGACCGGTACCACCTCTATTGGTTGTTTGAATAGCATCTTGTACAGCAGAATAATTTGTTTCGGCATCTGAAGGAGCTTCATGTTTTACTCCAGCTGATGGCTGAACCGGCAAATGACTTCCAGTGCTAGGGGGGATCATCGAATCCACAGAATAACCTCCATTAATATTTTTTAGATACAATAAAACCGTTCTATATTTGAAAAGCTAATACATTATATATCGGTAAAATGCGTACAATTATTTACGAAAAAAACTAAAATAAAACAAAAAAAGATCCTGCAAGAAGCAGGATCTTTTTTTGTAACGGCTGTCGTTTAAAATTAACGAAGCAACGACAGTACGCCTTGTGGCGCGGAGTTTGCTTGTGACAGCATTGATTGGGAAGCTTGTAGCAAGATGTTGTTTTTGGACAGAGCAACCATTTCTTTAGCCATGTCAGTGTCACGAATACGGGATTCGGAAGCTGTCAGGTTTTCTACAGTTGTGCCCAAGTTGTTGGAAGTGTATTCCATACGGTTTTGCATAGCACCCAAGTTAGCACGTTGCTTAGCAACTTTTTCAATTGCATTTGTTGTAGCAGACAAAGTTACTCCAGAAGTAAGACCACGAATTTGAGTGGAATCGATACCTTTAACAGTGAGAACGAACGCGTTATCATCAGCTTGGATTTTAACGCTTCCACCGGAAATCGCAATACCGTTGAATTTAGTGTTGGACAGGATTGCATCAATTTGACCGCCCAATTGACCAAGCTCAGCTTTGATGTTAGATTTATCGCCAGCGCTGTAAGTATCATTGAGTTGTTGAACGCTCAGTTCTTTCATACGAGTCAACATGGAGGATACTTCGTTCATTGCACCCTCAGCTGTTTGTGCGAAAGAGATACCGTCTTGAACGTTACGTTGTGCTTGTTCCAGACCACGGATTTGACCGCGCATTTTTTCGGAAATGGAGAGACCCGCAGCATCATCAGCTGCACGGTTGATACGCAGACCTGAAGACAATTTTTCCATGTTTTTGCTTGCTGCCGTGTTGTTCAATTGCATGTTACGGTGTGTATTTACTGCAGGTAAATTGTGATTGATAATCATTTTAAATTTCCTCCCTGAAATGGTTTGATTCCCACGTCCTTGTGGTATAAGCGTCTTCACAGGTCGGCCGCCCTGAAGAATTACCGCTCTAAACTATATATCGACCCTTAGGCTAGAATTGTTTATAGCATTCCGGCTTTTTTTAAAAATATTTTCCTAGAGGTTTACGACTCGGTTATTTCGATTTAAAACCAACATTTTATACGATGACCTTGCCCTATTCCAACCTGTTCACACCTGACTTAACCATCAAACAATCACCCAGGTGATAAAAGTGGAATACATGATTATATCAAGCACTGTTCCAGATGAATAAGTATAAAACAAAGGCCTACACTTTACTCGTGTCGGCCTTTCTCAATGAATGTGCACTACTATTATTGTTTAATCAGGACTTTCTCTTATTCATTTCCAACATTGCATTTTGAATAGCATTCGAATCCATAACAGCAATTTGATTATTTTGCTGAATAGCATCAAAGACTTCTTTTCGGTAAATATCGATATCCTTAGGAGCAGAAATACCGATCTTAACATTATCTCCTTCAACAGAAAGAACTGTAATGACAATATCATTCTGAATTACAATGGATTCACCCTTTTTACGTGTTAAAACCAGCATTAGGACTCACCGCCTTTGCTGGACTCTATTTCATTCCATAAGGGATGCTTAATTGTATAGTTCGTATTTTGCAAAACAATCTGCTTTCCTATTTGTTGTTCAATGTTAAAAATTAAAGGTGCAAGCAAATTAACCGTCGTTTTAGACTGATCACTATTCCATGTACAAATACATCGTACTGATATCTGTTCCTGACTTGTAATCCCAATATCCTCTAGAGCATCATCAGATAACTCAAATTCATAATCTTCAAAGAAATCAAATGGATTTACGGTGATAAAAATAGTAGCTGGCTGCTCTACTGCACTGAAAAGACTAAATAATTCATTATGCTCCTGTAGCTGAAATTCCCGAAGTTGTTCAAATCCTGGTATTCCTTTCGGAAACACATAAAGACTAGTATTTTTATCTTGGTTCTCTTCATCTAATTTCTGTTCTGGGGTCATAAGTAACTCCTCCTATATATAGTAACAAAAAAGCTACGGACCACTCGTCCATAGCTTCAAATTATAAATGTCAAAGATAAAAATCAGCTCATAAAGTCCATCAGGGATGGCTGCATGATCTTAGCTGATGATTTCAGGGCAGCCTCATAAATGGTTTGGGCAGATGTAGCCTGAATCATCAGACTAGCAACATCCGCATCTTCCGTTTTAGCTTGAAGTGTCGTCAAATTTAAATTTCGCTCTTCCAAACGGGATTGTATCAGTTCAACTCGATTCGTACGTGCACCCACTTCAGACAAACTTGTTTGCATTTTAGTAAAGCGGGATTCGATACTTGAAAGTTGACTCGATATTGCTGTACTATTTCCGCTGCTTAGTGCAGAAGATATAGCATCCATGACCTTAAAAACATTATCAGCATCTGTAGATTTCCCAAAGAAATCGCTACCGGACGTATTTACCCGAAATGCATCTTGGTCTCCAACTGCATAGCTGACAGCGCCTTGATCCGGATTAATCTGATCATAACTTGTTACCGTAGCAGATAGCTGATACGGCATCTGATCATAATTTTGTCCATTAAAAACATACTTCCCACGAAGCTGGCTGTTACCAATATTCATCATTTGTTCTTTTAACTGATCAACTTCCAGTTTAATTGAATCCAATCCAGATTGAGGAAGCGTTTCACTTGAAGCCTGTACTGTCAACTCTTTAAGACGCTTCATTACATCACTGGCTTGTTGCATGGTTGTATCAGTGAAATCCAACCAGCTAACAGCCGCATCTGAGTTCGTCTTGTATTGTTCATTAGAAGCTAACTCAGCTCTGTAACGTAGCGCATAAGTTACCCCCACTGGGTCATCTGAAGGCTTGTTCAGCTTACGACCAGTCGAAATCTGATTCTCCATTTTACCCATATTACTATTATTTCGATTCAGGTTACTGAGCAATTGCATATTAGTCATCCCTGAAGTCACTCGAATTGGCATGGCTTACTCCACCTTCTCATTATACTAGAGACCTACGCGACCTGTACCATTAATCAGCTTTTCCAACAGTTGATCAAAAGTTGTCATGAACCGGGAAGCTGCACTATAAGCATGTTGGAACTTGATCATGTTTGACATTTCTTCATCAAGCGACACCCCGCTGACGGATTGGCGGTTCAAGTCCACTTGCTCGGTCAACAGCTGTGCATTTTTCGATTGACGCTCTGCTTCCTGGGTTTGGACACCTAATTGTCCAACAATTGAACTGAAGAAGTCATCTACCGTAGTAGATTGGGCTTGAGTTGTATTAAAACCAAACTTCACATTTTTTAGGCTCGCCATAGACAATGCCAAAGCATTGTTACCTACAGTTACCTTTTCATTAGCCGTTCCCGTTCCATCTACACGCAAAGAACTGGCAATTTTATTGGGATCATCTTGAATATCCTTATTCAGCGTAATGTTACCGGCTGTAATAGCAGCTCCATCTTTCGAGGTAAAAAACACTCCTCCCTTTTCTGGAGTTATGCCACTGAGTGTGTATCCCAATTGATGGAGTCCATTAATCCCTTGTACAGTCACTTTCAAATCCGCGGTCAAGGTTCTGTTGTTATTCGCATTTGAGTAAGTCACTGCTGCATTGTTGACACCTGAATTTAGTACCGTTCCCTCAGGCAGAACTGTACCTGCAGGCAAAGTAATTTCAATGTTACCATTCGCCAGCGTATTAGCTAACTGGTCCATCTGAGTTTTGTAATCTGCTACATATTTATCTCTGGATAAAATCATACCGTACACTTCGCCATCAGTTAACGCTCCACCTTGATATGCAGCCTCAAGGCCAGCCGCCGTAATAGCAGTTACCTCTGTGCCAGCCACAGCTATCTGTCCTGCCACCGTTACCTGATAACCGTTATCCAGCTGAGTTACCTGCACATTTGCAAGCTTGGACAACTTATCAACTGCATAATCCCGCTGATCACGCAAGTCATTTGGATTATCCCCAAGTTGTTCCAACTTGTAAATATTACCATTCAGGTCCGCTATAGACTGCAATAACGAATTCATCTCAGATGTTTTTAATGTAACGTTATTAGTCAAATCAGAACTGAGTGCATCCAGTTGCTTGCTAGCCTGGTTCAGCGCATCTGTCAGAGCAAGCGTAGTCTCTTTTACAATTTTGCGATTCGTGACATCCTGAGGGTCTTGGCTCAGATCGGACCATGAATCCCAAAAATTATCCATGACCTTACGAATACCTGTATCGGAAGGTTCATTCATAATGGTCTCAAGCTTGTTCAGTGTGTCATAACGGATGTCCCATCCACCTTGAGAAGAACTTTCATTACGATACTGATCGTCCAGAAAAGTCTGACGGACGCGCTCAATAGCAGTGAATTCAACCCCTGTACCCATTTGACCTCGTACAACGGAACGATTCAAACCGTAGGCTTCCATAGAATCCGAGGCCTTCATACTAACCACTTGTCTGGAGTAACCAGCTGTGTTGGCGTTTGAGATATTGTGTCCGGTTGTATTAAGTGCTGCCGTTTGTGTGTTTAAGCTTCTTTTCGCTGTTTCTATACCATGAAATGTTGAGACCATGTTTTCCTCCTTCAATTAGGCGCGTGTATCAAATAGTCCCGCTCGTACAGTAGAGGTGCTTTTGTCAGCTGGACGCTGATAGACCGCTTCAGATTCCGCATAATATGACATACTCTCAATAGAAAAATCAATATAGGAAAGCGCCTGTTGTATAAGCTGTTGATTCAACTCATTTAATTTTTTCAATTCTACAAGCGTATCCGCTAGTTTTTTTTGAATTTGAAGGAGGCGCTGCTTGTCTTCTACATCAAACACAAGACGAGACAACTCCGTAATATTGAGATTCAACTTAGACTTAATACCACGTTCCTGCAAAAATTCATATGCTGCCTGCAGGCGTCGCTCATCCAGCTGTTCAATGTGTCTGGACATCTTCGATTCCTGGTTCATGACTAGAATGAGCTGATCTACCTTATTTGATATCAGTGCTTCTTTTTTTTGATTCCCTAATGTAATCAACTGCTCGTGAGCCTCTCTAAGTTGCTCCAGCACATCAATCAATCGCTCTAAAGGCATATTCCTTCACCTAGCTTTCAGAAGACTGCTTGAAGTAAGGTAACAGCTTCTCTGCAATTTTATCGGCATCCACACGATAGGTTCCAGAAGCTACTTGCTGCTTAAGCTCCTGAATTTTCTTAACACGGTCTGCATCACTGCTGCGGTTCAGCATTTCCATTGCTTCCGGAGAAATCGAAACCTCATCCTTGCGGCGGGACTTCTTAAGCTCCTCTTGACGTCCTGTTTCAATATTTCGCTGATATGGATTAATAGCTCCGATGCGGTTGGTCTCGTTAATTTTCATAACTTCCACCTTCCTTAGTTATTTGATATGGTCAGAATGTATCAGACGACATAGCGTCGAACATGGTTCGTATTATGCCTCACTTCTTTATTTTGTGCATGTTGCTAAAAATAAAAAAACCGATAAGCTCTATAAAGATTATCGGCGGTATTTGAAACTTTTTGAATAGCTGAATGCGTTTTTAATTCCCCTGTACTACTTTCCACGAAGTTTATCAATCGCGCTGTAGGTACCTAAGCCCATATTATTACTTTGATCCTGATTACTACTGTCGCGTACAGCCTGATGCAGGTCTTTAGTCAGACGTGTTCGACAAGAATCGCACATATGCCCTTCACGAATCGGTATCCCGCATACCTCGCAAGGATACGTCATATTGGGCGCATTAGCAATGGAAATACGTCCCTCACGTATAAATGTCGTGATTTGCTTTACAGATACCTCAGTAGCCTCTGAAAGCTCATGCATATGAATGCCCTTATTTTCACGTATATGTTTGACACAACGTTCGTATTCAATTTCAATTTCTTTAATACAGTTCTGACAGATTCCCCTGACATTCTTAATAAACAGCTTTCCACAGCGAGGACAGTTATCCAAATTCATCCTCTGTAGCGCCCCTTTCCAATTTCCGATCTTTAATTACTTTTATCCTTACATTAACTTATAATGAAGAGCCTCGTCTAGCAAATATTTCAAAAAAGGATTTTCAGATTTTACACAATTGCACATCTTATAAGTTATCATATTAAAAGTAAAAGAGAGAATGATCCATCAGCAAAATTTTCTCTATATTTATATGCATCAATATGCAATGACATAAAAATAAAGAAAGCCCATGAAGGCTAATAGCTCAGCCTAGTGCATGTATCTATTTATCGTCAAACATTACACCGTACTTTAGATAGAAAATAAAATAAGCGCCATTCCAGTTATTTTCGGGAATAGCGCTTCATTATACAATTGTAATAGCTATATATGAATATGAGTAAAGGTAGAAATTATCAAGATGAGGGAAAAACCGGGCGAAACAATCCTCAGAAGAATTCATGTTCACCTGTGCCCCGAATGACATCAAGGAAATCCTCTAAATCCGGGGGAACGGCGCCCATACGAATGCTCCGCACATGGAGTGTGGGTATTCATAAATCTCATAGACCTAACATCATCTCAACTTATAACATATTGAAATCAAGCTAGATGCATCAGTGGAAATTTGCAGCCCAAATAAACAAGCTATTTCACAATTAATTATTCAAAAAAGCATTGTTTTAATAGAGGCCTTCCCGTATACTATAGTCAAACGCTTGGTTTAAAAAACACATTTCATTATACATTTATAATGATAATTATTTATTTGTGTTTGTTTGCGGCACTTGCAGTTCTTGGCCTACTTTAACCAGGTTATTGATTTTAACCAGTTCTTCAACAGTCACACCGTATTTTTCAGCGATAGAAGCCAATGTGTCGCCCTCTTGAACATTTACAGTGATTGTATTTACAGTTGCTGGTGTTTCAGTTGTAGTCGTTGCTGGTTTTGTAGTTGTTGCTTGATTGTTGTTCTCTGTTGTCGATTGAGCAGGTGTTGTAGTTGCTTCGTTCTCAGTAGTTTCAGTTTTAAAGAACTTAGCTTCAAATGCTTTTTGTGCCGCTTCTTGTTGCTCTCTCATGATTTGGTCTTCCAATTGTTGTTTTTCGTAATCTGAACCAGATTTCGCCAATACTTGACCTGTAGCAAGTGGACTCAACAAAGACACTGCACCTAAACTAACTGCCAACATGCTAGAAACTGCTACTTTTTTCATTACGTTTTTCATGATTTTGTTCTCTCCTCTTTTTAACTTTAAATTTTAATTAACTGCTTTACTACTGAGCGAGACACTCCCAATGTCCGCTCTTTAGTCATTAGCTAATCACTTATTACCAATCATGTTAGCTATCAACAGATAGAAATTGTACTCCTCTTTTCCAAAAAAATCAACCTCTAAATTGAAATATTCTGTTTTCATCCCTCACTTCCTTACTTTTTGTTTGTCTCTATACTTTTTATTATATACCTCTCTCTAGCTCGTTGTCAAATCCTGCTGATTGTACGGCTTAAAAGACTTTTACTCTATCATTTAATCCTACTTTCAAGAGAGTTATAACCTCTTTTTCATAGTTTCAAGCAAAATTTCATGGAAAATACTAGATATTTAGACTTATGATCTTGCTAAGGTCAGGCAAAAAATAGTCAAATGTATTCCTTGCTCTAATGCCTTTTCTCTCAAAACACGTGCACACGCCTGCAATGTGCTCCCCGTTGTATAAATATCATCTACAAGCAAAACGGTAACGGAAAGCTTGTTCTCCGTAACACATTGAGATTCAGTTTTTAAAATAAAAGACTTCATCAAATTCGCCATATTGGGGTGGACAGAAAACGCATTATTCATGGTGTTCATGCGTTCCTTTTTGGATTTAAAACTTTGTTTGCCTGTATCTTGTGGACGAGCAAGTAAAGATAGGAAGGGGAGCTTATTCCTCCTAGCAATCTCTTCTGCCAAGATCTGAGCCTGATTGAAGCCTCGCTCTGTCAGCCTCTTCTCACTTACCGGGACACAGGTCACTACATCCACACTCCACAAAGATTGCTTGAAACGAGAATGTTTAAGACTTGCAAACTCATACCTCATCGCCTGATAGGCTCGATTCATGATCTCGCCCAGCAAGGAGCCATACTTTTCATTTCCACGATATTTGAACTGCCCAATCCATTCTCTCATCATCGGTGTATAGCTGGTTGCACTCCGATTGCACACATAGTAACGTACTAATCGGTCAAGCCTTACGCAATCCGGGCAACACGTCGGACGTCCACAATAAACACAACGAATATTGTAAACCCAAGGAATTTGAAGCGAACAAGAAGTACAAATTCCGGGAAATTCGGAAAAACGCCCTGTGAGAGTGCCGCAAGCCATACATGTTTGGGACTTGCGATGGAATAACCAATTCAAAAATAGACGGGTTGTTGGAATCATCCCCATACCAGAATGCACCTTTCTTGGTAGTTTACGTACCGACTTTGTTTCAGGTTTCACATTTCCAAAAAAACTTTTTTTATTTAATGCATTTAGTGCTTCGCCTCCTTCAGGTATCCTCTTTTCCGAGCCAGTGCATTCATACGTTTAATCTGTCTAATTGCTCTCTTTTGACCTCGAGTCCATTGGGGGGATGTAAAAATAACACCTCCACATGGGTCATCCTTGGACCTTCCTGCGCGACCCGCCATTTGGACAAGAGCGGCTTCATCAAAAAGACTGCTGTCCGCGTCTAATACGTACACATCACTCCGTGGAACAGTTACCCCTCGCTCCAAAATAGTCGTTGTAACCAGCACACGTATTTCAGTAGCTCGAAATAAGCGCACTTTAGAGGTTCTTTCTTCATCCTGTGAGGAGGTGCCTGCAATAGGTACATCAGGTAATTGTTTAATCAGCAGCTTCACAAGTCCCTGAATATGTGAGATTCGTGTCACAAACAGGAAAACCTGTGCCCCACGTTGTATGGATACGCGTAGGCGTTGAATAAAGGATGCGGGAAGCCGACCTTTTTGCAGCCAATGTTGCACTGAAGCAGTCTCCAGACGAAATGGGACAGGTAGAGGGTGACGATGAAAACGAACGGGAACCTTGGTGTGTGGCAGTAGACCGCGTGCAGCCTCTTTCTGCAAGGATTGCGGAGGTGTAGCAGACAAATAGATAAACTTTCCCTTCGGCTTACATACTGCTCGTGCAGCAAAGGCAAGCATAGGATCATTGTGATAAGGGAACGCGTCTATCTCATCAATCACAACCAAATCAAAGGCTTGACGATAACGCAATAGCTGATGTGTCGTTGCCAGTGTAAGCTGTCCCCTTTGCCACCGTTCTGCGCTTCCCCCGTAGAGCGTCACCATGCTCACATCGGGAAAAGCGATGGCCAAACGAGGCGCTAACTCCAGTACCACATCACGGCGTGGTGTTGCCACAAGTGCCGTTCCTCCGTGGTCCAACACATATTGCAAAAGCGGAAACATCATTTCCGTCTTGCCTGCGCCTGTTACAGCCCAGAGCAGAAAACGTTCTACCGTGGTATCAGGTACCTGCCGATCAGCGTTATGTCTCGCACCTTCGCCAGGTTTTGGCGAAGACTGCTTGCTGCGGGCAAGGTTGCTGCCCTGCGAAGCGGCAGCATCTGATCCCCGGCGCGCAACCCTAACGCGCCGGAACAACGCCCGGAGCCCACGGCCTTCCGGGCGAAAACGAGCCCGCACTTCGCCGTGCGGTGCGGCCAAAAAGCGCAGCGCCGCTTCGGCGGCGGCACGTTGTGCAGGGCTCAGCCCCCAGCGGTCGAGTTCCGTCGCCGGGGCCCTGCCTGCTGTGCACGGCAGGACGGGTTTCGCTACGCCACGAAGCAGCAGCGAGCATTCACGGCTGCGCCCGAGTGCGAGACATGTCTCGCAGTAAGCGCACGCCTTACGTCCGCACGATGCGCAGCTCGTGCGGTGCACTATCCCGCTGCCACAACGATTGCAGCGAAGTTCATGCGTACGCGCGGCAGACCAGCGCGTACGTGGTGCTGGAGCGAGGCCAGCAGCAAAGCAGAGTCGGCCTTGCAGATATGCAAGTTGTGCAGCGGATCGCCAAGTATGCTCCAAACCTGGCGCTGCCTCTGCCAGCAGCGCTTCGACTTCCGGAACGAGTAACTGGCGTCCTAACAACAAATTTGCCAGTTCATTCGCTTGTCGTGTTAAACACTCCCTATCCAATCCATCAATTCCCGTGATGAGACTCCTTTTTTGAAAAAAACGTAAAACTCCGTCTGTTTCCCGTCCCTCATCCCCACCTTTTGTGCAGGAAGTCCACCCTTGTACATGATCCCAAATGCATATATTTTCTACTCCTCCAGATAAAATTCGTTCACCATCAAAAGGCTCAAGAGCCAGTTCACTTTTTAGCTGTGCGAGAATATAAGCCCACCACTGCCCTTTTCCCCATCGCTCCATATCTGCCAATTCCTTAAATGTTTCGCACAACTTTGTCCCCCAGGACAAGGGAAGCTCATCTCCTAATAACACCCATCTTTCGACAACATTCTCCTGCCCCTCATCTTGATTCATCCACCATGTCATATCTACTCGAATATCCGCAGATAATCGGAGAGTCCAATTCCCTTTATACCTCACTGCATATACTGCAATCTTCACCTTCCCCTGCTCCTCCCATTCATGATTTTTGCGGTTCTTGTTACCCCAGAGAACAGCAAAAAAGCACACTCCTATGGCTAATAGCCTGAAGTGTGCTTCACATCAAGTAGATCTCAACGAAATCCCTGTCGTCTTGCCTATGCAACTGTTTTAAAACATTTATATCCGATTTTAACCACGATGTCCACAATCCCCTATCGCTAAGGAACAAATGGGGCGTCCGCCAACGACTTGACCGTTCTAAGATCAATAACAACCTGCTTTTCACCGCCTGACTTCGGTAAGACCGGGTTCCCCGGTGAAAAACGACTTGAAATGACTGAAACATCCATATGACTATAGCGTAGTAGCCGTGTCAGAATCGGTAGCGTATCGTCCATAGATTCATCATCCAGTACTGTCACATGTAGCGGCCTCCGGTGTAGCCAGGCAAGTATGTTCAGCGAACGCATCACCCATTCCACACGATCTCCGTCATTGGACGTAATCACAATATAGCGAGTCGCGCGATGACCCGGAGATATTGCGCGTGAATCTTCACCATTGTGATAAGCCTGAACCGCCTGTCGTATATACATAAGATGAACGACTGCGGCTCCCACACCGTATATAAGCAATATCCAAACCAAGTGAGCCGTCACGAGGGTTCCACCTCCTCCTATAGCGACAATATATGCCGTATAACAGGAAGAGGTGTCACGGTTATGTACTGGGTTTCCGTATGAGCGGACATATCGCTCCCAAAGAAAGGCGGTATAGCATTCATATCTATTAGCAGCTGCATCATCTAATTCATGGAAAGACTACACTTTACAGCGTAACCCATCCATATTTAATTGAGTTAATAACTGCTTGTGTACGGTCATCAACCTCCATTTTTTGCAGAATGCTGCTGACATGGTTTTTGACTGTTTTCTCACTAATGAATAAATATTCACCGATCATCTTGTTGCTCTTACCTTCAGCCATCAGACGCAGCACTTCAGCTTCACGACGGGTCAATGGATTATTTTCACCTGCGACAAACTTCACGCCGGCTTCCTTCGTATGACCTTCAGCCATAGCCCCTGTTTCATTCAGGTAGGTCATCCGGCGAAGCTGCTGAATGAGCTTACCCGTTACCTTCGGATGGATAAACGCATATCCTTCATGAACCGAACGAATTGCATTAATGAGGGACTCGGCCTCCATATCTTTTAACAGATAACCATTGGCTCCCTTGCGCAACGTCTCGAATACATAGCTTTCATCATCATGAATGGATAAAATGATAACTTTGACATCCGGGAACATCTCACGCAGTTTTTCGGTTGCCTCTACACCATTTTCAATTGGCATATTAATGTCCATCAGAACAATATCTGGTTTCTCTACGTTACAGAATTCCAACACTTGAATACCATCGCCACATTCTCCGATGACCTCAATGTCGTCCTCCATATTCAAAATACGTTTAAGTCCTTCACGGAACAACTGATGATCGTCCGCTAAGAGAACTTTAATGGGTGCATTGCTAATTTCCTGATTTTCCATGTTGTTACTCCTTTCCCTTTTCCACGTTGGTTGGGATATGAATCACTATCTTGGTGCCTTGATTCTCAGCTGATTCGATCTCCATTCTCCCCTCGAGCAGTTCAACCCTTTCCCGCATACCAATCAGACCAAAATGCCCATGATCTTTGCTTTTTTGCTGAAAAAGCTCTGGCTTAAAGCCCAAACCATTATCCTGCACCACGATTTTTACAAGCTGCGCCTGATAGGTAATCTCAACAAGCACATAGGTAGGATAAGCATGCTTGGCAGCGTTGGTCAAAGCTTCCTGGATCAGACGGTAAATGGCTGCTTCCATCGCGGAAGAGAGACGGTGTTCCTTGCCCCTTGTTTCAAAAAGCGATCTAATTTTCGTTTTTTCTTCAAAATCCTGCACATATTTCCGGAGCGTCGGAATAAGTCCCAGGTCATCCAGGGCCATAGGACGCAAATTGAAAATGACCTTTCGCATTTCCTCAAGACTGGAGCGAACCTGTTTCTTCAAGTCTACTATTTCGTCCTGAACCATCTTAAATTCCTGCTTGGCGATCATTCTTTCCACAATTTCCGTCCTAAGCACTAGATGCGCAAGGAGCTGCGCAGGTCCATCGTGAATTTCACGGGATATACGTTTGCGCTCCTCTTCCTGAGCCAAAATAATTTTCAGACCAATAAACTGCCGGTTTTTGGCCGATTCGATGATCCGCGTCACTTGCCCCAATTCACCCGACAAATATTCCAGCACGACCCCCATCTGCGAACCGATGGTTTCGGCGCGCTCGACAGAAGCCTCGACACTTTTGGCCCGCTTTTGAAGATCATCTCTTCTGGCTTTGAGATACATTTCCTTCTCGCGGAAAATCATCACATCGAGTTGAAGCTGTGTTGCCTTCTCATAAGCCTGCTTGATATCCTCTTCCGAATAGCGAACGAAGTCGCGGCTGACCTCAGTCAACCGAATGCGGGACCGCCGATAGTTCATTTCCAGCTGGTCCACCTTTTCGATCGTTTCTGCTGTTTCCTTCAAGACGCTCTGGAGCTCCTGATTTAACGTGACCAGCTCGGTCCGGGCCGTGTCCAATATTTCGAACATCTGATATTTGCTGTTCTCCATCACCTGGATGGCATTTTTAATGACTCGGTCTATGATATCGGCTTGAAAGTCCACAAATGTTCTACTCCAATCCTAGCATTTCAAGTATATATCATACCATATCATGACTGGAGGGTGATGGTCTTCGTTTCTTGTTCCCATTTTACAGTCATTCCTAACTGCTCAGAAACGAGTCTCAATGGGACTAAAGTCCTACCTCCTAGCACAATGGGTGCAACATCAGTGCTTTGACGCTTCCCGTTCAGAACAACTTCTTTTTTCCCTACGGTCAAATCCATCAGCACACCGCCGCGCATAATGGTGATCCGCTGATCGCCCGCATTCCATTTGGCTTGTCCGCCAAATGCGTCCAGTACATACTTGATCGGAACATACGTTGAACCATCGCGAGTCATCGGAGCGGCATCAATCGTGGTCGGCGTTCCGTTCACCGTCATTGATTTTTGTCCAATCGTCATTTGAGCTGTTCCTTTTTTGAGTCCTTCTGTACCGACCGTTCCTGGTGTATTAAAAGAAATATTATCAAAAGCAACATTACCTGTTTTAGCACGCTCGTCCTGACCCTCTGCTACATTGACCACATAAAGACGCTTCAGCTTCGCCGGATACGAAATATTCAAACCGCTCATATCTGCGTTAATGGTTTTCCAGCCGTTCCAGTCGATCACTTTAGCGAGATCAATATATGCTGTTTTGCCTTGGGCATCCTCTAGCTCCGCACGCAGCCAGTTCAGACTCTTATCCCCTCTGACATCAATTGAGATAGAAGCAGCCGCCTGTTCAAGCGTTTTCCCGGATGTGCCGTTCAATTGAGCGTAAGCATACATTTTACCACTGCCGTTCGTCATATCGTAGTTCAGCTCCAGCACTCTGGAATTGGCATGGTCGCCATCTCCTTGTACAACAGCCGCTGTGCCGGTAACACCTTCCACATTCGAAGTAAAATCAACCGGATACGAAACATTTTCGAAGTTCTCCCAGTTGTTTGTACTTGCTCCGCCAGCAGACAGGAAGACGACAGCGCTGAAACCATCATAGCGACCGATGGCATAGCCCGTTTTCACGCCTGCATCCACTGTATTTACCGTAAGCTGATTGTCCTTGACACTTCCCTTAAAGCCGATGAACTCCCATTTGAGCGCATCTGACGTAATGCTGACACTCTGTCCATCTTTTGTCTTTGCCGTTACCGGTACAGCGATTTTAGCTCCAGCGGTAAGCGAGCCACTTCCAGTGCCAGCGGTAAGTGATGAAATTTCATCTGCTCCAAGCACCGTGACCTTGGTTGTAGCGCTGGCTGAGCCACTGGATGCCGTTAAAGTAGCAGTTCCCGGTTTGGCTCCCTTTACAGCACCGCCGCTCACTGAAACAACAGCCGGATTGCTGGATTTCCACGTCACTTGTACTTTCGAGGTATCGAATGGATTGTAGTAATTGTCATAACCTTTGAAGGAATAGCTTCCGGTCTGACCAATCAGCAACGTTTTATTGCCCTTGATGGTGAAGCCTTTGAGCGTTCCTTTAGGAGCATTGGTATATACCCCCACTCCATTTACAATACTACGTTGCTCTGTGCCATATTCTGTATTGAACGTAAGTCCCACTGTCGTATCTCCCAAATCACGAGTCACCATGGTGGTAGAGCCGCCCCCGTCAAGGTTCATACCCTTCCAGACGCCAATATCTTTCATCAGCGTTTGCAACTCGCTCAGGGATACACCAACGCTGTTCCCATTCTTCTCAACAGCAATGACATAAGCGTAACGCTTGTCACGAGAATATCCCAGAGCTGTACGCGCACGCGTCCCGCCTATGCTTGTTGTGCTTCGAGAAAAAGAGGTTTTCTGACCGTCATTTACTAATATGGTATGTCCACCAATCATCATTTGAAGGTTAGAAGGATCTACTTCGCTCCCTGTCGATTTAACCCGAAGGTGATAGCTTGTTTCTACCGTCTGTCCCACGGTCAGATGCGCTTTGGCATAATCAGCAGCTTTACCATGAGTACGTAAAATATAGCCATCCTGCGGAACGGTCATATTCAACGTAGCATTGTCGGAGACTTGTGTAACCACACCATTTTGTACCAATATCTCGGTGGGCGTTGTCGAACTGTTTTTGGGCCGCTCAATCGCTTTCCAAGCAGATGTATAAATATACATAGCATTAGAGTGGCTATAGCCGCCCCCACTCGTCTCAGGCGAATACGAAGCCTTGTTCATCCCCGCCAAAGAGAAGGACGACCCATCTCCAGCTTTTACTGTACCTTCAAAAGTAAACTGCTCCACCATGGGA
This sequence comes from Paenibacillus polymyxa, assembly GCF_001719045.1. NCBI lineage: Bacteria > Bacillati > Bacillota > Bacilli > Caryophanales > Paenibacillaceae > Paenibacillus > Paenibacillus polymyxa. The sequence goes on from NZ_CP015423.1 coordinate 2,295,392, forward strand.
GAACCATCCTTGGTTACAGCAAAGGCATACATACCCGTTAAATCAGACGGAGTAGACATCAACACACCCTTGGATACTTGTCCACCGATCGGCGCTCCCTCGCTGGAGGTATTAAAATAATCTCCGTTTACACCAGCAACCGCCCCGGTCTCTTTTGCCATGCCACCTGTACTCTGACGGGTCGTAAACTGTCCATTCTTCCCCGTCATGACATCCAGCTTGACGTACGGATTTTGTAAGTCCACTCGAATGATATCAGCCAGCGCTGTTCCTTTGGACCCTTTAAAACGATATTTCAATAATGTTGCACCCGAAGTAATGATCTCTTCGCCCAATTTTACAGTTGAACCAGAGGCTGCACTTGCGATTGGAGCAGACATCCAACCATTCAAGGGGATTAGAGCCCCAGTTCCAGCAACCGGACCGACCCATAATACCCCTGCCAGTGTTAACACGGCCCATCTTTTAGCAATTCCTCTACCATTTACTTTCACTTCACTCTGTTTCTTATTACTTAAAAACATTTGGATAATAGCTCCCATCTCCAGTGTATTCAAACGGTTTTATTCCGCACGTGTACTCTATCAATAAACAAAAAAATCCTCTTATGTTAATAGACTTATTATATAGGCAAAAGTTACGAAAATCCCGTCAACTAATTCATAAAATCTAAAACGACGAATTGACGAATGCAATATCGGCGCACTATAATACATTTGAACTTAATAGTTCAAATAATACTGATTAGTTCACAACTCCAATTATGACCCTATCGGAAGGATTGATAATCATGAATAAACAACGGGCCATCATCATATTCACTTTATCCCTGAGCATCGCAATGACCGGATGTTCTACAGAAAAAAAAGATGCCGCTCTAGGCTCATCTGCACAGCCAACCGTTGTGCGCACCGCAATCGTCAAATCCACGCCACTTCAAACGGCCTATAACTTGTCAGGCACTCTTCAGGCTTATGAGGAGAACACACTGGCTTTCCAAAATGGAGGCACTGTAGCCAGTGCATATCTCACTGTCGGTACTGCTGTACAGAAGGGCGCCGTTATTGCTAGTCTGGATGACGCTGACTACAAGCTTCAGGTGGCACAGGCGACAGCCTCCATCTTGGAGGCACAGGCTGGTATTGATAACGCACAGGCTAATTTACAGGCTGCTACCTCCGCGATTCAATCCGCCGATGCCGGCATTACAGGAGCTCGCGCGAATGTTAACAAGGTCAATAAAGGCGCACGTGCTCAAGAGAAACAACAAGCGCAAGCTACTGTAGATAAGGCACAAAGCGCTTATAACAAGGCCAAGACGGATAGCGAGCGTACACAGAAGCTATTTGAGGCAGGAGCTGCTACCGCATCAGATAATGAAAATGCTCGCCTGAATGCTACCGCAGCCCTGAAAGACCTAGAACAAGCCAAGGAATCCCTGTCCCTTTTGCTGGAAGGAGCCACAGCCGAAGATCATCAATCCGCCCAAGCTTCCTTTCAAGATGCGCTTGCAGGTAAAAGCAAAGCCCTTGCGGCCAGTGAACAGGCTGCAGCTTCCCAAAAACAAGCCCATGCCAACTACGAAAAAGCCCTTGTTGCCAAGGGGCAGGCAGAACTTGCACTTTCACGTACACGTCTAATCTCTCCTGTGAACGGTGTAATCTTAGACAAAATCGTGAATACAGGTGATTTGGTCGCGTCAGGGCAAGCCGTCTATCGCATAGGCTCCATCGACCGCCTCAAAGTACTGCTTCCTGTACCAGATAGTGAAATTAAGGATTGGAAAAAGGGTCAACAAGTAGAAGTGGCGCTCTATGAAGAGACTCGTCAAGGTACGGTGTCTAACGTCTATCCTTCGACCAGCACCGACACGGGAAGGGTTAACGTAGAGATTGTTATAAACAATCCACAGCGAGACTGGTTACCTGGTCAGGTCATTAAAGCTGCTCAACAGGTGACCGACAAGAATGGGATTCTCGTTCCTGCCGAAGCAGTCATTAACACGGGAAGCAAGCCTTTTATTTTCAAAGACATTCAAGGAAGAGCTGTTAAAACCCCTGTGGAGCTTGGTAATCAGGTTGTAGATAATCAGTTGCAAATCGTATCGGGACTTCGTGAAGGCGAACGTATTATCGTTAAAGGGGCAGAAAACCTGTTTGATGGAAATGCGATTCAGTCGGAGGAAGGCGGACGCCCATGATTGAGTACATCGTAAAAAAACGAAAAATTACATTGCTGTTTTTTGTCATGCTGATTTTGGTCGGAATCTTCGGCTTTTTCCAGTTACCACAGCAGGAAATGCCGGATGTCACCATACAGAATGCTATGGTAACAACAGTCTACCCCGGTGCTTCACCACAAAAAGTAGAACAAACCGTAACCAAAGAGCTGGAGAAACGCATTAAGGAAGTTGAAGGTGTTAAAACGATTAGTTCGACTTCTGGTAACGGATTCTCCTCTATTTTAATCGAATCCAAAAACGGAGTTGATCCTCAAACGGTTTGGGATAATATGCGTAAAAAAGTGCAGGATGCACAAGCTGATCTTCCTCAAGGCGCTGAAGTGCCTGTTGTAAATGACAAGCTAACCAGCTCTTTTATCGGCTCCTATGCCCTAACAGCTGACTCTTCCGCACCACTGTATAAACTAAATGATTTAACAACAACTTGGAAAGATCAGCTCAACACCATTTCTGGCGTATCTAGCGTCAAATTCAATGGTCTCCCTGATCAAGAAGTACGTGTTCATATTGACAACCAGAAGCTTCAGCAATACCAGCTGTCATGGGGACAAGTAGCTCAAGCGGTCCAGTCTCAAATTGATCGGGTTCCTACTGGTAATATTGAATACAACGGACGTACCTATCAACTTATTGTTCGCGAGACCGAAAAAGCTGATGAATTGAATCAGGTCCTTTTGACACGCACCAAAGAAGGTAATCCTGTATATTTGAGAGATGTCGGCACAACCGAGCTGGCACATCCTAATACAGAATACTTTGCCTATGTAGAGGGTAAACCGGCGATTACGCTAAGTATTGGAGCAGAAACAGGCACAGACATCCCTTCTATGAGCGAAAAGGTCAATACCAAGCTCAAAGAACTGGAGAAAACACTTCCCGCAGGTGTTCACTTTCAAACTCTTTTTGCACAAAAGGATCAGGTAAGCCATATCTTTGACGACTTAAAGCGTGAAACGATTCTTGCGATTGCGGCCGTTATTCTCGTTTGTATGTTGGGGCTGAATTTGCTCACCTCTGCATTTGTTGCACTGGCCATTCCTATTTCGGTTTCGATTGCCATTATCTTTTTGCCTATGTTCGGCATCACTCTAAATCAGATTTCCGTTGTCGGTCTGATCATCGTACTCGGCATACTCGTGGATGATGCCGTAGTTGTAAATGATAATATTGAGCGTAGACTTACGGAATTAGGAGAATCACCCTCAGTCGCAGCTGTAAAAGGTACCAAAGAGGTCATGCTTTCTATTTTGGTTGCAACTCTGGCTACCATCTCAGCTTTCGCGCCATTGTTGTTTCTTCCTGGAAATGTAGGTGCCTTTATTAAACCTATTCCTGCTATTGTCTCCCTGACCATGCTTGCCTCTATGATCATGTCGCTCACCATCATCCCTATTTTTCGAGAATGGTATGAGAAGCGCAGACAGGCTCGTCACCCTCAGGGTAAATCTAAACCAGCAGGCTTGCTCGGCCAGCAGATTCATTCTTTAAACAAGCTCTATTCACAAAAACTGATGCCTAAGGTCATTCAGCGTCCCTTGTTGACAGCCATGATCGGACTCATGCTTGGAACAGCCGCCTATGGATTAGTTCCCTTTACCTCAGTTGAACTTTTTCCTGAGTCGGAAGATCCTCATGTTGCACTAAATGTAAAAATGCCTGTAGGCACTTCAATTGCGGAAACCGACCAGGTCGTTAAAGACCTTGCAGGCTGGGTGAAAAAGCAACCTGAAACTTCCAAGGTCGTCTACAGCGCTGGAGGGACTGCCCCACAACTGTTTAGTGACATTAATAGTTCGGGTGGAAATATTAGTTATAACGAAACGGTGGGGCAGATTGCTGTCGTCGGCAAAGAAAACGTATTCGATCTCAATACGACAGTTGATGCTTGGGAACAACATGTTAAGAAATCCTACCCTGGAGTTACAGTTACGATGTATGTTCCTCGTCTCGGGATTCCAGTGGGTAAGCCCGTTTCTATTCGTATCTCAGGTCAGGATCTGAATGAACTGCAAACCCTTGCCCAGAAGGCAAAGGAGCAGATCGCGACAGTAGAGGGCACAACAGGCATCGTGGATGATATAGGAATTGAACGATATGCATTGGACCTTGAGGTCAACAAACAAGCGATGGATCAATACCTGGTAAGCTACACAGATTTGACTCGCACCCTGCTTCTATTAAAAGAAGGGGCCCAAGTCAGCCAATTTGATACTGGAAACAGTCTGGTAGATATTAAAATGTATTTGAATCACAGCGACGAGGAACCAAGTAAGCTTTTCCAACAATTAAGTGTAGTTAATGCAGCGGGTAAGCAAATTCCATTAAACCAGCTTGTCCAGATTAAGCCGTCATTTGCTATTCAGCAAATCAAGCATTACAATATGGAGCGGACGATTACGGTGGAAGCCGATTTGAACGGACGAACTGCAAGCGAAGCGATGGTTGATGTTGAAAGTAAGCTGGCGCAAATGAAGTTCCCAGAAGGCTACAAATGGGAGGTTGGTGGGGAAACCTCTGACCAATCGACCATATTCAAGGACTTAGGACAGCTGGCGATCGTTGTAGTCTTGCTCATTTTACTCTTGATTACTATGCAATTTTATTCTCTCTCCATTCCTATTATTATTATGACGACCGTGTACCTGGCAGCAGCCGGCGGGATTATTGGTATTTTCTTGACCGGTATGCCTATTGGTTTTATGAGCATCATGGGAATTATTGCACTCGCGGGCATTGTTGTGCGGAATGGGATTGTGTTAATTGAATTTATCGAGGATGCACGACATGAAGGAATGGAATTAAAGGAAGCCGTAATACAGGCGGCCGCTGCTCGCTTCAGACCGATTTTATTGACATCTTTGGCAGCTATTGTAGGTATGATTCCATTAGCACTATTGGGAAGCCTGCTCTTTAAGCCACTGGCGTTTACCGTCATTTTCGGTTTGTTATTCTCGACCTTGTTAACCTTGTTTGTCGTGCCGTCCTTGTATATGATCATGGCCAAGTACAAGATGCGCCGTCAACTCAAAAAACAGCAGCACACAGTTATCACACGTGACCAACCTTTGTGATGTATAAAGTGAATTCGATGCTGTCGAGTTGGCCGGTCCCTAGGGGGAAGTATGTATGGAAAGTAAAAAAAATGATATTTTACAGGCGGCCATTCGGCTGTTCTCCAGAAAAGGCTATTATTCAACATCTGTTGAAGAAATAGCCAAAGAAAGTGGGATGGCGAAAGCATCCTTCTATAAATATTTTCAAGGAAAAGAAGAACTTCCTCTAGAAATGTGTATCATTCTGGAAAATAACATTGAACAAGACATCCGGGCTCTCTACAGTAAACCTGATCTTTCTAAGCATGATAAACTGCACGGTTTTATTGTACTTTACTTGAAAAATCTCGTTGAAAACAAAGTGTATCTCATGATGGATCTTCCTGAGCCTTCCATACTTATTTTTCAGAATGAACAACTCAATTACGCATTCGAGAATCATGAATACAAATTGTACAGATGGGTTCGCGAGTGCCTGATTGATATTTTTGGTCCGAGCATTGAAGATCATGCATGGGATATGACCTTTGTACTTAAAAGCATTGTGTTTGAATATATCCGCTTCTTTGCCGATCGGATGAATGATGAAACGATTGAACATCTAACACAGTTTATTATCTTCTTATCCAGCTCCTTGGCAACCAGCCTGAACAATGCTGATTCAGCTCCACATTTATTCTGGAGCAAGCAAGGCTGGTTACCTGAAAGTGCTCTAAGTAATCCCTTTGACCAAGGTCGTCAAATTAACAGCCTTCTCCACTCCTTGGAAGACAGTATACTGCTGTCTTCGTGGAGTTCAGAGGAGAAACAAGAGTGTCAGCAAATCTACGCTCATTTAAAGGAAGAGGCTCTGAAATCGAACCCGCAAAAAGGCCTCCTGAAAGCCCTTTTTGCGTATTTGGAGCAGTACAAGGAACTGCAAAAGGTTTGTCGTTTACTTAAAAATTTATTGGACCATGCACCGATATCCGAGTAGTCACTCAGTATTCGGTACTTCGGTGCAAATTCATACTTAACAGCGAAACACATCAAAAAAAGACTGTTCATGCAAAGCATGAAACAGTCTTTTTGGGTTATTGTTTTTATTTTGATAATATACGAGGAATTACAGCCCCGCTTGTTCTTTTAGAATTTCAGCTTTATCTACGCTCTCCCATGGTACATCCAAATCTGTACGGCCAAAGTGACCGTAGGCAGCAGTTTGCTTATAAATTGGACGACGCAGATCCAACATGCGAATGATGCCTGTTGGGCGCAGATCAAAGTTATTTCGGATCAATTCAACTAGCTTCTCATCGCTTACTTTACCCGTACCGTATGTATCGACGTTAATCGAAACAGGCGTAGCTACACCAATGGCATAAGCAAGCTGAATTTCCACTTTGTCTGCCAATCCAGCTGCCACGAGGTTTTTCGCTACATAACGAGCAGCATAAGCAGCGGAACGGTCCACTTTGGTTGGATCTTTACCGGAGAATGCTCCCCCGCCGTGACGCGCATAACCACCATACGTATCCACAATAATTTTACGGCCTGTCAGACCTGCATCTCCTTGAGGGCCACCGATAACAAAGCGTCCTGTTGGATTAATGTAATATTTGGTTTGCTCATCCAGTAATTCGGCAGGAACAACTGGCAAAATAACCTTTTCTTTGATATCTGCTTGAATTTGCTCCAAAGTAGTATCTTCCGCATGCTGCGTAGAAACCACAATAGCATCAATACGAACAGGTTTGCCATTTTCATACTCTACCGTTACTTGAGTTTTACCGTCTGGACGAAGATAATTCAGTGTTCCATCCTTACGTACTTCAGACAAACGTCGTGCAATACGGTGAGACATAGCGATAGGCAAAGGCATCAACTCAGGTGTCTCGTTCGTAGCAAAACCAAACATCAATCCTTGATCCCCAGCCCCAATGTTTTCCGTTTCTTTATCTACTTCAGCAGGATCACGGCTTTCCAAGGCAGCATTAACCCCTTGAGCAATGTCCGGCGACTGTTCATTCAAAGAAGTCAATACAGCGCAAGTATTATAGTCGAAACCGTATTTCGCACGTGTATAGCCAATTTCCTTAATCGTATTACGTACAATGGATGGAATATCCACGTATTCCGATTTGGAGCTGATTTCACCAATGACGAGAACGAGACCAGTAGCTACCGATACTTCACATGCTACCCGTGCATTAGGGTCATTAGCCAGAAAGGCGTCCAATACAGCATCGGATATCTGATCACAGATTTTATCCGGATGGCCTTCTGTTACAGACTCGGACGTGAACAAATGGCGGCCTTTTACAGACATGAATTTCAACCTCCCACAATTAAAATACATGAGGATTTATTAAAAAATCCTGACATGGCAATGGCATTATTCAGATACCTTCAAGCCAACAAATGGCGGGAGATATCTTGTTACCTTATTAATAAAAAATGAACCTTTTCCGGTAGGAAAAGGTTGCGTACAAGCCTCAAATGCCATGATATCCTATTTAAAACAAGGTGTCAATTCATGCAGCCCAATTACAACATTCGAAATTGAGGTAAGTTTACATGCAAATCAATTTTCGATTCACATGTAAATAACCCTAGTTTATACGCTACTATATAATCAAAAACCTAGAAAATTATAGCTATTTACAATGTACCAAATTCAGATAAACTACGTTCAGCAGATTGTATCAGTCGCTTAGTAATTTCACCACCAACTGAACCGTTCTGTCTTGAAGTCAAATCACGCCATGCTACATTTTGGCCCCCCGCAAACTCCCCCAATTCTGCAGCAAATTCACTGTCAGCATTGGGATGTATATGAGTATATTGAGGATTATAAACTGGTAGCCCAAACTCAGCAGCGATTTCGTACTTCAAATCATCTAACCTGGCACGGCTTTCGGGAATTAATCGTCTTTGGCCTCTTGACGCCATCGTATACACCCTCCACTAAACATATTGTCTTTCATGGGGTTAGTGTGCAGCGATTAGGTTCAATTTAGCCAAGAACAATTTGCTATCCCAAGCAGTATTTAAGAAAAAGAGCCACCGAAAGCAGCTTATATACAAAAACAGTTTACTGAACAGTGTAACCGCCTCGTACCATAACGACCAGACCAAACTTCTGACCTTCTTTTACTTGAATACCTCTTCCTTCTCTAGGAAAGGATAATAAATGATTTTTTTCGACAGTCTGATTATGGACAATTTCCGTTCCAGAAGTAATATCAATAGCACCACTGGCATCCATACTATACACAACGGCATAACCATTACGTAAAATAAACTCTGACCCTGCTTTGGCAATCAGTTTTTGACCAGGCTTTACATCAACTACCTTTAAAGCCTCTGTCTGCTCTGGTGTGGAAGTTTTCCCTGCACCAGAAGTTCCTGACGCCGATGGGTTAGAAGTAGCGTTTGTTGCTGGAGTAGTCGAACTAGTTGCTTTACTACTCGTGTTACTTGCTGGTACTCCACCTTTGATGGCCTGAGCAATTTTTTGATCAACATAGCTTTTGGTTACGACTGGATCATCAGCTGTTCCAGGTTGACCAGAACTGGAGGCTCCATTTACTGAATTGTTCATCAAAGAGCCAGCCAAAATTCCTCCTCCAAGTAAAACAGCAGCCAACGATACTTTATAGCGTGATTTCATGAAGTCCTCCTACAGCAGGTTATAGCAAGTATAGTTAAGTTTTAATTATTGTGCGCTAGCTCCAGAAGAACCCTGCATAGCCCAAGGCTTATTGAAAGCCAGCTTCAAAGTATCAATATTTGTAACTATATCTTCGGCCTGTTGCTCAGCAGTAGTGACTTTCAAATTAGCTTCATAAACCTGAAGCTCTGTAGCCAACCCAACATCAAATTGCTTCTTAGCCATATCAGCCGCACTTCTAGCACTCACCAAGCCAGCTTGAATCTGTGAATATTGACTTTCCAATGCTTTGATATTGTTATAAATTGTTCTTACAGCTTCTTCGAGTTGTCTCTTTGTGCCTTCTGTAGCATACTGAGCCTTTTCAACATTAAGTTGTTCAGCTTCATAAGGGGTATTTCCTGGAGTGCTAAAGTTATAAAGCTTCAAACTCAATTCAGCCAAATCCACTTTTTGCTCACTCAACCAAATAGCCGTGCTGCTAGTAAGTACTTGGCTTACTTTTGTCTCTACATTATCTTTAAACTCAGAATATACAGGTTTATCCTTTAATTCATAACGTTGCTCTGGTTTGTAACCAATCACTTGGTTCAAAGATACATATGCACTATCTAAATCTTTTTTTGCCTTCTCTAAAGCAGCTTGATTTTGAGTCAACTGATTAGTCGCTTGCGTGACCTCATAATCACTCGACATTTGATTATCTCTCTTGATTTGCGCAACTTTAAGTTTACGTTCAGCATCTTCAATATTCAATGCAGCCAGCTTAACAGCATTTTGCTTTTGAAGGAGCTTGTTATAGAGATCCTTCACATTATATTCAATACCTTCTTTGGTCATTTCAAGGCTCTTTTTGGTTGCCTCATAATTAAGATTCGTTTGGGCATAACCTTTGTAAGCTTTATCTTGCGCCTCATTACCTGCTTCTGCTGGAACAAAGTCAATATTTTTTCCTGTTTCTTTCATAATTTTTCCTGCCTGGTCAATATTCACTTCTCCTGTTTTCACTGAAGCACTATCAGCAATAGCCAGTTTGACTGCATCATCATAGGTCAACGAATCATTATAATAGGTATCATAAGTAACTTGAGTCACAGGAGTTGTGAGAGGCTTACTGGACAAACTGTTGGTTTGGTCGTCAGTAGTACTGCCATTAGCTTGATTGGAAATGGTCACTGTTCGTGTAGCCTGATCCCAATTTACTTTGGCGCCTAATGATTGGCTCACAAAACGTAAAGGAACGAGTACTTGACCCTTTTGAATTTGAGTTGCTGCATCGAGTTGTACAGGATTACTATTTTTATAAGCAAGCTTGGAACCAACATTCAAAGCCAATGTATCTTCATTTTTAGAAGCAGTTACTTTTTTAGCTTTGCTGTCCCAATCGACTTTCGCACCCAAGCTTTCAAAAACACCACGGAGAGGCACCAAGGTTGTATTTTGACTAACAACTGGGGACTGGGTATATTGCTGTGTTACACCGTTAATAATAACCTTTATATCACCTGGTTGAGCTCCTGCAAGACTGGCGAACGCAGAAGAAAGAACCAATGTGGACAGTACTGCCACTCCAAAACGTTTCATAATTTCTCTCCTTTGTCAATAAGACTAATAAAAGAAAAGGGCTCCAAAAGGAACCCTCTTCTCATCTAATTCAGTTAACTCAAAAGAGTTGCTCTTAAATTAGTTGTTGTTTTCAACAGTTACTGTTTTAGCAGTTGCATCATAGTTGATGGATGCATCCAGCGCTCTGCTCACCCAGAAGATAGGCAGTACAGTACGGTTTTTGTTAGTTACAGCTTTAACGTCCATACGAACCACAGAACCGTTAATAGTCAACAGGTTTGTGTTCAGTTTGATTTGAGCAACGCGGTCACCTTTAATCAGGGTAACTGTGGAAGTTGCTTTGTCAAACAGGATGTTTTGTGGGGATACACCCAAAGCTTCAGCTGCATAACGTACTGGCAAGTAAGTGCGTCCGTTTTCAGCATAAGCAGCTACATCAGAAGTTTTACTTTCGCCGTTCACAGTGTAGGAAGTGCTTCCCAGTGTGAAGACAGCTTTAGTTTTAGTAGCACCTGGAGCTGGAGTTCCAACAGTTGCGATTGCTACTTCAGCAGCTGCAGTGTTGTTGTCTTTCCAGTTTTGAGTGTTGTCAGTTGCGCCTTTGTATGCAGTGTAAGAAACTGCGCTACCTTTCAGCTTAGCAACGATGTCGCCTTGAGCTACAGTACGGTCAACAGTCAGCTTAGGAGCCGAGATTGTGATTGTACTTGGAGTAGCAGATTCGCTATCGATGTAGAAGCTCAGACGGCCTTTGTTGCTTTCGCCGTAAGTATCAGTAGATACGCTCTTCACTTTAACGTCACCAGCTGTAACTTTTACTTCTGGAGTAGAAGCAAAACGTACGCCTGTTGGCAATTCCAAGATTACTTCACGGCTACCATCTTTCTTAACGAAAGCTTCTTTAGCAGCTTCAGTGATTGTGATATCGCCAACTTGTTGATCGCCCAGACCGATTGTCAGGGTTGGTTTGGAAGCAGCAGCCAGAGTAACTGCTTGTTTCACAGTTGCAACCTTAACATTACCGCTCAAACCTTGGCTACCAGCAACTTCAACGTTCAGATCGCCAGAGAAACCTGGTTGCGTAGCAACTTCAACGTTTCTCAGTTTCAAAGTACCAGCATCAGTTGTGCTGTTAGGGTTGTTGAAAGTCAGTTTCAAAGTACGTTTGTCAGAGTCAGTGTAAGATACCTCTGCTCCACCCAATCCGTTGGTATTTTCCATAGAACCAGCGAAGCTGTTTCCTGGGTTGTTACTCTTGAAAGTTTCCTGCCAACGAGCACCTTCAGGCAGACGCAAAGTTACAGTACGTCCTTTTACAAAAGATTTAGCAACAGTTTCTTTAATTACGATATCGCCAACTTTTTGTTCGTCATGCCCAGCAAGAATAGTTGTTGGAGTAGCAACAGTAACTCCACCACCGATTTCGCCATAGTTACCAACAACAAGAGAGCTAACATCAGTTGTTGCGTTACCAGAAACGCTAACAGTAACATCGCCTTGTTTAGCATTTGTTTCATCATCTACATGGAATTTAACTGGCAATTGGAAAGAATTTTGTTTAGAGCTTTTCACAGTATCTTTCAATCTTACAGTAAGAGTATCACCATCAGATTTAGCATCAATGTCAGCAGCTTTTATATCACCAAAAAGAATTGCTGCTGTACCGGAAGCATCCCATTTAAAACCACTTGGCAATTTCAACTTGATATAGTTACTACCTGTCAAAGAACCTGCAGTTTCCTCTTTAACTTTCAATGTTGCAGTGAAGTTATCTTCACTGGAAACTGTGTCGTTTGCAGCAAGAGAAACTTGACCAGAAGAAACAACGTTTGCGATTGTAATTTCACCGCTAGTCAAACCGCTATTGGAAGCTGCATCAATAGCTGCTTTAACTGGACCGTTACTTGGACCAGCTACATTAATTCTACTAAAGTTCAAGAAGAGAGTAACATCATCTTTAATGTTATCTTGACCCGTAAAAGTGATTTTTGCGGAGTTTACGTTAACTGGTTTACCATCAGTGTCATAATTGTTGATGATTGGAGCAACTGTAATACCAGTATCTTTATTATCATCAAAATCAGCGTATACACCCAAGCCATAAGTAGCATCACTTACACTACCTGGGCCATTTTGTGTTCCAGTTACACCAGCAATTTTCGCAACATCGCTACTGTTAAAATAAAAACCTTTAGGCAAAGTAACAGTAAAAGAAGATCCATCTCTTACAGAAGCTTTGCTCACTGTAATTTTCACTCTGCTATCAAGATTTGTGAAATTTTCAGCGTTTCCACTAATAGTAGGAGTATTCACAGTTGTGAAACTAGAAGATGCATGGATAGCAGTTGGTGCAGTCAGTGCTGCGATTGGAGCTGCAACACCAGCAACCAATGTTGCTGTTGCCAGCACGTTGATCATTTTTTTATTAAACTTTGTCATAACCTTTTTTTCTCCTCCTTGAATATAACCAGAAATATTATTTTTGTCTTTTTGTCGGATCTTGTCACTCATCAGTCGTTACACCTCCTTTCCGAGCTTTATGAGAACCCTTATAAAATGATATCTGTGACAATATCACAGAAGCTTGGAATCTAGTTGAAAGAAAGCGTCCATTTATGACGTACTCCAGTATTATACAATGTGATAACAATGCAGTAAAGATTTTTTTTAGCGAATTTTGTCTTTACGCTTTTGTACCCCTTTGTTTCATACTCACCCAATTAGACGTAGCATGGGTTCAAAAAGTTGCGTCCGTTTCAAAAAAATTTTTATTTTTTTTTGATTATGTATTCCGCTTTCCACAGTCATAATTATACTATTGAACCTGTTCCTCCGTCATCCTACAACTTTTACCTTCTCAACCTTAAATGTACAAGGGTTATTTTCGTACATCTAAGTCGGTCTTTAATGGAGTATATTCGTTAAGAATTATCCATAGAATATATAAAGTACATAAAGTCTTATAGATTCCCTTGAAATCTAATACTCTAATACACTTTAAGTAGTAGGAATGACGGAGTAACAGTGATTTACGGTATATATAACCGAGACAAATTACTTCACTACATTAATCTTCGCGCCATCCGTAAGCAGACTAACGCCCTTAACGACAACATTTTGTCCTTCAGCAAGCCCCTTGGTTACCTCAACCTGTTTGGCACTTTCCTGGCCTGTCTGCACTTCTACCCGCTTAGCCACTGTTCCTTCCACTACATAAGCATACTTTTTCCCTGCCTGCTCCGTAATGGCATCCTGCGATACCAAAATGTTTTTAGGAGCTTCTGATTTCATGTATACAGTTACAACCATCCCTGATTTTAATTCGCCAGAACCATTAGGAACTGATACCTCAATAGGGTATGCCTTCAGATCATTATCCATTACCGGATTGACAGCCGATACTTTGGCCTCAATTCGCTTATTTAACGAGTCCACACCTACAGTCACAGATGAACCCACCTGCAACTTAAGAAGCTCAGATTCAGAAACGTTAACTTTTGCAATAATAGGATTGGTATTCGCTATTGTAGCAACCGCAGATTGTGCACTAACCATTTGCCCCTGTGTTCCTGTTACTACCGATATCGTGCCGGAAATTGGAGCTTTGACTACAGTATCCACCAATTGACTACGAGCTGTGTCTAAACTGGACTTAGCCTGATTGACAGAAGCACGAGCTACGTCAATGCCCGTTTTCTGTTGTGCAAGACGTAATGATTTTTGAGCATTATTATATGTTGTTTGCGCACTTTCCTTAGATGTTTGTGCATTATGAAGTGTGATCTGTGCATTCTCCACCGCAGTTACAGCCCTTCTATGCGCTATTTGAGACTGCTCTAACTCGGATTGAGAAAGAGCACCCGCACTAAACAGCTGTTGGTTGCGATTGAGCGTATTTTGAGCATCACGCACGGAACTCTGAGCATCTACCAGACTGGTCTGAGCTTGAGTGATCGTGTTGTCTTGCTGGACAAGCGCACTTTTGGCTTGATCCACGCTGGATTCTGCCTGCTGCACCGATTGCGCTGCACCTGACTCTGCCTGCTTTAAATTGGCCAGGGCAACCTGATACGACTCTTGGGATTGCTTAATCGAGTCCCGCAAGTCCTTTTGGTCTATAGTAAACAATGTGTCGCCTTTATTTACTTTTTGGCCCACTGTAAGGTTAATACTTTGAATTTTACCACTAATTTTCGGAGACACCTGAGCTGTCTCTTTGGGAGCAAAGCTTCCAATAATACCTGTTGAATCGTTAATACTACCTTTAGCCACTTTTGCTACTTGAACTGGAATGGCTTGCTGCGCCGTAGTTGGTGCGGCAGGGGCCTCTCCCCCACCGCAACCCGCTAATGCAACTGATAAAAGCAAAGTTGTAGCAATCAGAGCACTTTTTTTATTCATTATGTTTCTCCACCTCACCTTATATATGAACACTTTTTTGTAGTTTCGCTTCTTTTTTTAATTCTCTCTTCGCTTGTCTTTTTAATTTCCGATTCTTACGTTTTTGTATCATATTATCCATGATGACGTAGACTACCGGAATAAGAATCAATGTAATAACAGCTGCGAAGGATAACCCGAATACAACAACAACTGCCATCGGTGCTTGTGTTTCGTTACCCTCTCCTGTAGCGAATGCCATTGGAAGCAAAGCTAGTACAGTAGCCAGCGTGGTCATCAAAATCGGACGCAACCGCTCAGACGCTCCATGAATAATAGCTTCATCCCGATCTTGGCCGTCTTTTCGGAGCTGAATTATAAAGTCAATCATAACTATGGCATTGTTGACGACCAAACCGACGAGCATGATGTAACCCGTCAAAGCTGAAACGCTGAGACTCGCCCCGGTTACAGCTAAACCGATAAGCACACCAATTACCGTAGGTGGAACGGAAAACATAATAACAAACGGTGTGAGCAACGATTCGAACTGTCCTGCCATAACCATATAAATGAGCACGACAGATAGTAAAATAGCTATCGCCAAGTTCGTAAAGGACTCCAGCATTTGTTCATTTTGTCCACCACCCGTATCTGCACTGTAGCCTTCAGGGAAGTGAGTACTCTTCAAAAGAGCATCTATTTTTTGATTAATAGTAAGAATATCCCCTGTTCCATCAATATCAGCTGTAATCTGCACTTGACGCGTTTGGTCTTCACGAGTAACAGTATCGGGTACAGTCCGTTTATCAATACTTACTACGGAAGACAAAGGTACATCAATACCTTGCGATGTGGTAATCCGTAAGGCTTTTAGATTTGACAAATCATGGCGGTTTTGCTCTGGCAACGATATCTTCACATCAATCTGATCCTCACCTGTACGATAGCTTGTGGCGACTGATCCATTAAAAGACGTATTCACTGCTGATAAAATTTGAGTTGCTGATAAGCCATATCGACTTGCAAGTTCCCGATTAACGGTAATCTCATATTCTTCGCGAACGGCACTCAAGGTACTTTTCACATTGACCGTACCCGGTATGTTTTTTACGTCCGCAACGAGATTGTCCGAGAGTTCTCTCAGGACGTCAATATCGTCACCTTTTAAGTTAATATTAACAGCCGCTCCGCTTGAAAGACCTGTTGTAGACGCCATTGTAATCTCTGCATCCGGAATGCTATCAAATTTTTTACGAAGGCCCTCAACTACACCATCTGTTGGCTGATGTCCATCCTTCAGCGTTACGCTTAGATCCGCCGAATTAGTTGGAGCTGCCCCTGAATAACCAGAATTGCCACCAGAACCAACAGTCACTGTCATTTTATCTAGATCCGGAACTTTCAAAATTTCTTTTTCTATATCTTGAACAACCTTTTCCGTTTCTTCCAAGACCGTTCCATTAGGAAGTTTCACGTTAATTGTGAATTCCCCAGTATCAGATGCTGGGATAAATTCAGCCTTAACGAAAGAAATTAGAGATCCAGCTGCCACAAACATCAATAAAGTAATGATTAACACAGATTTTCTATGGTTAATTCCCCACTTCAATACACGGCGATACCCACCCTTAAATTTCTCAAAGCCAATATTAAACCACACAATAGGGTTAACACCCTTATAAGTACCTGAAGAATAAATGGATTCATCTGGCACGGTAGGTAGCCAACGTGAGCCCAGCATCGGCACAATCATAAGGGATACAAGCAAGGCTGCAATGTGAGAGAAAATAACGGTTAACGCCAACGGTTTAAATAGAACTCCCGCAATTCCGTCAACAAAAACAACTGGTAAAAATACTACGATCTGCGCAAGTGCAGATGCCATAACGGCATTACCCACCTGCTTGGAGCCATCAATAGCCCCTTGTAGCATGCTTTTCCCTTCATGTCGCTGTCTAAAAATATTCTCAATAATAACAACAGCAAAATCGACAAAGGATCCTAACCCCAGAAGCAAACCGCTCAGTGAAATAATATTAATGGTTTGTCCGGTGAAATACATCATCATAAACGTAGCTACGAAGGAAATTGGAATAACGATAGTAGCAATAATGGTAGAACGTATACTATTCAAAAATAATAGCAACACAATAGCTGCGATAATAAGTCCCAGTATAGCATGCTCTACTAATGAGTGTACGGAGTCGCTAATGGGTTTGGATGCATCTGTTACCATCTCCAATTGAGTTCCCGGAGGCAATTCCTTCCGTATCGAATCTAAACTATCCTTTACAGAATCGGCGATTGAAAGGGTATTCCCCCCTGTAGCTTTAGTAACAGAAATATTGATACTTGGCTTTCCGTTATAGGTAGAAATGGTTGTAACATCATCCAAGGAATCTTCAACTTTCGCGATGTCCTTTAGCTTAATGCTTCCCTTCCCTACTGGAATTGGCGTTTCACCCATTTCTGAAACAGCTTTGTATTCACCTTGAACCCGAAGTTGGATTTCTGTATTGCCTCGGTACACCGAACCAGCAGAACCCGCTACGTTATTAGACGATAGCGCTTGGCTGATTTGATCTAGCGTAATGCCATAGCTTTGAAGTTTGGCTTGATCTACGGTAATCTTCACAAGCCGAGCTTGCCCACCTGACATGTTGGCTGCAGCTACTCCCGCAATTCTTTCAAGCCGCGGCTCAATAATATCTTCAGCAATAGGCTTCAACTTGTTAATATCCTGGTCTCCTGTAAGAGAGAGCGTAATAACCGGCGTTGCGTTGAGATCCACCTTAAGGACACGTGGCGAATTAGCCGCCTTGGGAAGTGACCCTTTAACCCCATCAACTTTATCTCGCATGTCGAGGGTTGCTTGATTGATATCTACTCCCCAGTTAAATTGAATCATGACCATAGATGTTCCTTCTGAAGACTCGGACATGACTTTATCCACGTTCTCAATAGAAGCCAGACTTTTCTCAATAGGTTTAGTAACCAATTCCTCAACTTCTGTAGGCGTTGCATTTGGAATACTAGTCACCACTGCAGCGAATGGCAGCTTCATATCCGGCATTTGCTCTACAGGAAGTCTTAACGCAAAAATACCGCCCCCGATTAACAAAGCAATAATTAACATAAATACTGTTACAGGACGGCGTATTGAAAACTGAGACATCTCATCACTCCCCACTCACTTCTCTATGTAATATTTAAGCACACACATCCACTACTACGATGAAATAAGCGTAAGGTTTCAGATAAATGCGCAAAAAAAACATATAAAAAAATAATAAACACATTTTGAGATAAAAGCTTAAAAAAAAGCAATTAATTACAGACGTTTAAGCTAAATCCAAAATAAAAAACGTTGTAAGGCTAATCCAAAGTTCTTACCTCATTGATATTATGGCATAGGCCCTTAATTCCAGTCAAATAGCTGATTTATAAAAAACATCCCTCTCATGTATATGAAAGGGAATTTCCATTTCGCATGGAGGGATGTTTAATAATTTCAGGTGTTTTGTTGATTAGATTTTAGGAAGCAGCTTTTTATCAGCCATAACTTTAGCTACAATAATGGCTGCATCTCCACGTAAGGTCAGAGAAGTAGGATTAAACATATATCCTTTTTTCAGATCGCTTGCATCAACAGGTGAACCCGTAATAAAGCCTTTCTTGGCAATAGCCAATACAGATGCCTGTGCATAGTAATCAATTTTGTCCGCATCTTTAAAGGTCTTAGACAGATTCTTCATGATCTTGTCATGATCTGTTTCAAGCTTCAAATTCAATGCCTTAGCGATAATGACTGCTGCATCTTGGCGTGTGATTACATCTTCCGGCATAAAGATTCTTGGTTGCGAACCTTTGACAATACCAGCGCGTGCAGCTGTTTCAATATAACGATAATCATAGAGCGCATCTGCTGATATCGTATTTGGAATAGACACGTCGTCAAAATGCTTCGCTCCGCTGAAATTAAGCGGAATTTGCAGACCTTTGACGATCATAGACGTAAATTCGCCTCTTTTAATGTAGCTGTCAGGTCCAAAGCTATTAATTGGATCCATTGGGTTCATGACACCTTTAGCCAAAATGGCTTCGATGTAATCTCTGGCGTATTTGTGCTTAATGACATCACTATACGTTTCTCCAACTTTAGCAACTACATAGTAACCGAAACGATCAAACGGTACTTTAATGGTGTGTTTTTTCGGATCCACCACACCACCAATGTTCTGCCAGTCTTTAAGATCAGAATCAAAATAGAACACCGACATTTGTTTCCCTGCATCCTGAGCAATACTGCTATCATACGTCAGCGTCAATGTAGCACGCTTGGAAGGTACTAGCTCGTTAGATGGGTCACGCCAGTAGAAGTTTTTGATCTTGCTATTGTCATTTTGCGATTTGTTAGCCAATTGATATGGATCAGCACCATATGTCACCGGATCGTAAGCATCCGTTTTGATATCATCTGCGGTACCAGGGTCAATCCAGAATACCGGACTGGACTTGGTAAAGCGACTTGGAAAATCCCGGTTGAAATATTTACTTCCATCTGCGATCAAGCTCCGCATATCGGACAATGCTTTTTCAGTTTCAAATTCATGACGATCTACCACACCATCTTCGCTATTTGCTATCGCAAAGTACAAAGTATGGCCAGAGAAAACCTGGTTTTTGAATTGCTGTGGTTGATCGTAATCCCGGCGAATTAGACTCGTTCCCTTCGCAAAAGCAAGTGTAAGATTACCATCGAACACTTTGTGCGATGTTTTCATCGCTTCCATGTACTGCTCGCCAGGGATATTAGTAGGCACATATTTAACAGTAATAGTCTGTTTCAGTTTTTCTTTGCCTACAGTAACCACTACATCAATTTTATTATCTTTGTTGGCTTTTAGACCTGTAACGATGGCTTTGTAAGTTGATGGATAATCAATGGTGCCATCATAATCAGAGTCGAAACCCTCTTGAACTGCTGTTTCTTTACCTACCGTAACACTATCTGCATTACCTGCATTTACAACAACTTGCACAAAGTTTTGATTCACGATTCTCTTTTCAGGGAGTGGACGCAAAATATCAAAAGATGTGGATTGACCGGATACTTGCAGTCGGAAAGTAGCAAATGGTCCGCCCTTGCCGCTATTGTACAAGGTAATGTTATAAGCTACTGGTGTTCCATCTTGCGAAATAGTTTGGTTTTTCAACACAAAGCTGAAATACTTTTTATCCGGATGGTAGTACACAAGCAGGTCTTTTAAATCTTTATTTGTAAATTTATCTGTAGTAGAACCGGAATTGTATGTTGTCTTAGCATCTTCTGCTGAGAAAAACTCGTTACTCAGTGTCCAGTTGACTTCACTGTCATCCGATCCCTTAATCTCCAAAATATATTGATCTTTATTAGCAATATCACTTAACGAACCATTTACCTGATCTGCTTTACCCAAATCAGCAATACTGAAAGTACCAAATACATTGATATTTTTCAGAGATGTATTGTAGTTGGTGTCATCCACTTTGGTGAAATTAGCATCTTTTGATTTCGGAGCAATTTCGCTATATTTCGGCGTATTGCTCAAGCCGCTAACTGGTGTAAAAGGGATGATTCCTTGTGTGTTGGGAACAGGAATTACTGGAATATTCGTCTGTGTAAAGTTTACTTTTACCGTATTGCTGTACTCAATACCTGGCTTGTATACAAACTTGATTTCATTATTTCCGTTCGCCAAGGCATTGGCTGCGGCTGTCTCCGAGGAAGCAGCAAGCTTGAAGTCCGCTCCTGAACCATCCAAATCAACCAATACATTATTAATATACAGAAATACATTTCGGTTACTTCCAGTGTAATGAATATCTGCTGCGTTGCTCACATCAAGTAATTTACCTTTAAAGTTGCCCAGCTGAGTCAATTTATAGGTATTCAAGTTTGAGCTGGATGTATTCAACGGAATTTGTTGCCCATCATAAATCGTGTCGTATTTCATGAACGGACCCTGCAACAGATTCACCGTAGCTTTAATTAACTTGGTCGAATCACCATTCAGATAAAAATTCAGTACATTTTGTCCTTCTTTAGGCAAAGTGTCTACATAAGCAACAATTTTCTTCACTTGCGTTGACTTACCATTAATTGTACGAATCACATCTTGAGGCGACCCTACAGTATGAACCGTTACTCCGGAAAGCTCACTAATTGAAGAAGGTGCACCATTAACAACGATAAACTCCATACCTACGGGTACAGATGCAGCATCTGTAGTCTTGTTCTTCATAGAGCTACCTGTTAATTTCATAGCTTCATCTAGGGCAGCTGCCTGATCAGACCCGCTTCCTTTAGTTCTGTTCAACAATTGAGTATTAAAATCAGGAAGATAGTTAACATCATCAATATACGGCTGAGTGCTGCTGCGCAATGTAAATTGGACAGCCGATGGAGCTGGAGGTGTACTGCTATCCGTATAAGTTATGCCCAGGGATGCTCTGGTCAAATGATCAAGTACAGCTTCCGAAGGTACAGTCACCTGAAATGGATATACTTTATAACCATTTGATGTAACTACATTTGCAGTATCAATTGTGGCATCAACCCCAGTCGCACTACCTACAGCACTACCATTGTTACTCACATCGGTAAAACGTGCATTGATTGTGGCCACTCCTGGATCGGTTGCACCGCCTGGCACCAAAACATTACCTTTTAAAACCACACCACTTGTAGACGATACGGTAAAGTCAGGCGAAGTGGTCAAATCAGCAGAAACATTCCCATCCTTATTCAGGGTCAAATCAGAGAATTCCGGTTTACCCGTATAAATCGTAATTTCACGTGTAACTGTGAGGGCCTGAGTTCCGTTGCCCACTTTAATAGTCACTATATTTTTACCTGGACTGAGTACCACACTACCTGTTAATTTATATGCGGTATAAGAGTTAACTGTATACGTATTACTGCTTTTTGCAGACGTGAGCGTTACACTGTCAGCATTAGGAGCCGTACCTTGAATGACTACTTTCACATCATCCGTACCGCTATTGCGTGCGTCTGTCAGCACCGCTGTCTGATTCTCAAGCAACTGCTCGGTTTCACCATTCAACGTAGCAGATAGATCATAAAGCTTAGGCCCATCCTGATACTCAATGTAAATGGAGTCCTTCATATCAGCCGAATTTTGGCTACTTTGAAATGTAATCCGGTTCAAACCAGGAAACAGTTTAATGTCTGTAACTTTAAGCGTAGAGCCACTGACTGTAATTCCGCCTTTTTGACTCTCGTTCTTATTAACCACGTTAAGGTTTGTTCCATTTTTAGAGAGTTGGAATACACTATAAGATATAGTACTTCCGTTCACTCCGTTAATCGTACCGTTAACTGTAACTCGGTCAGTGTTTACCATTCTAGCCGAATCCACATCATATTTTTCACTTGGAAAAATAAAATAAGTTCCCGTCGCAGCATGAGCCGTACCTACCAGGGCCGCCGGCACCAAGCCAATGATGAGACCAACCGTCAGCAACATGGATAGCAATCGTTTCAAATCATTGTCCTCCTTTGATTCTGTCGCACCTTGGGGTACGTAATCATTCAATACTTTTTTTATCGGTAGTAAACATACAAAAAATTAGTAAATTCTCAAAAAAGGAGGGAGTTTTTTTACAGCAAACATCAAAAAAGCCTTCAAACCCGCGGTATACCGCCAAGCTTGAAGGCTTACTTTTAAATTAAAATTATAATTTCGAACGCGTTTGGGAATCTGGCTTAGCCAGCAAGCGAATCAGTGTGTTTATAACTGGGCGTTTGGTTTTGCCAACAAGACCAATAACCTCTGCACCAATCTGTAGGAAGAACATCATAATACAAATCACGACAAAGGTGACCCAGTTCGCTTCATTAAGCGCAGCAGACGATTGAATCACAGCCAATACACCGAAAAATGCCGCAATACCGTAGATAATCAACACCGTCTGTCTGTGACTGAAACCTAGTTCGCGTAAGCAGTGATGCAAATGACCTTTATCCGGAGAGAAAATCGGTTTTTTCTGCAACTTGCGACGAATGATAGCAAAGAATGTATCTGACAAAGGTACACCGATAATAATCAATGGCGTAATAAAAGATACGATAGCAATTTGCTTGAAACCAAGCATGGATAGCATGGCCAGACAGAAACCTAAAAATAATGACCCTGTATCACCCATAAATATTTTCGCAGGATGAAAGTTGAAAAATAAAAATCCGATAATACTGCCCAGCAGTACAAGACAAAGCATAGCTACCATGTAATTGCCCATCAATACCGACATCACAAAGATAGTCCCAATCGCAATTCCTGAGACACCCGCAGCCAGTCCATCCAGACCGTCAATCAAATTGATGGCATTCGTTACACCTACGATCCAGAAAATCGTAAGCGGAATGGAAATCCAGCTTTCCAAAGATGAGTATGCATCCTGAAAAGGTACATTTACAAAATCTACACGAATATCAAAAGCAAACACGACCATACACGCAACGGCAATTTGAGCCAAAAATTTCAATTTTGCATTGAGATCAAAACGATCATCGAGAGCACCAATCAGTGTAATCAGCGTGCCGCCAATCAGAAAGGCTGCGATAAAGTTAATATCCCGAGAGGACAGCATTCCGTCAGGCACAAAAGGTAACACCGCCAATAAGGACAACAGAAATGCCAAGAAAATCCCCAGTCCGCCAAGACGCGGCATAATTCGGGTATGTACTTTTCGGGCATTCGGTACATCGACGGCTCCAACCTTCACAGCGAATTTCTTGACGAGCGGTGTCAGTAACAGCGCAAGTCCCAGTGCCATGATGAACCCAATAATATAGATCAATAACATTTGATCATTCGACCCCCAATTTTAAAGCAATCCCTTTTCAGATGTAACCGCATTGAATTATACTCTGATCAAAAATAAATACCAAGCTTCATATTCTGGCAAATTAGCGGGTTTTGAAGGCAGATTCAAGCTATTTATCACACTTTTGTGACGTTTTCTTTTTCGCGCATCACTTTCGCGGCGAATTTCGGCAGCGCAAGCATTCTTTTGTATCGGCTTGGCTCTTTGAGGAGTCTATATAACCATTCAGCCCGTAGCTTTTGGAACAATTTAGGTGCGCGTTTGGTTCTGCCTGATATAACATCGAAGCTACCGCCAACCCCCATCATCACCGGTACACCCAGTTGTTCCTTATATTTACCAATCCAGGGTTCCTGTGTGTCCGCTCCACGTGCTACAAACAACAAATCGGGATTTGCTTCACGAATGGCTGCAATCACCGCTTCATCCTCTTTAGGTCCAAAAAAGCCATCACGCTTGCCACAAACCGTAATCCGGGGATAAAGCTCATGTACCCGCTTTGCGGTCGCTTGAATCACCTCAGATGTTGATCCCAGTAAATAAACCTTCCAATGATAGTTTTCTCCAGCTGCAAGTAATTCATGTAACAAGTCAAAGCCCGCTACCCGCTCAGGTACAGGATGTCCTACATAGTTTGCAGCCCAGACCACGCCAGTCCCATCTGGAACAATCAACTCTGCCTGTTTCATCACGTCCATGTACACTGGATCTTCCAATGCAGCCATGACCATAATCGGATTGGCAGTGATCACTTGATGGGGCTGGCGAGACTCCACTGCTTGAATTAATACATTTAATGTATCTTTCATATTAAGCCTTGATACCGGAACACCGAAAATCGGGACGGTAGGCACATTCGTAACCTTATCAACTGTCACTGTATCCATCATCCTTTGCGACACAAGTAATTAACGATATGCTGTGCCGGTAAGCGAGCCTCACTTTTTAACAAAGCAATGGCCGCTCCCTGGCTCTCAATCCATTGACTTCGCTGATCCAGCAACCGCATAGACTCATTAGCCAGCTTTTGTCCATCCAGTGCCTCTGTAGTGCCTACAGGCTGGCTACCGACACGGCTGAGGAAATGATCAATTTTGGGATCGTAGGATATCCCCAACGGAGGCACCTGGTGGGATGCTGCATAGATCAAGCTGTGTAATCGCATCCCGATCATCAAACTGCAACGACTGACTTCCAAAAGCATCTGTTGAGGATCGGTGACTTGATCGCACATGCTGACAAGGCTTCCCGTCCCCCTAATATCCCCCAACAAATCCATTACCATCCTTGAAGCCTGCTCGTCATCAGGCAGATGGAAAGGTAAAAAGCGTAAGTGTACACGGCGCTCAGCAGCTAATTTTTTCAAGCCGTCCGCAATAGCCGTTAAATCGCGACGCTCCTTATCCCAGTAACGTACAGATACACCAACGATCGGAAGTTTATCCTTATCCGTTTCAGTTGCTGCTTTATGCAGCTCGGAACCCGAGGGCAATGGAAGCCCCATTACCGGATCAGGAACAACTTCGACAACCGGGTTCTTTAGTTTCATAGTACCCAGTAGTGCGGCAGACTGCTCATCTCTTACAGAAACATATTCACAGCGCTGAAACACAGAACGGATCATAGGATAAAATATCTTCCGTTGTACCGGACCAATGCCCTGAGCATATACAAACGTCGGTTTTCCAGCCCATTGGGCCAGTTTCAGAATCGCCAGATAATACGGAATACTTTTAGGGCTTGTTGCATCCTGGAGCAAACTCCCGCCGCCACTTATTAGCCCATCGCTGTTTTTAATCGCTCTACGAACTTCCCCCAGACTCATCCGTGGTACAGCTTCTACTCCGTACATTTTCTGTGTCCAAGCGGGGTCAGAAGACAGAACAACAGGCTTGATTGTAATCCCCGCCTGACGACTCTCCTCCTCTAAAGCTGTCAAAATCGACTTAAGCACCGCCTCATCTCCACTATTGTTAAAGCCGTAATAACCCGAGATGATTATCGTTTGAGCTGTGGTGACCATTTCTTCCAACACCCTTCCAGCACTTGCCACACGACAATTGCGATGATTCCCAGCACCAGGCCCAAGCCCAATCCTAACAGCCCGCGACTAAGCGACAATGCCGCTGGAGAGTGAATGTGAGCAAAGGTATCCACCATAGAGGCTTGACCAATAGCAGCTATAATCAGCAAATAGATTGCTTTGCGATATTTCAAAGCCAGGAATGCCCCTGCAATAAACAGTGGGTGAGCCATCAAAAATTCCTTATTGCGCGGACGTACACCAAACGCATTTTCAAGGAAGTTCCGGAAGACCAACTCCGTGTTCGACACCGTACCCGCATTTCCGGTACGAGTCAAATAGTAATAACCTGCGGCTGCGATAACAGCCAGTGCGATAACCCACAATACAGTAATCGGCGTACGTAGCAGCTTGGAAATTTCCTCCCGTATAGAAACGCCACGATAAAAGAAAATATATATCGCTGCCAAGAAGATCGGCAGAATGTGAAGCAAGCTTACACCTCTAAATTGATTCAGCACAAGGCTGTAGGCAATACTGTTCAACAGCGCAATAACGAAAGGCACCGCAGCCAGCGACAAAATCGCCGTCTGCACGTACAGTATAAACGTTTGAATCAAACGCTGACCTACAGAAAGTTCAGCACCCTGTTCACGTTTAATTCTAATCGTACGCACAGCGATGATCATTGCAACCGTAGGTCCGCTAATCGCTGCGAGTAGGGCCAGGCCTTGCTCCATCAAGCTAGAGTTCAAAACATAAAGTCCTGCTGAACCTGCCAAGCCAAGTGCAAATGCCAGCAAAGTCAATGCCGGGACGAAATAGGACACCATAATGGAGAAGAATGCCAGTGCACCTAGTAAGACAATCATTTTCAGATAGCGCTGAATGGACGAATCGACGACTTGGAACGGTTCAGCCTGTCCGAGTTCAAACCCCTTTTTCTCCATCCGTTGTACAGCGTTACCCGGCTTGTCCAAGCTGTGGATTAGGTTATCTACCGAATCCTTCACCTTGGCTTCAGCAATACTACGGCTAGGCGCGGTATTCAGATACAACATGCGAATATTACGGTCCTTGGTGGCCAATGCAAAACGATCGGCCAACGTTTCAACATCGAGCGTTGAATCTTTATCGCTCAATGAGTATAAACGCACAACGTTATAGTGGATATCGTAAGCGAGCTTATTGAAGCCTGCTTGCGGTTTTTTTAAGTTTTCGATAGCAGCTAGGCCAATATCGTATTTGTTCAGCAATTTAGCAAATGCCGCTAAGCTATGCTCTTTCTCGTTATCGGTGAAGCCTTTGACTGAATCACCTTCAAACAAAATGCGTTTTACACCATTTTGCTGAAAGGAAGCAAGCATCTCTTCCGTCAACTCCTGGTTGTAAGGAAGACTGTCGCTCATCCGTGGAACAATAAAAAATCCTTTGCTCCGAAGCTGCTTCATCGCAATCGGGTCAGGCTGCATGGGCTTGAGATACGCATCCTCTGGAGATGTTTCCACAACTAACCCTTCCTGTCCCTGATAAGTCCAAGGTTTTACATTGATGTCCAGGCTTGTAAACGTACGTAAAATTAACGGCTTTAATGCCTCGGCATTTTCTTTATCAGCGAAAACAATATACGTAAAATTCTCATTTGCAGGTGAAAGCCGTTTTTCCATATCGGCAACGTTCTGAGTTGTATAGGTTACGACGCGACCCGCTTTACGGAAATCATCCAACGTACTTTCATACATCGCCATGCTGTTCACACCCGCTTGCTGTAAGCGGTCAAGTTGCTCATTCAGATAGTCCTGCGGGTGAGCCTGATACGAGGCTGCCTCTGTCAAATCCCGATAATCGAATACAATCTCTACTTTTTTACTCGAGGATTCTGTCTTCACACGATCGGCGATGACTGGAATGGAAGCCAGCAAGCCGACAGCCACCAAAATCCATAACCATTTTCGAGAAGTCGTATTCCAATACTGCCATTTCTGATACACCAAAGAACCTCCTTAATATTCGGGATTTTGCAAAATTCAATGCTGCCCACCTCGCCATACTCAGCCTTTTGGTAGGTCACTCATTGAATTTTGCAAAATCCTCCGTTGCCGGAATAAGCCTATTTTCCCAAAGCCTCTTCCAGGTTATTCTGCAATACAGAAATGACCTCCACGGCGTACTGCCCTTTGCCGTGAGAGGTCACCGATTACTATATCTTATCCAATTACCTTAACCTATTCTATTATAAAGGGATTTTTCTCAAGCGTCTACGCGAGCCATAACAGCATCGACCAGATGGCTGATTCTTTGCTCCGCGTCTGCCAGCGAGGAACCGCGTACCGCAAAGTATACTTTGATTTTCGGCTCTGTGCCCGAAGGGCGCAGGCAAAACCACGAACCGTCCTCCAGTAAGAATTTGAGTACATTTTCCTGTGGAAGTCCGTCCAGACCTTGTGAGTAGTCCAGTACCTTGTCTACCTTCACGCCTGCAATCTCTTGAGGCGCGTTGTTACGCCAATCGGTCATTTTGCCCTGAATTTGTGCCACTCCATCCTTACCCTTAAGGGTACGAGACTCCAGCTTCTCAAGGAAGTAACCAAACTGCTCGTACAGCTCTTGTAAAACATCATAGAGCGTCTTACCTTGGGTGCTGTAATAAGCAGCAGCTTCAGCGATCAGCATAGCCGCCAAGACAGCATCCTTATCGCGAGCATAATTCCCTGCCAAATAACCATAGCTCTCTTCATAGCCAAACAGGTAGGTGTACTCGCCAGTTTGGTCAAATTGGTTCATTTTCTCGCCAATATACTTGAAGCCAGTTAGCGTGTTAAACACGGTTGCTCCAAAATGTTCGGCAATGACTGCACCCATTTCGCTGGTTACGATGGTTTTGATAACAGCCCCATTATTCGGAAGCTTGCCTGTTTCTTTCAGTTGATTCAACAAGTAGTAAACCATGATCGCGCCAGACTGATTACCGGACAATACCACATATTCGCCATCACGGTTTTTCACAACTGCACCCATACGGTCAGCATCAGGGTCTGTTCCAATCAACAGATCTGCACCAATTTTCTCACCCAGCGCAATTGCCAGCTTAAACGCATCACGTTCTTCTGGGTTTGGCGACTTGACAGTCGAAAATTCAGCATCTGGCAACTCTTGCTCAGGCACAATATGCACCTGTTCAAAACCGATTTTCTCCAGCACACGACGAACCGGTACATTTCCAGTGCCATGGAGAGGTGTAAACACAACTTTGAAGTTTTTGCCTGGTCCGGCTGCAATCAGCTCACGGTTCACACTCACACTGGCTACCGTATCTACAAACGCTTCATCTTCATCTTCTCCAAGCCAAACCAACAATCCCTGTGCCTCTGCTTCCTCACGTGTCAGACTGCGAATGTCGGCAAACGAAGGAACCTCGCGGATATAACCAATTACCTGTTCAGCCTGATCTGGAACAAGCTGACCCCCTTCATCGTTGTATACCTTGTATCCATTATACTCAGGAGGATTGTGACTCGCTGTCACAACAATCCCTCCACTGGCTCCCAAATGACGTACACTAAACGAAAGCTGTGGCGTTGGACGCAAGGAAGGGAACAACTTAGCCACGATACCATTGCCCGCCAGCACCAAAGCTGCATCCAGAGCAAATTCTGGTGAAAAATGACGCGAATCATGTGCAATAACAACCGAAGGCTTGCCTTCTTTACCAGCATGCTGTTCTAAAATATAGCGAGCCAGCCCTTGAGTCGCCCGTCCAATGACGTAACGGTTCATCCGGTTACTTCCTGCCCCGATCACTCCACGCAGACCGCCTGTACCAAATTCCAACTCTTTGTAAAAGCGATCCTCCAGTTCCTGCTCGTTGCCTTCCAATGCGCGCAACTCCTGTTTGGTCTCTTCATCAATATAAGGGTCTTGCAGCCAGCTCTCAATGCCTTCTAGTGCTTTTTTACTCAACTGCGTCATACGGAATTTCCCCTCTCCATTTTTGGGTTGTCAAAACAGGATTTCTATGTACACATGCACTCGGTTCAGACGTCGTGCTTATGTCGGCAGAGCTTTATTTATGGGGAGGGTCAGATAAAGCAAACATAATTTCGCCCTCAGCTACTACCGTATCGCCTACTTTAGCCGTAGCTTTCCCTTTGCCAAATGCGCCTTTGGAACGAGTGATTTCCACTTCAAGCGTCAGTGTATCCCCAGGAACCACCTGCCCACGGAAACGGAAACCATCCAACCCTGCCAAGAACCCGATTTTGCCACGATTGCTCTCTAAGTGCAGTAATGCGACAGCCCCAACTTGAGCCAGTGCTTCGGTGATCAACACACCAGGCATAACAGGATACCCCGGAAAATGTCCAATGAAATGAGGCTCATTCATCGTTACATTTTTAATGCCTACTGCTCTTTTCCCTTCCTCCAGCTCAATAATACGATCCACCAATAAAAAAGGCGCTCGATGTGGGATAATCTCCTGAATTTGATTAACATCCAATTGCAATTTGTCCATTTACCTTAATAACTCCTCCCGCTTGCAGGTTTGACTCTGTATCAGTCATGAGTTACTGCAAGCATAATATTACCCCGCTTACGCTGCATAAAAACAGCTCATAACGGCAACAATGTTAGATATCCTTCACCTACTGCAGAAGTGGAGGTTGAGATAAGGGGCTTTTTCCGCCGGTTATGCAACCTGAGGCGCGAAGAAGCCCTTTTGCCCGTGCTTGGTTTTACCCCGCAGTGTTATAAACTTCCCCATCATTATACAGTTAACAGATGCAAAAAGAAAATTACGCGGAAGTACCATATTGGGTGCTCCGATTATGGGGTGAAGCGGAGATTCAATTGAGCAAAGGGGGAGGGGCTGCACGATTTATTTGATCTTCCGATCGCTGTTGCCCCTAAATTTTCTCATTTTATAAAACCTGCAAGGTTAAAATTTAGGGGCAAAGGCGAACGCTATCGCTTCTCCAGATTCAAATAAATCCCTCCGCCGAGTTACTTTTGGCTCAAAAGGAAGCCTCGCTTCAATAATACTCGCTTGCCGTGAAGGGCAGAGAAAACCGAAGGCCTCTGTGATGGCCTTCATTGGCCACAATCCATGCGTGCTACGCTGGAGGCCCCTCCCTTAAAAGCATAACAAAACCCTGCGCCACTGGCACAGGGTTTTGTTATATACTACCCGCACAAATTGCTGGTGGTTTATTTTAATAAAAGTGGCCCTGATGGCGGGTAGCAGCGGAGCGAAGGATTTGAATCTGGAGAAGCGCGAGCGTTCGCCTTTGCAACGGGATTTTTACATCTGAATAATTTATAAAATAAGAAAATCCCGCTGCAACAGCGATCGTAAGATCAAATCATTCGCGGAGCGACTTTTCCCGCCCCCACTCATTTAAAGTAAACTAAGGCGCAAATATAAGATCAATGACATGCTGCCAGGTTTTCCACTCGAACACGCCTGACAACCCTTGCTTACCTACAATTACATATCCTGCAATTAAGCCGCCTAACAGCGATAACAAGAGCAGCAACGGAACTATGAAATAACGAGCAGTACGCCAGCGGGACTTCGTCTTTTCAGGCACCGGACGGGAATCAGATTGTTCTTCTTTCATCACCAAATCCTTAAGCCCTCAGATTGTTGGCCAGGTTCATCATCGTATCGCTAGAAGTTAGTGCCCGTGCCGCCATTTGATACATCCGCTGAACTTGCATCATATCCGTCATTTCGCCCGCTAAATCCACATTAGATTCCTCAAGATAACCGGAACGCACAGATACGTCCGCTGGAACAGCACCTGCCACACCTGCTGCTCCGAATACATTTGCCTCTGTTACACCATTCAACAACACGAATAGGTTATCATCCCGCTGTTCCAGTCCCTCTGGACGCTGTACATCCATTAGCTTGATTCTCTGACCAACCGTCGGATTCCCAATTCCATTAGCACGAATCAGCAATTCGCCATCCGAGTTAATAGCCACCTTGGAACCCGCTGGAGCAGTCACAGGAACATCATTGTTATCCAGCACGGAGTAACCTTCAGCAGTGGTCAACATCATCGTCGCACTATCATTTGGATCAGGAACAAAATGAAAGCTACCGTCACGGGTCCAAGCTTTTTGCCCATTCCCCTGGACTTCAAACATGGCATTACCTTGAATCGCCAGATCGGTAGGAAGTCCCGTCTCCTTGAGCGGACCTTGCTCCATATTTTTCATGATTGCGGCCGTTTTAACTCCGTAGCCCAAATTATAGCCGAGCGGCATGGCTCGTCCATTTTGGAGATACGTTGAAGGCTGTTGCTGCACATTGGCCAATACATCTTCAAAGGAACCCTGTTTACTCTTATAACCAACTGTATTGATATTAGCAATATTATCGGCAATTAAATCCAAACGCTGCTGCACACTGGCCATAGATACCATTGCGCCAATCATGGAGTTGTTCATCACTTACCCCCTGTTATACACGGCCTACTTCATTAACGGCCTTGTCCAAGCTTTTATCATAAAATTGAATTACCTTCTGATTCGCCTCATACGCTCTCAACGCAGCCATCATATCCACCATCGACTGTGAAGCATCTACATTAGATACCTCCAGATAACCTTGACGAACGGATACAGCGTCATTAGCGGTCATCATTCTAGCTGTAGCACCGTCCGTATCATTCAGGCGGAAATTTCCATTGCCCTCACGAACGAGCTGGTACGGACGATCAATGACACTAATACCGAGCGTCTTCCCTAACGTCTGGTTGGACTGGCTATCTACCAATTCGCCCCGCTCATTTACTTTAAGCGCTGAGACAGCCCCCGTCAATTGAATTGGCTTTCCATTCGTATCCAGCACCGCTGAGCCAGTCGATGAAAGCAATGCTCCTGCTCCATTTACTTGAAAATGTCCATCACGTGTATAACGAACGTTACCATTACTGTCCCGCACCGTAAAAAACGCTTCTGGACGGTAGGTGACTTCACCGTTAGCATTGATGAATTTCCCTGCCTGATCAAAAGCCATAGGTTGACCAGTAGCTGGGTCGTTCACATTAATATTGGACTGTATCGCGAAATCCGTCGCTTGTCCACTGTCCTTTAATGCTCCCTGAATGTAAGGGGAGAGGCTTTCCTCAGCAAAAACGCCAGTATTGAGCTTGCCGACCGTACGGTCCGGGTTATCAGGGTTACCACCCGTCATGGAAATAAGCATCTCGGGGAAAGAACGCTGAACACTGTTCTCCTGTTTGTATCCCGTCGTATTCATATTAGCAATATTTTGCGTCACGGTGTCATGGCGTCGTTGTTGTGTCATCAATCCGGCGGCCGCAGTATATAAACCTCTCAACATGTATGGTGCACCCCAATCCTATACTCTGCTAAAATCATATGCTCGCGCGGAGGCAGGCAACCTGTCTGACCGCACACGAGTCTCTTATAGTCACTATCGGCAGATTAGAACTTTTTCTTAACCACATGATCCAAATTATCCAGCATAATTCCTGTACCTTTAACGACACAATGCATCGGATCTTCGGCGACCAGTACCGGAACACGCAACTCTTCAGCAAGCAGCTCGTCCAATCCGCTAAGCAAGGCACCGCCACCAGTCAAAATAACACCACGGTCAATAATATCAGCTGACAGTTCCGGTGGGGTCTGCTCCAATACAAACTTGGCCGCAGCAACAATCGCCGACACAGGATCTCTAAGCGCATCCTGCACTTCATCCGCAGAAATACTTAACGTTTTGGGCAATCCGGATACCATATCCCGTCCACGGATGTCCATTTCTGCACGCCGTCCGCTCGGATGCACGGTTCCGATAGCAATCTTGATATCCTCAGCCGTACGTTCCCCGATCAAAAGCTTGTACTTCGTTTTTACATATTTCATGATGGCTGTATCAAATTTGTCCCCTGCCATTTTAATGGAAGAAGCTGTTACGACATCCCCCATAGAGAGGACTGCAACGTCAGTCGTTCCGCCACCAATATCCACTACCATGTTGCCACTAGGCTCAAAAATATCCATTCCTGCCCCGATGGCAGCCGCTTTTGGTTCTTCCTCCAAAAATACTTCCTTGGCCCCGCTACGCTCCGCCGCTTCACGAATCGCTTTTTGCTCCACTGAGGTAATGTTCGTCGGCGCACAAATTAGAATACGAGGGTGGCTGTACCAGCTTTTTCCCCCTACCCGATTGATAAAATATTTTAACATCGCTTCTGTTACTTCAAAATCGGCGATGACACCATCACGTAATGGACGGATGGCTATGATATTACCAGGAGTACGTCCCACCATACGGCGCGCTTCCTCTCCGACAGCCAGAACTCTTTTTGTATCGCTTTCTATCGCGACAACGGAAGGTTCGTCAAGAACAACCCCCTTCCCTTTGACGTGGATAAGCACGTTGGCCGTACCGAGGTCGATACCGATATCATTACTGAACATATTAAAAAGGCCCCCAAAGTGATATTTTAAAAGCTAAGATTCGACAAGAAGCGGCAAATATATGTATAAACCTACGGTTACATGTCATTTTTCGTCTTGTACCATCTTTTAACATATCATACTTCAGGGGGTTGATTCAATGGCTTTGCCAGCCAATTCAGTATATATTTTTAGGACTTGCCGGAAACGAGGATCTCCCTTCGTTTACCACTCGTTTTTTTGTACTTAATTTTCGTCGCTTCT
Source organism: Paenibacillus polymyxa (assembly GCF_001719045.1). NCBI lineage: Bacteria > Bacillati > Bacillota > Bacilli > Caryophanales > Paenibacillaceae > Paenibacillus > Paenibacillus polymyxa. The sequence goes on from NZ_CP015423.1 coordinate 2,329,900, forward strand.
CCTCCCCTCAGATGGCGGATGGATTTATGGTATTCGAGAATGTGCTTCACCTGATCGGCAAGATCCGGGTTGATTTCAGGCAGCCGTTCGGTCAGATCTTTATGCACCGTGCTCTTGGAGACACCAAATTCCTTGGCAATCGTACGGACCGTATTCCTTGTTTCCACGATACAGCGACCGATTTTGATGGTCCGTTCCTTGATGTAATCGTGCACGCTCCCGCCTCCCTACTGTGGATAGTTTGGTACATTATATGAGGAGCGTGCCTATATATTCGCGGTTTGGCGGGAAGACATGCTTCGGAAGGCCTATTTATTTGGCAAAAGCAGCTTATGTTTACCTTATGCACAAAAACTACACAAGAAAAAAGCAGGGAATATGGATTCCCCGCTTTGCATGCAAAGCCATGACCAAATTTATTTTTTAGGAAGCAGACCTGCTGGATTCACCGGCTTGTCATCCTGATACACTTCAAAATGCAGATGTGTTTTCAAATCCTTTTCAAGCTCGTTACGACCCGCTGAAGCAATCACATCGTTTTGTTTCACTTGATCGCCTTCTTTTACTTTCAGATCACTCAAGCTTTGGTACACCGTTTTGAGATTATTATCATGCGTGATTTCTACGACATTACCTACCAGCGGATGTTGTTCTACACGAGATACTTTGCCACTCAGGGCGGCTCTCACTTCAAACGCCTGATCGTCGGCCCGGGAAAGATCAATTCCAGTGTTAGCGGTAAATGTTTTATCGTACTCTACCATAGCTGCCGCCTGCTCATCAGCTGTTGCGTTCTCATCAAAGAACGGCTTTACGACTTGTACTGCGCCAGCATCTGTCACTGGCCATGCGATATTTTCCGACTGGGCAACTACTTCCACGCTTTCTGGCTGTTGTCCGTTAACATCGGTATTCACTGCACTTGTGCTTTGTACCGATGGACTAGCTGGGTCAGGTTTGAAAGACTTCTGGCTGGCATCCTGATAGACCCACACTAAGGTTAGTATAATGGCTGCTGCGGCAATGTAGGCTGCCGGGTATGCCCACCTTTTGGACAACAGCTTTTTCCACGAAGACGGCCGTGAAGCTCTTCCACCCTGAAAGGTTTTGGGTGTTTCTTCATGGTTTTGGTTCTGGTTTTTATTTTGTTCATTCATTTGCTCATCACCTCAGTAACCAGTGTTACCGGGTGCAACTCTTTTATACTTCAAAGTTTCGAAATATTTACTAACTTAGAATACGAGAGGCTTGCGCAAAAGAAATGCCAGTATAATAGTGAAGGAGAATTTGAGTGGCAGTATGACCTTCCTTGGCCATTCCATTGGCTCCCCACTGACTCATACCAACACCATGACCATAACCATAGGTTGTTATAGCAATCCGATCCCCTTCAGCCTTCCACGTAAACTCAGCCGAACGTAACCCCAGTTTGTTACGGATTTCCGGCCCTGTAAAGATTGAGCCACCAACCTCAATCTTCTTGATGCGATGTCCTTCCGTCTTGGAGAGTATACGAATCTCTGGCATACTTCCTCCTCCAGTAGAGGCGGCAATTGCAGTACGACTCAATCCCAATCTATCGAACACACTCTGACGGCTCAGTGTGACGGTATCTGTATAACGCGGGGCCAACTGCTTGTCCCATGGACTTGACACACTTCGTAAATAGGGTACTGGCTTCGCCCATACATCCTCTGAATTTTCGGTATAGCCGTTGCTAGTAGAAAAAAAAGAAGCGGTAATGGGCTTACCCTCATATACCATGATGGTATCCTTGGTGTCTCGTACAGCCTGCTGAATTTTAGCCAGCTCTGCGGATTTACCAGAACGCCCCCATTCTCTAGTAAGTTTAGCTTTGGAGATATAAGCCTGATGTTTAACAGTATCCGTCACATCTGCTCCCGCCGGGGCACCGCTAGTGTCATCAGCCAGCAAACGTCGGGCAATAAAGGTACGCGCGGCAATAGCCTGTGCTTTTAGTGCCTCGCCCTCGAAGCTGGGCGGCATTTCGGCGGCTACTACGCCGACAATGTATTGCTCCAGCGGTAACGTCTCCGTGCGACCGGTAGACGTGACGTACACGCGCACGTCCGGCTCTGCCGCCACCGGCACGCTGCGCGCTGGAGCAGCCGGCACCGCCGGTATCGGCGGGACGCCCGGCAAGCGCGTGACGGGCGTCTCGCCCTTTGCCGTCACGCTAGGCGCAGCTGCTGCTGCCGTGCGACTGCTCGGCGGCAACGGCTGCACCGTCTGGCGAGGCCACGCCATTAGCGCGGGCACAGCCATGGCAAGCACCAGCACCCCTGCCATGGCAGCGAATGGCAGCCATGGGCGTCTGCTGCCCCAGCGCGGGGTACGCCCGGCGGATGGACGCAGGTGCGGCAGCGTCACTTGCAGCGGGGTTGCAGCGCGTGTGTCACGGGCCGCTGCTCCAGCGATAGGCAGAGCCGTTTCAACGGAGTTCACAGCGGAAGGCATGGCTGTTGTACGCCGATTGGGCTTGACGCCAGTCGGCAATGTACCTCTTGTGTCCGGCTGCTGTTGCATAAGCTTATTTTTCTGTAACGAAGTAGCTATAGAGCCAGAGCGTTCCTCCGCAAGTGAAGCCTGGCAATGTTCCTTAGGATGATGAATGGGTATACGGATGCGAACCTGTGAATCTTTCATAGGCTGAAACCTCCATCAAAGGGCTAAGTGTCCGGCTGGAAGTACAGATATACTCCAGCAGATATTTTCAATCATATGAAGTCGTCCACTTTGATAGAACCATTTTAAGAGAACTGAAAGAATGAAAAAGACTGGCTGCAAACAACAAAAAACCAAGTCCTTTCGGACTTGGTTCTTTATTGTACAAGAATATACTTATGCAACATGAAGCTACATACGTTAAGGCTTAGGCGAGGGAAGGCTGGATCTTCTTAAACAGATTCCCCGACGTCTCTTCCGGCATTACGCGCTCTGTACTGGGTGAATGATCCAGTTTGGACTCTTCCACGGTCACTCTGTAAATGTCCGCTCCCAATCCAGTCAGCTTCTCAGCCAAATGAACGTAGCCGCGATCGATGTGATGTACGCCGGATACCTCCGTTGTACCTTCCGCAATGAGTCCGGTCAGAATTAACGCAGCACCTGCACGCAAATCTGTAGAGGTTACTTTCGCACCTGTCAGCTTAGCATTACCAGTTACAATGGCGGAACGACCTTCGACCTTAATTTCGGCATTCATGAGATGAAATTCATCCACATGCATGAAACGATTTTCAAACACGGTTTCCGTAATAATGCTCGTTCCTTCAGCAGCAAGTTGAAGTGCCATCATCTGAGACTGCATATCGGTAGGAAAACCAGGATAAGGCAATGTTTTAACATCAACGGCCTTTAACGGCTTATCTGCAATGACACGAATTCCGTTCTCATCAGGTTGAATGGTTACACCCATTTCTTCCATCTTGGAAATAACCGGTCCCAAATGATCGGATATTGCGCCTTCTACATATACGTTCCCGCCTGTGATCGCAGCAGCAACCATATAAGTACCTGCTTCTACCCGGTCGGGAATGACGGTATGTTTTACACCATGCAGCTTCTCGACGCCTTCAATACGAATAACGCCCGTGCCCGCACCGCGTACTTTGGCACCCATTCCATTCAGGAAATTTGCGAGATCAACAATCTCAGGTTCCTTAGCAGCATTCTCGATGGTAGTTACGCCCTCAGCAAGAGTAGCGGCCATCATAATATTCTCGGTTGCTCCTACGCTGGCTACATCCAAATAAACTTTAGCTCCACGCAGACGCCCGTTACTTTTAGCTTCAATAAAACCTTGGCCCAGGCTAATCTCCGCGCCCAATGCCTCAAAACCCTTTAAATGCTGATCAATTGGTCGCGTTCCGATTGCACATCCGCCTGGAAGCGAGATTCTTGTACGTCCCAAACGTGTAAGCAGCGGTCCCATAACCAAGAATGATGCGCGCATTTTCCTAACCCACTCGTAAGGGGCTTCACAGGAAATTATCTTCCGCGCGTCAACACGAATGACCTCATCTTGGTATGTAACGCCTGCTCCTAAGGACTCCAGCACTTTGTTAATGGTCATCACATCGTCTAGAGGAGGTGCATCAATAATAACACTTTCTCCTTCTTCTCCTAGCAGAGAAGCGGCGATGATCGGCAGAACTGAGTTTTTGGCTCCGCTGACTTTGACACTCCCGGTCAATCTGTTGCCACCGCGGACGATAAATTTGCTCATCTATGGTTCCCTCCGCGCGTCATTTCCCTTTTCCATTCTGGAAAAAAAGAACATATTCCGCTATTTTCATGCCTTGCTTTTTCATTACATAAAAAACAAGGTTTTTACTAATACCCTAACTGCCATCATACCACTGATTAAAACAAGTATACAAGCGTTTTTTGTACTTGATGACCATTGTACTCTAACTGATTCAGCCAGCTATACATGTATGGTTCTTTTGTTTACCATTGTTAACAATATGACGCGATGTTATTCGACAATTCCCGCAGAGACACAGTCATAAGGTCATATAACCCGCCTACTTCATGTTAAAACAAATTCTAGAGCATCTGGCTCCAAGAGATGTAGCTCAACAGGAACCCAGAAACCAACTGTCCCAAGATTATAGCAAGAAACAAGTGCAGCAATCTGCCCTGCGGTCCTTTGGGTTGCCGAATTAACAAATCCAGCTTTAAGCTCTGTAAAGCCCACCAAGCTAACGCTATACAGATAAGCGACACGATCATGGAGATCAGCGCGGTCATACTCGCCGATTGACTTAGCTGTTCAGCCAATTGCTGTTTCCCGTTCAACCATAATTCCTCCCATCTGCGTCACAGACTTCTTTATAATACTCGGCGAACGCCTAATATGCCAGTGCTATTTCTGCTTTTAGGACATTTATTTCGACAAAATGTGATTAATCACTTCTGTTTCGTGAATTTAAAAGGTACTAAATACCTAGCAACTGGGCAAGAAATAGGACTGTACATTTGGTAATAACAGCTAAAAAAGGGCCCGATCACAGTGATCGAAGGAAGCAAGGTTCTCCCTCACCTTCTACCGGACATTCTTTGGCAGAAGTTATGAAGTGGTCTCCTTGTCGTTCCATCCGTATACTATGCCGAACCCTTTTAAAATTCCACTTAAAATCCAATATTAATTCTTATTGGTTCTGATGCTTGTAGCATTTAAACGGTTAAGCGCCCGTTGCAGAGCTACTTCCGCCCGATGGTGATCTATCTGTTCCTGTTTGCTCTGGAGCCGCAGTTCTGCCCGCTCCCTTGCCGCACGGGCACGCTCCACATCAATTTCTTCGGAACGTTCCGCACTCTCAGCCAAAATGACCACTTTATCCTTGCGGACTTCAAGAAAGCCCCCATTGACCGCGATCACTTCGGTTTGACCACCGATTTTAATGCGTATCGGTGCAATCTTCAAGGGAGTGACCAAGGGAAGGTGTCCGGGTAAAATCCCAAGATCGCCTTCCGAGCCGCGAACACTGATGCTGTTTACCTGTTCTGTATAGACCAGGCGCTCCGGCGTCACAATCTCTAGTAAATACGTGCTCACTTGAATCCCTCCTGGAAGCTGTCCACAGACAGCTCACTTCGTAAGGCTCGGCTATTCTTTGCCTGTTGTTTACAACGTTTTAGCTTTTTCAACTGCTTCTTCGATGGCTCCTACAAAAAGGAAAGCCGCTTCTGGAAGATGGTCATACTTGCCTTCCAAAATTTCTTTGAAGCTTCGTACAGTTTCTTTGACCGGCACATATTTACCTGGGAAGCCGTTAAATGCTTCGGCAACGTGGAAAGGTTGAGAAAGGAAACGCTGGATTTTACGTGCACGTGCTACCAACATTTTATCTTCTTCACTCAGCTCGTCCATACCCAGGATCGCAATGATATCCTGAAGCTCATTGTAGCGGGCCAAAATTTGTTTTACCCCTTGCGCTACATTGTAATGCTCTTCACCCACAACGTCTGGAGCCAAAATACGGGAGCTTGATGCGAGTGGATCAACCGCCGGGTAAATACCCATTTCGGAAATTTTACGTTCCAGATTCGTTGTAGCATCCAAATGGGCAAACGTCGTAGCAGGAGCCGGGTCAGTGTAGTCATCCGCAGGCACATAGATCGCCTGAATGGAAGTAACAGAACCTTTTTTAGTAGAAGTAATCCGTTCTTGCAATTGACCCATCTCAGTAGCCAGCGTAGGCTGGTAACCTACTGCTGAAGGCATACGTCCCAACAAGGCCGAAACCTCAGAACCCGCTTGAGTAAAGCGGAAAATGTTATCAATAAAGAGCAACACGTCACGGCCTTCTTGGTCACGGAAGTATTCCGCCATCGTCAGACCTGTGAGAGCTACACGCAAACGTGCACCCGGAGGCTCGTTCATTTGTCCGAACACCATCGCTGTTTTGTTGATAACGCCGGAATCTCTCATTTCATGATACAAGTCATTTCCTTCACGTGTGCGTTCACCTACACCCGCAAATACAGAAATACCACCATGCTCCTGAGCGATATTGTTAATCAATTCTTGAATGGTTACGGTTTTACCTACACCAGCACCACCAAACAATCCGACTTTACCACCTTTGGCATAAGGAGCTAGCAAGTCGATAACTTTAATACCTGTTTCGAGCATCTCTGCTTGAGTTGTCAGCTCATCGAAAGAAGGAGCTTGACGGTGAATCGGATTTCTAGCCGTTTCACTCATATCAGCACCATTATCAATTGGCGTTCCAAGTACGTTAAATACGCGTCCAAGAGTAGCTTCGCCGACAGGTACTGAAATAGGTGCTCCCAGATCTATGGCTTCAGCTCCACGAACCAGACCATCTGTGGAAGACATGGCAATACAACGCACACGGTTGTCACCTAGATGTTTTGAAGCTTCGAGCGTCAGGTCAATTTTGACTCCGCTCTCCAGCACAGTCCCAATATGAATGGCATTCAGGATTTCCGGAAGCTGTCCACGTTCGAACTCAACGTCAACAACCGGACCCATGATGCTCACTACGCGTCCTTTGTTCATCTTTTGGTTTCCCTCCTACAAGCTTGCACAGCCGCAAATCCGAACCACTCTGATTTGTTTTGCGCCCGCAATTTATCATAATAGTGTAGACATGCTATAAAACAGTCGCAACAAGCCTGATTAAGACTGAGCGCTTGCCCCTGCAACGATTTCCGTAATTTCCTGGGTAATAGCCGCTTGACGAGCACGGTTATAGGTCAAGGAAAGCTCACCAATTAACTTGGAAGCATTCTTCGTAGCAGATCCCATCGCCGTCATCTTCGCTCCCAGTTCACTAGCTTTACCATCCAGCAAAGCGCCGTAAATGAGCGTTTCCGCGTAACGCGGCAGCAATACTTCCAGCACTCCTTCTGGTGAAGGCTCATACTCATAGTTAATTGAGGATGAGGATGAAGCTGTAGCTGAATCCGGTGTTGCCATTGGTAACAGACGGTCAACTGTTGGAATTTGAGTCAATGCGTTGACAAAGCGGTTATAGCATAGATAAAGCTCATCAAATTCTTTAAGTTCAAAGCCTTGTACAGCCTTGCTTGCAATTGTTTTGATATCTGCAAAAGCAGGTGTATCTGACAGATCTGTTACCGATTCAGCGATAGGAAATTCACGACGTCTGAAATAATCCCGTCCTTTTCGCCCAATGATGAAAATCACAAATTCATCCTGTGAACGGTGACGTTCAGCAATCGTCTGCGTAACCTGTCGCAAAATATTGGCGTTATAACCACCAGCCAGACCACGATCAGATGTAATGATGAGATAAGCAGTCTTTTTAACCGGACGCGTTTCCAGCATTGGATGCTTGATGTTATTCGCTCCAGAAGCAATGCTACTCACAACTTCCTTAAGCTTTTCCGAGTAAGGACGAGCCGACTCCGCTTTCTCCTGAGCTTTTCTCAGCTTGGATGCAGCGACCATTTCCATCGCTTTCGTGATCTGTTTCGTACTCTGCACACTTTTAATCTGACGTTTAATCTCGCGCATACCTTTTGCCATGATTTCACCACCTTTAAGCTCTAGCAAAGCCAAAGCTAACTTCGTAAGCAATCTCTTAGCTTAGCTTGGACCAAGTCTAAGCACTTCGTAAGATTCAAATCCAGCCGGACATATGTTAAAGGGCCTGTTATAGAGGGTAAAACATGCCAAGGAAGCCAAAACCCGGAGGGCACGCTTCCTTAGGACATCTTTCATCATAAACAGGCAATTCCAATGTATTAAACCGACGTGGCGAATGATTTTTTGAATTTCTCGATAGCCGCCTTCAAAGCCGCTTCGTTATCAGCCACCAAGTCTTTCGTGTCGCGGATAGATTGAAGCACGTCCTGATGGTCAGACACCATGAAAGACAGGAAGTCTTTTTCAAAACGTTTTACATCCGCTACAGGGATATCATCAAGGAAGCCTTTTACTGCAGTATACAAGCTCACTACTTGTTGCTCTACAGCAAGCGGTTGGTTAACGCCCTGTTTCAGAATTTCCATCATGCGTGCGCCGCGATCCAGACGGGCTTTTGTGGATTTATCCAAGTCGGACCCGAATTGGGAGAACGCTTGAAGCTCACGATATTGAGCAAGATCCAGACGCAGGGAACCTGCTACCTTTTTCATCGCTTTAATCTGAGCAGAACCACCTACACGAGATACGGAAATACCTACGTTGATCGCTGGACGTTGCCCTGCATAGAACAAGTCAGCTTCCAGGAAGATCTGTCCATCCGTGATGGAAATAACGTTAGTTGGGATATATGCAGAAACGTCGGAAGCCTGTGTCTCGATGAACGGCAATGCGGTAAGTGATCCGCCGCCCAACTCATCATTCAGCTTCGCTGCACGTTCCAGCAAGCGAGAGTGAAGATAGAAAACGTCACCCGGATAAGCTTCACGACCCGGTGGACGACGCAGCAACAGGGACAATTCCCGGTAAGCTGACGCTTGTTTAGTCAAGTCATCATAAACAACAAGGACATGCTCGCCTTTGTACATGAAATACTCACCCATGGCGCAGCCAGAGTAAGGAGCAATGTACAGCAATGGTGATGGTTCGGAAGCAGATGCCGTAACGACAATCGTGTATTCCAGCGCACCGTGACGACGCAATGTTTCAACAACTTGAGCTACCGTGGATTGTTTTTGACCAATAGCGACATAAATACATTTCATGCCATTGCCTTTTTGGTTCAAAATTGCATCGATTGCGATAGAAGTTTTACCTGTTTGACGGTCACCGATGATCAACTCACGTTGACCACGACCAATCGGAACCATCGCATCAATAGCTTTAATCCCCGTCTGCATAGGCTCATGTACCGATTTACGGGCCATAACACCTGGAGCCTGACTTTCAACCGGACGGAATTCTGTTGTAGCAATCGGTCCTTTACCGTCTACCGGTTGTCCCAGTGGGTTAACTACACGTCCGATCAGCGCTTCCCCTACAGGGACCTGCATGATCTGACCTGTACGTTTTACTTGACCGCCTTCACGAATGTCGGAGAATTGACCCAAAATAACAACACCGACATTGCTTTCTTCCACGTTGAGCGCCAAGCCCAATACGCCAGTGTCGAATTCAACCAATTCACCGGCCATAACTTTTTCCAGTCCGTAGACGCGGGCAATACCGTCGCCGACTTCAACAACAGTGCCGACTTCAACGACCTCGATATCATTTTTATATTGTTCAATCTGACTTTTAATCAATGAACTGATTTCCTCAGGTTTGATACTCAAGTGTGTTCACCCCTATCTTCTATACTCGTCTGTTAAAGGATTTCTCGAGACGATCCAGCTTGCCGGCCAGACTGCCGTCGTACAGTGTATCGCCGATAACCACTTTCAATCCGCCCAGCAGACTCGGGTCCACTATATTTTCCACACGGATTGTTTTATGTTCACGGGCTCCGAATTGCTCGGCTACCGCTGTTTTTTCCTGATCACTTAAAGCATAAGTCGAATACACCTTTGCATGAGCAAGCCCCAGCTTATATTCCTGAATATCGAGGTATCCGGCAAGGAGAGATTCGAACAAATCTGCTCTACTACGCTGAATCAACAGTTTGATCGTGTTAATTAGCGAAGCAGACAGCTTGCCTTCAAAACTGTTAGCCAGAACTTGAAGCTTGACCGTTTCCGTAATGTTAGGAGAATTAATGAATTTACGGATTTCAGCATCCCCCGATACAGCCTCTACAAAAGCACGTAGCTCCTGCTCGGTTTCCATAATGGTCTGTTCTTGCTCTGCCACTTCAAACAAAGCTTTCGCATACCGTTTGGCAACTACCGTATCCCGGCTCATGCTTTGCCTCCTACCTCTTTAAGGTATTGGTCGACAAGCTCTCCTTGGACTTGGTCTTCCTTGATTTCCTTTTGAATCAGTTTGGAAGCAATTTGTACCGAAGCTTTACCCACTTCGCTGCGCAGTTCGGCAACCGCCTTATTACGCTCGCTTGTGATTTCACGAACAGCTTCGTCTTTCAGGCGGACAGCTTCGTCTTTAGCCTGAACAATAATTTGCTCCGCTTGCTTGTTACCTGTTTGTTTTGACTGCTCAATAATGTCGTACGCTTCCTTACGTGCCTGCTGGAGAGCCTGCTTTTGCTCCTCAACATAAGCAGCAGCCTGTTCACGCGTCTGTGCCGCTTCATTCATTTGCTGCAATACAAGCTGACGGCGCTTCTCCATAACGGAAAAGAGAGGGCCGAATGCATAACGCGTCAGTAACCAGTACAAGATCAAAAATGCAATGATAGTGAAAACGATACTTGTCCAATTAAAACTCAATTGAAGTCACTCCTTTCCGGTGAACGTCGGTTCTGGATCTTTCATGTTCAAACGAACAAAGAAGGCGCGGATGGCTGTGCCTTCCCCGCCAAACCTTGCTTCCATTCAATTAAGCACCTGCGTAGAAAATGAATGCCAGAACGACCCCGATGATTGGCAGGGCTTCGACCAGACCTACACCGATAAACATTACCGTTTGCAACGTTGCTTTTGCTTCAGGCTGACGAGCGATACCTTCAACTGTTTTACTTACGATCAGACCGTTACCAATACCTGCGCCCAAAGCGCCCAAACCTACTGCGATTGCAGCTGCGATATATGCCCAAACTCCCATTTTAAAAATCCTCCTTAGTGATGTGTATTTGTATTGTACATGTATTTGCAGTTAAGAGCGAAGCGTACTCCTGAACTTAACTAAAAACCGGAAAACAAGCTTGTCTAATGCTCTTCTTCATGCGTGTCAATGGACTGCGAAATGTATACAAACGTCAGAATGGTGAAGACGAACGCTTGAATACTGCCGACAAAAATACTGAATCCTTGCCAGACCACGAGTCCCAATACGGAAGCAACCATACCTCCCACACCAAGTGCTGTCATTTTCAGCAGAACACTGATCAAAACTTCGCCGGCAAAAATATTACCGAATAGACGCATACCATGTGTCAATAGTTTTGAGAACTGCTCAATCAAGTTAATTGGCAAAAAGAATGGAAATGGCTGAACGTAATGCTTGAAGTAAGCTTTGGTATTACGGAAAATCCCCAGGAAATGAACCAGTACAAAGATCATCAAAGCCAGTCCAATGGATACCCCTGCATCTGCAGTAGGTGATTTCCACCAGCTGATGCCTACATGGGCAGCTTCGCCCGGGTGAGACGCCTGTGCTTGTTCTAATGCTTCTTTGACTGGAATGATTTCATGTCCAAATACTTGGGCACTTTGCACATTATCGAATTCGGTCACAATCCCGAACGGTAAGCCCAGCATATTCCCCACGAAAATGAACATGATCAGCGTCATCCCCAAGGAGAGGAATGGCTTCCCTTTTTTCAAATCCATCGTGCTGGTAATCAGTCCTTGAACGAATTCTACGACCCATTCCATAAAATTTTGCAGCTTGCTTGGATTGTCCACAGACAAATTGCGCGTTGCAGCAAATGCCAGTCCAAATACAATCGCACAAGTCACAATAAGCATAATAATGACGGACAAGTCAATGTTAAACCCGCCCAATTGGATAATCGGTGATTCATGCAACATGTTTTCTCACCCCTTTCTCAGTTGAGCCATCATTTTTCCTGAAGCGCGAATATGATGCCTATAATTAACAGAAGAAATTGCCCAGTCACCAGGCTTGCCATTACAGCGATCTCATGGAAATAGGCCGGAAATTCTATCGCCAGCACCACTGCCAAAATTGAGGTCCCTAATCGAACGCCAAAGCCAATACCAAACACTCTCTTCTTTCTTTCACCGGCGGCCGCACTCGCAACCTGTCGAATTTTGTAGGCCATATACAGCACATTTAGACAGCTTACTCCCGTTCCCAGAATGATTCCGTGAGCAATGTCACGATGTTGGGGCATGAAGGCGGAGACCAGGAAACACAGAGCCATAATACCAAGCGCTACGATCCATAACATTTTTTGCATACGGGTCATCTCATTCATGGTTATCCCTCAGTACCTTTCCGATCACAAGGGCAATACTTAATGCGCCTACAACCAAGCCTGCGAGAACGCTTACGCCAATCCAAATTCCGGAGCCACCAAGTTTGGCATCAAGCCATTTTCCTGCATAGAAACCACCCAGTGTGCATATCGCCAAATCAATGCCGATCGCGCTCACCAGTCCTATAGCCTTAAAGGCATTTCCGGTGTTATTTCGGTTGTTGTTTTGCTTGGAAGGTTTGACCACTTTTCCATGTCACCCCTGCAATTCCAGTCCATTTTACTTAAATATAAGATGCTTTGTCAATTGAGATATTTTAGCGCCCTAAAGTATAAAATCAAACGACAAAGCATCTTAAATTGCTGTATCCCTTGGTAACCGTACAGTTTAACTGTATGCTTGCCTTGTAAAGAATAATTATATCGGACGAACACCTTTTGTGAACATTGTGTGAAATTCTTCAGGACGTTCAGTTTGAACACCATAATGGTGCAAAATCGCATTGACAATTCTTACTGATGCTTGTCCATCGCCGTAAGGATTCGCTGCCTGACTCATAGATTCGTACAACGCGGAATCTGTCAAAAGTGCCTTAGTCCGATTGTACACGTTCTCTTCACTCGTACCCACCAGTTCCAAGGTGCCCGCTTCAATTCCTTCCGGTCTTTCAGTCGTATCACGCAGCACCAGAACAGGTACTCCGAACGAAGGTGCTTCTTCCTGAAGCCCACCGGAATCCGTAAGGATCAGATGTGTATGTGGATAAAAATTGTGCAGATCCACGACATCCAGCGGATCAATCAGCTTAATACGCGGATGGTTGCCTAAAATCTCAAATGCAGGTTCCTTCACTGCCGGACTTGGATGAACCGGATAAACAATAGCGATATCCTCAAACTCATCCGCAATTCGCTTAACCGCATTAAAAATCTGACGATGCGGTTCCCCTTGAGATTCCCGGCGATGCGCTGTCATAAGAATCAGGCGTTTGCCCTGAGCCCAATCCAGTACAGGGTGCTCGTAATCCTGGCGAACCGTATACTGAAATACATCAGTTACTGTATTGCCTGTAACATATATTCGCGATTCAGGCTTGTTTTCCTTCCGCAAATTTCCAGCCGATAAAGAAGTAGGCGAGAAATGCAGATCAGACAGCACGCCTGTGAGCTGACGGTTCATTTCTTCAGGATATGGAGAAAGCTTGTTCCACGTCCGCAAACCCGCTTCCACATGCCCTACTTCAATCTGCTGCATAAAGGCTGCATAGCTGGCCAGGAAAGTCGTCAGCGTATCACCGTGAACTAACACGATATCGGGCTTGGCCTCACGCAATACAGGCTCCAGACCTTGAAGTACCCGCATCGAGATTTCATTTAGTGTCTGGCGATCCTTCATTACATCCAGATCATAGTCAGGGTGAATATTGAAAACTTCCAGAACCTGATCAAGCATCTGGCGATGTTGAGCCGTAACGCATACCACGGACTCGATATGCTCCGGGTGACGCTGAAGCTCCAAAATAAGAGGAGCCATCTTAATCGCCTCCGGACGCACACCAAAAATTGTCATCACTTTGATTTTGGACATTTTCTGTTGAACTCCTTTTCATAATAAATGTCCGCTTTACAGGTCTTCCATTATTCAGAAAAACGACCTGTCATAACGTCCATAGATTTTGCCGAACCGCCATGGGCAGTCTACTTGGTTCCGTACAAGCGGTCTCCCGCGTCGCCAAGACCCGGAATGATGTATCCATGATCATCCAGACGCTCGTCTAATGCAGCGACATAGATGTCTACATCAGGATGCGCATCCTGCACAGCTTTGACTCCTTCAGGAGCAGCAATCAGATTCATCATTTTAATTTGAGTACAGCCTCTCTTTTTCAATACATCAATCGCCGCAATGGCCGAGCCACCCGTTGCAAGCATCGGATCAATCACGATCAATTCGCGCTCAGTTACATCTGTAGGCAGCTTCGTATAGTATTCTACGGGTTGCAGCGTCTCAGGATCGCGGAACAGTCCCACATGGCCTACCTTTGCTGCAGGCAGCAGCTTTACTACGCCATCCAGCATACCCAAGCCTGCACGCAGAATCGGAATAAGACCCAGCATACGTCCTGAAATCACTTTTCCTTCTGTCTCAGCAACCGGTGTCTGCACCGTAATGCTTTCCAGCGGGATATCCCGTGTAATTTCATAAGCCATCAATGTTGCTACTTCATCCACCAGCTCGCGGAAATCCTTGGTGTTGGTCCGCACATCGCGGATAAATGTAAGCTTGTGTTGGATCAAAGGGTGATCGCAAACCACCAGTTTCGCCATAATATATTCCCTCCGGTATTATCGTCACGTTCTTTCGCGCCAGCATATCGAACTATCCTGAGTCGAAAGGATCTATGTAACCTATTTGCACAAACCAAATAAGCACAGATGCAATGCGTGCCTGTAAATCCTGTTTATTATAACATTCCCTTGATTGATTTAACACCTGCCACCGCAACCTTTTGTCAAGGGAAAGATATGACATGTAAAATGCTTAATAGGACCACTTCATGTGTGACTTTCGTCACATAAAACCACATCAAAAAGGCCCTGACGGCACTTGACCGTCAAAGCCTGCTGGCTTTAAACTTCCTGCCCATGCTATAGCCTTTGCTTCCTCATGCAGCGGTATTCTTTTATCTATACTTCAAATTGTCCCATGCCTCCTGAAATTGCTGAAGCATTTCGTCCTTCGTGATAACCCCTGCAATATAGGCTTGCATACTACTGCTTAAATCCTGATTTAGCCCTTTCGGGAAGCGTTGAAAGTTCCAACTCCATATCTTGCCTTCCCTCACATGCCGAGATATTTCTGCACCTAGATCACCTGTCGTCTCGTCACTGGACGTGATACTTTTGAAGGCAGGAACAAACTTAAATTCCTTGGTGATATAATGTTTGCCTGTTTCTGATGTGACCAACCAATTGAGGAATTCTTTTGCCTCCTGCTTCACAGGCGAATTTTTGTTGACCACCCAGTTCGAGGCCACTCCCACCGCGAGTCTACCTCCTGTAGAGGAATCATTGTCTATAGGCGCAGGCAGAATACCCAAATTCAAGTTAGGATTAATTCCATCCATTTGCGGTTGCGTCCAGTTCCCCTGGTGCATCATAGCAGCCTTACCTGTCGAAAACAGTGTCACTTGTGTATTATAATCCGTCGTGAGCGGATTGTGGTTCCCATATTTTATAGTCAGATCAAGCAACTTCACCCACTGATCGAACACGGGGTTACCGGGGATGCGAGCCGTTCCTTTGTTTAAATCCTCAACATAACTTTCCGGGTTCGGCTGTCTGGCAAACGGGATATTGATAAAATGGTTCCCCAGAACCCACCATTCCGCATACCCGTTAGCAAAAGGTATAATCCCTGCCGCTTTCAGTCGCTTGGCTGCTTCCTCCAGTTCATCTATTGTCTGAGGCAGTTTGGTTATGCCCGCTTTTTTAAACAAATCCTTGTTATAAACAAATCCAAATCCTTCTAGATTCATAGGCTGTCCATAAATCTTACCGTTAACTGTCATCGGCTTACGAGCGAAATCGTCCAGATCCTTCACCCATGGCTGATCCGACAAATCCTCCAAGTACTCCAACCACGTATCGCGGTCTTGGTAGCCCTCATTTGTAAAAATGTCCGGCTGATCGCCTGATGCGAATTTAGCCTTCAACGAAGCACCGTAGTCCGTACCACCACCGACAGATTGGATATCCAGCTTGATGCCAGGGTGCGTTTTTTCATATTCTGCCTTCAGCTTGTTTAACGGTTCCGATATCTCTACTTTGAATTGATAAATGTGTATCGTTTTTGTCTCACTCTGTTGAGCCTTCGTATTTCCACAACCTGCAAGTGTACATGCGAGCAGCACCATCAAGGAGATGACAAGTAACGCTGTTTTTTTCATCGATTATCTCTCCCTTCAGCCTTTGACCGCGCCGGCTGCAATGCCAGAAACGATGTATTTTTGCATCACCAGAAAAAACACAACAATTGGCGTGATCCCCAACACCAGTGCTGGCAGCGCCAAGTCCCATTGCTTGGTGTACTGACCAAACAACATATAGGTTGCAATCGGAATGGTACGCAGCTCAGGATCATTCAAAATGAGCGAAGGCAACAGATAGTCATTCCAGATCCATAAGGTATTCAAGATAAGCACGGTTACGAACATAGGCAACAGCAGCGGACAAACGATGCGAAAGAACACCCCGTACCGGGATGAACCGTCCACCCTTGCCGCCTGCTCGATCTCAATAGGTACCGTTTTAATAAAGCCATGAAAAAGAAAAACGGATAAAGGCGCTCCAAAACCCAGATAACATAAGATCAGTCCCGGTATACTGTTGTTCAAGCTCAATACGTTGGACACTTCCATAAGCGGCAACATAATCGATTGAAAGGGAACTACCATCGCAGCCACAAGCAAACCGAACAGGAACCGGTTAAAACGAGTGTCATGCCGAACCATCTGGTAAGCGGCCATCGAGCTGATTAGTAGCAAAAGCGCATTACTGACGATCGTGACAATCAGTGAATTCCCCAGTGCTGTGGGAAAGTTTATTTTATTCCAGGCGTTAGCATAGTTTTCAAAACGGAAGGTTGTCGGCCACGAAGCGGAATGGGCCAAAATGTCGCCAAAGGATTTAACGGAGTTTACGAGCAAAAAATAAAACGGAACCAGAAAGATTAACCCGATCACAATTAGCATTATTTCAGCAACCCACGTGCCCAAACGATAGTTTGACGTTTTTCCCATTACATTTCGACCTCCTTTTTCTTCGTGAGACGCACCTGAATGCTGGTAATGATTGCAACGACCACAAAGAAAATCATAGCTTTGGCAGTCCCCAATCCAAGTCGATTATTTGTAAACGCTTCATTATATATGTCCAACGCTACAGACTCCGTCGACTTGAAAGGTCCCCCCTTTGTGAGAGCCAAATTCAACTCAAATACTTTAAAGGACCAGGATATCGCCAGGAACAAGCAGACGGTCACCGCTGGCATAATAAGTGGCACTACAATATGACGCAGAATCTGTCTTCGACTCGCACCGTCGATTTGTGCCGATTCAATAAGGGCATGCGGGACATTATTTAACGAGGATATGTAAATAACCATGAGATAACCTGCATATTGCCACACAAACACAATGACAGTTCCCCAAAAAGCAGTTGGCCCATCACCCAGCCACGGCAGTTTAAAAAAAGAAAGCCCTGTTGCCTCACCTACTGCAGAAAAGCCGCGTACAAATATAAATTGCCAGATAAAGCCGAGCAGCAAGCCGCCAATCATATTGGGCATAAAAAATACAGTTCGCAGTGCATTACGGGTACGCAACGGTTTGGTAAGTGCATAGGCTAGGAAAAAGCCAATCAGGTTCGTCAGAACGACACCACATACGGTAAACCGGACCGTAAACCAGAATGCATTACGAAAATCTGGATCATCCCTAAAAATATGAATGTAATTCCCCAGTCCGAGCCATCGGATATTTTCAGATACTCCATCCCAGTTGGTCATAGAATAATACAGCCCCAGCAGGAACGGAATGACCATAATCAAGACAAAAAACAACGCCATCGGTCCTACAAATACGAGTTGCTGCAAAAATTGCGCAGATTTTCTTTGACTCAATGCAATCACTCCTTTGTCGTAGATCATGAAGGATAGCGCACATAAACCCTTACTGTAATCGCTTATTACCCAAAAATGTATGTTTCGAGTCGTTCGGAAGCAAAAAAAGACTGTTCTCCTCCGGCTTACGGAAGGAAAACAGCCTATAACATAAAAATTATGAATGTCGATGAATTAGTATTGAGTTCCTGGATAAATCGGGAACTTATCTGTCAACTCGCCAACCGCTTGGCTTGCTTTGGACAATACAGTATCATCTTTCGGGTTTTTAAGGGTTTCAGCAATGATTTTACCGATTTTGACCATAGCCTCTTCATCCATACCACGAGATGTTGCAGCAGGTGTACCAATACGAATTCCGCTTGTTACGAATGGACTGGTCGGGTCAAAAGGAATCGCATTTTTATTCACTGTGATGCCCACGGAATCCAATACATGCTCCGCTTCTTTACCTGTGATATTCAAATTGCGCGTATCCAACAGCATCAGATGGTTATCCGTACCACCGGATACAATGTTAATCCCCTCAGCCAGCAGTGTTTCAGCCAGTACCTGTGCGTTGCGAACTACGTTTTGCGCATAGGTTTTGAACGATGGCTGGAGCGCTTCACCCAAAGCAACCGCTTTGGACGCGATCACATGCATCAGTGGCCCCCCTTGAGTACCAGGGAAAATGGCTTTATCAATCGCTTGCGCCCATGCTTTGCGAGTCAGAATCAGACCCCCACGCGGACCACGCAGCGTTTTGTGTGTCGTTGTTGTTACAAATTGGGCATGCGGAACTGGACTTGGGTGAATTCCCGCTGCCACGAGACCTGCGATATGTGCCATATCCACCATAAACAGAGCGCCTACATCATTGGCAATGGAAGCAAAAGCTTCAAAATCAATAGTACGCGGATATGCACTCGCGCCAGCTACAATCAGACGAGGGCGGTGCTTAAAGGCCGCCTTGCGCACTTCATCGTAGTCGATGCGGAAGTTGTCTTCGCGTACACCGTAAGCAGCAAAGTTATACAACAAGCCGGAAGCGTTAACCGGACTTCCGTGTGTTAAATGGCCACCATGCGCCAGATTCATACCCAGTACAGTATCTCCAGGTTTGAGAGCTGCCAGATACACCGCCATGTTGGCTTGTGCTCCAGAGTGAGGCTGCACGTTAGCATGCTCGGCGCCGAACAATTCTTTTGCGCGGTCACGTGCGATGTCTTCAACGATATCTACATGCTCACAGCCACCATAGTAGCGTTTGTTCGGATAACCTTCAGCATATTTATTCGTCAGCACGGAGCCCATGGCTTCCATTACTGCTTCACTGACAATGTTCTCGGATGCGATTAGCTCGATATTGTGGCGTTGTCGTTTCAGTTCAAGTCCCATTGCTTCCATCACTGCCGGGTCACTTTTACGTAGGTGTTCCATCATGATTGATTACTCCCTCTCCATAGTCAATTGTTGGGTATACAAGCAAACGCCTGCTCCTCTGTTGGGTACCTCATCATCAATGCAAAAAAGATTAGTACAAACATGCCGCCATGCCAAATGCTAATCGCAGTTTCCGCCGACTTCTTGCTCCAGACTATACACTGCCCGTTGTCCACCAATAAGTGGTGGACGGGTGAATGCCGCTGTCACACGTGCTTCGCCAATCCAGCGAAGACTTGGGCGAAATGGAACAGCAATGGGTCGCAGATGCATGCCAATCAGCGTTTCGCCGATGTCTATCCCGGCATGGGCCTGCACGTTCGCCGCCAAACACGCGTCACTCATAGAACGATAGGCGACGGTGGCCATAGAGCCTCCTGCTGTACGAACAGGAACAGCTGCAACCTCCATCAGTCCCAATCGCTCCAGCACAGCCCGTTCAACGACCAGCGCTCGGTTCAAATGCTCGCAGCATTGAAACGCCACATCAAAGCCATACTCCCTGCGAACGTACTCTACTCCAGTCAACAGTTGCTGAGCCACATCGAGCGCTCCCGCCGTACCAATCCGACTTCCAGCCACTTCACTTGTGCTAACGCCAATAACCAGCAGGCGGCCAGCCTTGAGACTGGCTGCTTCTGCGATTTCCCGCACGACAGAAGTGGTCTGTGCTTCCAGCGAAATCTCATGATCCAATTGTCCCACTATTGGAACCTCCTTTGGTTGAACAGCCTCTCAGAGACTAGGCACGGTCTCATGCCCCAAGTTCAACACACTCTCTCCTGATCACAATCTGACTATATTATAGCCGATGTTTCAGATTTCGAGCAGAAAAAATGGAAGAACCTTTAAAGGAATCAACTCTCAGCTAACAATCTGGCTCAACTTGTATATGAAAAAAAGAGCAGTCCACACCTATGTGGAATTGCTCTTTTGCCCAGGCGACCGGCCGTATATCCGATGCTCCATCGTGGTTAATCCCACTTTTGTCGCCAGTTACATCGGATTCTCATTTTTCCACCTTATCTTAACGGATTAGCCGCCGAAAATCAACAGATTCCGTACAAAACAGATGAGTAATACCAATTTTATTCGGAAGAAGCCTTTAGCTTGTCCAGCAGCTTATGCAGCGCCGTACGGATTTCTGCAGCTGTGACATCGTAGTCTTCTCGCGAACCGCCAAACGGATCTGAAATATCAAAGCCCGGAATCCGTTGGTGTAATTCAATCATTCGTTCACGCTCCTGCGCCGATAGCTCTTGTCCGAGTGAAGCCATCAACTGCTGTGAAGCATATAACCCATCCAACTCCTGTAGATCATTCAACACCGCATCCCGGTTCTCCACATATTCCTTAAGTGTAAATACTTTGCCCGCCGTTTGGGGAAAGCGCTGAATGACGTGCTGTTTATGTCCTTGCGTCAAGGTTAAGATCAGATGCGCCCACCCGGCAAGCCCGTCGCTCAAAGGGGTTGAAGTGATCTGATCGGATATATCGTGATCACGTAGAACCGCCTCTGCATGTCGGGATATCGGCGTGCCTTCCATCGCGGCTACTCCCGCAGAACGCACTTCCAGTTCTAGCCCCTGCTCAGCAGCCAACTTACGCAGCATCCCTTCAGCCATTGGACTGCGACAGGTATTCCCTGTGCATACGAATAAGATATTCTTCAACGTTTTCACCCCCCGTATGTTAAAAAAATATATAAACAGAGGATTACTATAATCCTAATCCTTTACTATAACCCTGCACTTATTTTACACTGTCTACGCTAAAATCAAAACATAAACATAAAGCCGAATGCCAACAAAATGGCACCACCCACTGCTTCCCCATAATCTCCTAGATTACGGCTGACCTTGCGACCCAGCAGCAGGCCCAGCATCGCCATTGCTCCCCCGCAAAAACCAAACGCCAGAACGGACAGCACCAGATCACTCTGGAACATACCTAGTGACACTCCTACAGAAAATGAGTCAACGCTCACCCCAAGTGCAAACAGCAAAAGGCCTAAAGGCGAACGATGATCCAATACCTGTACGCCGTCCCCTTTAAAGGAATTATACACCATATGCCCGCCCAAAAGGATGAGTAGACCCCCTGCGAAGTAGGCCGTCACATGACCTAATAAAGAACTCATATAATGGCCTGTGAACATTCCCAGTAATGGCATCAGAATGTGAAAAAAGCCAATGACAGTACTGATGCGCAGCACGTCTCGCAGGCGTATCCCCTTCATGCCGATCCCTACGCCCAGCGATAACGCATCCATTCCTAGCGCTACCGCCATGATCAGAATCGTTACAACCTGCCCGGCATGGGCAGAGGCTGCCAGCATACTCCATCCCTCCATTATCTGTCTGTTCTTGTACACGTTATGCGGACAAGGGGCAAATCAGTACAAGCATGTACTGAAAGTACCCAATACCGAGACGAGGAGGGAGGAAAACTTCATATAAGAGACTCTGGTTCGACAGAAGCTACAAGCGGACGATTCGGTGACCTGCCGCTTTAAGCAGGCGGTTCATGACGGCGTCTCCCAATCCCTTCGGCGGACAGGATTCCGCCAAAATGTAGGTGACGCCGTCCTCGTCGCAGCGACGCAGCACGCCGTATAGGCGCTGCGCCGCCTCATGGAGCGCGTCCAGCTTGCCTAGCGTATAGACGCGTTCTCCGGCGTAACCGGCGGCATGCTCGTCGAACGCGAGCACTGCCGTGCGCTCCCCGCGCGCGGAAGCCTCCGCCAGCGCGGCGCGAATCCAGCCCGTCACCTCAACGGACGACGGGCCTTGTACCACGCTCAAGCGGCCTCGCGGCGCGTAGTGCGTGTACTTCATGCCCGGCGAGCGCGGCGCTGGGCTGTCCGCGTCTTCCCCGGGCGTAACAGTCAACGCCGGGTCCAGCACGACGGCGCGAGCAACCGCAGCGAGCTGCTCAGCCGTCACGCCGCCGGGGCGCAGGATGGTGACGGTTCCGTCGTCACCCGCCTGCACCACCGTGGACTCCAGCCCCACCCCCGTGGGACCTCCGTCCAAAATGCCGCCGATGCGGCCCTCCAGATCCTCTCGGACATGCTGTGCAAGGGTGGGACTGGGTCTTCCCGACCGGTTGGCGCTTGGCGCAGCCAGTGGACAACCCGCTTCAGCGATCAAACGAAGCGCTATCGGATGATCCGGCATGCGCACTCCGACTGTATCCAGCCCGGCTGTCACACGCGATGACAGTGCCTGCGGCACTACCGGCAATACGAGAGTCAGCGGTCCCGGCCAGAACATATTCATCAGCGCTCGGGCCGTATCGTTTATTTCTGCTACCAACCCCTCTAATTGATCAGCATGAGAAATATGTACAATGAGCGGGTTATCGGAGGGACGTCCTTTGGCAGCGAATACCGCCTCCACCGCTTTTGTACTACGAGCATCGGCCCCCAGGCCGTACACGGTTTCCGTAGGAAAGGCTACCGTCTCTCCAGCTTGGAGGAGTACGCCGGCCTCCCGTATGCCCTTTTCCGCCGCGAGCCGAGTCTGTTCAGCCCAAACTTCGTCAGAAACATCCCCGTCAATGTTGCTCACAGGAACCAAACATCTTACATCCCACCATTGGGTATGGGAAGACCTCAATGCCTGCTTCAGCTCGCAATTTTCCTGTTCGTCCAGCTTTTGCTCCGATTTTTCCTTTTGCACAAAATCTCCGCGCAAGTCTTGCATTTGATTCGATTTATCACTCATATCAGATCATCCCATATCTTATTGTCATATACAGGCCAGTGATTTCGCTTGATCTTATAAGGCTACTTTGAAAGATCAGTTTATTTGGCTCTGCCATGTGTATATCTATCGTAAGCTCCATTATAGCATATGGGGAAACTTACACTCCTCAACGTTTAGGCAAACAAGCTACTCACCCAGCTACACAGTCCCGCAAGTGCATCCCACAGAAAAAAACGTACTTCCGGCTCCTTGTCAGCGGCATTCGTCCGACTTTCTCCGTGATCCGTTTTTGCTGATACCGTTTGTGCCGCTGCTTCCCCACTGCCTGCATCAATAAAGCACAGCGGAGGAAACAGCACGCACCACCAATTTTGCCCTTTTCCTTGCCCCAGCGTAACCCGAAGTGCCTCATAATTCCCTGCCGGGTAGACAAGACCACCGTACATTTTCGTTGGGAAAGGTACGCTCGCCAGTTCCACCTGATGATCATATGCAATGCCGCGACGAGCCAGTTCCGTACCTACCAAACGGTCAATTTCAGGTAAATGAGCACCAATCAATGATCTAGCTTGATCTAAGCTTTGCGGGTTTTCCAGCTCACCCACCCAGGCATTCATCTGCTGTACAATAGCGTCCCGTATTTCGCGTTTAACCAGCTGATCCTCCGGACGATCCGAGTTGGCCAAAATACGCAGTCGAATGGAGTCATGTGGAATCATATTCAGCCCTGTTGTAGCTACTCCTGATGCTAAGGTTCCTCTTGTTCCAGTGGTCATAGCAGCATCCGTCTTTTGACCTTCCCAAGACATCATTAATATCGAAATACAAAATAGAATCATTGCAGCTTGCTTGATCCAACTTCTCATCTTCGTCCCCCCAAACCCAAACTCTATCATGTCTATCAGTCTGTCCGGTTTGGGAGAGTCTAAACCTATGAATCTTATAAAAGATTCAGGAACACTTTACAGATTTTCTTCAATACACCCTCAAATCATGCTACACCAAGCTTCTGACCCTCACCGAGGCATATAAAAAAGCCCAGATTTCACAATCTGGACTTTTCGTTGCACCGTTTCAACTCACACAAATGCCAATCAGTTTCAAGCCAAATCCACCTGCACTAGGCTTTTTTCGCCTTCGTCAAGCTTACTCTGGAAGGCTGCGGCAGATCGTCCTCCAGCTCTTGGCCGTGCACCTTAATACTCATAACCAAGCCGATACTAGCCATGTTAATAAGCAACGAGGTACCACCATAACTTATGAACGGGAGCGTAATCCCCGTAAGCGGCATAATGCCCAGAAACGCACCAATATTCTCAAAAATCTGGTACAGCAACATGGACACAATCCCGACAATAATATACGGTCCGGCGCGATCCCGGCATTCCAGCGAAATCAGGATCATTCGGTGAATCAAAATAAAATATAACAATAGCAGCACTGAAGAGCCTACAAAGCCAAATTCCTCCGCTACGACCACAAAAATAGAATCCGCGTACGTATAAGGAACACGCCCGGACTGTACCGAGGTTCCTTGCAAAAAGCCCTTGCCCATCATCCCGCCAGAGGCTATCGCCAGCTTGGCATTTTTGGTATGATAAGACGCCTTCGCGGTTGCCTCTTCCGGTACCAACCAAGGGTCCAAACGCTCAACCCAGTGACTACGGCCAATCCCCTTCATAAAGGAATCAATCTCATCGTGAAACGAAATATAAGCTTTGATCCCGCCACCAACAGCGACTGCAAATACGATGAATCCGATTAACGCATGGGATGCCTTCACATTACCAATCCATAGCATACCGATGACGAT
Organism: Paenibacillus polymyxa; assembly: GCF_001719045.1. NCBI lineage: Bacteria > Bacillati > Bacillota > Bacilli > Caryophanales > Paenibacillaceae > Paenibacillus > Paenibacillus polymyxa. The sequence goes on from NZ_CP015423.1 coordinate 2,355,034, forward strand.
GACAATGTAACCGAGCGCATTACCCAAGTCATTTTGTGCCATAACCATGGCAAACGGGACAAAGCTCACCAGAGCGACTGGAAGAACATCCTGAATAAAATACAGCTTGCTCTTGCGCTTTTTGATCAGCATATAAGTCAGAAAAATGATAAGGACCAGCTTGAATACCTCAGCAGGCTGAAGATTCAAGCCACCAATTTTCAGAAAGCCCTGAGAGTTGTTAACCGTCCCGCCAAAAAATCCGAGACCCAACAGGAATATTCCGCCTCCATATACGTACAGGGCTTTTTTAATGAATATCCGAAAATCGACCATCGCTAAACCCAAGATCGCCACAAAACCCAATATATAATACCCAATCATCCTCTGGTAATCGTTGCCGTGATCAGGCAGGTTCGTAGGAGCTCTACCTGCGCTGTATACTGTTACGATACTAATCGCCATGAGCAAAATCAGAATAAAGATAACCGGACCGTCAATTTTTTTCAATTTCTGAAGCATGATTTCCCCCTGAGCCGTTTCTCGGTCATACTCCTCTTATTCTAAAGGAAAGACTCGCAAAAAGAAAATGCAGCACTACTCCGAGACACCTAGGACATGTCGTTCGATCCCAGCAAGGTCAGGAACGATTATAATGTTCTTCCAATGACCCGCCTGTTCCAGCAGGTCAGCCACGTCTCTGGCCTGTCCCATCCCCAATTCAAACCCAATTAGCCGGGGCGGAGCCTGAAGGAGTCCGAGCTGCTCCAGCATTGCCCGATACGGGCCGAGCCCGTCAGGACCACCATCCAACGCCATCCGCGGCTCATGGTCGCGGACCTCTGGCTGTAAGCCAGCGATGTCAGCAGCCGGGATGTACGGCGGGTTGGACACGAGAATGTCCACCCTCGTTCCCGCAAATGGCGCCAGCAGATCGCCCTCGCGGAATTCTACGGCTGCGCCGTTCGCAGCGGCGTTATGAGCCGCTACTTTTAACGCGGCAGCCGAAATATCCCCTGCCGCCACGCGCCAGCTCGGTCGCTCAGCCGCCAGCGTCACGGCAATCGCACCGCTGCCCGCGCCGATGTCGAGCGCCTGCGGAGCGCCGCTTGGCCACAGCCGATCGCCGTGCTGGAGTATCACCTCGACGAGCAGTTCTGTCTCCGGGCGTGGGATCAGCACCGACGGCGAAACCATGAACGGGCGGCCATAAAATTCCTGCCGTCCGATAATATACTGCGCCGGTTCACCCGCAGCTTTGCGGGCTATGATCCGTTCCCACGCCTCCTTGGCGGTGGAAGGGAACGGATCACCCAGAGCGGCGTAAAACGCCGTACCTTCCAACCCGAGCACATGCTCCAGCAGCAAACGGGCATTATGCTGCGGCTCCAGAACGCCACAGCTTCCTAAAAAAGAAGAAGCCTCAACTAAGGCTTCTCTGACACTCATGTTCCGTTCCGGCGACATCCGATACACACAATCGCGTTCGTTCCCCAAAACTTAAACCTCTTGTTCCATCAAATCAGCCTGCTCTGCAATCGTGAGCGCCGATACGATTTCTTCGATCTCCCCGTTCATCACCTGGTCCAACTTATGCATAGTTAGGCCAATACGATGGTCCGTTACACGGCTTTGCGGGAAATTGTAGGTACGTATACGCTCACTGCGGTCTCCGGTGCCTACTTTGCTCTTACGCTCGCCTGCATATTTGGCTTCCTCTTCCTGACGCAACATATCCGAAATACGGGCACGCAAAACTTGCAGCGCCTTCTCCTTATTGGAGTTCTGGGATTTTCCGTCCTGACAGGTTGCCATAATACCTGTTGGCATATGCGTTACACGCACCGCCGACTTGGTCGTATTAACGGACTGTCCGCCCGCACCGCTGGAACAGAACGTATCCACGCGAATATCCTTGTCGGAAATTTCAATATCCACTTCTTCGGCCTCAGGCATAACGGATACTGTAGATGTCGACGTATGAATACGCCCACCTGATTCCGTCGTCGGAATCCGCTGTACGCGGTGTGCGCCGCTTTCAAATTTCATTTTGCTGTATGCACCACGACCGTTAATCATGAAAATAACCTCTTTAAAGCCCCCGAGATCATTCATGTTCGCGTCCATCAGCTCTACACGCCAGCCTTGAGTATCGGCATAACGAGTATACATCCGATACAAGTCAGCTGCGAACAGTGCCGCTTCGTCACCACCTGCTGCACCACGAATCTCAATAATAACGTTCTTATCATCATTCGGGTCCTTTGGCAGCAGCAAAATACGGATTTTTTCATCCAGCTCCCGCTTGCGAACACTCAGTTCTTCAATCTCCATTTTGACCATTTCACGCATCTCGTCGTCCAGCTTTTCACCCTGCATGGTTTTTGCAGCTTCCAGCTCTTCAACGACATTTTTATATTCGGTATATGCTTCATAAGCAGGCTGTAAATCAGACTGTTCTTTGGAATAATCTCTAAGTTTTTTGCTATCGTTCGCTACATCCGGATCGCAGAGCAGTTCGCTCAGTTTATCGTAGCGGTCCGCCAATGATTGCAATCGGTCCAACAAGCGATTCACCTCTTCAGTTAAATTAATATGAAACCAGCTTCAATTCCACTGGCTACAGCTCTTTATTATACCAACTAATTCATGAATTAGCTACAAGAAATACTGACTAATTTAGGATTTTGCAAAAATCCACACAACATGCAAAACAATAAAAAAAGTCGCCGCCCTAATATAGGCAGCGACCACGTAATCTAGCACCTTTCAGAACACACATACATTAAGTCATCGTCTTTTATATATCCGAATCAGGTATTGTATTCTGGAAATTATATATTAAACATTAAAACGGAAATGCATAACGTCTCCGTCCTGCACTACATATTCCTTACCTTCCAGACGAAGCTGACCACGTTCCTTAGCCCCGTTCATCGAACCAGCAGCGACCAAATCGTTGTAGGATACAACCTCGGCACGAATAAATCCGCGTTCAAAATCCGTATGAATTACGCCCGCAGCACCCGGTGCTTTCGTTCCTTTGTGAATCGTCCAAGCGCGTACTTCCTGCACACCTGCTGTGAAATACGTATACAGGCCCAGCAAGCGATATGCTGCTTTAATCAGACGGTTCAATCCGGATTCAGCTAATCCCAGCTCCTCGAGGAACATCGCTTTGTCTTCGCCTTCCAGTTCAGCGATTTCAGATTCTACCTTGGCGCTGATCGGCACCACTTCTGCATTTTCCGCCACGGCAAAATCGCGTACCTTTTGCACATACGGATTGCTATCCGCTTCCGTTACGCCATCTTCGCTAACATTAGCTGCGTAGAGTACAGGCTTCATCGTAAGCAAATGAAGATCGCGTACAATCAACCGTTCTTCATCCGACAATTCTAAGCTACGCGCAGGTTTATCAGCATACAGCGATTCCTTGATCCGCTCCAACACTTCTACCTCTTGGGTGTACTGCTTGTTGCCACCCTTCATGTTTTTGCGGGAACGTTCAATACGCTTGTCTACACTTTCGATATCCGCCAGAATCAGTTCCAAATTAATGGTCTGAATGTCGCTGATCGGGTCAATTTTGCCGTCCACATGGGTAATGTTCTCATCTTCAAAGCAACGTACCACATGTACAATCGCATCCACTTCACGAATATGAGCCAGAAATTTGTTACCCAGACCCTCGCCCTTGCTCGCACCGCGCACAAGTCCTGCAATATCAACAAATTCAAATGCCGTTGGCACCGTTTTATTCGGCACAACCAGTTCGGTCAGCTTATCCAGCCGCTCGTCTGGTACTTCAACGACGCCTACATTGGGGTCAATCGTACAAAATGGATAGTTTGCGGATTCCGCACCCGCCTGCGTTATTGCGTTAAAAAGTGTTGATTTGCCCACGTTCGGCAAGCCCACAATCCCCGCTTTTAAAGCCATAATCAGAACAACTCCCGTTTATATAAAATATGCGTTATGCCATCCGTTAGTTTACCAACCCACATTATATATGAGAACCTATACACGCGGCAAGCATACGGTTATGAAATTCAGGATATTGCTATATCCTTATTTAGATTTCTTTGCTCATCTGGATATCTGTAATCCGATAGCCCGACTTGCGATATACATGCAAAGCTCGCTCATTATGCCCAAATACATGCAAACCGATGCGTACAGCTCCCAGCCTGCGAGCCTCCTGTTCCAAAGCCTCCATCGCCAGCGTGCCTAGACCCCTCCCTTGGTATGAATCGTATACAAGAATATCCAGTAGGAAAGCTTCTTTTCCTTGCACCCCATCCGTAATATTGAACCAGATGTAGCCAGCTTCCTCCTGACTCTGCTCCCCGGCATCGGAAAACATCAACATATACAGGTGAGCATGAGGTGTGTCTAGTCTCTGTGGCAGGTATCGAGCAAAACTTTCTGCCGCACGTTCTGGTGCTTCTTCTACCGTCCATGTACCTGCTTGGATTTTCTCATCCGCATAGTCGGCAAGCGAGCGTTGTTCAAATCGATCATATTGCTCCGCATTCATCGGAACCAATGTAATAAGTCCGCTCATCCGTTTACCTTCTTTCTTAGTCGAGTCGTATCTTTGAGTCCTTCTATTCCATCTACCCCAATACCAAACATAACCGTGCGGAGCTCCAGTTCCACCTGCTCCAAACGTGCCTCCAGCGCTTCCCTAGAGGCAACCGCAGAACCGAGCAAAGAACGCCCGAAGCCTGCCATGTCAGCTCCCAAAGCAAGCGCCTTCGCTGCATCGACACCGTCTCTCAGTCCACCGCTGCCGATCAGAGCACCATGTGGCTCAGCGGCTCTGACTTCCACGATACAATCAGCGGTCGAGTTGCCCCAATCCGCAAATGCCTCCGCCGCCGCGCGACGCACAGGATCAGGATTGCGAAATTTCTCCACTTGGCTCCAGCTTGTCCCGCCTGCGCCAGCGACATCTATAAAGGCTGCACCCGCATCATACAGTCTCGATGCCGTCTCGCCATCTATGCCCCAACCTACTTCCTTCACTCCTACAGGCACTGAAAGCTGACGACACAACTCCTCAATGCGCTGAAGCAAACCGCTAAAATCCAAATTCCCTTCAGGTTGAAAAATCTCCTGCAATCCGTTCAAATGCAGCACCAACATATCGGCTCCAGCAATTTCCACTGCACGGCGACAATCGTCTACGCCAAATCCGTAGTTCAGCTGCACCGCACCCAGATTGGCAAGGATCGGGATACTGGGTGCCAGACGGCGAACCGCAAAGGTTGAAGCCAGTTCTTCCCTTTCCACCGCAGCCCGTACCGAACCGACGCCCAGCGCCCAGCCGCGTCTCTCCGCTGTCTCTGCTAGTCGCTCATTAATCGCTCCCGTCTCGGCGCTGCCGCCTGTCATGGAGCTAATAAGCAGCGGTGTTCGTACAGCTCGTCCTAAAAAAGTAGTATCCAGACGAACCTCGTCAAAATGCAACTCCGGCAGAGCGCAGTGCTTGAAGGCATACCGCTCCAACCCACTGGTGATGCCATGTCCGGCTACATCTTCTTGCAAACAAAGGCGGACGTGCTCAATCTTCCGTTCACCTGTCCTTGCGGCAGGCAGCAAAGAGCCGGATTTGTTAAAACCGTCAGGTGCTCCCTTTATATTCTCCGTACTACTCATCTATGTCCCACCTCATCCAAAGTCACTCTGTTATTGCATCAAGTTCAAGAAGCACAAATAAGACCGTTCCCGAACACGGTAACCGATCTATTTATCGTCTCTTATATTCAATATCGTAGCCCTTAAAGTGGCTATTTTAAGATACTTTCATTGTATCATGGATGGAAAAATATATACACGATCGTGAACATTTTTTCTTACCCATGGCCATGTTGGAAAATTTGCAATAAACCAGTTATTTCGGAAACTCTACAGAAAAGCCGCTCCTAATTGAGCTGCCGCTTTTCTGCAAAATGCCTACTCGAAAGGACGATCCCTATTCCAGCAAGATAAAGGCCATTTACAATCTCCTCATCCCTTCATCGAATCAGGTATAGATGAAATGCTTTCTGTTTGTTCCTTCGTACGCCCATGTCCAAATTTGAATACCAGAATACCACCGATAATGACCAATACTCCGATCAACTTGTTAAAGGTAAACGGAATCTTTTCTAATCCCAGCCATCCTAACGAATCCCACAACAGGGCCGTACCTAATTGCGCCGTCAATACAATGGAGATCGCATAGGTCGGGCCAAGTCGCTTCATTCCTTGCACCAGACAGAACACAACACCGACACCAATCATGCCACTGAACCAGTACCACGGCTGCATATGCTGTAAAGTAAATGTATTTTTCCCTTCAAAAATAAGACTTCCGAGTAAGGAAGCCACGAACCCTGTTCCCAGCACCAATGTTGTTGTAGCCCACGATCCTGTCCGTTCATTCACCTTATTATTGAATATCGTTTGCAAACTGACCAAGGCACCTGCGATAATCGCCAATACAATTCCTAATAACATATGCTAACTCTCCCTTGATGATCCTTGATATTCTTCTGCTTTTATAAAAGCCCATATTACAATGATTCATAAATATTATGTCCTGCCAGTTCACTCAAACCTTTTCTGTTCCGAATGACAATGTAGCCTTTTGTCCGTTCAACCCATCCATCTTCAATCATTTTGCGAATAACACGGTTGAGATGTCTATAGCTGGTTCCGATCAAATTCGCCACATCTACCAGACTGGATGCACGTAATTCCTCATGAAAAGCCGTATTCGATTCGTCAAAAGAAACCGATAGCAGGTAGCTTGCCAGCCTGACTTCCACCGGATACATGAGATTGAAACTGGAAAAGTCGGAGTCCAGGCAAAACTTTCGCGTGACAATATCCAATAGAAATTGCAGCAAAGGAGCATAGTCTCTGCCGTATTTGTTCATCCATTGGTGGTGAATACCGATCACATAGATCGGAGACACTGCCTCTACTGTGTTGATGACGTGACTACTCCGAATATATTCAACATCTCCTATAACCTCGATCGGTGTTTTGAAGCAAAGGATCAGGGTTTTCCCTTCTGTAGAGCTGGTATAAATCTTGACCTTGCCCTGCACCAGTATATATAGATGCTCGATGGGGTCCCCCTGTAAACAGAGCTTTTCCCCTTGCTCCAAACGATGCAACGACAAATAAGGATGTAGTGGCTCGTAGAGTATGGATTCCAACTCATGCAGCTGCAAAAAATATTTTAGCTGCTCTTGATCCTGAATTTCTCTCATTCCTAAGCTCACCTTCAATTTCTACATTCTAAGCTTCTTTACAAGTTAAATTTCTATTTTAAAGTTTCAGAATAATTACACCCGCAATCATCATACCAATACCTATAAATTGTGGAAGCTTCATCTTTTGCTTCACTATACCGAACCATCCCTTAATATCTACCAGGAAGGTTAAACACAACTGCGCAATCAACAACGCCGAGATCGTGAACGTAACCCCAATATGTTGGATTGCCGTGACTTCACTAAATATAATAATTGCTGCAAAGGCACCGCCCCAAAGATAGATCGGCTTTACCTGTTTCAGTTCAGCCACATTGCCATCCCTTGTAAACATCCAGACTAATGCTGCCAAAATAAAGCCTATTAGCTGAGTAACAGTGGCCGCCTGCCATGTACCGATATCCTGACTAATCCGTGTATTCGCTACCCCCTGTAGCGTAATACACGCTCCTCCCAGAAAAGCAAACAAGATTCCTCTCATAAATCGTTATTCTCCCCATGTAAATGACTTTTCTATATATTAAATTATAGGGCAGACTTCTTATAAAGGACATATGTCCTCAACGAATAGTAAAACATCTTCCATTTCATTCTATTTAGTATCCGCGTCAATCCTGCACACTTGCGTTAATAACTTGACAGTATCCCATCATAAAACTGCATGTTCCGGCACGATAAAATGGAATGCAGCATTCAATTGAGGAGTTGATCGTCATATGACTACACGTGATCCGCTGCATTCTGTGCCGGAATATCAAAGAAGAACTGAGAAAAAGGGTCGGGCTTTTAAAATCGCCATTCTGGTACTTATCCTCTGGCTGATTGCCGTCATGCTGTATCAGACCCATAAACCATTGCCTCCGTTCGTCTCTTATGAGAGTCAGGAGTATTCGACCCATGAGGTAAACTTCTGGACAGATTTGACCTATCCCACCGGGGATGGAAGCACTGCACAGCATGAAGGTCAAATTTTGAATCGTATGCTCGGGATCATTGATGAAGCCCAACAATTTATTGTCATCGACCTATTTCTGTTCAATGACTATAAGCATAAAGGTCAGCACTTCCCCCAAGTCAGCGCACAAATGACCGATTATCTTATTGCCAAAAAGAAAGCTCATCCGGATATGCCTATCTTTTTCATTACAGATGAAGTCAATACCAACTACAATTCTGCCCCCAATCCTTTGTTGGAGAATATGAAGCGAGCAGGGATTCAAGTCGTGCAGACCGATGTAGACCCGTTGCGGGACTCCACCCCCATCTATTCGGCAGTGTGGCGTACCTTTTTCCAATGGTTCGGGCAGCAGGGCACAGGTTGGATTCCCAACCTGATGGCCAGTGACGGACCTGATGTTACGGCTCGCTCCTATCTTAAGCTGTTGAACGTCAAGGCCAATCACCGAAAATTGGTTGCCAACGAACAAACAGCGCTCATTTCTACAGGCAACGTGCACGACGCGAGCGCCTATCACTCCAATGTAGCGCTGGAGGTGAAGGGGCCTATCATCGGAGACATTTTACAAACAGAGCAGGCGGTATTGGACTTTTCGGGCGGTGGACAGCTTCCTGCCTATACACCACAGGCCGAACCCAAAGTTCCATCGAGTAAGGACAGCTATCGAATCAAATATCTAACTGAGGGCAAGGTGTACACCTCAGTTCTGAATGGCATTGCGCAGACGAAGAAAGGTGACAGCATTCATATGGGCATGTTTTATTTGGCTGACCGCAAAGTATTGAACAGCCTGCTGGATGCCTCTGCCCGCGGTGTAAACATCCAACTGCTGCTGGACCCCAATCAAAACGCGTTTGGTCAGGAAAAAATCGGCATCCCCAATCGTCCGGTTGCCCAGGAGTTGTCCGATAAATCGGGCGGGAACATTCAAATTCGCTGGTATCATACCACCCATGAGCAGTTCCATACCAAACTGATTTATATCGCCAAGGCGCAAGGAGAGCATATCATTTGGGGTGGCTCTACCAATCTGACCCCCCGTAATCTGGATGATTTGAATCTGGAAAATGAGTTGTGGGTGGCCGCTCCGGCGGACAGCAAGCTGACCCGACAGGTTGCGGCCTATTTTGATAAGCTATGGAATAATCAGGGGGCTGAATACAGTTTGGATCTAGCAGCTTACGAGGATCATTCAACATTTTGGAAAGATATTATATACCGTCTACAGGATATTTTAGGCTTTACTACATTTTAACTACAGGATACTGCTGTAGCGAATTCGTTTATGCTTACAGCAGCGGTGAAAGCAGCCGCGCGAGCGATTCCATCAAACGTTTGAACAGACGTTTTTTCATGAATTCTTCACGTACAATCAGACTGGCAGAGTGTAAGTCTCGTTCGTAGTCTGTTACCATCTGCTGCACACTGTGCGTTTGAATTAACAGAGCGTTAACTTCAAAATTCAAATGAAAGCTACGCATATCCATATTGGCTGTCCCGATCGTCGCAACTTCCCCGTCAATGATGAGGAGCTTGGAGTGGAGGAACCCCTTCTCATATTCATATACCTTGACTCCAACCTCCAGTAACGACTGGAAGTACGAATGAGACGCGAGAAACGGTAGCCATTTATCCGGTTTTGCGGGAAACAGAATACGCACGTCCAACCCGGACAAGGCAGCCATCCGTAAGGCAGTCAGGATATCTTCATCCGGGATAAAATAAGGAGTGGCAATCCAAACTGATTTTCGGGCGGACGTGATCATGGAGAAAAAGAGATTTTTGAGCACTCTCCGCTCATTATCCGGGCCACTGGCAATAATCTGCACGCCTCCGTCCGTAATTGGTTCAATATTGGGAGACAGATATTCGCTATCGAGCACCGACTCACCCGTCATGTGAAGCCAATCTTGTAGAAATATAAGCTGCAACGTCCGTACAGCTTCGCCCTTCACAATCATATGCGTATCACGCCAAAAGCCGTAGGCTTTGTTGCGGCTGAGATACTCATCTCCCACATTTAGACCGCCAATTAATCCGATATTACCGTCGATGACTACAATTTTACGGTGATTACGATAGTTTACCCGGCTGGAGAAGAACAAGATCCGAGCGCCGCCGTACGCAACAACCTCTACTCCTGCATCTCTCATTTCCTTCAAAAAGGACTTCGACAACTGAATACTGCCCACCGCATCGTACATAAACCGAACCTTAACACCCGCTTTAGCCTTTTCGATCAGAATTTTCTGAATGCTGGTACCAATATCATCCGACCGGAAAATGTAATATTCCATATGGATATGATGCTGCGCCTTGCGCAGTTCTTCCAGCAAAGTGGAGAAGGTTTCATCTCCATTGTTCAGAATGTGAGTTTCTGTCGCAAAATAAATCGGGGAGCGGGCCAGTCTGCGTGCCAAACGCATTAACTGCTGCTGCTCACCTGTAAAGCAGGTCAGATCTCGTTTGACTCGCAAAGCATCCTTTTCTATGCGGTCGTAAGCCTGTTGGTCACGCAATGCCTTTTTATCATACTTGCGACGCTTGAATACATTTTGCCCAAACAGAAAATAAAGAGGAAGTCCAACGACTGGCAGCAATGCCAGCAGCAAAATCCAGGACATCGTAGTGGAGGGATTACGATTCTCCGTAAAAATAATCAGACTGATGGAGATCACTGTCAGGGTGGAAAAAATACTGATGACAGTTCCTTCATTTTTGCCGATGTAATTAAACAAGCCAAAATAATAAATAATAAACACCATAGCCGCGATCAATACGGCCAGTAAGCTTCGCCTCATAACTAACCTCACTTCCAGTGGACTGCATTTGACAAGTATTCTTCATTATATTGTACATGAGCCCCTTATTTCTTCCCACTTTTTTATTAAAATGTTGATAAAAAAAATCCAAAGAAAAGCTTTATACAAAACGCAATGATGCTGGGTTGACACTTACTTTTTTTCGTGCAAGAATAAACTAACGAACGTTAGGTAGGTGACAATAATGGGGATGGAAGAGATTCGAAAGGCCGCTCTTTTTCAATTTGCCACCAATGGGTATGAGGGAGCCTCCTTGAGCAGTATTGCCGCTGAGGTTGGTATCCGAAAACCGTCTATATACGCGCATTTCCAAGGCAAGGAGGATCTGTTTCTACAGGTGGCTAGGTACGCTTTTCAAGAGCAGAATTTACGTATTTTCGAATACTTTACGGAACGTAAAGATCAGCCGCTTAAGCATACCCTGCATGACTTCTTGTTTTGGATGGGACAGGAATATGAGAGCAACAACTCAGCCAAGTTTATGCTTCGCTTTTCCTTCTTTCCGCCTGTATCGTTGTATCACGAGGTGCTGAATATTGTTAATCCTTTTCTGGATAAAATGGAGCGAAAATTAACTCGCCGCCTCCGGAATACACGGGATCGGGAACCCTTTGGGCATATGGAGCCAGTGGATGTGGCTTTGGCTTACATGACCCTGGTGGACGGGGTCATGGTGGAGCTCCTGTACAGTGGAAGCATCAACTACCACCGAAGATTGAACGCTGCATGGCCTATTTTTTGGCGTGGGATTACGTTAACCTCACCTCATGAAGCGTGAAGCCGTCGAACTTATAAAATTTATTTTTAAGGAGAACATTCATCATGAATCGCAGTTGGATTTACGTTTTTGTTGGAGGCCTGATTGAGGTTGTATGGGTATCAGGTTTGAAGCATGCGGACTCTATACTCGCCTGGATTGTAACGGTGCTGGCCGTGGTGGCCAGCTTTTATTTAATCATGAAGGCTGCGAACCGACTGCCTGTAGGCACAGTGTATGCTGTATTCACCGGACTAGGGACAGGGGGAACAGTCGTAGGCGAAATGCTGCTATTCGGAGAACCGTTTCAATGGTCCAAAACGCTATTAATCGCCCTTTTGCTGGCAGGTGTGGTCGGCCTGAAGTTAGTTACCGACCGTGATGTTCAGGAAGGGAGTGGCGCATAATGGCTTGGATTGCATTGGTTATCGCGGGGTGCTCGGAAGTGTTAGGAGTCATCGGTATGAAGGGAGTTACGGTGGGCAAAGGCTGGAAGTCCTTAGTGCTTATGGTCTTATCCTTTGTTCTTAGCTTCTCTCTACTCAGCTATGCCATGAAAAGTTTGCCGATGGGCACCTCCTATGCCGTATGGACAGGCATCGGAACGGTTGGCAGCACGATTACAGGCATGTTCTTGTACGGTGAACAAAAAAGCGTACTGCGCGTTTTATTCATCGCCATGATTCTTGCCGCAGCATTGGGATTAAAGCTGATATCTTAGCATGAGCGAATGGCATCAAATATTGCGAATTGCTGATCTTAAAGGAGTGACGCCTTGTGATTACCACCGTAACGCTTAACGCGGCTGTGGATAAAATCTACACGGTTGCAGGCTTCGGTTTGAATGCCGTCCACCGCATGGAAGGCGGCCTGACGGTACCGGGCGGCAAGGGCGTGAATGCCGCCCGCGTCATCCGCACGCTAGGCGAGCCTGTACGAGCGACCGGGTTTGCTGCCGGACACACCGGACGGCTGCTCATTGACGGGTTGAGCACAGAAGGCGTAAGCGCCGATTTCATTGAAACGGTACATGGGGAGACCCGTCTCGCCATTACCGTGCTCGACCCGTCCGCGCGCACGCAGACCGAGTTGATTGAGAGCGGACCGACCGTTGGGCCGCTTGAATTAGCCGCACTGCGGCGCAAAATCGAGACCCTTGCCGAGGAATCGGCTTGGGTCGTATTCTCCGGCAGCCTGCCACCCGGCTGCCCGCCCGATCTGTACGCCGAGTTGTGCACGCTGGCGAAGGCACGCGGCGCGCGGGTGGCACTGGACGCGAGCGGTGAGGCGCTGCGCTTGGGGCTGCGCGGAAAGCCCGACCTCGTGAAGCCTAACGAGGACGAGGCTGCTCGCTTCGCGGGAATTGACGCCGCGCGCCCGGCTGCCGCTGAAGCAGCGGCAGCAAAGCTGCTGGAAGCCGGAGCGCAGCTGGCCGTCATCTCGCTCGGCGCGCGCGGGGCGCTGGCGGTAACGAGCGATGCGCGCTACCGCGTGAGCCTGCCAGACGCGGACATTGTCAGCGCGCTCGGCAGCGGTGACGCTATGGTCGCCGGGCTGGTCACCGGCGCAGCTACGGGGCTGGATCTCCCTGCCATGCTACGGCAGGGAGCGGCCTGCGGCACAGCGGCAGCTCTGCACGCCATGGCCGGGAAGATCGAGCTCCAGGACGTGAAGCGTCTGGAGCAGGGCATTACGGTGACGCTGTTGTAATTCAGCGTCATTTTTTTATTTCATTTAAGCATTCGTTTATCTTCATTTCACAAATACAGTTATTCCGAATGCTCTATATTCCAAATGTGGGTTTTCGAGTTGCTTACAGCAAAACCCTGTTTTCCAGTATATTTTTCATACAAATATGCGACTTCGAAGGCCCCAGCTTAACTAATGAATCCTGAAGCTCTGCAATTTCCTCTACCGACGCGGTTTGCACCTTAATGAGATAATTAAATTCCCCACTGATGCGAAATAAATCGGTGACTTCCTTCGCCTCTCTACAAAATTCAACCAACTCTTAATGTGGATGAAATATATCAAAAAGCCCTTGCCCACGGAGCAAGAACCTTTGTGGAACCCAATCAGCTTACACTTGGCGAACCTCCTCTAGTTGTAACAAATGCATTAGTCCACAGCCCCAATGGTGAGGTTATCGAATTTATCGAGGATGTTGATTTTGATATGTCCTTATCTAGCAATAAGTAATTCTCATAGCTATTAAACGGTTCCTAAAAAACATCCGATATATTGATTATCGCTTTGTTTAAAGGAGTAGATTATCATCTCAATTGATTTCAATGTGTACTGGTTTCATTTTAGCTCCGATTTGCTGATGCCATTGTTCAGCCTGATTGGACTGCTACTCATCTATTTGGGATTCAGAACGATCCGTCGTCATCGTTATCGCAAACGCCACTGGGTCCGTACCAAGGGGCAAATCGTTGATGCGCATATCGAAGTAGACATTGATGTCGTTCCCTTTGACCGAGACGATCCGGTAGATACTAGCTACACCCGCCGATTAAAAGTGCGCTTCTATACAGCTTCAGGTGAAGCCGTAGAATTCTGGAATCCTTATAGCACCAACCTAAGCCTCAACCGGGTTGGCAGCAAGATTAAGGTATTATACAATCCATCTAACCCTCGGGACGCCCGAATTGCAGGCGGTGTAAATGGTGCAGGCTGTCTGGCCTTTATGCTGTTTTTGATCGGTGTTCCCTTTGCTTTGAGCGGGGTATTCGCTGTATTGAAATTTTTCTTCTAACCAGGTTTGGATCACATACTGGTAATAAAATTTATCGCCATATACATTGCCAGGCCTAAAATAATCAGTGCCGATATTTTGTTGAGCACAGTCCCAAACTTCCCTTCTGAATCCATACGTCCCACGAGACGCCCTGCCGTTGCCAGACCGATAAACCATATCCAAGATACGGACACGGCGGCCAGACCAAAGGCCCAGCGTTCCCCGCCGTCATATTGGAGGGAGCTGGTTCCAATTACGCCAACCGTGTCGAGTATGGCATGTGGATTCAATAGCGATACCGAAGCGGCAAAAATCATCTGGCGTTTCGGCCGCATCGCCTGACTTTCTCCCGAGGAAGCTGCCTTCGATCTCCATAAAGTCCAGGCCATATACAGCAGAAACAAACAGCCCGCCGCATAGAGTACGTTCGTGAGCCATAGAAATTGCTGCAAAATAAGAGACACGCCCCCAACCGCAAGCGTGATCAGGATTGTATCACAGACACCCGCTGTAATGACAGCAGGCAGTGCATTGCGAAACCGCGACTGGGACGCCCCCTGATTAAATACAAATACATTTTGTACCCCCAAAGGCAAAATCAATCCCAATGCCAATAAAACAGCATGGATAATAGCTTCCAGCATAATTATATTCCCCCAAATTTAGTCCATCATATTTCTCTAGTATTTGCTCTCCTAAATAGTCCTGCGCAGGAAGCTTGTACGTTTCTAATCCTCTCGTATTTCCTTTAAATTCTTCACGTTCTGCGTGTTCTGTTGTACACTATGCTTCAACTGCTCTAACGCAAGCTCGTAGTCCCGCGGATTATTCATATTGAACGCGGCCTTATGCCACATGTCTTCACTCACCCGCGGCAAATCCTCTACCGTCGCATAACGAACGTTCAGCTTGTTCAACCAATCGGTGAGACGAAGCTGTCTATTGCGCAAACATTCCTCGGCAGACGGCAGCACGCTCCGATGGTACACAGCCAGCAACGGATGTATACGTCCATCCATAGAAGGTATTACTGCTTGCAATGTTGGTTCCGTCGTTCCATGCAACTCCGTCCATTTCTCAGTTACAACGAGCAGGTCTTGCAGCACCTCTAGCTGTATAAAAGGCATATCACAAGCGACAACCATTCCCCACTCCGTAGTAGATGCAGATAATCCCGCATGAATACCGCTTAGGGGTCCCATACCTGGAAAAACATCAGACACAGTTTCCATATCACTCAGACCATATCCTTGGTTGTCACGAGTGACTACGACAACCCGCTGGGCAGCCTGCTGCAATGTAGTATACGTCCGTTCAAGCATAGTGGCTCCATTGATCTCAAGCAAAGCCTTATCCTGTCCCATTCGGCTGGAACGTCCTCCTGCGACGATAATACCAGTCACTTTCACAAATAAATCCTCCTTTTTTTCAGAAAACAATTGCAAATATGCATATGAATTTTTTGAATAAAATTTAATTATTACATAATTGTTAATTTATTGGTTTGTTAACCCTTTCAACACATGATACATTGGAATAAAGAACCTCCCCACAGATCGGCATCGATGCGCAGTTCTCTATCGGGCTAAGAAAGGAATGGCTTGTCTTGCAAAAGAGAGAAATTCAAGAGACTCCTCTATATTCCTTAAAACTGTATAATTTTTTTCTATATGGAGCTATGGTCATTTTCTCCAGCTTCTTCCCGTTGTATCTGCAAGATATCGGCATGGACAAGCTGGAGATCGGGAGTCTGATGGCCATCGGGCCTTTTGTATCCGTATTCGCGAACCCTTTTTGGGGCTATACAAGCGACCGGAGCCGTAACCTCCGACGTATTCTGCTATTTATGATTATAGGTACCTTGTTATTGCTACAAGCTTTGTTTCATGTCCATACGTATATCATGATTTATGTGTCGATGATTGGTTTTTATTTTTTCCAAAGCCCTTTATTTGCGCAAAGCAACAGCCTAATTCTCAGCTATATTGAGGGCACAGACCGGAAATTTGGCGCATTCCGTATATGGGGCTCCTTCGGTTGGGCTGTGACAGCAGCAGCTGCCGGCATAGTTATTGACCAAACGGGGATATCCAGCATATCCACCATCTTTACGGTACTTCTTCTGGCTGCATTGATCTGCACCTTGTCGATTCCACCACTGAAAAGCACTGTGGAGACAGCAACCATTCATTTGCGCGGCTTTGGCAGTGTTTTAATGAACGGATACTTTATATCCTTTATTTTATTGGGCATCCTTGTATCCATCCCGAATTCGATCAACAGCGCCTTTATGTCCCTGTACATCACCGAGCTGGGTGGGTCCAAACAGATGCTTGGTTTTGCTGTTTTTATGTCATCGGTATTCGAAATTATTGTATTTTTGCTGTTTGATCGCTTCTTGAAGAAAAGAATGACCGTGATGGTCGGCTGTTTGGCACTCGTCAGTTTGCTGTTTGCCTTACGTTGGGAACTGATGGCTCTGGCCACAGACCCGATTCAGATTGTCTTCATTCAGGCACTTCATTGCGTCACCTTCGGTGGATACTTCTATGTAGGCACCCAGTTGACCGTCCTATTTACCCCTGCAGCATACCGATCATCCGGACAGGCTGTATATACCTTGACCTGGAGTGGTATATCCGGTATCGTAGCAGGTTTTGCGGGAGGATGGCTATTCCAGAACTTTGGTGGAGAAATGATGTACCATGCAGGGGTGTTCTTCGCCCTACTTGGATCTGCGGGATTCGCTATCATGTGGTATATGCTGTACAAGAACGGTTATCAGCCAGGACTGCCAGCGGGCACAAACGAATAGAAGAAGCCCCTTAACAACACTAGAGGAATGAGCTATCCCCTCTTCCCTTCTGGCTTGTTAGCAAAGACAATAGAGTATCGTCAAGTCAATGATCATGTATAAAGAGTGTGCATGCGTAAAATAAAGGAGTCTGCCGACGGCAGACTCCTTTTCAACTTGGTCGCACGAAGCTACCATCTCTCCCACACTTTCCACCAGCCTATTGCTTAGGCAATTGGAAAGAGCTTTTCAACGATACAACACGGTTAAATACAGGCTGACCCGGTTGGGAAAGCTTCGGATCGACACTGAAATAACCATGACGGAAAAATTGGAACTTGTCCTGTGATTGAGCTTCTTTCATGTTCGGCTCGACATAACCATGAGCAATTTCTAAAGAGTTCGGGTTCAATTGGTCAAGGAATGTTTTTTCCGATGCATCCTCTTCAATCTCTTCCGTGTCCTCTGCGTTAATCAAAGGCTCATACAAACGGAATTCGGCAGGTACAGCCTGAGTAGCCTCTACCCAGTGGATCGTGCCTTTCACTTTACGTCCAGTAAAGCCTGATCCGCTCTTGGTTTCTATATCATAGGTACAGTGGATTTCCGTTACATTTCCGTCTGCGTCCTTAATCACATCGTTACATTTAATGAAGTAAGCATGCTTGAGACGTACTTCATTACCAGGGAACAAACGGAAGTATTTGCTCGGCGGATTTTCCATGAAGTCCTCACGCTCAATATAAATCTCACGGGAAAACGGAATTTGACGTGTACCGAGTTCCGGATTTTCAGTATTGTTTTCCGCCTCCAGCATTTCAACTTGTCCTTCAGGATAGTTTGTGATAACTACCTTCAACGGATCTATGACTGCCATGGTGCGGGGTGCCTTAAGCTTCAAATCCTCACGTACAAAATGCTCCAGCACCTGCAAATCGATGACTCCGTAGGCTTTGGAAATGCCTGTCTCATATACGAAGTTGCGGATGGCTTCCGGCGTGTAGCCGCGACGACGTAAACCGGAAATCGTCGGCATACGCGGATCATCCCAACCATCTACGTGCTTTTCATCGACCAGAAGCTTGAGCTTACGCTTGCTGGTTACGGTTTGAGCCAGGTTCAGCCGTCCAAATTCGTATTGGTGCGGTACCTTTTCCATCTCACATTCAGCTACAACCCAATCATACAGCGGGCGCTGATCTTCGAATTCCAGCGAACAAAGCGAGTGCGTTACTCCCTCAATCGCATCTTCCAGCGGATGAGCATAGGAGTACATTGGATAGATGCACCATGTGTCGCCTGTATTGTGATGTGCTGTGTGTGAAATGCGGTAAATAACCGGATCACGTAAATTAATGTTTCCTGAAGCCATATCAATTTTGGCACGCAGCACCTTTTCACCATTTTGATATTTGCCTGCACGCATCTCTTCAAATAGCTTCAGATTGTCTTCCACACTGCGATCCCGATAAGGGCTATTTTGCCCCGGTTCGGTCAATGTGCCACGAGTTTCACGGATTTGGTCCGCGCTTTGGTCATCCACGTAGGCTTTACCCTTTTGAATCAGCAGGATGGCACGCTTGTACATTTCTTCGAAATAATTGGAGGCAAAATGTTTTTCCTCCCATTCATAACCGAGCCACTTCACGTCCTCCTGAATGGAGTTCACATATTCCGTGTCTTCCTTCGCCGGATTGGTGTCGTCAAAACGCAAATTTGTGCGTCCTCCGAATTCATCTCCCAACGAGAAATTGATCCAGATAGCTTTGGCATGTCCAATATGCAAATATCCGTTTGGTTCAGGCGGAAATCGTGTAACAACCTCCTTTACCTTACCCGTACGTAAATCCTCTTCAATAACATTTTTAATAAAATTGGGGGGAGTGATCGGCTTCTCCACGCTAATCAACCTTTCTTCCGTATAATCTGTGTAAAACCTGTTCCCTTAAATATACCCTTTCACACCGCATAACTCAATAAAATGAAAATCCTTATGCTCTCTTCAGCAAAAAAAGTGACAAGTTATGAAAAAGAGTTAACATTTTCGGCAAATAAATTCGTTATAGTGTATATATCTTTTATTTTGCCCGGAAAAGGAGACCCACCCGTGTTTAAGCTGCTCATTGTGATCCTGCTGTCTATGCTTTTGTCCTCTTCCGTCATGACTTCCGGCCATCCTTCATCGGACCCAGTGAACGAAACCGTACAATCTCGTCCGCTAGCCAGCGCTCCAGAAGACTCATCCGTCCGCTTATATGCCGTTAATCCGTCACAGGGATTATTCCAATCAGCTGTACTGGAAATCGGCCAGCAACGCCGCACATTCCGATGGTCAGGCTCGGCGGATATCTCCACCGCACCACAATTATTTTACAGGGATGTGAACGGGGATGATGTCCGTGAAGCCGTCGTGATCCTCACGCGTGCCTCGGGAACGGGTGTCGAATTGCAGGAATTGCATATTGTTAACGCACGCACGATGGAAGAATATGCGGTCGAATCGGCAGTAGATGCTGTGTCCCAGCGCGTACATAGCTCAGTGGAGCTACGTGACCACAACCGCCAGGTTCATATTGCTGTCACGATTGACGGTGTTACACACACGATAAACCCTAAAGCATCCGTATTTTACGATGATCCAGCCCAATTTACAAAGTATCTCGATTTTAGCTCTGTCGTAATGTATGATGCTGAACAGCTTCCTCTGCAAGCCACTGTATCTGGCAGTGTATCCCCAACCGAATTTGTAGGGGATTTGGATCTAAAATATGTATACGAGCATGAACGGTTCCGGGTGGGACCTATTGAATTTGAAGCTTCCTCTCCCTTTTGACGACTCTCGCAGAATAAGGTAGCATGGGATTAAATGCTAGACTGGCTGGTTTAGCGATTTTCCGAGTGAAAGAGGGGATCAATCATGTTTACATATGCGTTGGACGAACGCACAGTCCTTCGGCCGCTCACCAAGGAGCATGTGCAGCCTCTGTTTGAGCTGATCG
This sequence comes from Paenibacillus polymyxa, assembly GCF_001719045.1. NCBI lineage: Bacteria > Bacillati > Bacillota > Bacilli > Caryophanales > Paenibacillaceae > Paenibacillus > Paenibacillus polymyxa. The sequence goes on from NZ_CP015423.1 coordinate 2,375,354, forward strand.
AAATGTCCCGTGACCGCCTGCGTCAATGGCTTCCATGGGTAGACTCTACCACGGAAATCAGCCACACAGAGCAGTTCGTGCAGGGCGCCTTGAAACAAGCCGCAGAGAACGGTAGTCTGACCGCCGGAATTTGGATAGACAACGAGCTTGCTGGCATCATCAGCTACCATGAGATCAATTGGACTCACCGCTCCGTTAGCATCGGATACTGGCTTGGACACGGGTACGAAGGACAAGGTCTAATGACCAGCGCCTGCCGCGTATTCGTTGAATATGCTTTGATGGAGCTGGACTTGCATCGGGTCGAAATCCGTTGCGCAACTACGAACCGCCGCAGCCGCGGTATTCCGGAACGTTTGGGCTTTGTGCTCGAAGGCATTGTACGCGAAGCGGAATTGCTGCCCGACGGCTACATGAACCACGCAGTGTATGGTATGCTCCAAAATGAATGGAAGCAACTTCGGTAATATTGTATTGTACAACAACGCCGCAGACCTGATCAGGTCTGCGGCGTTGTTGTTTTAGGCCGGGCATACAACCGAATTGCTGTCTGTAGCCTCCCGCCTATTTTAAGAAATAGGCCATTAACACATCATCTACGAATTGGCCTGCTATGTAAAACTCCTCATGCAAACGTCCTTCAATCGCGAAACCGCTTTTTTCATAAAACATAAGGGCTTCCGTGTTGCATGAGAGTACACGCAAACTCAACTTACGTATGCCCTCCGCAGCTGCAATGTCCTTCATGGAGTTCATGAGGGCCGTCCCAATACCTTTGCGATGATAAGCTGGATGTACAGCTATATTTATTTCGAGTACATGACAGTTACTAGCCAACAGCGTTGGAGGACGAAATCCAATATACCCGCAGAGTACTTCCTGTTCGATGGCAACCAGTTGAGAGCCTGGAGGCGTATTGCGCAGAAACTCTCCACGCGACTTCCAAGACAATGAAGCGGGAGCCGTGCGTTCATTCCATACCAATTCATCCAGCGCGATCAGATCAGGAGCATCCTTCATCTCCGAATGACGTATCGTCAAGGGTTGACTTGTAAACAATTCCTTTCAATCCTTCCTGTGAAGGCTTTCCTGAAGCAATAACTACAACCATCCGTCACTATTGTACCATAATCACAGCATATTACTGCACTTTTATTAGGACTTAAGAACTGGGAGCATCCACCTTGGACGTCGTAGTATCCAAAGTATCCGAATGATGCCGGAAACGGTTCAACCAACTATGCAGGACGAAAAACAGGATCGACAACACCGCTACGCCTGATGCCAGCCAAAGTGTAGGCGGTAACCCACCGCCATCATACAACTTCCCCATAATATAAGGCCCCATTACCCGTCCGGCTGCGCCAATGCCCCCCACAAGCCCAATGTAAAAGGGTGCACCCCGACCTCCATGATCAGACAGGAATGCTGGAACCGCAGGTGCAATCAGCATTTCTCCCAGGGTCGCCAGAACCATAGCGAATATCATTCCAGTATAGTTCTGTGTGCCCAGCATGACAATATAAGCCGCCAAATAAAATCCTCCGGCCCATGTCATTTGCGCTGAAGCGTGATGAGCGTACAGTCGTTTTATCCAAAAAATAATGGGTTGTGCGGCAAAAATAAGGATACCATTCAGTGTCCATAGTAATCCATACATCGTTTTAGGCAAGCCCTGCTCAATAATATGGGGAGACACTCCTGTATTCCAGATCGAATTCCCGAACCATAAAAAAAGCGAACCTAACCCCACAAAGAGATACAGTCTGGTATCACGAAACAGCAATCGAGCTGGTATTTCCTCTCTTTTTTTCACGGACTTACTGAGCTGCACTTCTCCCTCTTCCCGATCCACCCTGCTTAGATAAGACCAGAAGAATCCAGCAAATACCGCAGAAGTCACTCCGTTCATCACGAAGCTGAGCTGATAGGAAAGGTCAGCCAGAACGCCACTCAATCCCGTACCCACGGCAACCCCAATATTGTTAGCGACATAAATAATATTAAACAGCTCACCACGACGGTCAGCAAAACGAAAACCTACAAAGGCCTGAATCGCAGGCACAGATACGACATTAAAAAAACCGATAAAGCCCATCATGATGACAAACGCTACCCAATGGCCACTGGTAAATGGAAGCGCGAGAAGTCCCAGCGCGTTCATCGCGAGTGAGCCAACAATCAGTTTTTTGGCTCCAATACGGTGATAGAGGGCTCCGCCCAGCACTTGACCAAAAATTCCGCCCAGAGATTGCACTAAAATCGCAATCCCTGCATCTCCCATACTACGGTTTAGCTCGTCAAACACATACATGCTAACTAACGGCCACATCAGGGAACTTCCAGCGGAATTAATCAGGCTAGCAACGAGAAACACTTTCACTTCTTTCGGATAAGACTCCAACCATTTCATATCTTTTGTTTCTCCTTTTGCATCTGACGCCATAAAAGGCATTATCTCATTGGCGCTTCACATTCACCACCGTTGAGAAGAAAGTAGCCCCCTGTCCCATATCCGACAGCCGATCAGAGGTTAACACATTGGCACGCTGTCTGCGTCCTTTGCCTTCCCACCATAATCCCTGACTAATCACTGTACCGGGCAGCATTAGATCGGTGACTTTCGCTTTCAGCTCATACGTCCCCCGATCATTCCATACGGTAACCAGGTCCCCATCCGCGATGTCCCTTGTCTGAGCATCCTCCGGGTGAATTTGTAGCAAGGGCTCCCGCTCCAGTCGCTGATGCTTGGGCAAGTTAGCGAAAGTAGAATTCAGAAAATTATGGTTTGGCGGTGAAATAAACATTAATGGATACCGCTCGTCCGCTTGCGGTCGATGCTCTCCGTCGTACCCTTCAATCAGCGGCACATAAGAAGGCATCGCGGGCAGACCTGCTTGTTTCATTTTTTCCGAATACAACTCAATCTTGCCTGAAGGCGTGGTTAAACGATCCAAATAAGTAGCCTTTGGCGTCATATCGAGCTTTACAAAAGGTGACTTCTTTAAGGCTTCCAAAGTTACACCGTTGAGATAAGGGTTCGTTGGATTATCAAGCGCGCCCACTATCATGTCCTCTTCACTTTCCGTAAAGGCAGCTTCGTCAAAGCCCATAGCCCGTCCGAGCAGGCTAAACAGCTCATAATTGCTTTTGCTTTCCCCGAGCGGAGCAATGACGGGTTCCTGCATCTGAACATAGTGATGCCAGTAGGATTTATATAGGTCTGTACCTTCAAAGGAAGACGCTGCAGGCAGCACAATATCGGCATAACGGGCCGTATCCGTAAGAAACAGGTCATGAACGACTGTGAACAAATCCTCTCGTCCAAATCCTTCAGTCACCCGTTCCGAATCGGGGGCTACAACTACCGGGTTACTGCAGTATACGAATAACGCCTTAATCGGCTGTTCCTTTTGTAGCAGCGCTTCTCCGATCCGGTTCATGTTGATCACCCGTGCATCCGGATTCTGTCGCAGATCAGGACGCGCCAGATTGGCGCCGTTAAACTTGCCATAAGCGCCATTAGAGCGTGACGCTCCCCCGCCGTGCTTCAGCCATTGTCCAGTGAGCGCAGGCAAGCATGTAACCGCACGTACGTTCATACCGCCATTATCATGATGCTGAAGCCCATTGCCGATATTGATATACGCTGCTCGCGCAGTTCCGTACATTTCCGCCAAACGGATGATATCCGCTTCCGGTACGCCGGTAATCCGCGAAACTCGCTCTGGTGTATATGTCTTAACATGCTCGCGCAGTTCCTCATGGCCTACCGTGTAGCGATGTAAAAATTCGTCGTCCGTCAGTCCCTGAGCGAACAGTACATTCATAACACCCAGCGCGAGCGCCGTATCCGTCCCCGGATATAACGGAATGAACCAATCCGCCCATTGCGCCGTCCGGTTGCGATGAACGTCAATAACGACTACCTTAGCACCTTTTTTACGTGCTTTCTCAGCCAAAACGACCTGATGCATGTTGGTGCTAATGACATTTCCACCCCACACAATAATGAGGTCTGCATCCTCCGTGTCCTCCGGGCTGGTGCCGCCCTTAAAACCCATAACGGACGCCCAGCCTTCATTCCCTGCCACGCTACATATCGTCTGATCCAGTTGGCTTGAACCCAGCGCATTAAAAAATCGGCGGTCCATTCCATCCACACTCAATACGCCCATATTGCCATAAAAGCTGTAGGGGAGAATAGATTCCGGTCCGTCCATACGTATCAGCTCCTTGAACCGACCTGTAATGGTATCGACTGCCTCCTCCCAGCTAATACGTTCAAATTTCCCTTCTCCTTTGGGGCCTATACGTTTCAACGGATAGAGCACCCGATCAGGATCATATACCCGCTCCGTCATATTGCGAACTTTGTTACAAATAGCCCCTTTGGTAATAGGATGGTCCGGGTTCCCAGTCACCTTGACTATCTTTCCATTTTCCTTGTGAAGCAGGAGCCCACACGTATCCGGGCAATCTAACGGGCATACAGCTGGAAAAATACCGTCCTGCTGCTCCGTCATCCGCTGCCCCATTTGTAAGTCTTGTTGAAGCGTGGCCTCAGGAGGCGCGCTATTACGATGATCCATAGTGTTGATGCTCCTTTCCGTTACCGTTTCCAAAAATTACACTGATCTTATCATATCCACAGCTTTGGCCTATGGCAAGAGAAGGATTTCCCCACACAGCCGCTCTCCAAAATATTAAAAAAATCCGTCTGCTGCATAGAGCAAAACGGATTTTTTTTTAGAATCATAATTTTTTTCGACATCCTGTTTCATCATATCTTACCGAGGGTAAAAGAGATCAAGGCATTATGGGACGAGAGCACACTCATCCTCCATGCCAAATCATGGACCACTCCCAAAAAAATCCGCCATGACAGGTTTCGTTCCCCCGGGCCTGTCATGGCGGATTTGCTTTGTTCATTGCTGTTTAAAGTACCGTAATTAAGCAGGACCACTCAACGGATTTGATGTGCAACCGAAGAAGTAGTTGGAGATTCATTCGCTGGAAGTGCGTTGGTTTGAGGCTTTTTCAAATAGGCCAACCAGTAGGCTCCAGCCACAAACAGGCTACCTCCTACCAAATTCCCCAGCCAGACCGGAATGAAGTTCATAACATAATCTGCCCACGAAAAGTGGCCTGCAAAAATAGCCGCCGGAATGAGAAACATATTGGCAACAACGTGCTGAAATCCAATAGCGACAAAGGCCATTGTTGGAAACCAAATGCCCATAATTTTGCCACCGATAGAGTCTGTGCTATATGCCAGCCATACAGCCAGTGCTACGAGCCAGTTACATCCTATACCCGATATAAAAGACTGCAAAAAGCTTTCATGTAGCTTATGTCCTGCCATATCCACCACTTTGTCCAGATAAGGGCCCGTTTCTGTCAAACCCAGCACATGCCCAAAGAAAAATGCAACGAATAACGCACCTGCAAAATTACTGAGCGTAATAATCGCCAAGTTACGAAGCAAGGCTCCTGTCTTAATCCGTCCTGCCCATCTCGCCAAAGGGACCGCCATCATATTGCCGGTCAGCAATTCTCCGCCGGCGATCAAAACTAATACCAGACCTACGGGGAACACCGCAGCTCCAATAAAGGTGGCAATGCTTCCCCATTCTTTAGGCGCACTTGCAATAACACGTATATCCAGCAAAAAACCGAGTGCAATAAATGCACCTGCCAAAAATCCCAGTACCACCGCCACAGTCCACGGGTTGTTCGCCTTGGCCACTCCTGTTTCCACCGTCTTTTCAGCAATTTGCCCCGGTTTATAGCTCGCCATATGTCCCCGCTCCTTTAATATCTTTTTACTAAAATATTCTTCTTTCATATTTTATTTAAAATCAGTGATTATGTTTGTGAAAAAAATCACTTTCTCAACTATAAAAAAAACAGCCCTTGGAAAAAGGACTGTCTTTCTGTATTATTACATCTACTGCGCTACTACGCGCTTTACATTTAGTTGTATTCTTCCTTTTCAACTGCTCTCAAGAACCAAATAACTCCACCGAGGCCTACCAGGGCCACGACTACAAGAAAAAGGATATAAAACAAATCCATAAGCTACTTACCCCCTAATCCTTATGCTACTCTATATTGTACTATAAGGATTCGTCCGTACGTCTCAGATTGTTGACAAACTTATGAACAATGTCACAGACAAATCTAATTATACAGTAACTGGGTTCCGTTCGGATATTGTAGGCAATGCTTGCAAGCCTGCTGCATTCAGGAAATTCCAAGGCTTGTTATAATGCGGCTGGAAGAAGAAATCGACAAAGGCCAACTGGTCAATGGTCATATGATTTTGAATGGCTACGGATAGTGTGTTAATGGATTGAGTCAAATCCACCTTCGACATAATTTGAGCCCCCAAAATTCTTCGTGTCTCCTGCTCATATACCACTTTCAGTAATACCTTTTCGGAGGTTGGCATAAATTCAGGCCGGTAGCTGTCCTCAATGGTTACAGCTTCTACAGTCATGCCTTCGTCCGTTGCCGCCGCTTCCGTCAAGCCTGTTCCTGCGATATTGTCTTCGTAAATTTTGATACCCGAAGTTCCTTGGGTTCCCATGTAGGCAATCGTTGGTTGTACCAGATTACGTGCTACCAGCGTACCCATACGAACTGCGTTGGTTGCCAAAGGGATATAAGCCGTTTTACCTGTCGGATTATAGCGGATTGCACAACTATCACCTGCTGCAAACACGTCCGGGCAGCTACTTTGCATATAGTTATCCACAATGATCGCACCGTTAGGCAACATATCTACCTGACCTTTGAGCAGATCCGTTTGAGGTCGGAAACCGATGCAGAGAATAACAAGCTCTGTTTCATATTCTCCTTTAGAGGTCACGACTTTACTCACCTTACCGTTCGTACCCTCAAAACGACTCACCGTTTCGCCAAGTACCAGCTTAATGCCATGTTCCTTCAGGGAACTTTCAATCCGGTCTGTATACTCATGGTCCAAATACTTATTCAATATACGATCAGCACTGTCGATCAGCGTTACGTTTTTACCGTTCATTTGGAAAGCTTCTACCAGTTCAACACCAATGTATCCAGCCCCGACGACTGTAATGTTCTGTACGTGCTGGGCTTTCTCAATGATATCATTGGAATGATTATAGTTTTTACAGAGCAAAATATGATCAAGTTCAATGCCCTCCAGCTTTGGAATAATGGGCCATGATCCTGTGGTCACAATCAATTTATCAAATGTGTCTGTAAATTCTTCACCTGTTTGGAGATTACGTGCATGCAGCGTCTTGCCTGCCGTATCCACACTCGTTACCTCGTGAAGCATCTTGGTCACTACACCCAAGTCAGACAGTTGATCTGGAGACGAATAAAACAGGCCGTGTGGATCTTTAACGACACCACCTACATACAGGGCAATACCACAAGATAAAAATGAAATATTATCATTACGCTCGTAAACGGTAATTTCTGCATCTGGATAACATTTAGCTGTGTTGACGATAGCTGCCGTGCCTGCGTGTGTACATCCGATAACTGCTACTTTCATGTAAAATTCCTCCTTGGTGTGTGGGCATAAAATGTATAATAATTGTGAATAGTTTCACGTAAACAGCTCGTTTGCGTTTGTGATTTATTTCACTTCATGCGCTTATTATAGTGTGATATTTTTCACATTACAATAGCTTTTCGTGATATTCACAATTTGTCCACATTTAAAAAAGAAAGGATATACAAAATCAACGGTTTGCTGAAATATTTTTTTGCTCCATTCAGTTTTCCCTGTAAGCCCCCTGATTATGCCCTTGGAATCGACTTTCACATGATGCGACCACCCTTAAACAAATGCACATGTAGAGAAACAAAAAAAGGTCCGTTTCCCGGAGACACGCAGGAAATCAGACCTTTTTAAACATATACTTTGGAGTAAGGCAAAGCTACTATAGCAATTGCTCAATGGCTGCTTTCATCGCTTCTGGTGACTCCTTCGGTTCAAAACGACCCACAGGTACACCTTCACGATTCACAATGAATTTCGTGAAATTCCACTGAATTGTTCCATCTTCCTGTTCTCCAGGCTGTTGCTTTTTCAAATATTCAAACAGAGGCGCTGTATCCGGTCCGTTGACGTCCACTTTGGCGAATACCGGGAAACTAACCCCGTAATTCAGTTGGCAAAATTCAGCCGCTTCCTCGCTGCTGCCCGGCTCCTGACCGCCAAATTGGTTGCAAGGAAAGCCTAATACAACTAATCCCCGATCCTTATATTCATCATAAAGCTTTTGCAAATCCCCATATTGCGGGGTAAGTCCACATTTACTGGCGGTATTCGCAATAACCAGCACCTTACCGGTGTAAGTATCCAGAGAAACCTCCTGATTCGCTGGTGTTACGGCATTATGTGAATAAACAGACATACAGCATCCTCCTTCGTGTCGCTTGGTTTAGGTTACATAACCTATTTTAACCAAAACGTGGCGGACATGCCAACATCCGCAGATTTCCTTTACCGTGATGCCATCACTTCGAGTCTGCGTTCTTCACGTTCGGAAGCGGACATTTTTGGGCAAGCATAACAATACCGCTGGCCTCCACCTGTCTTGTAATATTGGCAACAGGACGGTTTCATGTAGGTATTTTCACCGGGGCGGTAAGGATTGTCCAATTCAATGAGACGAACCGTAAACGGATTTCTTTTACGCCCGAATACCTCTCCCTTCAGTTCACGTGTCACATACATATAATCTTGTTCAAAGCGCTCCACATCCTGAGGATCAGTCAACGATGGCTGTACTCTATCCTTAAAATACAGCAATGTCAACGGAAACTGTCCCCACATTTGCCCAATAGATGCGCTCCCCACTGCAGCTATTGCCTCCAATATGGGCCGCATCTGCAAACTGTAAAAGTCACGTAACACTTGCTGAGCCTGTTCGGGAGAAGGGTCATCCCCATTGTTCCGCGTATTGTCCAGCTCTGTGAGATCGATGACCTGGATGCTAATAGAGGGATATTGACCTTCATAACAAATATGAAATCTGAGATTAGATACGGACAGATCCAAACGGCGTTCACACAGTGACACCATAAAATGCTGTGCAAACACGAGACCACGCAACTGGTTCACAAAATAAACGGCTGCGGTTAAATCGTCTTCAGCACGCAGAAGATCGCCGTAATACTCCATCACAGAACGGATCTTCTCTGGTTCAAGCCATTCGGCCACTGGCCCGGAATATACTGCATCCTCCGGCGTGACTCTCACTATTTTCGCTAGTTGCTCAAGCTGATCGTAATCCAGTGGTTTCATGGTATGTCCTCTTTAACCTCTTGCCGCTACTTGTGCTCTAGCATCACGTCGCTCAGCAACAGAACCCACGAGTTTCTTATCTTCCACATTCATTTCTTTTACTGCTTGGCTCACCGCAGGCTGTCCAGCCAAAGCATACGGAAGACAGAGCGGTACACCCGTACGAGGATCGGTTACAATATCCGCCTCGATCCCGAACACCTCACGCAGCACATCAGGGGACATAACCTCTGTTGGAGTTCCTACCGCCTCGGCCTTCCCCTTTTTGATTGCAATCATATGCTGAGCATACCGGGCGGCATGGTTTAAATCATGCACGACCATAACAATGGTGCGCTTCTCCGAAGTATTTAGATACTCTAGCAAATGCAGCACTTCCAGTTGATGTGCCATATCTAAAAATGTCGTCGGTTCATCCAGAAACAAAATATCCGTATCCTGCGCAAGCGCCATAGCAATCCAGGCACGCTGACGCTGACCGCCAGAAAGCTGATCAATCGGACGATCGTGGAACTCGCTCATTCCCGTTACTTGAATGGCCCACTCCACCATTTTGCGATCTTCCGCTTTCATAGAACCAAAACCTTTTTGATAGGGGAAACGTCCGTAAGATACCAGTTCCGTCACGGTTAATCCTTCCGGTGCAGTCGGATTTTGTGGCAAAATAGCCAGCTGCTTAGCTACTTCCCGGGTGGATTGCTTATGAATGGATTTACCGTCAAGCAGAACACTGCCGCCCTTAGGATTCATGATGCGAGCCATCGTCTTCAGAATGGTGGACTTGCCAGAACCATTTGCGCCCACCAAGGCTGTGATTTTCCCTTGCGGTATTTCTACGTTCAGATCTTCTACAATCAATCGATCTTCATAAGCAATATCCAGATTTGCCGTTTTCAGACGAAACATTTGGAATCATCCCTTTCCCTTATCCAATATATATAGTCACGGGCTTAACGCACGACTTTCATCAAAACTTCATTCTATCTTTATATAATAAAGATATTGATAATCATTATCAAGTGTTAACTGGTTTATTTCCTATATCATACAGTGCATATCATCCAATATTCCCTCAAAAAATTCAAAAAAAGATCACAGCTCCTCGAAGCTGTGATCTTTTAAATCCGGCGATTCGCATTATAACTGTACAGAAGACAGTCCAAATGCTTCAGCCATGAGACGTATAGATTTTATTTTGGCATCAAAGTCGTGAATAATGCTCGCAACCATGATCTCCTGTGCATTATAGTCCTTACTTAACTGCTCAATCTGACGCTTCACCTGTTCGGGCGAACCGACCACCATACGTTTGCGATTCTCACGAATCCGCATCCGGTCAAACGGCGTATACGGATACGCCAGTGCCTTTTCGACGGAAGGTGTTCCAGCGGAGCGCATTCCCTGCTCTAATAGAACAAGAGACAAGTCCATACTGGAAGCCAACCGATTCGCCTCCTCTTCGGTATCCGCACAGATCGCAAATACGGCAACAAGCGAACGTGGTTGGTCACTATGCTGGGAAGGCTGGAAGCTTTCCTGGTATTCCTTCATAGCCCCTGTGCCGCCTTCACCATTAATGAACTGCGCAAACGCAAAGCCCACGCCACGCTCGGCTGCCAAACCTGCGCTATCACCACTGGAGCCGAGCAACCACATTTCCGGTACAGTTTCTATAAGCGGCATCGCCTGTAGCGAACCGAAACGGTGATTATTGCCCGTGCTGTCATGTAAATAAGCTAACAGGTCATCCAACTGCTCAGGGTATAGATCTACACCACCTCGCATTTTGCCTTCTTGCAGGGCTCTGGTAGCAATGGGCATGCCTCCGGGCGCTCGTCCCAGGCCTAAATCAATGCGTCCCGGATACAATCCCTCCAGCACACGGAAGTTTTCCGCTACTTTATAAGCGCTGTAATGGGGCAGCATCACACCACCCGACCCCACTCGAATGGCCCGGGTACGTGCGGCCAGATGTGAAATCAGTACCTCCGGACTGGAGCCTGCGAGATTTGCGGCAGAATGATGCTCTGATACCCAAAAGCGATGATAACCCAAGCGTTCCGCCTCTATAGCAAGCTCAGCGGTCTTTTGTAATGCCCTGCGCATGCGTCATGCCTTCCGATACCGGAGATTGGTCAAGAATGCTGAGTTTTATCATAAAAGTCTGACCTTTCTATTTGGGAATAAGGATAGGCATTAATTATAGCACGCGTAGCCACAGTTACCCAAGAGGGGCCCATATCAATTTTATAGTGGAAAATTTTATTTTTCGTAAAGACTTGCGTTCCCTTTATCCGCCTCATAGAGATGCGAACGTTTTTTAAAGAAACTATACAAATGTGTAACGATTACTTTCAAGACAGCATACCCCGGAACCGCCAGTACAATTCCCACCACACCAAACAAATTGCCTGCGGTCAGAATAACGAAGATAATCGTGATCGGATGTACCCGAAGAGATTTGCCCATAATTTGTGGAGAAATTAATTTACCCTCAATGAGCTGTACGACTGTCCACACGATAACCATCTTGAGCAGCATAATCGGTGAGGTGACCAAGGCTACAATTAACGCAGGTGTAATGGCAATGACGGGACCTAAGTAGGGGACAACGCTCGTAAAGGATGCAATGACTGCAAGCGTCAGAGAGTAGTCTAATCCAATGATTAGGTAACCAATATACAACAGCGCCCCAATACAGAAGCTGACAATAATCTGCCCACGAATATAGGAACTGACCTGATGATTCATCTCGGTCATAATGCGATCTGTTTCTTTACGAAACATAGGCGGGAGCATTTTCAGGATAAACTGTGGCAGCTTGTGTCCATCTTTTAGCAAGTAGAACAGAATAAATGGAACCGTGGCAATCGCAAGTACCGTTTCTGTAACCACGCCCAAAAAGCTGCCCACACCCGTCCATGCATTATTAATAAAGCTAGATAACTTTTCAGAAGCTTTGGAGGCCAGCTCAGATGGATTAATTTGAATGGTGTTCTGGAACTGGTTTACAAAATCGCTGCCGATCAGTTTCTCGAATTGTCGTTGTACTTGCTCGCTATAGGCAGGGAAATTCTGGATAAGCCCCTGTATTTGATCGCGGATTACAGGTACCACAGATGTAACCACAATCGCAATAACCCCTATAATAAGCAAAAACAGTACAACAATGGAGTATATTCGTTTCACCTTGTTACGCTCCAGTACATCAACCAACGGGTTGAACAGATAGTACAACACGCCGGATAAAATGACGGGGAGAATTATCGTTTTTAACAGCACCATGACAGGTGTGAATATGTATGAAATTTTGGTAAGCACCAAGATATTCAAGCCGATCAGCAGCAGTACCAGCAGGAATAACACAAACTTGTTGTTCAGAAAAAACTTCTTGAATCGGTCTTTCCATGCCGGAGTTATTTCCACACCACATTCCCCTTCTCTTTATACAAATGAGTAGACGTTCTTCATAGATACGATATATTTTTGGAACAAAATATACAAGGTTATACCCAAATAAACACAAAAGCAAACAAAGTTGTACGTCATCGTACGAACTTCGCTTGCTTTCGAGGGTTATGGAGTATCATTTATCGTGGTTGCAGCATCCACCGTCGTGGTCACAGGTTTGTTCTCCTGTTCAAAAAGATTCTGTATGAAGCGCTTGAGCTTTCTTTCGTCTACACCCAACACCTGCGCACCCTTAATGGTTTCCCCGCGCACCAATTCATTCGGCGGGATTTGCTGCTTCGCTACTGTTGTTGCATCGATATTAAAGCCCAATGAAGCCAATTGCAGCATTTCCGTAGTGCTGAGATTCGTTTCAATATAAGGAGAAATGCTATTTAGAATACTCGGCAGTTTAATTAGAGATGAGGTTGACTGAATTTTACCGCCAAGCTCGGTAATAAATTTGCGTTGCCGCTCCGTACGCGTAAAATCGGAAGTCGCATCATGTCGGAAGCGTACATATTGCAAGGCTGTTTTACCGTCCATGTGCTGCATTCCCTTTTTCAAATCAATATCAAACTGGTGTTTATCTGCCTTGGAGGTATAGTGCATATCTTTTTCGACATCCAGGTCAATACCACCCACAGAATCCACCAGCGCAATAAAGCCATTAAAATCAGTATATACATAATATTGAATCGGTATGCCCAGCAGGTCGCTCACGGTCTGTCTGGTCAAATCCGGTCCACCGTAGGAAAAAGCAGCATTCAATCGACTTTGCCCATGACCTGGGATATTGACGTACGTATCACGAAGAATCGACATAAGTGTAGCCTTTTTCGTAACCGGATCAATAGAAGCAACCATAACGGAGTCAGAACGCCCTGAATCCTCTCCACGGGAGTCGCCGCCTAGCAGCAGAATATTCACTCTTTCTGTCCCATCCCATTCCGGTGGGAGCGATACCTCTACAGGTTGTACATTGGTTTGAGTTTGTGCCTGCGGTTTGAATTTCGAATCCTGTCCGGAAGCAACCGAAATTTGATTCGTAAAATGATATATAGAATACGTATAATAACCGCCCACTAAAAGAACCGCTGCAGTCACAGAAATGCCTAACCATTTTAAAAATTTTCGCATATTTTCGGGTAACCTCGCTTTTATTCATCATCGTTCGGCTTTTAAAAGCATACCCTTCCTGCAAGTTATCTGTCAATTCGTGTCGTCTGTTCTAGTGGTCATCCTCATACCATGGATTCAAATGGACAAGCACCTCATAAACCCGCGGTTCCCGCTTCATAACAGCCCCCTTAATCAGCCGGATAATATCGTGTCCCTGCTGAATCGTCAAAGAGGCATCCACTGAAGCGCGGATATCCACGATGATATAATGGCCGTGCTCACGGGCACGGATACGGTCAATACGTTGAACCTCGGCTACACTCAGTGCGGCTGCGGCGTAGCTTTCAATTTCCTCCGTTGCAATCGCTTTTTCCATAAGTACATCTATGGATTCACGGCCCATTTCCCACGCCAATTTCAGAACTAGCAATGCCACTACGAATCCCGCAATAGGGTCGCCGTAAGATAAGATTGAAATGCTCCAGTGCTCCCCAATTAGCCCTAAGCCGATACCCAGTACAGCAGCCCCAGAGGCGTACACATCAGCGAGATGATCTTTTGCCGTTGCAATAAGACCCTGACTATTGGCCGCTCTCCCGATACGAATCGTGTAAATATACAGCCATAGTTTCCAGAGCAAAGAAATAATGGCGGCCACCAATGCCAGTATATGCTCCTGTGGCATCGGTTCGAACAGTGCTGCAATGGAATGATAGCCGATAAATATGCCCGCTCCAAACAATATGACCGCCACCACGCTTGCACCGATCACTTCTGCTTTGCCGTGACCATAAGGATGATCCTCATCCGGCGGCTGGCTGGATATGCGCATCGCTCCCAGTGCCGTCGCAGAGGCAATCACATCTCCGGCATTATGCACACCATCGGCTACCAGCACCTTACTGTTGAACATAAGTCCTGTAATAATCTTAATGCCGGTTAATAGGATGTTGCTAATCAGGCTGATCCATGCTGAGACCATGGCGCGCTTGCCCATATCCTGTTCCTGCATGATGTATAACCCCTCCAAATTTATCTTTTGAAAAATGTAACCTAAACGCTAATCGTATATTTCAAGGTAGCTCCGCTACTCATGTCATCTTATGGTGCCGCTCCTTCAGCGGTATGGATGAAGATTACAATAGCCCCGGAAGATGAGCCTCCCCGGGGCTATTATGATAACCATAGTGGAGCATTCTATGAGAATACTCCTGTTTTAACTATCTGGACCGTCCGCGACGGCCTCCTTGTCCTTGACCACCACGCGGGCCGCCTTTGGCTTGTCCACCGCGGCCACCTTGGCCTCCGCGTGCGGAACCGCCGCTACTGCGGTCATACCCGCCACGCTCGCTGCTTTGTCCTGTCGAGCGGCCTTGGCCTCCGCGTGCAGAACCACCGCTGCTGCGGTCATATCCGCCACGCTCGCTGCTTTGTCCTGCCGAGCGGCCCTGACCTCCGCGTGCAGAACCACCGCTGCTGCGGTCATATCCGCTGCGCTCGCTGCTTTGTCCTGCCGAGCGGCCCTGACCTCCGCGTGCGGAACCGCCGCTACTGCGGTCATACCCGCCACGCTCGCTACTGCCGCGGCTAGAGCGACGTTCGCCGCCTGTGGCATCACGACGGCCCGCCTGTTCGCGGCCGCTGCCCCGGCGCCCACCGCCGGAGTCGTTGCCGCCGTAGGAACGGCGGTCGTTTCTGCCCGAGCGGCGTTCTCGACCCTGCCGATCAGCCGTATCGGAAGCAGGTCTACGCTGTCCGCCGCCCTCACTGCTGGTGAATGTGACACCAGCAACTCTTTGGATGTTCCGAAGCTCTGGAACATCCCTTGGCGTAGCGAGCGTCACCGCCACGCCTTTGCCTCCGGCACGGCCGGTACGCCCGATGCGGTGGATGTAGCTTTCGGCATCCTGCGGCATGTCATAGTTAAAGACATGCGTGACGCCTTCTACATCCAAGCCGCGTGCAGCTACATCAGTCGCTACGAGCAATTGGAGTTTCGCTTCCCGGAACGCCTTCATCACTTGCTCCCGCTTGTTCTGGGACAAATCCCCGTGAAGCTCACCGCTCTCAAAGCCCATCTCTTGCAGCTCTTCGTTCAGTTTGGCAGCCCGGCGCTTCGTACGGCAGAAAATAACAGCCAAGTACGGACGATCCGTATTCAGCATATCTACCAATGCCTGTTGCTTACCACGGTCTGTTGTTTGCACAACGACCTGACGGATTTGGCTAACCGGAACGGAAGAAGCGGATTTCACTTTGACATCTACGGGTTCGTTCATATAGACACGAGCCAGCTTGCGAATACCGGCTGGCATCGTAGCGGAAAACAGCATCGTCTGTCTCCGGTAAGGAACCTCCTGAAGAATCGTCTCCACATCGTTCAAAAAGCCCATGTGTAACATTTGGTCAGCTTCGTCCAGAACCAGCATTTTAATGCCACCCAGATCCAGCGTGCCACGTCTCAGGTGATCCAGCAGTCGCCCAGGTGTACCAATAATCAGTTGTGCGCCGCCTTTCAGTTTACGGAGCTGACGCTCTACGTCCTGTCCTCCATATACAGCCAGTAATGACAGGTTCGGCTCCGTAGCAGCCAAGCATTTTGCTTCCTCCGTAATCTGGAGCGCCAGTTCACGCGTAGGTGCAATCACGAGCGCCTGTGGGTGTCGCTTATCCAAATTCAGCTTTTGTAGAATCGGCAGTAAAAACGCAAGCGTCTTCCCTGTTCCCGTATGTGCCTCGGCGATAACATCCTGACCTTCCATCAACAGTGGAATCGACTCCTGCTGTACAGGAGTTGGGGATGAAATTCCCTGTTCTTTCAAGGCTTCTACCCAATGCTGCTCTACGCCTAATGCTGCAAAATTCTTCAAGTGGTATTCACTTCCCTTATCTGTATTCAATATGTGTCACGTAAAATAGGTTCATGTGCCATATGACATCTATCGTTCCATAGTTCAGAATTCCCATTTTTGTATCGGTTCTCATTCTACCCTTTTCAGGAAGGGAGCTTATCCGTTATCGTTGAATCTGTTCATGTAACCAACATACGGCCGCCATGCGGCTCAGGCCCGTTCCATGTATGACTTTCCTAGTATACGCGAAGTTGAACTGGTTTCCAAACGATTTTAATGAACAGTACCACAGTCAATGTAAAAGGTGAATTCGATCTTCATGTCATATATTATGGTATAAGAATTGGTAATTCCGTCATATAGCAAAGGGACAACGCCGGAAGTGTACATTCTTTTGTCCAATGACCCCATGTGCCAATCTTCTAATCATTGCGGCATGCTCGTTTCAATCCGTCAGGACGCTTATGAAAATATCGACCAAGCAATCGTCGAAGACGTTATGATGAAGCTGAGCCAGTGGTTAAAGGCACACAAGCTGCTACACAGCGCGCGTAACTTTTATGCTGGCAGTAAAGCACGTGCTATTATGGATATTGTTCCATTTATGCTCGAACAGGATACCCCGGATATGAAGTATGTTTTTCAATCGTGGACTCCGTTCCCTTTACCACACACTTAAACAATCCGCCATACCATTAACCCTAGGAGGCTGCAATTTATGCAAATTCAAGTTCAAAAGGTTGAAAAAAAAGAGAACGAATATCTCATTCATTATCAAGCCGGGGGAGCGTTGCCGTTCGTTCCGCATGATATTGTTCTGATCCATGACAAACAGTATTTTATAGGCACGATTTTGAAAGTAGAGCCGGAACAAGCCCTTGTACGTATCAATCCAGAATATGAAGACCAACTGGCAGGGTCCATTGGACTGGAACTGGCTTTCTCTCCAACCGTTTCTATTCAAGGTGCAGACAGCATTGTTGAAAAGCTCGGCTATTTTCCTCCCTTTCATTATGACCGAATTACGGCTGCTAATATGACGAAAGACCAGATTACACTGACGATCGAGCTATCCTACGCTAGCGTGCTTGTCCCTAGATCACCGGATCTGGAGCCTTCGGCTGAGGCACCTGTAATCCCTGAAGCTCCAGCAAAAGACGTCCCACGCTATGCAGTGACTTTTACATTTCTGGAAACCAAAGAACATGTATTAACTCCTGTAGAAACAGAAAACATCATCTTACAGCTTGATTTCCGCTATGAAGAAGCAGACATGGTCGTTGATATCGATGCCTTGTCGGGACTGTCAGGTAGCTTTCTGTGCAGAGGTATCCGCGCAGAGATTAAGGAACTGAATGAATAAACAGGAGGCTCGCGAGCTGCGGACCGGAAGAAGCTTTATCGAACTACAGACATGAGAGTTGATCCGCAGTGATACATATATCTTAGTCAAGGGGGCCGCTTTTGCACTGCTTCGCGCACATAAAAGCATGCCTTTCGCACAACATGCTCTGAAGCAATTATTGCAGCATGAGGAATTCGGTGCATCTGCCAAACGGGAGCTGTCCACATCATCGACATCCAAAGGAGAATCACTCTACTTATGCGTGTAAGAATATTTATATTCATATTGATTATCGGAATTATATGTGTGCCTGCCTATTTCATTATGAGTAGCTTTGGATTATTTCAAAATGAAAAGGTGCTTGTACATTACAAGCTTGCCATTGAAATAAAGGATAAAAAGTATGATGCCTGGCCTTTAATCAGCAGCTATACCGCTATAGATAAAAAAGGAGACAATCGTCAGCTCTACTATCAGGCGAAGGGCTCGGGCATAGAGTATCTGTTTCAACTAGCCTACGGACACTATGAACTCCGACCCTCCAAGGAAAATCCTTTTCTTGACGGGGGAGTCCACTACACCATGGACCATCCTGAGTATGTGCGTGAGGAAAAGCAGTATGAGAATGCTAACGACTACACGGAATTAACCCATTATTACAATCAGCAGGAACAGATCATTTATACCTATAATCCCGAAGCCAAGCTCGATAAAACATACGTCCGTTCCATTATCACCGCTGGAATGACTCGCACAACCGGTAGATCAAGCCGTGCGGTAAAGGATGACTATATCAATATCAGCAAGCTGTTTAAGGATAAGCTGGGAGTGAATGTGAAGGTAGATGTGGATGAGAACAACAAAATCGTCACCTTATCTATGACATGATCTCACAAATGATGCCCCACTAGCGATTAATGATGAATTTCTGGATGAAATCAATCATGTCGAGAACGCTTTGTTGATTGGTGCAGATGCGGGCGACAATTTCTACGTTCTGATATGTAATGAATACACCCCGTATGTGTACTACTGGGACCGCACACATCTTCATGCTTATGATGACAAACTGAACTATGATATTGCAGAGCAGGACCAATGTGGACATTTGTATCTGGTGGCAACAGACTTTACAACGTTTTTTAACCAGGTAATTGAACGACTCAACGAGCAGAGAGGGAGGCCTACTGATGACAGAAATACATAATCCTAAATGTGGACCGGCTTATTTGGAAGGTTGGGTTGTACCCGAAAACCCGGAGGCATGGGTCGAGCAGGAGTGGACAGGTAAGCTCTGTTCACAGGCCGGACATACGAAATTCCACATTTTTTATTATGGAGAGCTTATGGACGAGCTAATCGCTGTAACTGAATTTGCACCCCAGCTCATTATTGCAGAAGATGCAGTCACAGGTGAACAGATCGTGATTTTTGACGGAACCCGCCATGGTTACGATGCTCTGCTATGCGAAGTGTATACCAAGGAACAGCAGAACAATCGCACTCCCCTGCTGCCCTATCTGGACGAAGATGGTGAAGATACTTTCGAGGTAAGCTTGACCGCTTTTTATAATGTGGATTGGGATGACGAGTTTGCAGACGATGTGGATGAGAATGGACAGTTAGAGCTGATCAACGGCGAACGATGCGATTTTGAAGATGTGAAGCGGAACGGCTATGATGCGATCAGCATTACGATTACCAGCGCTAAAGGTCTAAAAACAGAGATCATTCAGGAAGAGCTGGCCTGACGATGGTGTTCAAAAGAATCAAACATCGGGAAGGCGATATTTTTGTTATTCCCACGCATGACGGCCGATTTGCGGTATGTCAGGTGATCTGCGCACTGTATGGTAGATTCAAAAAAGAGTTCTCCTTCGGGGTTCTATCCATAGGCCAGAATCAAGCGTACGAGGGAGAAACGACATATCTTCCGTTCACTAGTTATCGCGGCCGATTTGAAGTTATATTCACCGCCACCCAAAATCTGACGAAAGGAGTATGGCCCATTATCGATCATCGCCCTCTTTCCGAGGAACAACAGCAGCTAAAATATTTTAATTGCGCGGGCCATCTATACTGTGGGGATGAATATATACGCAATCTGGAACTGGAAGAATATAATCAATATACGGTAATGGGCGTGGCTGGATATGAGTTGGTACAGCAATATTTAGCCCAATATGAAGACCATTAGCAGAAGAATAGCAGCGCAGCGCTAATAACCACCTTGAAGTTTGAATGCCAAGGTGGTTATTTGACCTGTTAAAAGGGTTCAAACGTATATGGGAATGATGTACGCTCTGTCCCTAATACCGACTTCACGCGCTCTTCATCCACCAACGCTTCGATGAAGCTATACAAATCCGAGGCTGCATACCGAAAATTGCCCCATGTGCGTAGATTCAAAGCATAGATTGGGAATTCCCCCCGTTCATCAGGCGATTGAATATCCCAGATCAGCAAGTCATCCTCTCCACTGGAAGCGAAAGGGACCGCATGCTCCAAAAGCTCCGGAAAACCATCTGGCTCCAGCACCGCTTCTTGTAAAACCTCTTCTGATTCCAGCAAATCATCAAACCAAGCCCGCCAATCATGATAACGATGGAGCCATGAATCCGGGTGATCACCAAGAGGAATATGAATGTTCCATAAGCCGCATAGTCGCCCGTAACCAAGAGTTTTGACATAATCTATATAAGAAGGCGGAAAGCCCATACCATTTTCAAAACAATGCTCTATAAGAAATTCCTCATCATAGTAGGCCTGGAATTGCGGACGCTGTAGTCCTGTAAAAATGCTCATGCTCGCCCTCTCCTTTCGCGCATCTTTATTCACCTTTTCGCTCTTAGGCACATTGAAAAGGTCTTTTTCAAGTGTTAAAATGGGAATAAGATGTATATTCTAAAAAAGAGTGAAGATGCGTCAACATCCTCACTCTTTGGCAACAGCCGCTTTTAAGGGCGGTGGCTGCAAGTTCACGGTATTCGAAATAGACCGGTTCCTACCACGGGCGGTCTATTTCTTTTTATGGAAGGAAAGAATCAGAATCACCAACGTTGCGAATTGAATCATCAACATTAAGGTGTCTTTAACCTCCACAGGCCTCACCTCCCTCACAGGAGACTAGCCGACCGCCCATCTAAGCCATTCTGTTGTTAAGGAATATTATAACATATGATATATAAAAAGTACGTTTTTACGCTCTTTCCGAAAAGGAGGAACGAACATGGAGCAAAAACGCTTCAAAGATGAACATGGATATAAATATGACTTTGCCGCTGTGATCTGGAGAGGAGAACAGGTAGCTGTTCACTGCCCCCGCTGTCAGGGTCAAGCTTTTATTTCCAAATCCAAAGAAGACTGTTATTACGTTGTTCGCTGCTCTCATTGTTACTACACGTATCAGCAGCCCGAATCTTATACATTCTATGCACGCGGCGTATGCAACCATTGCGAACGGTATTTTAATATCGAAATCCATGATGACCGAACGAAGCTCCATAAAAATACGAATATAAACTGTCCGCACTGCGAGACACGCAATCAGGTTCCGGTGCATCGTGTTCAATCACGCGAATGGCATACGGACGTGATCCAAAACGGAAAAGACCCTATTTTCCAGCTCCAGCTGTACTTCCTTGATTACTATCGGGGTAAACCTGTCTGGGCTCTTAACCGGATACACCTGAATTACCTGCTCTCCTATATCTCTGCCGAGTTGCGGGAAAAGCCTACATCCGGTATGATGCGTACGGCTTCCCATTCCATTCCCAAGTACATTAAGGATGCGAAGAATCGCCAGGCCATCTTAAAGATATTACAAAAGCTACAGCATAAGCCAGCGGCTAATAGAGGAGCCTCCATACATGAGCATACAAACTTTTGACAGCCTTGAAGCACTAGTTCATGCCGTTGACCAAACAGAAATCAATGAATGGGTATTTGCCAATCTGGAACGTGTTCAAAGTAATCCGCTCAATTCTACCTACTACATCATCCCCGAGGAAGAATTGTGGGAGCTGGAGGATGCGGGTCTCACCGTCACCAATCATCGTGATGAAAGTATCCCTGCATCTCTGCCAGACCATCACGTGCAATCTTGGCTGGAGGTAGCGACTGTACAGGATGTTATTGAAGTGTTACGCCACAGCGGAAGCGAGCCGGATATTGAACGCATTGCGCAGGGACTGCGATATTATCATGAATATGATGCTTTTATGGAATAAGCGTCTCCAGCAACTCTTTTACCTCAGGGACAGCCTGCTTCAGGCTGTTTTTTAGTTTCTTCGCGCCACCCCATATACGATAAACAAGCACCTCTTGTTCGTAGTCCTCCAGCTTCTCAAGCTCCTCCACCAGTACCTGTGCCTGCTCTACAGTTTCGATTCCAGATGACTTCAGGGGTTTGGCAGACTCGTTGCTTGCCAGTAGAATCCTCGTCCAAACGGGGATCGTGTCAGGTGTTAGCCCATGCGCTTCGGCAAAAGCAGCCGCGTAACCATCCTGTACGGACTGATGCTCACTGTCCACCAGCTTCATATAACGATTCACTAATGGGAAATAGTTCGTTCCTTTCAGTCCTAATCCCATTACCGCATAGGTTCCCGGCATCGCCGACTTTTCACCGGGCTCTACATCGTTATACCATTTGAATTCCTCCATCACGGTTTCGGCATATTCAGCCAGCAACGGATGCAGCGACGGATACTCAAGTGCATTGGCGAAGAAACGATGTAACGTAGATTTAGCCAACTTGGGTACAGGCAGGTAGTTTTTCACCTTGCTTTTGAACTGCATCCGATATTCCTTGGTAAAGCCCTTCTTTAAAATATCGCATAAATATACAAGTGCTTCTCTATAGCTTTCTTCTTCCTCTGAACGAATCTGAACCTCCAGCGTTTGCAAAATATCATTGGCTTGGCAGATGACTCGCTCGCTTGTATGTAGCGCTGGGATGCTTCCTGATCCGCTCTCAAGCCACACGGAAGCCTGCTCCGAGTCTAGCTGTGCAGCAATCTCCAAATATTTCTGCCGTGCATCGGCATCGGTCGAACCCACCCGCATCGCGGTAAGCAGGAACATCTCCATGGCTGGCGTGGGAATTTCCGAAGGGAGAATATCGGGCTTCACTTTATAATCCAGCCCATAGCTTTTTTCCCGATCCGCATACTTCAGCAAAAATTCATCTTCAGCCCAATGCTTTAAGCCACTGTTGAGCTGATACCTCCATGCTTCCTCACGCTTGCGGCTGACCTTCACTTTGGCATCCATTATATGGAGCAACTCATCCACCCGCTGGGCATCTATAGCGTACAAATGAGGATCAAGCAAGTGTCTCACTAAGAAGAAATCGTCCTCTTCCTTCGGGATAGCTTTACTGGAGGGGTTGAGCTTCTGCTCCACAAACTGCTGGATAGTGGCTAACAGTTGCTGCCGTTTATCTTCATTTAGGAGTGAGAATGTAAAATGATTGGCCTTATTCTCCAAGACCACTTCCAGATGAAAATCCAGCCGATAACGAAAGAACATGGAACTGAATTGTTCCGAATTAAATAGCGCCTCTATCCGTTCCCTAAACACAGGCATCCATTCGTCCTGAACCTGCTGCAGTGTTACCCCCTCCGTAAAACCAGAAATCTCCATGTCCGGTCTACGATGATCCCAATCAAACGGTTCGTAGGTATCCACCCACAGCCCATCCTTCTTACAGGTAACTTTTAAGTATTCATGAATCCCTTCGTGAAGGACACTTTTGATTTGGAATTCGGCGATGCGCTTTTGCTCAGAAGCGTACGCCTCATCAATCGCCTCAAAAATTGGATCTATGTAGGCTTGTACCCCTGATGTTGTCATAAGATGTGTTCCTCCTTCGTCCCCTCACAAATTGTAGTTCCTATGGAATTAAGATAGACTAATCTATAACTATTTTATTTCCTAATTATAGCATATCTCTCATTTACTTTTGATCTCTATCCCTATAGATAGAGTGCCGGAAAGCAGGTGTATCCTACATGTATTGGGTTTTCACACAACATACGACGGTGGCTGCCGATGAACTGACAACTTTTGAACATACCTATGGATTAACTTTACCCCCTCCCTATGTAGCATTCCTCACCCGCTACGGGCCGGGCACCTATTGCGGCCTGCTAATGATTGAAAGGCCTGATCCTCAACTATTGCAAGCCTATGCGGATTACGAACTGTGGACGCATGATGATAATTGCCCAATTACAGCGCAGCAGCTGGGTGAGTGCGTGGTCATTGGCAGCTCCATAGATGGTGACTTCCTATCGATTCACCCTCAGGTCGAAGGCTTGCTGTGGCTGCCACGACACTCGGAGATCATTACTACGAAGACTTTAGATGTTCAAGTCCCATTCACAGAAACACTGGAACATATTTTACGGGATGAATTCGGAAAGATGGAACCATTTCCCCGTTATTTCGAACCTGTCAGCCCAGACAAAGCCTCAACATTCCTACTGTTTAATCCCCCGGATACGACCGAGGCCTACAATCCAGCCCATCCGAACGAGCAAGCCCTGGATTTCGCTCCGGCATCCATACAAGCATTGGCTCAGCGTTTTAAACAGCATTTTGACTCACATCTATGGATTGAAAACGAGCATATCTGCATGGCTTTTCTTCAGACTCTAGGCGGATACGTGCGTTTTAACTATGCATATGGACGCGAAGTGGCGATCATTTATGAACCCACAGCGATAGCACTTCGTGATGAAATTCTAGCATTCTTGCAAAAAGAGCATTGCCGGGTTGTAGAGTAAGAGGAGGACAAATACGAATGACAGTACATTTTGAACGAACCTTAGAAAAGCTGGGACAGATCGCCGATCGTCTGAGACAAGGTGGGATGTCTGACGTGGTATACCAATGGTCGAAGGGGATTTCTACAAGTGAACTAACTGAGTTGGAGGAACGGCTGCAGATGCCTTTGCCTGCCTCCCTGTCTGAGTTGATAAAGCGGTGTGGCAGCTTACATTTGCTATGGTGCCTCCCCCAACACTGTATTGTAGCCGACGGACCAGAGTGTTCATATAAAAACAGCGATGATCTTGAACAAGAGCAGAGTATCCTGGACGATAGCACAGGAGAATTTGGCTGGAATCATGAGTATATTGGCTATTTTACATCCTATGGGGAAGATACCGACTCAGCTGCGGACGAGAAACGATATCTGATCCTTAATTATAATGGTGCGGGTGATCCGATACTGCTTGATATGGCGACATCCACTACAGAGCCAGCGGTGTTCTGCTATCATCACGAGTTGGACCAGTTCACGCTGCTTGCGGAAAATCTACCTGCCTATATAGACACCATGCTCACCTTGCATGGGCTATGGCTATGGGATTGGTTTAAAGTAACCGATGAGCAAGGCATTCAGCTAAACAGCCCACCACTGCAACTCTGGCTACGCTGGTTGAACATGTTTTGCACGATGAAACTGGAGGATGCGCAATCGTTGGAGACGCTGATCCATTACACCACCATGCATGGCGTAGATCATCCTGCTGTGTTGCAGGCTTTTCAAGCCTATGATCCAAAGGATATTTTTCTTGCCTGGGAGCAGCACTGGCAGAACATTCAACATAGCCAGGTTCCATTCTCTACTTGGGCCGTTTTGGTAGGGGAGACCGCGGGGATTGGGGCTGCTGATTGGGCCCGCTCCTTGTGGGAACCGGAAACCGCGCAAGCATGGACATCTTTAGCTCAAAACAATACCCTACATGCTAAGGGTGCATTTGTGTCCACACGTGCCTATCTGAGCGCCCGTTGCCTACCCGAGCAGGAAGGCTTGGTATGTGTTTGCAATCACCTGCTACAGGATTCGGTTGCAGAAGACAAATTAGAAGGATACACCGCTAATGGGCAGCTACAGCATTTTCGTTCACCACAGATCATTAACTGGATGCGGGATAAAGTCAATCATCCGGTGGATGGCTGGGCAATACTTTTCGCTCACTCCCGTCCTACAGCTGAGCAGTTGATTGAATGGCTATCCGATAGCGAGCTTCATCAGAAAATTGCAACGGAGGCGCTGGATATCATGATTCATCGGGATCTCCTTCCCGCTCTGGAAGCAGACGCTTGGGCCAATATCTCAGATCTGCTTCTTGCTTCTTTGCAGCTCGTTATGCTCAAAAAAGATAAACGTCGCATTGAAGCCGTGCTTAATCAGATTTCAGACGCGGATTCGCATGTACAGTGATGCGAGGTAAAGAAAGTTAGCCGCTGCGTCAGCGGCTTAACCCTCTGAGGAAAGTATCTATAGTGAATGCGATCAATTCATCATTGGATTTTGCCATAGGAAGTTCAAAATTCAGGAGCAAAGAAGTCAATCCGTGCAGCATGCTCCATACGGATCTGGCGATCAGGCGCTCATCTCCTTGCATGATGCAGCCTTCCTCCATAGCGGCTTTGAGCCCAGTTTCAAGCAACTCAAAGCCTTTAAAACGCCCACTGTCTATAAGGCTGACCAAGCTTACAGATTCCAGGTTGCTGATAAACAGGATGTTGTAATATTCCGGGTTAGCCGTTCCAAAACGAACATACGCATCAGATACCGTTTTCAGTGTGTCCAGAGCGTTCAATCCCGCTGCCTGTGCTTCATCCACACGCTGCTGAAGAGCCTGCAGGAACAAGGTATTTCCTTCTACCAGCAGTTCACGGACCACGGCTTCCTTATTGGCAAAATAATGATAAATAGTTGTTGGTGAATATTCGATCTGATCCGCAATTTTGCGCATGGAGACTTCGGCATATCCTTGATTCAGGAAAAGCGACCGGGCGGCCTCAATGATTTTCCGGCGGATCTCACTGCTTTCACGTTCTCGGCGTTTGATATGTTTCATGAGTAGATGTACTTGCCCTTTCTGCCTACCCCAATTTGGCGGCGATACGATCAGCTTCCATTATACCCGAGTTCATAACCCCTTGAAACCCGCCCCCAGGCTGTGTCCAGGCCCCTACCAATGACAGACGATTCACAGCTGATTTGTGCTTCAGTCTTTTTATACCGGACTGCCGGACCGTTTGTGCGTAGCCATAAACGGCCCCGTCGGGATTAGCGGTATAACGCTGCATCGTGCGCGGTGTGCCCAACTCGGCCACCACTACCTTGCTGCGAAAACCCGGATACAGCTGTTCTAGACATCCCAGTATCTGCTGTGTCACGGCTTCTTTTTTGACTATATATTCGGGACGTGCGGCAGGCCAGTTCTCCAATCTGTCCAAAAATGTAATTGCAATGACACCCTTTCCCGGTTCATTGAGCTTAGGGTCCATGGCGTTATAATTCGTGAGCATCCAGTTGCCTTTGGTATACTGGCCGCTCATCATAACTTCATAATCTATTTCCGAATCCGGCTCATTGCACAGGATTAAGTCTTCTTCGGTGATGCCAAGCTCATAAGGCTCACATGATAATCCCAGATATAGCTGGGTGAGAGACGTGCCAGTCTCCAGACTGCTGACAGCTTCCAGCTCACGACGGGCAGCATCATGGTTTTCCAGTAGGCGGCCATACGTATGATGGGGACTGATACCAGACACAATCCAGTTGGCTTTATATACATCGCCTTTTTTCAGACGGACTCCAACTGCTTTACCGCGTTCGAGTATAATCTCAGATACTTGACTGCGCAGGTGAACTTCTCCTCCCGCTGACTTAATAGCGTCAACCAATGCATTGGATAAAGCCTGTGCGCCTCCCTCAATGTAGTACGTCCCCTCCAAATGATAGCCGATCCAGGGAATAAAAAAATACAAGGCCGCAAGCCGCTTTGGAGGCAATCCATAATAGGCCCACAGCGCGGTAAAAAATTCCGTGAATCGTTCGGACAACCCGAATTGTCTTACAGCTTCCCAGGTCGTCATTTGCGTCCAGCGGAAGAAGGTTCCTGCTTTGAGCAGGCCAACCGCCTTGCGCCAGGAAGTGAGAGTAGAAAAAGAAGAAAAGCCTGTTTCAAAACGGCGAATGCCCGCGAATAAACTGTCAATGCCTGACACCTCAGCAGGAAACATATTTTTGAGGAGCTGCACATACTCCTGAACATCGGACGGAATATCAATGGTCTGTCCTTCCCAACGAATGGAGTAAGGGTGCTTTTTACGGAGGGGAACAATTCGCTGGTCCGCATTGCAGTCCTTTAACAGCCGACCGAAGCTGCCCTCCTCGAGTCCGCCGACACCGTGCAAGGAGACATCAAAGGTATATCCCTTTCTTGTAAATTCAGTTGCGAAACCGCCAGCTAAAGTATGGCTTTCAAAAACAGCTGTTCGGTAACCGAGCGCGGAAAGTCTTGCTGCACAGGACAAGCCACCCAGTCCTGCACCGATGACAATAACATCGTATTGGTTCATGATTTCATCCCCCTTTGTTAACATTGTTATATAAGTTAACACTGTTAAGTTAAGGAGATTATATACCACAATATTACCGTTGAAAAGCCCCTATGACTTGGTTTTCCTGCTATAGATGAATACCATGAGTTCGACATATCCACTTCTAATTGCAAGCTGCTTTAAGGATTTTTGTAGAATCCTACGTTGCGGAAGTAAACTTTTTTTATAAAAAAACACCCAAAAATGTAGCGCTTTCACTTGTCAAATTCCAATGAAGGTGCTATCCTTCAAGTGGGATTGTTACTGAAAAGGCAAAACCCGAGTGCACACGTGTACCCGGAGTTTGCCTTTTTTTGATTTGTATGAATTCTACAGCTTACAGTCAACCATCCCGAACATGTAGTAAGCGCTTTAAAAAATGACACCAAAGGAGATTAATCTCATGCAAAGAAGACGTTTTGTCCTTGTTTTATTATCTTTCGTGTTCCTGCTTACGATCTTTTTCCCATCCTCCAGCTCTGCCGCAGCAGCTGATGTCCCAGCGCCACAGGCTACCCTGCTTACTCAGGTACAGCCTTTGGGTGAAGTCGTTTCTGCTGTCGTACTGAAATACAGCACCAATATTGACGGGGCATCCTTATCCACGTCCAGCTTTCAGGTTCAATCTGTACTCAATGATGTATATACAGACAGAACCGTAACCGGTGTATATACCAATGATACTGGAGCCATCACCAACCGCAGTACTTATGGTAAATATGTCGTGATTGAGCTGGATACGCAAGATAAAAATGCAAGTACCCTTACTTACGATGCAACAAGCGCAGTTAACCGCATCAACACGTTGAATTATACGATTAGTCAAAAGAAAGATATTGCAACTTCAAAGAAAACAGTCATCCCAGCCTCTACACAGACTGTAAAAGCAACGGATAAAATTACACCAATCGTGGACGATTTCCAAAAAAACACCTTTGAAAATAAAGAAGGCTTCAAGCTGAACTACTTTACGTTTGAGCCTAAGGTAGAGCCTGACAAAACCTACCCGTTGGTTGTATTCCTGCACGGAAACGGCGAACGCGGTGATGGAAACGGAGTCAACCTGTTAGCGAATGCTGGTGCTGTCACTTGGGCTTCTCCTGAGCAGCAAGCCAAACACCCATCCTTCGTCATCGCTCCACAAAGCCCGATTGACCTGGAGCATAAATTCATTTGGGCGGATGAGCCACGCAACAGCGCTGTAGCCGATTTGGTACGTGATACGGCGTTAAAATACCCGATCGATACCAACCGAATCTATATTGTTGGTATTTCTCAAGGAGCCATGGGAACGTGGAGATTGTTGGAAAAAAATCTGGACTTGTTCGCTGCAGGTGTGCCGATTGCTGGTTTGACCAACTATGAAAAAGCCGTTAACATGTATGCGCCTGTTGAACCTACACACGTCGAGGCATTGAAAAACGTTCCTATTTGGGCCTTTCATGCTGCAGACGATACCACAGTAAGTCCTAAAAACTCGCAAGAAATGGTCGCTGCCATTAAAGCACAAAACGGAAACCTCATTCACTTCACTGAATACGAAGCAGGGATTATCAAACCTACAGGACACTTCTCCTGGGTTCCGGCTCTGCAAAATCAGGATATGATTGAATGGCTGTTTGCACAAAAGAAATAAGTGTAGTTTTTGTATTAAAACCGAACTTAAAAGTTTCATATTGTGCCACTACGCAGTCGGATAGTACTTCCCATCGCCACCGCCCCCGGATTTCTTGAACAAAGCCTTTTATAGAGTAGTAATCCGGGGACAAAAGTGATCGCTTCGCTTGTACAGCACTATTCCGTCTACTCCGTTTTTATGTTCATTTTGAGTTTGGTTTTTTATATCTCCAAATAATGCGCCAGAACGGTTCGATACCCGCCTGGCGCTTTTTTATTATTCAAAAAAAGACACCTACTTTCCTGTGTACCATCATCAGGAAGGCAGGTGCAATATCAAAACGAGGAGACTAAAAAATTTGACACTGGTATTGCCATTTGCAGTTAACTTGGAACCTGCTACTTCGCGCGTTTCGCAGCTTTGATCGTTCTCAAAGCTCGTCTGCGAGTTACCTTATTCGGACTCCGAAGCTGTCTTCTGGCAGTTGCCACATCTGCTTTAGCCATGTGTACATCACCATCCTATTCACTTAGGCTCATCATGGGAGTCTGCGCCTAAAGACTTAAATGATTATGATTCTCATTATCATTTAAGATTATATAATGAAATCTACTAGCATGCAAGAGCTTTGGGGGAAGTATGTATCTTTATTACGGCAGTGTCCATTTCACCCTTTTAGGCTTCTGTGTTACATTATATAAGTAAAACGAGAACAAAAATTCGAATCAGAATTTACGTTCGCCATTTTTCATAGTCCTTTATTCCGAACTAAGTCAAAGTCTATATCTTCCCGACATGTGTTCCATAACAGTTCATCTGTAAGAAAACTTAATGCATCCATGTTGCGCAATCGTTCGACCAACTCAGTAATCACATCTATGTCTTCACGTTGTACATGTCTTGCAAGAGTGATTCCTCCCGTGTCACCATCAACATATAGATGCGAATAATGCCTTTCCTTTTTTACATGTCGAAGAGTAAGTACGCTATTGTCGATCATCATGACGTATCGATCCTTGATCAGATAGCCTTCAAAAAGCTCATACATATGCGGAAGATCACAGGGACCAAGAATGACACTTACTTTTTCAAAATTACTTTTGTTCATTTAGATTTAGCTCCCTCTTATGATTTTAATTATTCAAAGCAAGAAAACTAACAACTATTCACTCGAAAAAGCGGAATTCAAACCACAAGTTTTACTCCTGTAGTTCTATTTTATTACTTCTATAGTAAAACTTCAATAAATTTTATGATTTTCTTGTACTATGAAACAAAAGGAGAATCTAAATTATGGAGATTCAAAATAGATATCATTTTAAACTTGGCGATATTTTAGAAGAACTTGATATTTCCCGAAATAAACTGGCCGTAGAAGCAAAAATACGTCCGGCAACTGTAATAGATATGGTAAATGGCAAAACCAAAAGACTTGAATTAGAAACACTTGTCCATATCCTTGATGCTTTGAATAGATTCGCCCGCCAGCGTAGATTTACAAGGACTATTACTCTTGCTGATATTGTAGAGTACATTCCCGAAGATGGAATTGAGGGACATTGAGACTACCAAGGCATGACCTCAATTATTTTTGTAATTCGTTAGAACATGGGGGTTCTGTTCAACATGAAAATGTCAAACGCACAGGGAATTGCTTTCAAACTTGAAGAATTGCTTCGAGAAATCGGGATTACTAAAAATGCCCTCGCTCGTGAGGCTAAAATCAGACCTAATACTATCTACGAAATGTGTAACAATACATCCAAGCGGATCGAGTTTAAAACGTTTAATACAGTGATGGAAACGTTAATTCGCCTTTCTGGTCGCCCGTTAACCCTGCACGATGTTCTCGAGTACATACCTGAAGATGAGGTCCATGAATATTAATTCTGCGTAGAGTGTGACGTTATTTTCAATAATCCTATACAAAGCAAAAAGACCCATTTTTTTAGAAATTTGGGTCTTTTTGCTTTAAAGGAATCCATTATGCAAATATATAGATTTACAGCACTCAGAACTTAATTACATTCCAAAATGATCATATAAACGTGTCAAACACTCTTTACTCACCCCAGATTAATCCACTTTGCCGCCCTCTACGACCAGTTGATCTGTAAAGCCTTCTCCGTAAACAGAGGTCAGTGTGTCCTTGTAGGCTTGATGCACAAAGTTTTCCTTGCCTAATGTAGCCAGCTCATTGTTGATCCAGTCTAATAACTCCTTATTTCCCTTTGCTACTGCGGGTGCAATCGTATCTTGACCACCAAAGGCCGGGATGGTTACGGTAAAGCCAGGGTTGGCCTTTGCCCAGGCGATCAGCTCTGTATTATCGTTGGCAATGGCAGCCCCGCGTTTGTCTTTGAGGGCTGAGAAGATTTCTGTATATTGGTCGAATTTAAGCAGCTTGATATCAGGGTAATTTTTCGTGAAATAGGTTTCAGCCGTTGTTCCCTTTGCGACAATCAGCTTCTGATCCGAATTCTTCAATTGGTCAATCGTGGTGATTGGAGCGCTATCAGGCGACACAATGCCAAAGGATAATTTCATATACGGGTTGGCAAAATCGACTTTTTCCTTACGCTCATCCGTCACCGTAAAGTTAGCCATGATGATATCTACCTTGTTGGATTCCAAATAGGCGACCCGGCTGGCAGCATCCACCAGAACAAATTCCACCTTGGACTCGTCACCCAAGAGATCTTTGGCAAACCGCTTCGCAATATAGACGTCAAAGCCTTGATTCTTCCCTTCCGAATCCACGTAGCCAAAAGGCGGCTTATCTGCAAATACACCTATTCGAATCTTGCCATTCTTTTTAATGTCCTCAATCGAAGCAAATTTAGCCGAGCCTGAACTACCGTTGGTATTTCCGCCTCCTGCACATCCCGCCAAACCAACAATCAGCAAGCTCAAAGCCAGTAATAACGTCGTGAACTTCATTCCTTTTCTCATCTGTATTCATCCCCCTGTTTATATCGTTTCGTACTGAAATATATCCAGAAAGTGCTGGGCACGCTCTGTTTCCGGTTGGGTAAAAAATTGCTGTGGCGTAGTCATTTCGCATATCTGTCCTTGATCCATAAAAACGATACGATCCCCTACCGACTTGGCAAATCCCATTTCATGCGTCACGATAATCAT
Source organism: Paenibacillus polymyxa (assembly GCF_001719045.1). Taxonomy (NCBI): domain Bacteria; kingdom Bacillati; phylum Bacillota; class Bacilli; order Caryophanales; family Paenibacillaceae; genus Paenibacillus; species Paenibacillus polymyxa. Next base: position 2,408,602 of record NZ_CP015423.1, read on the forward strand.
GGTCATGCCCTGCTGTGCCAGCTCTCGCATGACATCCAGCACCTCTCTGACCATTTCCGGGTCCAAGGATGCGGTGACTTCATCAAAGAGCATAATTTCTGGGTTCATACACAGGGCGCGCACAATTGCAATCCGTTGCTTTTGCCCACCTGATAATTGTCTCGGGTACGCATCTTTGCGATCCAGCAGACCCACTCGCTCCAATAGCTGCTCCGCTTGCTCAAGTGCCTCCTGCTTATTTCTCCGCTGAACTTTAAGCGGGCCAAGCAATATATTTTCTAAGACCGTCATATGCGGAAACAGCTCGTAGTTCTGGAACACCATTCCAATATGCTGCCGCACCTCACGCCAATTCACTTTCTTATCCGTCAGGTCCTGCCCTCTATAACGGATATCTCCACTCTGGACCGGCTCCAGACCATTGAGACATCGGAGGAGCGTGCTTTTTCCACATCCCGAAGGACCGAGAACGACCACGACTTCCCCTTTCGTTACGTCCAGATTAATCTGTTGCAGTACTTTTCGGTCTTCGAAGCTTTTGTGCAGCCCTCGAATTTCGAGTAAAACCTCCACAGCCTCTCCCATGACATCCACCCCATCCTGCTAATTTTGCCATCTGCGTTCAAATCTTTTGGAAAGTCTGGATAACGGATAGCATACGAGAAAATACAATATGAAAATAAAGCCGTACACCCAGAAGGATGCCGAGGGCGCCTTGATTACACCAAGCTCAATAATCTGCTGCCCCACCTTGACCACTTCCACTACACCGATCAGCACCACTAATGAAGTGGTTTTGATCATCCGTGTCGCCAGATTAATAGAACCGGGAAGCATTCGGCGCACCGCCTGGGGAATGAGCACATGGCGGTATAACTGTCCATATGTCAGTCCCAATGCTTGCCCGGATTCCACCTGATGCTTGGGCAGTGATTCCAATGCACCACGAACGATGTCACCAATCTCGGCCGCTCCCCACAGGCTGAATACGATAATTGCTGTCAATTCCCCGCTGATATTCACATTCAACAAAGGAGTAAATCCAAAATATACGACATACAACCACACCAGAATTGGAATAATGCGGAATGTCTCCAAATATAACCTCAGCACAAACCGAATCGGTCTTGATTTTAAGGTGCGCAGCAACCCCATCAAAATGCCTAATAGAGTACCGATAATAATGGAAAGTAGCGCAATCTCCAGCGTAACGAGCAATCCCCCTAATAGACGCTCGAAATTGGAACCTTCAAAAAGTACATTAATCCCCGAATTCAGCATATCTCACCTTCCTTTCCACCCATGTCAGCAGTATCGACAAAGGTAAAAGCAGAACGAGATATGCCAATACCAGCAGAATTAGGGATTCTGTCGTTTTGTAGTACATGCCGATCAGGTCTTTTGCCACATTCATCAGATCTAATAAAGCAATGGCGCCAACAATGGAAGTCTCCTTGAGCAAAAAAATCGCATTCGCTCCCAGAGACGGAACACTGATGGCAAAAGCCTGTGGCAAAATAACATATCTCGCCAGTTGTATCTTGGACAGTCCGAGACTCAGCCCGGATTCCGTCTGGGTTTTACTCACTGCTTCCATTCCCCCACGGAACGCCTCAGCCATATAACCCCCGCCCAAAAAGGTCATGCCCACAATGGCACACGTCATTTCGCTCATATGCAGACCTATTTTCGTAAACCCGTAATACAGAAAATATAACTGTACAAGCAGCGGCGTATTTCGGGAAAGCTCAATATAGGCAACAACGATGCCGCTAATTCCCCTTACCTTGTAATACAGTACTGTGCTGCACAGCAAACCGACGACTAATGAAAATAGAATAGCAAAAAAGGCGATCTTCAACGTCAACCACATAGCTTCTCCATATAACGGCAAGCTCTCTACAATAAACTCCCAGTCTAAGTTCATATGTGTATACCTTTCGATTTTCAATTATTCCTATGTACTTGCTCTGCTTAATAACAATGATTGTATTCCTGCCCAATTATTACGTCAATACTTTGATGAAAATTTGTCATATTTATCTATGATTCAGGAAGAAAAGTATTGTTTTATTTCAGAAATAAATAAAAAAAGCTTGAAATGAATAAATTTCATTTCAAGCTTTGATTTATGCTATACGATTCATCATACGAGCGGCTCGGTAACAAGAGGGCCGCCGAGCTTCTCTACAATTAAACGGCTCTCCTCATTTAATCCCCGCAGGGTGATGGATTTGCCGGATTTCGTATACTTTTGCAACACCTTGCCGATGGCAGTAACTGCGGAGTGATCCCAAATATGAGAATGACTGAAGTCCACCACGACACGTTCTGGATCATCCGAAGGTTCGAAATGATCGACAAAATGAGTCGTTGAAGCAAAAAACATCGGACCCCTGACATGGTACACCTTTTCGTCGTTGTTCTCCGTTGCGCTGATGCGAATTTTAGCCATTTTCCAGCCAAAATGCAGAGCACTCAGCAGTACGCCTACGATCACGCCCTTGGACAAATCATGCGTAGCCACTACAATGATCACCGTGACCACCATAATAAACGTGTCCGCCTTGGGTACCTTAGCAATGTTTCGGAGCGATTTCCAGTCTACGGTTCCGATACACACCATAAACATGACTCCTACCAATGCACCCATTGGCACTTCCTTTACAACCCCGCCAAGCACGAGCAGCAGAAAGGCCAAGAATACCCCAGCCGTAAAAGTGGACAAACGCCCTCTTCCACCTGAGCTGACATTAATGACGGATTGTCCGATCATGGCACAACCACCCATACCACCAAAAAAGCCATTTACAAAGTTGGCAATCCCTTGCCCGCGGGCTTCCCGGTTTTTATTGCTCTTCGTTTCGGTCATTTCATCCAAAATACTGGCTGTCAGCAGCGATTCCAGCAGTCCAACCAGTGCCATCGTAAAGGAATACGGCAACAAAATCCGCAAAGTATGCCACGACCACTCAATTTGCGGCAAATGGAATGAAGGCAGCGAGCTGGTTAGCGTACCGATATCTCCTACCGTTTTCACATTCAATCCAAATACATACGTAATGATCGTCATGATGATGATTGCCGTCAATGGAGCAGGAATGCTTTTCACAAATCTCGGTAAAATATACACAATGAGCAGCGTCCCCGCTACCATCGCGTACATGATCCAATTAGCTCCATGGAAGTGGGTGAGTTGCGCCATAAAGACGAGGATCGCCAGCGCATTCACAAATCCGGTCATAACCGGCTGCGAAATAAAGCTGATAAAGCGACCTATTTTCAAAACACCCAGCAGCACTTGAATGATTCCTGCCAAAATGGTAGCTGCAAACAGATACTCCACGCCATGATCCTTCACCAGGCCAACGACCAGTACAGCTACGGCCCCGGTTGCTGCCGAGATCATGGCCGGACGTCCACCTGCAAAAGAGATGACAATTGCCATCGAAATGGAGGCATACAGTCCGACCATGGGATTGACCCCCGCAATGATCGAGAAGGCAATCGCCTCGGGAATTAGTGCTAGCGCCACGGTCATGCCCGCAAGTATATCGGCCCGGATATTACCGAACCATTGTTGTCTAAGATTCATACTGTCTCGTTCCAGCCTCCTATATTTACGGAGAGTAGCGTGTTGACTCGTACCCCGTGTGTTTCGGGTCTCCGTCCAGCGACCAATCGCCAAGGCTCTCCTATCATTCAGCTCGTCTCTCTCAAACGAACCCGGTCCGTTACATTCAGTCCACCATTATAACGTAAGGAATTCGCAGAGACGAATGAGTTAAGAGGCTGTTTACAGAAAGAAATCATCTATTTCCTTGAAATATCGATCATTATCTTCATCTTATTCGTTTTCTTATAATTAAAATTTTCGCAATTCCTAAAATTCTAACCTGCTAAAGTTTATCACCTTAACTTCATACTCAGACTCCGCGAACTGTAGATCTTGATCCGCCGTAACCAGTACCAATTGGTTTATAATAGCTGTCGCAAGAATCAATGCATCTGGAGTCTTGAGCTTTCTTGCAAACTTATCTTTTTGTTCCCTTCTGATACGCCCCGCTTTAACTGCGATGTCTGAATTAACTGCAATAAATTCCCCGCCAAGAAAAGGTACTGAATCTAAGTCAGTATCAGTGGGCAACCCGGCTATAAACTCGGACTGAGTTATAACAGAAAAGAAAATATTCTCTTTGTCTTTCTCAGCTTGTCGTATTACTCTATCCAAAGATGAGTCAAGTCTATGAAGGGCAATAGCTGCATTCGTATCAAATAAATACCCCATCTAATCCCAATCCTCTCTGGATTGTTTAACACTCTCTTCGATCTCAAGTAATTGCTCCTTACTTAAGCTGCCTCGGGAATTTAAAACAGCTTGCAACCCTTTCGGTAACGGGGACTCTAAATCAATAACCTCAGTTTCCCCCTGTTTATTTTCTATAGTAACTTTTGATGGTTCAAACCCAATATCACGAAGGAGATTTAAGAGACGTATTCGATGTAGATCAGTTAATTTTTTTGCCACTAAAATCACTCCTTAGCAAAAGATTAGTTTCCTGTCATAGCTCATTTGATTCGTTTTCTTATGTTTAAAATTTTCGCAATTTCTGTACAAGCTCCGATAGGGATTCAGCAATCTCAGAGTCCGCATGCTGCTGAAGTAAGCCTTCAAAGTCAGGCAGTGCTTGCTTCAATAATCGATAACTATAGTCATAATAACTCCAAAAAGCTACCGGATCATAACCGCGTGCTTCTTCCTCTTCCCACTCCAGTTCATCTTCTTCTGGATCGCTGTCTGCCGGCCATAGATATTTTTCGTCCAGCAGCATGGTTAGGGATTCTACAGACTTCTGTGAATCCTCTTGTGCGTTTTCCATGTCCAATGTTCCAACAACCGCATGGTACAGTTCCAACTCACTCCGCGTGATATCATCCGAATTTCTCATATGCATATTACGCAATAAGAAAAGTAACACCCATGGCGTAACCTGCCACAATGTGCCTTGATGCTCTATCAGATCAGCAATTGCTGCGTACTCCCCGTTGGATATCAATTGTGGCAACTCCGTGCCCCTACCATAAGGAGTAGTCAGGCGGTGCCATGGCACATCTGCAATTTGGAGATTATTCATCTTATGTGTATCCATAAGTTTTCCTTTCTGGTCAGTATCTAGAATCTTCCCGATTTAAAAATGGAATATAGTAAAAAGGCAACCATTAAGAGAGCGACAACAAAGCCGATTTCAATGGCAGGTACATTCCACAGCATGGTCACCTGATGATTCAGCGATGAACCGATAATCAGTCCGACCATAATAATGCTGAACGCTAACAGCACGATACTGAATGACAGACGGTTGCTGATCTGATCCAGCCTGCGTAGAAGCATTTCCAGCTCCGGCACAGTAACCTCCAGCTTAAGCTTGCCCTTGCTGATAATCGAGGCCAAATGCCTCGCATGTCCTGGTAGTTCCATCAGCGTCTCCACCAGCTCAGTCGCACCACCCAGCAGCTTGCCTCGGATACGACGACCGCTGAAGCGTTCCTTCAACAGCTTGTTACCAAAGGGCTCAGCCAAAGCGATAATACTGAGATCGGGGTCCAGGTGCTCCACGACCCCCTCCAGTGTCAGCAACGCCTTGCCTAGCAACAGGACGTCCGACGGCAAACCAATCCGATGGCGCTGCGCTGCGCCAAATAGGTCGTTCAAAGCATCACCAATACTAATCTGTGAGAAAGGAACGTCTGAGTAATCTTCCCGTATCTTGTCCAGATCGGCACGCAGCGCATTCAGGTCGGTGTCCGGTTCGACCAGACCCAAACGTTCGATAGACCGAACCATGGCATCGGTATTTTTGCGCATCAGGGCAATAATGAGGGAAGCGAGATGATTCTTCATCTCTTCGCTCAACCTTCCCGTCATGCCAAAGTCCAAATAAGCGAGACTGCCATTTTTCAAAACGAGTAAATTCCCCGGATGGGGATCGGCATGAAAAAATCCCTCTATAAAAATTTGATGCAGCATGCTGTTCACCAGCCGCTGCGCCAGTTCTTTCAAGTTATATCCACGGCGTAATAGCTCTTCACGACTACCCAAGTGAGTTCCGTCTAGAAACTCCATAGTCAGTATACGGGAAGAGGTATGATCCCAGTATATTTTCGGAATATAGATATGTGGGTCCTGCTCAAATTGGAGCGCAATCTTCTCTGTATTACGGGCTTCATGGTTGTAATCCAGCTCCTGAATGAGCGATCTCCCCAGCTCCTCCACCATCTGGCGAAGCTGATATCGCTCTACCCACTCCCAGCGCTTGGCTGCCATAGCGGTCAGTTCCCGCAAAATGTCCAAATCTCGCCGAATAATGCGATTAACGCCAGGACGCTGGATTTTAATGGCGACCATTTCGCCGCTGTGCAGCTTGCCCAGATGCACTTGCCCGATCGAAGCAGCGGCCAGCGGAACATCGTCAAAACGAACCAGTATGTCCTCTAATGACGTGTCCAGCTCTTGCTCCAGAATGCCACGCGCCGTTTCAGATGAAAACGGTGGTACCTGATCCTGAAGCTTAACCAGCTCACGGATAATAGGCTCCGGCAGCAGGTCAGCACGTGTGCTTGCCAACTGTCCAAGCTTGATGAATGCAGGCCCCAGATCCTCCAGCACAAGTCGAATCCGTTCACCTAGCGTTTTGGACTCGGGAGTTTCTCTCGTCAGCCACTTGCGAGGCAATGACAGCAGCTGGAACAGTCCCATTTCTTCCACCATATAGCCAAAGCCATGACGCGCCAGCGCCATGGCAATTTCCCGGTAACGACCGGCGTGCTTCATACGAACCGCCATTTTAATCCAGCCGGTTCGCTTCTTCAGCGTCGCTCGAACCCGTAAGCGCCGCCTTTTCTTTTTCCAGCTCCGCTACCTGTTTTTCCAACAATGCCACACGCTGCTCCAAACTTGTAACATCGTTTTCGGTAGGGACTTCCAGCTCCTGCAAAATGCGGCTAACCTGTTCGCGGATCACTGTTTTGAATTGTCCCTGTTCCTCTGCCCCTCGTTCGATCAGACGATCGACCAGCGCTTTGGATTCCGAGGGCGCAAGTTCTCCCCGGTTTACAAGATCCTCGACGGCTTTCTCCACCTTTTCTTTGCTGACAACGGTGAGGCCCCACCCCAATGAGATGGCTTTTTTGAACAAATCGCTCATAATATATCCTCCCCTACCTGTGATTACCTATAGTATAACCTGAAAAGGGGAGCCGCATAAAGTTCGCAGCTCCCCTTCCTCAATGAATGGAATGATCTATGTTTAACCCGGAAAGCGTCCAGCCCACTTGGCAGCCTGAAGCAGCAGCTTGCGGTATCCCTCGTGTTGGAAGCTTGGCTGATTATGTCCAGGCATCAAATAGACGACCCGACCCAAGCCATAGGACAGTGACCATGCCGCCGGCCACCACTGGCCTTCGTGTTCATATTCCATCAATAGTGTTTTTTCAGTGAAAGGATCAAAATCAAAACGATACGGCTCCTCTTGCATCTCGAACGGCTCGATTCCTTCCATAATCGGATGATCCGGCTCCGTTACTTTGAAGGAAAGTGGACCTGCAGCCGGGTGTCGCAAGAAACGTGCCCCCATTAACTGTGCAATTTCATACCGTCCTTGCAATGTGATTCCGTTATGCAGCACAAGCAATCCACCCCCGCCACTAACATAAGACAGCAATCCTGCTGTTTGTTGAGGTGACAGAACCTCCTTGCGGCTATCGCAGTACGAGATACATAGATCAAATGAGGTTAGATTTTCCTTGAGCAGCATTTTACGATTCTCACTGCACTGTACGGTCATCCAATCCTGTAAAATATGGCTAATCTCTTCGTCCACCCCTTGCAGCGGGTGAAACTCCGGATACGAATAATCTCCTAACAACAATGCTTTTCTTTTTTCCATGATAAATCCTCCTTGCCTGACTTGTATATAAGGACTTTAAAGGCGGGGCCCGTGTCATTTATTCTTGTTTGTGGGGTCAAAACGCTCAGAAAATTCCGTTTGGCCCTTATCCATTTCTCATAACACCGCCATCATTGTCCGAGCTACGGCATATATAAATAATTCTACAGACGGCCTATTAAATCCTTTAGCAGACGATTATAGCATATATGTTCGCTCGCAATAAACTTATTAAAACTTATTCAAACTTTATAAATCTGAACGATGGCGATTCGGCCTGTTTATGGTATACTCGTAAGAAAAAAAGTGCGTCCATGCTTGATTAACAATGAAGGGCCGCTTTTTGTAAGAATTTATGCTTGCGGTTATAGAATTGATAAGAATTGCCTCAAACCTTATACATTCTATAAATCTTAAAAAACCGGGGAGGTTGCATGAATGAAAAGGACTGGAATGACCCGGCCCTTGGACAGCTTGGGGCGAATTGTGCTTCCTAAAGAGTTGCGCATGACGATGGAGATTGACATCGGCGATCCATTAGAGTTTTTTATTGAAGACCAGACACTCATGCTCCGTAAGTACAAATCAACCAACTGTATATTTTGCGGTGCGGTTGATACCAACACCTACTTTAAAGATCAGTTTATCTGCGATGAATGTGCAGCCTCGATGAAAACGGAAGATTTAATTCCGGTCACAGCGACTGAAACCCATTCACCTCCACTTAAGCAAAATATGCATATGAAAAAAATTTATCAGCGCACAGACGTTATTTTGGAGAAAATGAGAGAGCTTATGGAAGAACATCCAGCATCTTCACAAAAACAACTCGCCTCCATGCTTGGCGTGAGTCAGGGAAGGATTTCCCAACTGAAAAAACTCATGTAAGCGAATCACCAAAAAAGTAATGTATACGCTTCCATACTATGTAAGGTTTAAATCTATTGAATTTAGAAAAGCCGGGCCCTTTAGGGGACTCGGCTTTTTTCGTTTATATGAAGTAGTGGACTCGTTTGCAAACCTATTGACCGTAAGCCCGGCATTGTTCTACCCAGCGTGCTGCCGCCTTGGGAAGAGATGCAAGATGAATATGCGTGTAGGCTGCCAAAAGGTTCCCTTTCGCATAACCCTCACTCTGGAGACCACGCATCCCCTTGGTTTGATAGGCGTAGGAGTAGGGGGCGGATGATTCATCATAGTGCATGACAGAATAATGAAATTCATGTCCCCGAATGGTCTCTCCAGCCTCCAGCAGCAAGCAATCCTGCAAAGCGGTTGCTTCCCGGTATCCCAGTGCAGCCCGTTTCTCCTGCATGCGGACGTCCGACGGAATAACCCCGGCCATGTGATAGGCATTCCCCATACGATCCGTAAGTGTCCGTGCCAGTACCATATAACCGCCGCATTCGGCGAATACTGGCATATCCTGGCTTACCGCGTTGCGGATATCTTCCAAAAAGCCCGTATTTGCAGCGATATCTGCGGCAAACTCTTCGGGGAAACCGCCGCCCAGGTATAGGCCGCTTGCCTGCTCAGGTACGCGTTCTCCCGCCAGCGGACTGAAATAGACAATCTCTGCTCCCGCCTGACGTAGCAAATCCATATTTTCCGGGTAGTAAAAATTGAACGCCGCATCTCTGGCGACGGCGATGACGGGACGTTCCCCGGTATCAGCTTCATGCCCTGCTGATGGAAGCCAATCCGGGGAAAACAACGGTTGTGCGGGCAGAGACAACGGCGGAGCCGAATCCGCCAATGCCCGCAGGGCATCCAGATCCGTACCCGCGCGGATCAGCTCTGCCGCCCGTTGGAAAAGCGGCTCCAGCTCGCCGCGTTCCACAGCGGGTACTAAACCCAGATGACGCTCAGGAATATCCAGCCCGTCATCACGCTTTAACCAGCCGAGCACGGGGATGCCGCACTCCTGCTCAATCGCCTTTTTGACGATGCCATAGTGCCCTTGGCTACCGCAGCGATTCACAATTACGCCCACAATGCGCAGCTTGGGCTCCAAGCGCTGAAAGCCGAGCACAATAGCGGCGGCGCTTCGTGCCATACTGCGCACGTCGACCACCAGCAATACAGGGCTGTCCGTCAGCATGGCGATCTCAGCGGTCGAGCCGGTGTTACTGAGCGGGTCCTTGCCGTCATACAGCCCCATGACGCCTTCAATCACGGAAATATCCGCGCCTTCGGAAGCACGGATAAAGGTTTCACGCACCGTATCCGGTGAGGTCATCCATGAATCCAGATTACGGGAAGAGGTCCCGGTCGCGGCAGTATGATAGGTCGGATCGATATAATCCGGCCCGCACTTAAACCCTTGCACTCGCAGGCCGCTGTCGGCGAACGCCTTCATCAGCCCGAGGGTAACCGTCGTTTTGCCTGCGCCGCTGCCTGTTCCGGCAACAACAATACGGCTTCTGCGCGTAGCAGCAGACGGATCAGACTGTACAGCCTGCTTCATGATGTCAGTCATAGGAAACCCGCGCTACAGACAGCGTCATATTGCCGCTTTTTTTCTTCTCCAGCAGCCAATGGTCTGCACCAGAAGACAACAAGGCTGAAGGTTCACTGACCCCATATGCGCCAGTGTATTTGAAGACGGTTTCCGATGGATTGGGAAGCTGCACCGTATTCAGCTCTGACGGAGTATACGTCACCAGTTCCCAACCGTATTTGGCGCAAAGGGCAAGTAAGCCCTCTTCGTCCTTTTTCAGATCAATGGTGGCAATATTCCGTACGCTTTTCACGGACAAACGCAGCTCTTGCAAGGTGTCCAGCACACCCGCCTCCAGTTCCTCCAATGCAGTCCCGCGGTTGCAGCCGATGCCGAGCACCAAGCTTTTCGGACGGTACAGCACGCCATTAGAAAGAAGCTGCTCCTCTTCCTCCGGCTCCAATAAACGGTCACTCACGACCAACGCGGCGTTAAACGGTTCTTGTAATGCTTCTGCCGTCGAAGCATATACCTTGATATGTCCAGGTACAGGCTTGTCATAACGCCACCAGTTCCGTTCGCCTGTCTCTTGTATGAGCGCAACAGGCTCCTCGTTCACAACAGCGGCGCTCACAGGAGTGGCCTTGTCGAAGCTATCGACCACCCAACCCAATTCCCGACCAAACATGTCCACCGGGATCGTGCCCTGCACGTCCGATGCAGTCGTGATTACAGCACGTGCGCCTAGTACAGCCGCTACATGGCGGGTCAATTCATTGGCGCCACCCAAATGGCCAGACAATACGCTAATGACATGCTCGCCACGATCATCAATGACAACTACCGCTGGGTCTACCTTTTTATCCACCAAAATTGGTGCAATCATACGAACCACTGCACCGAGAGATATAAACAAAATAATACCGTTATATTGTTTAAATAAATCCGGCAAAATCAGCTTGACCGAGCCTTCAAACAATTGAATGCCACGCTGCTGCTCGTCGCCACGCTCA